>JAFXZC010000026.1 GCA_017541445.1 Bacilli bacterium
CAATCCCCAATCCCCAATCCCCAATTAATTTATGAAATATTAATATATTAATAAAAATAAAATAAAAAAATAATTAATAAAATTATTAAAAGAAATTAATTTAATTTATTAAATTTAGTTTATTTTTTATTTAATAATATTTTATAAAATAATAATAGACTATTATTCATTTAGAAGCAAATTTTTTATTATTTACTCAATTATTTATTTATTAGCTCTACTATTTGATCTCAAAGAACGAACACCGCTGGACATATTCATTCTACCTCTGCTCATATAACCAAGTCCAATAGTCTTCTTATAAGTATCAGGAGTTTTTCTTCTATCATCATCTTCTTCGACTTTTTCACTAACATCAATAGGAAGTAATTTAACAAGGAATCCCCAAACAATAGTCAAAGAACTAATTAACAAGCAATAGCAATGTTGTTGAACAGATAAAGCATGTGTTCTAACAGCTCTTCCACCGAAAGTAACTAAAATAATTTGACCAATGACAATAACACTTTGAATTAAAAGATAAAGCCAATTTCCTAAAATGCCACTGAATACATTGTATTCATCTTTTTGTAATTTTCTTGCATTAATTGAATTGAATACTTGCATAAATACGAATATATTAAAGAATATAGTGAAATGATATCCATTAATATTATTCCACATGAAATGTTCTAATTCTCTATCAGAAGGAACTCCAAATATGTAATCACCATAAAATATTATTATAGTAAGAACAATAATTTGGAAAATAGCTTGTGAGAAAATATTTAAGATCATCATTGGGGTTAAAATGGAAGCATCTCGAGAGTATGGTTTTCTATCAAGTAAAGAATCAGCAGGATCCTCAGTAGCTAAAGCCAAAGAAGCGAAAGAGTCCATGATAAGATTTACCCAAAGCATTTGAATGGCACTTAAAGGTGAATCTTTTAATATAATACCACCAAGGAAAGTCATAAATACAGCAACGACGTTTGTAGTAAGTTGGAATTGAACGAATTTTCTAATACAATCATATATATTTCTACCATATTTACATGCGGTTACAATAGAACTAAATGAATCATCAAGTAATACAATATCAGCAGCATCTTTTGCAATATCAGTACCTCTTATACCCATAGCAAATCCTACATGAGCTTGACGTAAAGCAGGAGCATCATTAGTACCATCTCCTGTAACAGCAACAATATTACCTAATTCTTTAAGACCAAAGACAAGAATATATTTATCTTCAGGTGAGGCTCTTGCAATTACTTTAAGTTTAGCAACAGTATGTTTAAATGCTTCTTTATTATTAAGACTAACTTCTAAATTACCATCTTCTCCTGTTTTTTTAGTAATACCTCCGCAAATAACTCTGAATATTTCACCTTCGAGTGCAATTGGATTTTCTCCATTAATAACTCCTAATTTGCATTCTTCTTCTTTTTCTTGAACTAATTTTCTATAATGAGCAGCAACATTTTTGCATTCGGCTGATTGATGTGGTTCAATAATACCAACATCTTTAGATATGGCAATAGCTGTATTAATATTATCACCAGTTACCATACGGACAGTAATACCAGCATGATGACATTTTCTTATAGCATCAGGAACATCTGGTCTATTATTATCTCTTATACCAACCATGAAAGCAAAGCAAAGACCTTTAGCCAAAGTATTGAAAAAGGCTAAATCATCTTCTGGATTGTCCTGTCTTGCTTTATTTACTTCTTCTTCTGTTAAAATTTTATAACCGAAAATAAGTGTTCTCATGGAATCTTCTGCATATTCAGCTTGTTTATTTTTTAAATCTTCTTCATGGTCTTCGAAATTATCTTCTTGGGCACCTTTAGTTCTATATTTAGCAAAGAATGGACTTACTCTTTCAGGGGCACCTTTTGCGTATAAAATATATCCATCTTTATCTTTATAAATATTCATCATATATTTATAATCTGATTTAAATGGAAGAATATGTATAGGTTTTTTTTCTCCTACTATTGGATAATTATTTTCTTTTAAATAAGTGAAAAGAGCCTTTTCTGTCATATCACCATTAAGTACTTTTTCTCCTTTTTCATTCTCTGATTCTACACAGGTTATATTTTTATAAATGCAATTCCATATTAAATCTCTTAATGATTCATCTTGAACTTTTTGTCTATTTAATCTAATATCTTCATCCTCAATGAAGAAAGCAGCAATTCTCATTACACCTAAAGTAAGAGTACCAGTTTTATCAGTACAAACATTATTGACATTACCCATAGCTTCAGATTTATCTAAATGTTTAACCAAGTTGTGTTCTTTTTTCATTTTATCTACTGAAAAAGCGAAAGCAATTGTAACTGCCATAGGAAGACCTTCAGGAATAGCAACTACAATGACAGTAACACCAATAATGAAAGCATTTACTAATATATCGAGTTCATGCTGATTAAATAATGATAAACCATTATATAGATTAATAAAGGTTTCTTTTAAGAAAAGAACAGCACCAATAAGAATTGCAAAAATATATCCTAAGTTACCAATTAAGTTAGATAAATCATTTAATTGTTTTTTAAGTGGTGTTAAATCAGCATCTTCATCATCGTCATCTCCACCTTCTTCATCTCCTTCTTTTTTCTTTTTTCCACCAGAATTTATTAATTGCTTATTTTGTCCTTCGAAAGTCTTATCACCAACAGCAGCAACAACCATATTACCATGACCATCTACAACTTGAGATCCAGAGAAAACGAAAGGACATGAATATTTTTGTCCTTTGGATTCAAAATTGTTTATTTTCCACATAACTTCAGACTCACCAGTAACTGGAGATTCATCCATACCAGCCTTAGCATCACCAAAGACAAATCCGTCTACATTAATAATATCTCCTATTCGCAGCTTGAGTATATCTCCTACTAATATATCTTCAATGGAAATTTCTTTCTCGATTCCATCTCGAATTACAAGTACTTTTTTAAGTTTCGTTTCTCTACTTAGTTTTAAGAATTGTTCAGTTTCTTGGTAGTTCATATAAGAACTAATTGTGACGACTAAAAATACAGCAAAGAATATAGCAGTACCTTCGATCCAACCTGTTTTAATACCATCTTTTAATAGACCTATAACAAGAGCTACAATAGAAGCTATCAACAAAACTCTAAGCATGATATCTTCAAAGCAATTTAGTATGTGTTCTAAAATGGAGTTTTCTTTTTCTGGAGGTAAATGGTTGTTTCCCCATTTTTGTTCTCTCCATTTTAAATCTTCTGTATTAGATGAGCTAAGACCTTTTTGGAAATCAGTCCTAAATAGTTGACCACAATATTCTACATTTTTTAAGTGTTCTTTGAAGTAAGCTTCTGAGGCGTGTTCACTTGTGTTATATTCGTTGTTGAATATTTTTGACATGTCGATTTTATCTCCGTTATCGCCTTCATTGTCGTTGTTCATTAAAAGCTTCTCGGTTAAATCACTTTGTTCATTCATATTTTAAATTATAAATATTTTGATTAATCAATAATTTAATTCATGCAAGATCATAAATTTATTTATTTATTTTTTTTTTATTTATTAAAAATAATAATTAATTAGATATTATTTTATTTTATTGGAAATTCAATGGGGATTGGGGATTGGGGATTGGGCCCAATCCCCAATCCCCAA
>JAFXZC010000018.1 GCA_017541445.1 Bacilli bacterium
ATACATACAGAAACCAACTTTTTCATTATCAGTTAATAATTTAGGGAAATCTTGCATTAAACATTCTAATCTTGTTGGTGATTTGAATACAGTTTTTTCAGCATTGGCATATTTAGGATTAACAAATTCAGGCATTAATCCTTTAGTTCTATTTAAAGCTTTATAATATGGAGTAATTTCGAAAATTAACACATTTGTGTTTCCTGGGAAATCACTTAAACCTTCTTTGTTTGGAACATCTCCATCTTTGTTATATTTAGCTCTTAAAAGAGGGTCTAATTGATTATATTCAACGTTGTTAGTAATGCTAGTTCCGTCTTTTTTGGTTAATTTACATATACCTCCAACAGCTTCACCTGGTTTTCTTGGAATACATATGGTATTAATAGCTAAATTAAGTGATTTAGAAACACCAATTGCAGATGGAATACAATTGAAAATTAAAGCATTTGTATCTTGGAATAATACAAACCATTTTTTACCTTTTTGTACCCATTTATCAATGATTTTATTTTGATATAATAAAGTGTGAATATCTCCATGTCCATGTGGTTTAGTTTCTAATTCTAATTTATCTTTTTTTACAGCTAAATGACAATCATTATCAAGTAATGCTGGACATTTTTCTTGTTTGACAATAGTAATTTGGTCTTTTCTCATTCCAAAGTTATTATTTGCTTCTAATAATTTTATTGTTTTATCGTTTGTGTCTCCAGAAGTCATAATTACTAAAGGAATGAACCAATCATCTCCCATAGGAAATACTTTTTTTACTCTTTTTTCATAAGCAAGAATATATCCTATATAGATTTCAATGAATCTTTTTTTAGTTACTAAATTTGTTTGAATACCAATTTTGATATCACTATATCCTAATCTTTCTCCTAATCCTCCAGCAACTAAAACAAAGCAAGTGTCTTTAAGTTCATCGCATCCAATTTTTTCTAATTCATAAAATTTATCATCTCCTACTTTTACGTTAAATCCTTCAGGAATTGAGGGAGTGAAATCAGAGAAAGGATTTACTCCATTTTTTGAATCTTCTAATAATACTTTGGCTCTTTTGCAGTATTCTCTGATACCACCTGGATATACTTTTTCCATTTGTTCAACTTGTTTATCAAAAGCTGCTTTTTCTTCGGCTGATGCTGCCTCATATCTTTTGATAATTTCATCTTGTTTTAATTCTTTCATTAAATCTAAAGTCTTGCTCATTTTTATATATAAAATTTTTAATGATTAAGGGTTATATACTGTTTTTTTAATATTTTAATATATTATTATTTAATTTCATTATTTGTGTTTAATTAACAAATAATTTATTTTAAATTTATTAATGATGTTATTTTATATATTTACTGTTTAGTGAATTTTTATAATTTAATTAATTTAATTTAAATTATAAAAATATATATTAAATTTAATTATTATTTTAGTAATTTAATTAAATTTTATTTAAATAATTATAAATTTTAATTTTTAATTATCAATAATGAATGGGGATTGGGGATTGGGGATTGGGG
>JAFXZC010000027.1 GCA_017541445.1 Bacilli bacterium
AAAAGAGGTTCATTTAAAACTTTAGAAGATAAATTAGATGAATATTCTCAAAGATATATCAATTGTCTTTATATTATGGGTGCCTTAGAAAGAGATAATGATATAGCATATGATGAAAACACAGCTGAACCAATAGATATAGCTAATTCTGAAGCAAGTCCTATGGCTATTACTGATAGAGCTAGTATTTCATCTTTATTAGGAGGTGATAAAGCTTTCAAAAGTTTAATGACAAAATGCAAAAAATTATCAATGAAAATTATTTTAGATTGTCTTGGAAGAATAAGTAGTTCAAGAGCAAATAGAAAATATAGAGATATTGTACTTCATTATTTAGATACTAGAGGAAAATTACAAATATGTTATGGATCTGATGGACAAAGTGTTCATTATGATGATAGTGCTATTCTTAACTACAGAAAAATAGAATCTTGGAATTTATTAATTAATGAAGTTTTAGCTTTAGTAGATAAATATCACATTGATGGTATTCATTTAGATAACTGTCAAGCTTGGCCTCAAATAATGGAAATAAATGCATCAGAATTATTCAGAATTGACAATGATGGTAAACCACATTATTCTGCTATGGAAATATTGAATGGAGAAATTGTTTTACCAACAGAAGAAAGTGGATTTTATAACAGTGATTGTTTTGAAACATATCCAAATCCAATGTTAGTTAAATTGACCAAAACTATTTGGCAAAGATATCCAAATTTCGTATTCTTTGGAGAATGTTGGCTTAATGAAAAATTCTCAAATAATAGACATGTTGCTCTTTCTCGTTCAGGTATTATTCCAAGAATGTATACCTTACCCATCATTTTAACTGAAATCTTAGGAAAAAAAATAAACAGAGATGGAAGAATAGAAAAAACTGAACCAAAAGATGTTTCTTTATTAAAAAAATGGTATGATGAAAATTATAGAGAATTACCTGATGGAGCTCTTTTAGTTCAAAGCTCATCTGGTCAAATTTGGCCTTATCCTGCTTTATTATATGGAAGAGGAACTTGGAGTGCAGTAGATTTATTATTTACTTTACCTGATATTCCAATGACATTTATGGAAGAAATAGATGGAGAGGCATATAGAGTTCAAATTGTCAATGTATATGAATCAAAAGAAGGTAAAACTGGAACTTCTTCTCAAAATTTGATGTCTAAGAAAACTAGATCTAAATCTTTAATGAAATTAATTGAATCAAAAGAACAAGAAAAAAGAGAATTAGCTGAAAAAGAAAAATTAAGTACCTCATCAAGTACTTCTAATATATCTGAATATCTTCCAAGTGTTAACTTAGCTGATAACTTAACAAGTTTAATCTCTTTATCAGGAATTAATATAACTAATGTTAATGAAATGGAAAGAAAACAAAGTGATATAGTAAAACAATTAGGTCCAGAACAAGGATTTGATTTAAATAAAATAAAATTCCATTATAACAACAGAAGAAAAATGAGAAATAATCATGAATCATTAAGACGTGGTAAATTAGTATATCTCAAAGCTATTGCTAGTAATGGAAAAGAACATCCAGGTGTATTTGCTTTTGCAAGACAAGGTGAAGATGAAACTGGTATTTTCGCTATTAACTTTACTAATGATAAAACTAACTTTAAATTAGATTTGAGCTCTCTTTTAACTACAAAAAGTGAAGATGGAAGTGTATTCGATGAAAAAAATAACTTCAACAGTATATGCTATATAGAAGATTGGATTTCAGATGAAAAAGGAGATATATATTTCACTAGAGAATTAATTCAAGGACATGTTGATAGAACTATTGAACCTTATGGTGCTATATGCTTTGGATTTTCTATTATTCCTTTCACTCAAGAAAATTATAAAATTGTTATGGATAAATCAAATGGTAGAATGATCAATGAATTAAAATCTAAAGGAGGTAGTGTTGATTCTTATCAAGTAAGTTTACAATTAAAAGAAATTTTAAAGAAAAAATTACCATTAGATGAATTTGCTAAATGGCTTAATTATACTGAAAATTTATTAGGACAATATAGTATATCTTTCTATGATTATATTCAAAAATTAAACTTTGTTAAAAATAACAAAACTTATAGTACTGATTTCTTTAGATATTGCTTTAAAATGAAAGAATTAAAAAGTTATATAAGTAACACAAAATTAGCAGATGAAGCTGAAAAATTATTAACAAGTAACATTTTAGGACCTATTGTTTTTGTAACCCCAGAATTAGGAAGATGGTCAACAGTCGGAGGATTAGGTGTTATGGTTGATGAATTATCTCAAGGTTTAAGAACATTAGGACAAGAAGTTATTATGATATCTCCTTATTATGATAGAAACAGAAAAGGTCAACAAAATTATTTAGCTCAAGATCCATTTAATATAAAATATATCAGAAATATTGAAGTTCAATTAGATAATAAATATACCTTCGGTGTTCATAAAGGTGAAGGAAATGGAGGAATTCAATATTATTTCATCCA
>JAFXZC010000028.1 GCA_017541445.1 Bacilli bacterium
AAATAGAATGGAAGATAATCTTATTGCTACACAAGACAACAAAAAAAGATTTCTCCTCCGAAAACCAATTCGTATAATAACCTTGTTTCTTTTATATGCTGTTATTATGGCTGAAGCAATGGTCGCCAATACTTTCACTTCAACCAATGCAAATATTAGAGCTTCTCTCAGAATTACAGAAAAGACCCATGCTATTTTCACTTTTATATATCATGTAGGACAATTCCTTTCCGCTATTTGCATCATAGTTATTATGAGAAATCCTCAACGTAAAGGAACTGTTCTTTATTCAGTCTTTACTACTTTCGCTGCAGTCATGTTTTTCCAATTCACAGATAATCAAATGATTATCATGCCTTTATATTTCTTTACTGGATTTTGTATAATGGTTATGAATGTCTATATTTCCCTTTGGATTGATCAATTAGCCATTTATTCTTACAAGACTGTATTTTTAGCTTTGACTAACTTATATAGAGCAGGAGGAATCAGTTGTGGTATTTTATTAAATTATTATTTTGGAAGTGATAATTTCAAAAAATCATTTTTAGTAGAAGGAATTATCTTAGGATGTATTGGATTTGGTATTATTCAAATCCCTGGTATTTATTTCTCAAGCGATTTACTTTTATATAAAGGAAATTATAAAGATGTTAAATATTTAAATGCTGCTAAGACTGTAAAGGAAGAAGAAGATTCAAAAAGTGTTGAAGGCCAAGAAAGCATTTATAGATATAGACATTCTGGAATTTCAACCAAAGATGATTATATACTCACGATTTTGATTGGATTAGCTAAGAATAAAAGATATGTTTCAGGAATGATATCTAATGTCATTTTAATTCTTGCTACTGCTGGATTTGGTAATTATTCAATGGGATTCATTAATTCTTATTTCACAGAAGAAAATGGTGGAGAAGTTAAAAAATTAAAAAATAAAATATTATTCACATTAATAGGGCCAATTGCAGGATTTTTCATTATATTAATTTTGTCTTTCATTGTAGGTAATTATTATAGTAGAACAACTCCAGTAATAATGTTCACTTTCTATTTAATTACTACTATAGCTGGAAACTTTGTTCCATATCTAACAACACCTAGAGATTTATCCTTTGCTGCTATAGTCTATTCTATTGCTTCTTCAACTATGGGACCATTTGTACAAGGTACAAATTTATCTGCTGGTACACCCTCTAGAAAACCATTTGGTGTTACAGTAAATGTTATTGCTGGTATTATATTAGGACAGATTCCAGCTCCTTATGTTTATTCAACTTTACTTAAAAGTTTCACTAAGGAAGATGCATTAAATGTTTTAATGAAATTTTTAATTGTTGGTGCTGTTTTTAACTTTTTAATGTTGTTCTTTAGATGTAAAGAATATCCTAAACCAAAAGAAAAAGAGCCAGAACCTGCAATTGAATTAAGTAGTAAATAAATAACAACTTTTGTTAATTAATATTAAATATATTAAAAATTATTTAATGAAATTGTCTGAAATTGAACATGATATTAAATAATTATTAAATAATTAATTTTATTAAAAATATTATTTTTTTTGATTTATATGGGGATTGGGGATTGGGGGTTGTGGG
>JAFXZC010000029.1 GCA_017541445.1 Bacilli bacterium
CCCCAATCCCCAATCCCCAATCCCCATTAAGCAGTTAAAAAAATAATTTTATTAATAATTATTATTAATTTAAAATATAATTGATATTAAAAATAAATAAAAATATTGCTTAGATATTATACTATAATTGTTTTTATTAATAAATAATTTATATTAAAAATGAGCTACCAAGTCGATGTAAAATTAGTCCAAAGTTTCAAAGCTGAAGATTACTCGGAGTTAGAGAAAGTCTTCAAAGAATTCGATAAAAATAAGAACGGAATAATGGAACGTAGCGAATTTTTAAACCTTCTCCATGCTTTAGGACACAGAGAATTAAAACAAGAAGATGCTGATTCTTTAATGGAAGGCTTTGATTTAAAAGACCAAAATAGTATGACATTCACCGAATTTTTGAATGTCATGAAAAAATTAACAAACAAAGAAGGAAAAATACAACTTAATATCTTTAAAAATAAGAAAGGTAAAGCTATGGTAAGAGTATCTAAAGGAGATTTTGATCCAATGCAATTACAAACGTTTTCTGAAGAAGAAAGAAGTGCTTATGTTAAAATTATTAACAGTTCTTTATCTGATGATCCAATCTGTAAAAAATATTTACCAATAGATCCTGATTCTAATGAAGTCTTTGATAGAATCAAAAATGGTGTATTATTATGTAAATTAATTAATAAAGCTCAAGAAGGTACCATTGATGAACGTGTCATAAATACTAAAGATAATATGAATATTTTCCAACAAGTTGAAAACTTAAATTTAGCTATCTCAGCTGCTAAAAGTATTGGATTAAACTGTATTGGTCTTAACTATGATGCTATTATGGATGGTAAAAACTATATCATGGTCTTAGGTTTAATGTGGCAAGTAGTCAAATTAGTTGTTATGAGAAATATTCAACTTAAACACCATCCAGAATTAATTCGTTTATTAAATCCTGGTGAACAACTTTCTGATTTACTTAAATTATCTCCAGAACAATTACTTCTTAGATGGTTTAATTATCATCTCAAAGCTGCTGGATATGATAAAAGAATTAACAACTTTTCTGGTGATGTAAAAGACTCAGAAAAATATACTATACTTCTTCATCAATTAAATAAGGATCTTTGTGATAAAAGTGCCTTGAATGAAAGTGACAAAAAAAAAAGAGCTAAAAAAGTAATAGATAATTCCAAAAAATTAGGAGCTGAATCTTATATAACACCTGATGATATTGTTTCAGGAAATAATAAATTAAATACATTATTTGTTGCTTCAATATTTAACGCATATCCAGGATTAGAACCCGCCACTGAACAAGAAAAGTATGAGGCTGCTAAATTATTAGATGATGATGTCGAAGGAGCCAGAGAAGAAAGAGCTTTCAGAATGTGGATCAATTCATTAGGACTAAATGATGATAATGGTGATCCAATTCATATAAATAACTTATATGAAGAATCAAAAGATGGTCTTCTTTTATTAAGAACTTTAGATAAAATAAAACCAGGTTGCGTTAATTGGAAAATTGTTGATAAAAAACCAAATAATCCATTTAAAAAGACTGTAAATTGCGGTGAAGTTATTGAAGCCAGTAAAAAATCTAAATATCAAATAATTGGTATTGGAGGAGGTGATATCAGAGATGGTAATAAAAAATATATTTTGGCTATTGTATGGCAAATGATGAGAGCTCATTCATTACAAGTTATTGGTAACAAGACAGAAGAAGAATTAGTAGCTTGGGGTAATGAAAGAGTAGATGATGATTATAAAGTTAAATCATTAAAAGATAAAAAATTAGCAAGCTCATTATATTTCATTCATATTATGAAATCAATCGAACCAAGATCAATAAATTGGGATATTGTTGTTACTGATAAAGATGATGAAGAATCTAGACAAAATAATGCTAAATATGCTATTTCCATTGCAAGAAAATTAGGTGCTACTGTCTTCTGTGTTTGGGAAGATATTGCTGAAGTCAAAAGTAAACTTCTTCTTACTTTACTTGCAAGTATTTATGAAGTAGGAAATAATTATAAACCAAGTTGCTAAATGCTGAATAATTCCTCGGATTAAATAAAATTAATTTATGATAAATAAATATTAAACTTATTAAATATTCAGGTAAATTTAATAAAACTAAGTTAAATTTATATATTATTTAATTATTTTTATTTAATATTAATTATTTTATTAATTAATTA
>JAFXZC010000015.1 GCA_017541445.1 Bacilli bacterium
GGTCATTGCCGCGGTCAGATCGGCACGCAGCGCGGCCTCGTCCAGGCGGGTGAGGCGGAGCAGCTGCACAGCTTCATCGCCCTCAACCTGGCAGTCCCCCTCCGGGCTGACGGCGCATACCGCCTGCAGGGCCTGAAGGAGGCGCTTGCCGCCTTCGGTCTCCGGCGGTGTGAGAGGCTCGGGCACCGTGAGCGCGGCGACGTATCCCCAATCCCCAATCCCCAAAAAATTAAATTATAATATTTATAAATAAAAAATTTATAATTAAATAATCTTAAATAAAAACAAAAATTAAAATAATATAAAAAAATGTATGGTGTCAAAAAACTAGACAACGCCCATCAAGTCCTTTCCAAAAGTGTTCGTTGGATGATCTTTTGGACATTATTCATTAACTGTATTGGTGTTGCTTTCTCAGCAGGTATAATGGCCCCAGCAGGTTCAATAATAAAAGCCAATTTAGGTTTAATGGATGTAGAATATGGTTTATTTAGTGGTTTATATGCAATTGGAAGAATGGCCGGAGCAATATTATTTAGTTGTTTAGTAAATAATATCAATAGAAAACTTTTATTAATCATAGCAGCAATAATTAAATTCGCAACATTAGTTCCTTTTTATTTTTCAAATGATGGTTACTTTTTACTTGTTTGCCGTTTGATTTCAGGAATTGGACATATATGGCCAGTTATATATGCTCCTTTATGGATAGGTCAATTTGGTGTAAAAAAAAATATGAAATTTATGAAAAATATGATTTCAGTTGCAAGCGGATGTGGAAGAGGAGGTGGATACATAGTAGACTTAATAGTTGGTGGAAACAACTATAAAAAATCTTTCTTATGCAATGGAATTTGGGTAGGAGCTTGTGGAGTTTGTTATTTATTATATCCTAAAATATATTTTTCAAGTAAATTAGCAACTGTCACTACAAAAGATGGAAAAGAATTATTAAGACCAACAGTAGCTAAAGTTGTCTCAATTTATGCTGTAAGAAAATCAAATGAAGAAGATAAAGACATTAATTTATATAAAGTTAATAAATCTTTATTTACAAATGGAGTATTTATGTTTTTATTATTTTCAAGATGTGTTATTCTTTCAATTAGAACAATGTTAACAATTTGGATTTGTGTTTATGTTCAAACAGTAATTGGTTATCCAAATAAAACTCAAATAACATTATTTTATGTAGCAATGATTATATTTAATCCCTTAATAGGTTCACAAATAGGAGGAAAATGCACAAGTGCAGTTGGAGGTTACAAAGATAAAAATTCAATGTGGATGCTATTTGCTTTTTATTTATTTGCAGTTCTTATTTTCACTCCTGTTACATGGGCAAATACTTGGTATGTATTTTTAATATTAGTCTCTTTATTCCAAGTTGCAGGTTCAGCTGTGTTACCTTCAATAGCAGGTATTATGAATTCATGTATAGACAGTAAAGATAAAACAAAAGCTTCATGGGTCATTGCTGTTTTATCTTCATTTATGGGTAGTTTACCTGCAGGTGTAACTTATGGTTTAATAAATGATTTTTGGAAAGAATATGATAAAAAATTCCCTATGAAATGTTTTGTTACTTATGGTTATATTGGATTATGTGAAATTTTGATAGCTATTTGCTTTAGATACAAATATGAATCTGGACAAGAAAAAGAAGAAGATAAAAAAGAAGAATTATTTGTATCTGAAAAAGATAAAGAAAAAGAAAAACATAAAGCTGTTGGAATTGATGCAATTAATGATGTTCATATTCCTATGGAAGTTGATAAGACTGAATTAGATGAAGGTGCTGAATTAGAGAATAAATAAATATTTA
>JAFXZC010000019.1 GCA_017541445.1 Bacilli bacterium
ATATGTTTATTTTGTATAAAATATTTCTTATTTTTATAAAACTAAAGATACTATTAAATCATCATAATTTTAAGCTTTATCAATATAATCAGCAAGTATAGGTAATTCTTGTTTAAGTCCTTTTCTTTTTCTAATAGCCATAGTAATTTCATATGATTTAGATTTAACATCAAATGGATCATTTTGGATCAAATCCCAATGGTCAAAAGCACATTGTGGGAAAGCTTGTCCAGAAGTAAGAGATCTTAAATGGGCAGTAAATCCGAAAGATTCAGATACAGGTAAATAAGCTTTGACTTCTAATAAAGGAGTTCCTTGGACAGATTCTTCATTGAATACAACACCTCTTCTTTGAGCAAAGCATTGATAAACACCACTCATGACATCTTGTGGAGTAGCAATATTGCAAAGATATATAGGTTCTTGATATCTTGGAGTAGCAGTCATTTCACAAGCATAATATACTCTTCTAGCAGTAGGAATAATTTGTCCACCACCTCTGTGAATAGCATCATTATGTAATTCAACATCTTGAATACCAAATCTTACACCTCTTAAATTTTCTTCAGCAAGTACTCCCTCTTTTGTGACATTTTGGAAAGCACCTTCCATTGAATCTCTAATTTCGTTAAGATATTGAACGGCTTTAGTTTGATCAATTAAAAAGTTTGGACCACTTTGATCAGGACCGAATACCCATAATTTTTTAGCATCATGTTGATCCCATTCATATTTATCAATAAGAGTTCTTGCAGTGACTTTAAGATCATCAGCAGCTCTGATATTACCATTTTCAATTTCGACAACAAGGTCTTCATTTAAGGGTTCAGCAATAACATATAATCTGTTATGTTTATTTGGAGATTTGGCCATACAAATTTGAGATGATTTAGCTGTAACAGTTTCTTTATAAGGTACAACTGGATCAGATTTAGTAATTTCAATTTTGGCATAATCTTCAACTAAATCTTTTAAACAAATTTCTAAATGTAATTCACCAGAACCACAAATAATGTGTTCAGTTTCAGTATTAATAACTTGGACTAAAGGATCAGCTTTAGACATTTTAATTAAACCAGAAACTAATTTGGGTAAATCAGCAGGATTTTTAGCATTAACAGCAACTCTGACGACAGGGGATACAGAGTATTTCATAGATCTAATAGTATGAGCTTGAGCTGAGGTTGAAATAGTTCCTTGTTTTAAAATGGCTTCATCGACACCAACTAAAGAACAAGTATTACCACATGGAACATCAACGACATCTTCGGCTTTTCTTCCCATCATAAGAACTACTCTTTGAATTGTTTTAATATGTAAATCGACTTGTTTTCCTGGTTTATAATTAGGTCCTAAAATTCTTACTTTTTCTCCTTGTCTGACTTTACCAGAAAATACACGACCAAAAGCATAGAATCTACCAGAGTCAGAAGTAGGTACCATCTTAGATACAAACATCATAACTGGTCCTTCAGGATTACATTCAATCATTGCTTTAGCACATTCATCATCCATTGGTCCTTGATATAAATATAATGTTCTATATTTTTGGGAAACTCTTGGTGAAGGTAAATGAAGGATAATCATCTCTAGTAAAGCTTCAGAAGCTGTAATCCATTTTTGCATAACTTTTCTCATTAAATATTTTCCTTGGAGTTCTAATTCTTCTCCTTTAAGTTCAATTTTTAATTTTTGTAATAATGGTTGATATACTTCTTTTTTACCAGTAGCAACAGTATTAGCTAATTTAATTAAGGGTTCTAAAATATTAGCACAAAAAGCTCTTTTGACAGATTCATCTTCGGGTTCATCTGACCATCTTTTTTCTTTTGGGTTAAAGTAATTATCTCCCCATAATCTTTTAATTAATTTAGATTTTTCCATTTTTAATTTAGCTGCATACATTTTAGCAAATGTAGTAAGAGTAAATCCCCATCCATGAAGAGCAGAACCAAAAGCAACAGTACCAGAATCGGGATATACTTGAAGATCACCCATAGTATCCTGATTTTGATAAGTGGAAATAATAACGTTAGTATTTTCAATAACTCTTAAGAAATTTTGATACATGGTTTCTGAATTGTGTTTAAGTTCAAAAAGAGCTCTATCGCATTTATTAATCATGAGAACTGGTTTAATAAGTTCTTGTAAAGATTGTCTTAAGACAGTTTCAGTTTGGACACAGACACCTTCAACATAATCGACAACGACTAAAGCACCATCTGTGACTCTTAAGGCAGCGGTAACTTCAGAGGAGAAATCGACATGTCCGGGTGAATCAATTAAGTTAATTAAAAATTTGTCCATTGTACCATTGTCTTGGAAGTCATATTCGTAATATAAAGAAACTCCTGTGGATTTAATTGTAATACCTCTGGCGGCTTCATCCTCTCTTGTATCTGTATATCTAGTATCTCCGGCTTTTTCTTGGGCAATGATACCAGCACGAGCGATAAGTGAATCAGTAAGGGTTGATTTACCATGATCTACGTGAGCTATGACTGACATGTTTCTGATATTGTTTTGATTGTCCATAATTTCTCTTATTTGGTCAATTGTGAAGTTTACCATTTTGTATCTTTAAGAATGATAAAAATTAATTTTGTCAAAATAAATAATTTTTTAAATTTATTTAATTAATAATAT
>JAFXZC010000030.1 GCA_017541445.1 Bacilli bacterium
CCCCAATCCCCAATCCCCAATCCCCATGAAGAATAGAAAAATATATTTTTAAATAATAATAGAAATTTAAAAATTCATTTTAAAAAATTATTTTTAAAAAAAAATAAAATTATGAAATAAAAAAATAATTGTAAAGAATGGTTTTTTTTATTAAAAGATTATTAAGTAAAATTAAGTAAAATTATTTATTTTCCTTTTTTCTTTTTTCCTTCTTCTTTCATAGCTTTTTGGGCAGCTTTAGTAGTTTTAGCAGCTCCTGGTTCTTTTCTTTTAATTTCTCTAATAACACCGACAGCAACAGTCATTTTCATATCTCTGACAGCGAATCTTCCAAGTGGTGGATAATCCTTGTAGGTTTCACATACTAATGGTTTTTGAGGTTCCATGAAAGCAAGAACAGATTCACCATTTTTAATTTCTTTTGGTTCTTCTTCAATGGTTTTACCAGTTCTTCTATCAATTTTAGTTTCAAGTTTTGAGAATTTGACAGCAATGTGGGAAGTATGGCAATCAATAACTGGGCAATATCCGGCTTTAATTGAGTTAGGATGGTTCATAACAATAACTTGAGCTTTGAAACTTTCAACTTCTTTTGGTGGATCATTTTTGGAATCACCAGTAACATATCCTCTTTTAACATCTTTAACAGTAACACCTTTAATTGAGAAACCAACATTATCTCCAGGAATAGCTTCTTCTAATGAAGTATGGTGCATTTCAACTGATTTACATTCAGTAGTAATACCACAAGGAGCGAAATATACTAACATACCTGGTTTTAAGATACCAGTTTCAACTCTACCACATGGTACAGTACCAATACCAGTAATTTTGTATACATCTTGAAGAGGAAGTCTTAATGGTTTATCTAATGGTCTGGTTGGTGGTTTAATTTCATCTAAAGCTTCTAATAAAGTTTTTCCTTTATACCAAGGCATTTTGTTGGTTTTTGTAGCATCTCCATCTTCATATCTTTCAACAAGATTTTGACCAGTATATCCAGAATAACCAACAAATTGAGTATCATCTGGTTTGAATCCTTGTTTTTTGATGAATTTTTGCATTTCTTCTTGGATATCATTATATCTTTGTTCAGAATAATCACAGGCATCCATTTTGTTAATAGCAACAATGATTTGTTTAATACCCATAGTGAAGGCAAGAAGAGCATGTTCTCTAAGTTGTCCATCTTTTGAATAAGCAGCTTCGAAACCTCCTTTATCGGCTGGGACAACAAGAATAGCAACATCAGCTTGTGAAGTACCGGTAATCATATTTTTGATGAAATCTCTGTGTCCAGGTGCATCAATAATAGTGAAATAATATTTTTTACTTTCAAATTTCCATAAAGTAATATCAATTGTAATACCTCTTTCTCTTTCAGCTTTTAATTTATCTAAGACCCATGCATATTTGAAAGTACCTTTTCCCATTTGAGTGGCTTCTTTTTCAAATTTTTCAATGGTACGGGGATCAATACCACCGCAAGCATAGATTAAGTGACCAGTAGAAGTGGATTTACCTGAATCGACGTGTCCAATAACAACTAAGTTGACGTGAGTCTTCTCCTTTGGCATTAAAAAGATAATTTTTTTTTGCTCAGGCAATTTATATTTTTGAAAGTAAAATTAAATTAATTATAAATTTGGCCTAAATTTGGGGGTATATAATGGCTCGATTCA
>JAFXZC010000005.1 GCA_017541445.1 Bacilli bacterium
TCCTAAAACTTTATCAGTTAAAAATATACTTGCAATAGTATGTATTATATTTGTAATTAGTATAGGTTTATTTTTAATAATAAGAAGGAAGAATAGATTAGGTAAATTATTTGTTATAGTTGGTTTATTAGGTATTATTACTCCAATAGTAGTATATGCTTATAAAGAGTTTAATATTAGTTTGAAAGCTACAGTTTTAATTAAGAAACCTAAAGAAGAACCAGTAGTAGAACCTGTATATATTTGTAAGAGAGCTACTGTATTACATCAAGAAGAATGTACAACGACAAGCTATTTTAGTTGTAATTCATTAGGTTATGCAGTAGATGGTTCTAAAGGTACTACAACTATTGTTTATGGTAATTTAGGTACAAATGGTACATTAAAAGCTGGAGATGCATTTGATTGTGATGTTAATGGTGATGGAATATATAGTGCAGAAACAGAAAGGTTTTATTATGTAGGTACATCTGGAGATTATGCTAATTTAATATTTTATACTAATACAGTTAATGGGGAGCGTGATTCTACAACAACAGTTGCTTATTATAAAAGTGGATATAATTGGTATGGACCGATAGATGGTATTAAACATTTGCCTAAAACAACTCAATGGAGTAATATTCAATTAGATAATTATGAAAGAAATATTGTAAATGAAGATGGTGGAAAAACAACTTCTGGAGGTACTTTGCCGACAACATTTAGTTATGAAGGATATGCAGCTAGAATGATAACAACTCAAGAAGTAGAATCGGCCTGTAATCTTGCTCCACATGATAGTACTTATTTTTCGTTAAATACATGTGATTATTTATTAGAGAATACTAAATTTACTAATACTAACAATACAGAAGGTTATTGGCTTGAAAATCCGATAAGAAAACATGATAAGGGTGTTTTTAGTTTATCTGGATATGTTGCATATGTTTGGGGTCATAATACTGGAATGGCTTATGCTAATAACAATATATCGAATGGTGTAAGACCTGTTATAGAAGTTCCTTTAGATAATATTGAATATTAAAAGACTTTTATAAGTCTTTTTTTATGAAATGTTGTTTAAATATTAGAGATATGTTAAAATACTTTTGATAAAAGGAGGGGTACTATATGAAAAAATGTGTTTGTTTAATAGGTAGACCTAATGTAGGTAAAAGTACTATATTTAATAGACTTATTGGAGAAAAGAAATCTATTATATTAGATACTCCTGGTGTTACTAGAGATAGAATATATGGAGATGTAGAATATAATAATAAGAAGTTCTTATTAGTTGATACTGGTGGTATTGATTTAGGAGAAGGAGACTTTAATAAAGATATTAAAGTTCAAGCTGAAATAGCTATAGATGAATCTGATGTTATTATATTTGTTGTTGATGCTAGAGAAGATTTAACTAGTAATGATTTAGCTATTAGAGATATGTTAATGAAATCTAATAAGAAAGTTATAGTTGCTTTAAATAAATTAGATAATAAAGAATTACAAGAAGAGAGAATATATTATTATTATGAATTAGGTTTTGAATATGTTATTCCTATTAGTGCTTCTCATAATATAGGTTTTGGTAATTTATTAGATGAAGTTACTAAAGATTTTAATGATGATATTGATATTAAGAATGATTTATTAAAGTTTTGTATTATTGGTAGACCTAATGTAGGTAAGAGTAGTTTAATAAATGCTTTATTAAATGAGGAAAGATCTATAGTTAGTGATATAGCTGGTACTACTAGAGATGCTATTGATACTAAATTTAAATATGATGGTAATGAATATATTGTTATTGATACTGCTGGTATGAGAAAAAAAGGTAGAATATATGAAGAGATTGAAAAGTATTCTTTACTTAGAAGTTTAAAAGCTATTGATAGATCTGATGTATGTGTTTTAGTAATAGATGCTTCTACTGGTATTATTGAACATGATAAACATATAGCAGGTTATGCTATTGAAGCTGGTAAAGGTTTAGTATTAGTTGTTAATAAATGGGATGTTATTGAAGATAAAGATAATGAATTAAAGAGATGGAGAGAATTAATTAAAGCTGAATTTCAATTTATGACATATGCTAAAGTAGTATTCTTATCTGCTAAGACTAAGAAGAGAATTCATATGTTAATGCCTGAAGTATTAAGTGCATATGAAAATAATAGTAGATTAGTTCCTACTAGTTTATTAAATAATGTTATTAATGATGCTACTAGATTACATGAAGCTCCTGGTTATAAGGGTAAGAAATTAAAAATATTCTTTAGTAGTCAAACAGGTATATGTCCTCCTAAATTTACTTTTAGATGTAATGATAAAGGTTTAGTACATTTTAGTTATGCTAGATATTTAGAAAATACTATTAGAGATAATTTTGATTTTACTGGTAGTCCTATGATATTACAATTTAAAAATAAAGGTAGTAAAGATGATATAGATGAAGATGATGAATAATCATCTTTTTTATTAGTAAAAGTTTATGTAAACATTATTGAATATATAATATATGTTTTGATAGAATTATTTTTAGAGCATTTAACGTTGAGTGTCTACCTCCTTTTTATGAGGAGGTGATATGATGAATAAAAAGGATTTTTTAATTCTTTTTCTAATCGTCATAATAATACTTCTTATTCTATTTGAATGATTAGTAAAAAAAACGACACTCTTTAGAGTGTCATAACCAATAATATAAGGTAGACACTCAACAATAGCGAGTTGAATGTTCCTTTTTGTATGAAGTTTTTTCTTCATCTATATGTATTTTAACATAAATAAAGGTTAATAACAAGTTTGTTAAACACTTTAGTGGTTATGTGTATTAATTATTATTAATAGGGCATTTTATTAAAATATATGGTATACTAAATAGGTACACGTTTTGGGGTGATATCATGAAAAAAGTATTAAATATAGGTATAGATGTAGGTAGTACTACTGTTAAAATAGTAGTTATGGATAATAAAGAAAATGTTTTATATAGTGATTATAGAAGACATTTTAGTGATACTAAGAAAACTTTAATGGATTTATTAAATGATGTTATTGATAAGTTTGGTGAACAATCATATACAATGATTGCTACTGGTAGTGGTGCTATTGCTTTAGCTAAATACTTAGATATAGATTTTGTTCAAGAAGTTATTGCTTGTAAGAATGGTATTAGTAAGTATGCTCCTCAAACTGATGTTGCTATTGAATTGGGTGGAGAAGATGCTAAGATTATTTATTTTGGTCAAAGTATTGAACAAAGAATGAATGGTAGTTGTGCTGGTGGTACAGGTGCTTTCTTAGATCAAATGGCAGTGTTATTAAATACTACTACTGAAGGTTTAAATGAATTAGCTTTAAAGGGTGAACAAATATATCCTATTGCATCTAGATGTGGTGTTTTTGCTAAGACTGATATACAACCATTATTAAATGAAGGAGCTAAGAAAGAAGATATAGCACTTTCTATTATGCAAGCTGTAGTTAATCAAACTATAAGTGGTTTAGCTTGTGGTAAACCTATTAAAGGTAATGTTATTTTCTTAGGTGGTCCTCTTAATTATTTAAGTGCTTTAAAAGATAGATTTATTAAGACTTTAAATTTAAAAGATAGTGAAGTTATTACTCCTAGTGATGCAAGATTATTTGTATGTATAGGTGCTATTTTAGATAAAGAGAAGAGAAAAGAATTTAGTAAAGATGAGTTATTAGATTTAATAGATAAATTAAGTAATTTTCATGAGAGTGAAAGTAATACTTTGGAAGCTTTATTTAAAGATGAAGAAGATTATGAGAAATTTAAAAAGAGACATGATAAAGATAAAGTTAAAAGAGGAGATTTAAGTACTTATAGTGGTGATTTATTTGTAGGTATAGATGCAGGTAGTACTACAGCTAAATTAGTTGCTATTTCTTATGATGGTGAACTTTTATATGAAGACTATAGAAGTAATAAGGGTACTCCTGTTGATACTTTAAAAGATATGTTATTAAAGTTTTATGATTGTGTTCCAGAGAATACTGTTATTAGAAGTAGTGGTTCTACTGGTTATGGTGAAATGTTAATTAAGACGGCATTTAATTTAGATATTAGTGAAATAGAAACGATGGCTCATTATGAAGCTGCTAATTATTTTTGTCCTGGTGTAGAAAGTATTATTGATATTGGTGGACAAGATATGAAATATATCAAGATTAAAGATGGTAATGTTGATAGTATTATGCTTAATGAAGCTTGTTCATCAGGATGTGGATCATTTATAGAAACATTAGCTAAGAGTTTAAATATGACTGTATCTGATTTTGTTAAAGAAGCTGTTACTAGTAAAGCACCAATAGATCTTGGTAGTAGATGTACTGTATTTATGAATAGTAAGATTAAACAAACTCAAAAAGAAGGTAAACCATTAAGTGATATATTTGCTGGTTTATCATATAGTGTTATTCGTAATGCTTTACAAAAAGTTATGAAGATTAGAGATGTTTCTACTTTAGGTAAAAAGATTGTTGTACAAGGTGGTACTTTCTTAAATGATGCTGTTTTAAAGAGTTTTGAAAATATTACTGGTAAAGAAGTTATTAGACCTGATATAGCAGGTTTAATGGGTGCTTATGGTGTTGCTTTAATAGCATTAGATAATTATAAGAAATATGAAGATCAAGATATTAAAACTAGTATGTTAAATAAAGAAGAGATATTAGATTTAAAGATAAAGACATTACATAGTAGATGTCAAGGTTGTGAGAATCATTGTGCTTTAACTATTAATATGTTTAATAAGAAGTCTTTTATATCTGGTAATAGATGTGAAAGAGGTTCTGGTAATAATGGTTCTAATAGTATGTTACCTAATATGTATTCTTGGAAATATGATAGATTATTTAGTTATGAACCTTTAAAAGAAGAAGATGCTTATAGAGGTACTATTGGTATACCTAGAGCTTTAAATATGTATGAAGATTATCCTTTATGGTTTACTATGTTAACTAAATTAGGTTTTAGAGTTATTATTAGTGATCATTCTAATCATAAGTTATATGAAACAGGTATTGAATCAATGCCTTCTGAATCTGTTTGTTATCCTGCTAAGTTAGTTCATGGTCATATTATGAATTTACTTAGTAAAGGTATTAAGACTATATTCTATCCTTGTATAATGTATGAGAATTTAGAGTTTAAGAATAGTGATAATCATTTTAATTGTCCTATTGTACAAAGTTATAGTGAAGCTATTAAATTAAATGTAGAAGATTTAGAAAGAGATAAGATTAAATTTATTAATCCTTTCTTACCTTTAGATGAAAAAGCTTTATATAAGAGGATTAAAGAATTAGATTGTTTTAAAGAATATAAATTTAGTAATGATGAATTAAAGAATGCTATTAGTGAAGGTTTTAAAGAACAAAGACGATTTAAAGATGAAGTTAGAGCTAAAGGGGAAGAGTTCTTAAAATATATAGATGAACATAATGAGAGAGCTATTGTTTTAGCTGGTAGACCATATCATTTAGATAAAGAAGTTAATCATGGTATTGATACAATGATTAATAGTTTAGGTTTAGCAGTACTTTCTGAAGATTCTATATGTCATTTAAGTAAGATTAGTAGTAAGTTAAGGGTAGTAGATCAATGGAGTTATCATAGTAGAGTTTATCATGCTGCTGATGTAGTTAGTCAACATGCTAATTTAGAACTAGTTAATTTAAATAGTTTTGGTTGTGGATTAGATGCTATTGTTACTGATCAAGCTGATGAAATATTAAGATATAATAATAGAATATTTACTACTATTAAGATAGATGAAATTAATAATTTAGGTGCTGCTAAGATAAGAATTAGATCTTTAATAGCTAGTATGAATAAGAGAGAGAATGATATTAGTAAATATCATACTTATCAATATAAGAAGAATTATTTTAAAGAGAGTGATAAGAAACATACTTTATTATTCCCTGATATGACTGCATTCCATATGCCTTTATTTGAAAGTTGTTTAAATAGTGAAGGTTATAATGCTGTATATTTAAGTGATTCTAATGATGATACTGTTGAATGTGGTTTAAATTATGTTAATAATGATGCTTGTTATCCTGCTTTAATAGTTACTGGTCAATTAATACATGCTTTAAAGAGTGGTAAATATGATTTAGATAATACTAGTGTTATTATTACTCAAACTGGTGGTGGTTGTAGAGCTACTAATTATATAGGTTTAATTAGGAAAGCTTTAAGAGATGCTGGTTTAGAGAAGGTTAGTATTTTATCATTTAATTTAAGCGGTTTAGAGAAAGAACAAGCTTTCCATGTTACTCCATCTTTCGCAAATAAAGCTGTTCAAGCTGTAGTATATGGTGATTTATTAATGAAGTTATTATATGCTACTAGACCTTATGAGATTAATAAGGGTGATAGTGAAAAACTATATAATGAATGGTTAGAGAGATGTAAGAAAGCTGTAGCTAGAGGTAAACTAAGTGAATATAAGAGAAATATTAATGATATAGTTAGAGATTTTGATCATATTAAAGTTAAATTAGAAGATAGACCTAAAGTTGGTATAGTAGGTGAAATATTAATTAAATATCATGCATTTGGTAATGATCATTTAGTTGATAAATTAGAAGAAGCGGGAGCTGAAGTATTTAGTCCTGAATTAATGGGGTTTGTTAAATATTGTGCATTAAATGCTGTTATTAAACAGAAATTAATGAAGACTAGTATTAAAGATGCTTTAATTAATAATACGGCATTACATTTAATAGATATGTATGAGAAACCAGTTAGAAAAGTATTAGATGGTACTAGATTTAGAATGCCTACTAATATTCATCATTTAGCTAATAATGTAGATGGAATACTATCTACTGGTAATCAAACTGGTGAAGGTTGGTTCTTAACTGGTGAAATGGTTGAATTAATTAAAGATGGTATTAATAATATTGTTTGTGTACAACCATTTGCTTGTTTACCTAATCATATAGTAGGTAAAGCAGTTATTAAAAGAATTAGAAATCTATATCCTAATAGTAATATTGTTGCTATAGATTATGATCCTGGTTCTAGTCATACTAATCAAGTTAATAGAATTAAATTAATGTTAACAGTTGCTAAAGAGAATATGGAAAAAGAAGATAAATAATCTTCTTTTTTATATTTAATATGATATAATAATCTTAATTAAAGGAGAGATATTATGGAACTTAAAGGAAGTAAAACTGAACAAAATTTATTAGCAGCTTTTGCTGGTGAATCTCAAGCTAGAAATAAGTATACTTATTTTGCTAGTAAAGCTAAGAAAGATGGTTATGAACAAATAGCTGCTATTTTTGAAGAAACTGCTAATAATGAAAAAGAACATGCTAAAATGTGGTTTAAAGAATTAAATGGTGGAGAAGTACCTGGTACTATTGATAATTTAAAAGCTGCTGCTGATGGTGAAAATTATGAATGGACAGATATGTATGAAACATTTGCTAAAGAAGCAGAAGAAGAAGGTTTTAAAGCTATTGCTGCTAAATTTAGAATGGTTGGTGAAATAGAAAAACACCATGAAGAAAGATATAGAAAATTACTAAAGAATATTGAAGATGAAGTAGTATTTAGTAAAGATGAAGATGCTATTTGGATTTGTAGAAATTGTGGTCATGTAGTAATTGGTAAGAAAGCACCTGCTGTATGTCCTGTTTGTGCTCATCCTCAAAGTTATTTTGAATTAAAGAGTGAGAATTATTAAGAAGCAATATTGCTTCTTTTTTTATGTTATAATTTTATTAGTGATGGTTATGAAGCTAGGTAAGTTTACTTTAAAAGATGCTAAAGATATTTGTAATTGGAAATATGATGGTTTCTATTCTATATATAATGAACCTTCTTGGGAAGAGATGGTTAATACTGGCAGAAAGTTATGTTTAAAAAAGGTGAGAGATAGTGAATATGTTAAAGTATTAGATGATAATAACAATTATATTGGTTATGGTAGAATTAGAGAAATTCTTGGTTGTTATTTAATAGGTGTTGCTATGAAACCAGAATATACAGGTAAAGGGTTAGGTTTTGAATTTGTTAATACTATAATTAAAGATTTACATGGTAGATTAGTAATTGAAGTTATAGAAGAGAATAAAAGAGCTGTTAAATGTTATGAGAAAGTTGGGTTTAAAGTAGTTAATAGAAAGTTTTTTGAAGATAATTATTATTTAACAATGATATTAGATAAAGAGTAAAACTTGATTAATTTAGATAATTTTATTATACTATTGAACTATTCAGAGGGGTTTTATTATGAATGAATATGTTATAGATGGTATAGAATTATCTAGTAGTAAGGTAAAGAATCATTTCTTTTATTATGGTTTTAAAAGAGTATTTGATTTAGTATTTTCTATATATGGTTTATGTTTATTATTAGTTGCTACTATATTTGTTAAGATAGGTTATATGTTATGTGGTGATTTTAAGAGTGTATTCTATACTCAACAAAGAATAGGTAAGAATGGTAAATTATTTAAATTTTATAAATTTAGAACTATGTGTAAAGATGCTGATAAAGTATTAGAAGATTTATTAAAAAGAGATCCTAAGATTAGAGAAGAATATAATATTAATAAGAAGTTAAAGAATGATCCTAGAGTTACTAAAGTAGGTAAGATTATTAGAAAGTTATCTATTGATGAAATACCTCAATTTATTAATATAATAAAGGGTGATATGCATTTAATAGGTAATAGACCTTATTTACCTAGAGAAGTAGAAGATATGGGTTTATATTATAAAGATATTATTAAGACTAAACCTGGTTTAACTGGTTATTGGCAAGTTAATGGTAGAAGTAATACTACTTTCTTAAAGAGATTACAATTAGAAAGAGAGTATTCTAATATTGCTAATTTATGGTTGGATATTAAAATATTCTTTATGTCATTGCCTGCTGTATTATTATGTAGAGGTGCAGAATAGTATTTAATACTATTCTTTTTTTTGTGTTAATTAGATGTAAAAATTCTTCGATAATAAGAAAATATAATGTTATAATTAAAGTATAGTAGGAGGAAATGTATGGGAACAAATATTACTAGTCTTGGTGAAATGCAAAACCAAGGCAATGACATTGTTAATTTAGCACAAGAATTTGGAAGTACTGTAGATGAAATATATTATCTATATGATGCTTTAAGAGAAAGTTGGACTGGTGAAAAGTCTGATGAGTATAAAAGAAAAATAGAGGAATTACGTGAACCTTTAAAAGTTATTATTGATACTGTAAAGAGACAAGGATCTGCTGTTGGAGCTGCTGCTGAAGCATTCCAAAAGTATGAAAGAATGTAGGTGAATGACATGGGTGGAAATTTAAGTTTTAGTTATGATGATTTAGTTAGTAAAGCAGAAGGTATTAGAGGTTTCACTAATAGATTTACTACTCAATTAAATGAGTTATCTCAAACAGCATCTGATTTAAGTACTAATTATCAATCAGATGATGCTACTAAAGTAATTAATGCTATTAATAAAGTAGAAGAACATGGTGAAGATTTTAAGGAAGCTATTAGAAAGTTTGCTGATGTTATTAGTGAAGAAATAGCTCCAACATATCGTAAGATTGAAGAAGAAACTAGAGAAGCTACTACTACTGGAGTAGTATAGGTGATTATATGAGTTCTGGTGGACTTAGTTTAGGTAGTTCTAGAGAATTAGTTAATGTTTCTAATGATGCAATAGAAGAATTAGATTATATTAAAAGAACTATTGCTGATATATATAATACTTTTGATGAATTAAAGGCTTCTTGGCAAGGAGAAAAGTCCGACCAATATAAAGCTACTTTAGAAGCTGCTAGAGAACCTTTACAAACTATTTGTAATAGTTTGGATAATAAAGCAGATGCTTTAAATGCAGTAGGGCAAATATTAGATAATTATCGTAAAGGGTAGGTGTTAAGATGGGTGAAGTATTAGAATACTCATATGATGAGTTAATTAATAAATCTGAACAAATCTCTAGCTTCGCTAGTAGATTTGATCAGGAGTTGGTTTATTTAAATGATTTAGTTAATAAAATGAATTCTAATTTTAGAACAGATGATTCTAATAGAATATATAATTCTATGAATTATTTAAATGAGAAATCTCAAGATATTAAAAATGCTTTAGATAAGTTTGCTTTATCCATTCATGATGATATAGCACCTACTTATCAAGCTATTGAAACTAATTTAGTTAATGATACTGCTATAAATGGAGGAGATTAGATGAGTAAAGATGTTGATTTATTATTACCTTTAGGTAGTGTAGTAAGATTAAAAGGTGGTAAAGCTTTACTAATAATTCAAGGTTATGTTCCTAATGATTTAAGTAAAGTTGATACTTATTACGATTATGAAGGTAATTTTTTCCCTACAGGTCGTCAAGGTGAACAAGTTTTTATGTTTGATGATGAGAACATAGATGAAGTTTTATTTATAGGTTATCAAACAGATGAAGCTTTAAAATATCGTAGAGTTATAACTGCTGTTAGAAATAATTTGCGTAATGGTATGAAATTACAGGAAGCAGTTGATAAAGCTGTTAATGAGAATAAATAAAAAAATCTACTTGGTGTAGATTTTTTATTTTTCTATATAATAAGCATAGTATTCATCAAATGTAATTCCTTCATCATGGATTATTTTTGCTACTTCTGGTGTTACATATCTAAATAACCATGTTTCATTAAATCCTGTTATATGTTTTTTATCTTCGGGATATCTTTGAATAAAACCATATTTATATGAATTATTTTTTAACCATTCAAATTCTTCTGATGTATCAAATGTTTCATTAGGATTTTCTATAGATGAGATATTTAATACTAATCCTGTTTGATGTTCTGAATGACCAGGTCTTGCTGCATGTGAATCGGCATATTGAATAGATGTTCTTAAGAATGAATTATATATTTGTTCTTGCCATTCATATGATCTATATGATGAATTAATCATTAGGCGTACTCCTAATTCACTTTTTATATCATTATACATTTCTTCAAATGCTTCTATTACTACTTTAGATGCTTTATTTCCATTATAGGAATAAGCTAGACTGATTGGTATTATATCATCTCTGTGATAATCTTCTGGTAGTTTATAAAATTTATTAGCTATTACTAAGTATTCATTATAATTTTGTGATGTATATTCTTCGTTATACCATCCTACATTAGCATGTGTATTTACTATAGCTATAGTATCTTCTATAGTTACTTTTCGATGATATAATTTATATTCTATATAACTATTTAGATATTGTGGTTTAAAGTATTTAGATAAGATTATTTTAGAATAGTCTTCATTATAATCTTGTTCTAATAAGTAATTTATTTGTTCTTGATTTAGTGTTTTTATAAATTCTACTGCTTCTGTTTCTTTATATCCTTTTAATATTAATTTATATTCATCTGTTTTTTGGTATTCATAATTCTTATGGATTTCTATTCCATGAGATATAGCATATTTAGTAGTGAAAATAGCAATTAAGATATAGCATAATATTTCGATAGCACGAACTCTTATTCTGAGTTTCTTTTTCTTTGCCATTAAATCACCACCTTATATATTTATTATAGCATTTTTATTATGTTTATATAGTATAAAATATTTAGCACTTTTCATTGACAAGTGCTAAATTGTATTATAAAATATATTTAGCACTGATTGAGAAAGAGTGCTAATGGTGGTGATTTAATGGATAGTAGACAAGAAGAACTACTTAAAACGATAGTTGAGTTTTATATAGCAACTGTTAAACCAGTTGGTAGTAAAGCTTTATGTAAGAAATTTAAATTATCAAGTGCAACTATTAGAAATGAAATGGCTGTATTAGAGAAACTTGGTTATTTAGAGAAGAATCATATATCTAGTGGTAGAATTCCTTCTGAAAAAGGGTATAAGTATTATGTAGATAATCTTATGAAACCTAAAGATTTGAATGGGGAAGAAATGTTACAATTACAAACAATATTCCATAATCAACAACTACAAGTTAGTGATGCTATTAATAAATGTATGGAAATTATTAGTGATTTAACAAATTATACTAGTGTTGTTTTAGGTAGAAGTTCTAGTGATAATACTTTACAACAAGTAAATATTGTTCCATTAGATAATAACCGAGTTGTTGCTCTGGTTTGTACTAACAAAGGTATTGTAGAGAATAAGAAATTTGATTTACCGGAAAGTGTTAATATTAATGAACTTGTTAAGACTTGTGAAATTATTAATAAGATGTTAATAGGTACTCCTATTGATGAAGTTAGTAAGAGATTAGAATATGATATTAAGCCTATTATTAGTAAGACTATTAAACAATATGAAGCTGTTTATGAAATATTCTATGATGCATTTAATGATTTTCAACAAAATAGTTCTAATGTTTTCTTTAGTGGTAAAGCAAATATGTTAAAACATCCTGAATATGATAGTGTTGATAAAGTTAAGGACATTATTAGTAAGTTTGATGATGAATCTTTAGTTAGAAAAATCGAAAGTAAGAGTGATGGTATTAACGTCTATATTGGGGAAGAGAATGAATTTGATCCTAATGTGACAGTTATAAAGAGTAAATATAATATTAATGGTGAAGAAGGTACAATTGCTATTGTAGGTCCTAAGAGAATGGAATATGCAAGAGTAGTTGGTTTACTGGAATACATTAATAAAGAATTAGAAGAAAATAATAAGTGAATTTATGTAAGTAATTTTTGATTTACTATAAATAGATATGAGGAGGATCTTTTGTGAAAGAAGATATTAAAGAAGAAAATGTTCAAGAAGAAGTAAAAGAAGAAGTGGTTTCTGAAGAGGTTACTCCTCAAGAAGAAGCAAAGAAAGAAGAGTCTAAAGAAAAGAAAGGATTCTTTAAGAAGAAGGAAGATCAAGAAAAGATTAAACTTCAAGAAGAGAATGCGGTTCTTAAAGATAAAGTTCTTCGTACTACTGCGGAAATGCAAAATATGAGAAGAAGAATGGAAGAAGAAAAGAGCTTAGCATTAAAGTTTGAGGGAGAAGACTTAATTAAAAAGTTACTTCCTATTATAGATAACTTTGAAAGAGCTGTTGCAGATGATAGTAAATTATCTGATGAGATGAAAAAATTCTTAGAAGGTTTTAAGATGATTTATGGTAATTTAAATAGTATTTTAGAAAGTTATCAAGTTAAAGCTATGGATGTTCTTAATAAGGAATTTGATCCTAATACTATGGAAGCAGTACTTGCTGAAGAAGTAGAAGGGGTATTACCTAATGTAGTAATTGATGTATTACAAAAAGGTTATACTTATAAAGATAAAGTTATTAGACATGCTATGGTTAAAGTTAGTAAATAGAAAGAGGATTATATAATGAGTAAAGTTATTGGTATCGATTTAGGTACAACAAATTCATGTGTGGCTGTTCTAGAAGGTGGAGAACCACATGTTATTACAAATCCTGAAGGAAATAGAACAACTCCTTCAGTAGTAGCCTTCAAAGGTGATGAAGAATTAGTAGGAGAGAGTGCTAAACGTCAAGCAGTTACTAATGTTGATAACACTGTTGCTTCTATTAAGAGAAAGATGGGTACTTCTGAAAAAGTTAGTGCTAATGGTAAGAAATATACTCCAGAAGAAATTAGTGCTAAGATTTTGATGAAGTTAAAGAGTGATGCTGAAGCATATCTTGGTGATAAAGTTACTAAAGCTGTTATTACTGTTCCTGCATATTTTAATGATGCTCAAAGACAAGCAACTAAGAATGCTGGTAAGATAGCTGGTTTAGAGGTAGAAAGAATTATTAATGAACCAACTGCTGCTGCATTAGCTTATGGTATTGATAAACAAGATGATGCTCATACAGTATTAGTTTATGACTTAGGTGGTGGAACATTCGATGTTTCTATTCTAGACTTAGGTGATGGTGTATTTGAAGTTAAATCTACTAGTGGTAATAATAAACTAGGTGGAGATGATTTCGATCAAAGAATTATGGACTATTTAGTTCAAGAATTTAAGAAAGAAAATGGTGTAGATTTATCTAAAGATAAGATGGCTATGCAACGTATTAAAGATGCTGCTGAAAAAGCTAAGAAAGATTTAAGTGGTATGACTACTACTCAAATTAGTATTCCATTTATTTCTCAAAATAGTGATGGTCCATTACATTTAGATATGAATTTAACTAGAGCTAAATTTGAAGAATTAAATATAGATTTATTTGATAGTACTTTAGATGCAGTTCATAAAGCTTTAAAAGATGCTAAATTAACTGCTAAAGATATTGATAAAGTATTATTAGTAGGTGGTTCTACAAGAATACCTTATATTCAAGAATTAGTTAAGAAAGAATTAGGTCAAGAACCATGTAAGGGTGTTAACCCTGATGAATGTGTAGCTATGGGTGCTGCTATTCAAGGTGGTGTTATTACTGGTGAAGTTAATGATTTAATATTACTAGATGTTACTCCTTTATCATTAGGTATTGAAACATTAGGTAATGTTATGACTGTATTAATTCCTAGAAATACAACTATTCCTGCAAGTAAGAGTGAAGTATTTAGTACTGCTGCTGATAATCAACCTGCTGTAGATATTCATATTCTACAAGGTGAAAGACCAATGGTAGATGATAATAAGACTTTAGGTCACTTCCAATTAACTGGAATTCCTCCAGCACCAAGAGGTGTACCTCAAATTGAAGTTAAATTTGATATTGATGCTAATGGTATTGTTAACGTTAGTGCTAAAGATTTAGGTACTGGTAAAGAACAATCTATTACAATTACTTCAACTACTAATTTAAGTGATGAAGAAATTGATAAGATGATGAAAGAAGCAGAAGCTAATAAAGAACAAGATAAAAAACGTAAAGAATCTGTTGATCTTAAGAATGAAGCTGATAGTTTAATTTTCCAAACTGAAAAAGCTATTAAAGATTTAGGAGATAAAGCAGATAAGAAAGACGTTGAAGAAGCTGAAGATAAGATTAAAGAATTAAAAGAAGCTTTAGAGAAAGATGATATTGATGATATCAAGAAAGCTAAAGATGAATTAAATGAAAAAGCTATGGCTTTAGCTACTAAAGTATATGAACAAGCTGCTAAAGAAAGACAAGCTCAAGAAGGTAATGAATCTAGCGATGATGAAGATAAATCTTCTAAGAAAGATGATGTTCAAGAAGCTAGTTATGAAGAAAAATAATAATTAATTATAAAAGTTCTAGGTGACTAGAACTTTTATACCATAGGAGGAAAATATGCAAACATATAATAGTAGAAAAGATGTACCAGATAAATATAAATGGGATTTAACTGAAATTTTTAAAGATGATAATGAATTTAAAAAAGCAGTTGAAGATTTAAAGATTAAGATAGATGAATTAAAAAAGTATAAAGGTCATATTAAAGATAGTAAGATGTTATTAGAATTTATGGATAAGAATGTTGATGCTATTAGTTTATGGGAAGATATTTATGTTTATGCTTATTTAATTAATGATCAAGAACTTGGTAATAGTAATTCTATTATTAATAAAGGTATTGCTGAGAAATTAAATATGGATTTAGAAGCTAATACTAGTTATTTTGCTCCTGAATTATTAGAATTAAATGAAGATGATTATAATAAGTTATTTGAATCTAATAAAGAGTTATTAAAATATAAATTTGAATTAGATAGTATTTATAGAACTAAGAAACATATTTTAACTAGTAATGAAGAAAAGATAGTTAGTAGTTTAGTTTTATCTATGAATCATTTTGATGATATTAGTAGTAATTTAATTAATAATGAACATTATTATGGTAAAGTTAAAGATAATGATGGTAATGTATTTGAAATAGCTACTAATAATTATAGAAAATTAATGCATAATAAAGATGTTAATTTTAGAAAGAAAGTATATAAATTATTTAATAGAAGATTAGAAGAGTATAGTGGTACTAATGCTAATTTATTAAATAGTTATGTTTCTATGAATAATGAAATAGCTAAGATAAGACATTATAAAGATTCTTGGGATAGTAGATTATTTGAATTGAATTTAAGTGATAAAGTATTTAAGACTTTAGTTAATACTACTGAGAATAATTTAGATGTTTTACATAAGTATTATGATATTAAGAAGAAAGCTTTAGGTTTAGATAAATTACATACTTATGATTTAAATTTAGATATGAGTTGTAATGATAGAGAATATTCTATAGAAGATGCTCAATCTATATTAAGAGAAGCTTTAAAACCTTTAGGTAATGATTATATGAATCATTTTAATAAGATATTTGATAATAAGTATATAGATTATTGTCAATATAAAGGTAAGTGTAGTGGTGCTTATAGTTTTAGTACTATTAATCATGATTCTAGAATATTAATGAGTTTTAATAATGAATTAGATAGTATTAGTACTATTGCTCATGAAGGTGGACATAATGTTCATCATCAATATGTTAAAGCTAATAATGATCCTGTATATAGAAGTCCTTCTTCTATAGTATGTGAAGTTGCTAGTTTAACTAATGAATGTTTATTAAGTGATTATATATATAAGAATGGTAAAACTATTAATGAGAAAAAAGCTGGTTTAAATAATATTATAGGTGTTATTATTTCTAATTTATTTGGTGCTGTTAGAGAAGGTAAATTAGAACAAGATATGTATAAAGAAGTATTTAAAGGTAATAGTATTACTAGAGATTTTATGGATAAGAAGACTAAGAATGCTTTAAAGAGATATTATGGTAAGAGTGTAGTAACTGATAAATATATTAAGAATGGTTGGGTTACTAGAAGTCATTACTATATGCATTTCTATTTATATAGTTATGCTATTTGTATAAGTGTTGCTTCTTATGTAGCTAGTAAGATATTAGCTGGAGATAAAGATATGTTAGATAAATATATTAAGTTCTTAAAGACTGGTTCTGATAAATGGCCACATGAAGCATTTAGCGTATTAGGTATTAATTTAGAAGATGAAAAAGTATATTTAGATGCTATTAAGTATTTTGATAGTTTATTAGATAAATTTAATTTATTATTAGATAAGGAAGTAGTATAGATGGCTAGTAGTAGAGATTATTATGAGATTTTAGGTGTTCCTAAAACTGCTAGTGATGCTGAAATTAAAAGTGCTTTTAGAAAAAAAGCTAAGATGTATCATCCTGATAATAAAGAAACTGGTGATGAAGCTAAGTTTAAGGAATTAGGTGAAGCTTATGCAGTTTTATCAGATGAGACAAAAAGAAGACAATATGATCAATTTGGTCATGAAGCATTTACACAGGGTGCTAGCCAAGGTGGTTTTGGCGGTGGATTCGGTGGTTTTGGCGGATTCTCAGCAGATGATATAGATTTATCAGATCTTTTCGGAGATTTGTTTGGTGGAGGTATGTTTGGTGGTGGAAGTCGTAGACGTAGTGCCAATCGTCCTCAAAAGGGTGCAGATTCTTTAGTTACTGTTAATTTAACTTTTGAAGAAGCTGTATTCGGTTGTAAAAAAGATATTAATGTTGATTTAGATTCTGAATGTAGTGATTGTGAAGGTAAAGGTGGTACTGGAGAAACTACTTGTCCAGATTGTGGAGGTAGTGGTAGAAGAGTAACACAAAAACAAACTATGTTTGGTGTATTCCAATCTGAAACTACATGTCCTACATGTGGTGGTAAAGGTAAGACTTATAGAAATACTTGTCGTACATGTAATGGTAAAGGTCATTATATGAAGAATAAGACTATTGAGATAACTGTTCCTGAAGGTGTAGATAATGGTCATCAAATGAAAATAACTGGTAAAGGTGGAGCAGGTTATAATGGTGGTCCTAATGGTGATATTTATATTGAATTTAAAGTTAAAGATCATCCATTATTTGAAAGAAAAGATAATGATATTTATGTAGAAGTTCCTATTACTGTTACTGATGCTGTATTAGGTTGTAAGAAAGAAGTTCCTACTTTAACAGGTAGTGTTATTCTAGATATAGATTCTGGTACTCAAAGTGGTGATCAATTAAGATTACGTGGTAAGGGTATTAAAGATCCTACTAGTTCTAAAAAAGGTGATATGTATGTTGTTATTAACGTAGTTATACCTTCTAAATTAGATAGAAATCAAAAGAATCTATTTAAAGAGTTAGCTGAAACAGAATTAGATAGTGATAAAGAATTTAAAGAATTTAATAAATATTTACAATAATAAAAAGAACTATATATATAGTTCTTTTTTTATTATGCTAAATCTGGTTTATAATCTATTAAGACATAGATTATATTATTTTTAAAGTCTAGATATTGACTAGATGTTTCATAAGCTTTTTCTAAACCATTTCTTTTAGTTATTTCATAGTTTATATATAATTCATCTAATTGTGAAATCATTTCTGAGTATGATGAATTATTATTTAATTTTTTATTAATTAGTTCTTCTATTTGATCAGTAGATCCTTCTAACATAGTTTTATTTATTAATTTTTTTATTTCTTTTTTATTAAATAAAGGTCTATATAGATTTACAAATGGTTCATATCCAGTTGCTGTGTATTCTTCTTGAATACTATCTAATATTTTAAATGCTTCATTAAATTTATTATTATATATTTTATATTTTCTTAATGATAATAATTTATTTATTATATCTTCTGTTTCTAATGTATTTATTACTTCATTAAAGATTCTACCTGAATCTTTTTTAGTAGATGTTATATCTGTTTTAAATAGTCCATATCTAAATAATATTGAATTATTATTATGAGTAAATGTATTATTTAGAGATGTTAATATATGATTTAATTCATGTGTTAGATATTCTAGTAATTGTTGTTTATTATTTTTATTTTTAGCTATTATAATAGTATAATTTATTTTTAATTCTTTATCTTGTCTTGTTACAGTAGATAGGGTATAGGCATTAGTAGATTCTGTTACTCTATTAATTAAACTATGATATTCTTCTTTAGTTAATAATTTATTTAAATCTTTAATACCATATATATATCTTGTATTATTTATTGCTTTATAGATATCTTTTGAATATGTTGTTCCATAATTAAGTATCATTCCTGTACAGATAAGATATAAATAGTCTTTTATAGATTGAGGAATTTCTTTATTTTCAAACATTGAATCAATAGTATATATTGCTTGATCAATGAATGGATTTATTGTATTTTGATTAAACATAAATATTCCTCCTTTGATGCGGTTTATACTATCACTAGATGGGTATTTTGGCAAATTTATCTATATATTTTAGAAAGAAAAAAGTCATCCTTTGGATGACTTATAATAGTACTAATTCTGTACCATTTCTGATACTTGTATCTATTAATATTTTATTAGGTTCGTATTTTTCTCCAGTCTTTCTATTATATAGAGCTATTTTACGATCATCATCATATTCATAACCCATTTCATTAATAGCTTTTATTAATAGTTTTATTATATTACCAATTCTTTTTGTAATAGGTACATAGACATCATATTCTGTTTCTAATTCAGGAATAATTAATTTAATCATTATTTTGTTGTTCATTATTAATTTTCCTTTCTTGATAGATAACTTTTTTAATTATTTGTTTTTTACCATTATTATTTATAAATAGTATTTCTTCATTATTATCACTTATAGTTGTATCATATGGATTTAGATTAGTGAAATCTAATACTTCTTGAGATCCAATATGATCTCCTAAATAGATTCCATATTTTGGATTAATGATTTTATCATACCATAGTTTATATTTTATTTTTAATAATGATTCATTACTATCAATAAATATATAGTGTAAGTTATTATTATCAATATTATTTAAAATATATTCATCTATATTCTTATTTAGTTCTTCACTAAATTTATCTTTTATAGTACCTATACCTGTTATGATATATAATGTATCTGCTTCTATTTTTTGTTTAATAATAGTTTCAAATGTTTGTTCAAAGTTATTCTTTATACAATTATTAGTAGATATATTAAAGATATTTTTCATATCTATAATAGTTGTATTTAGATTAGGTATTTTATTTATTAAGATAGCTAATGCTTCTAAGAATGATACATTATTACCTAGATCTTTATAGGTTATTATATTAGCTTTATTTTGTTTAAAGTTATAATAATATCTTTGTTTTGTTTCTATATCATAACCAATTGGTAGTTTAGATAATGTTTCTACATAATCAATTAATTTATTAACTGTTATTTCTTTTGGTATAGAAGGTATATATTTCTTAGTATAGTCTTTATATCTTTCATTTAATGTATTACATGTATTATTTATAATAGTATGTATTTCATTTTTTAAATAAATATATGCTGTTTGGAATTCATATATATTATTATCTATTTCTATTAAACCTCTACCATTATTTTTATCTGGTCTTATATTAATATCTTTATTAAAGTATTTTTTATATTCTTTTGGATTATCTATTTGTAATGCTATTTTATTATCAAATAGTTCTTTAAATTTATTATCTAGATTATCTTGTGATATTAATAATATATAGTTTATTCCATATTTTAATGATTCTTTTATTTGATTATGGATTGTATCTATTAGAGTAGGGAACTTATCTATAAATAGATCATAATTATTAATAATAATAGATATATTAGATAGTTCTTTTTCTTTTCTATATTCTTCTATACTGTTATAGTTTGCTAATAATATTTTTCTTTCATTAATAGTTTTATTTATTGTTTCAAATAGATCATTTATTTTTTCTGGATCATCAAATGTACATATATCATCTATTTGCGGATAATTAATGAATGGTTTAATAGTTTTAATATTAGTATCTATATAATAGATATTTAAATCATTAGGAGAGTTATTAATAGTTCTATTATAAATAATAGTATTTAATAAATCTTCTTTACCTGATGATTTATTACCATATATAAGTGTATTGTTATTATTAATAGTTAATAAATTATATTTACTTTTTTCTATATCAGCATATTCTCCTATTAGTATTTCTTTACTATTTTGTGTATAGTTATATTTTTTAGATAGATTAGCTATATAGATATTTTTTGATAATGGAGAAAGAATTATCTTTCTATTATGATATTGTTCTTTAATAGTTAGATTATTTATATAATCTATTGTATTTGTTAATTGATTAGATTTATTATTACTTATTTCTTGTTTTATAAAGTCATTAACATTCTTAGTAGTTTTTCCTATATTATTTATAAAACTTATTGAATCATCTTTTTTATGGATTAAATGATCAGAAGGAGAGTAGTTAGCTCCTGGCCAAGATGATTGACCTAATTCTATTTGTTCATCGAATCCTACTTGTAAATAGAATCTTCCAGCTATTTTTAATTTAGCTGCATCTGGTCTTTTTATAATAGATATACTTTCTTCTGGCGTTTGTACTTTAAAACATATTTTAGTAGTTATATTAGACCATATATCTTCATTAATAATTCCTTCTGGTTTATTAGTAGATAGTATTAAATGGAAACCATATTTCTTTCCATTAGATATTATTTCTAATAATTTACCCATAAATTCTTGTGTTTCAAAATCTATAAATTCATCTGTAATAATAAATAGATGAGGTATAGGAGTTTCTATTAATTTATCTTTATAATATTTTTGATATTTATAGATATCTATATTATTTTCTCCTGTTATAGAAGATACTTCTGTAAATAGTTTTTCTCTTCTTTGGATTTCTATTTCTAATGATTTTATTGCTTTATATATTTCATTTTCATCTAATGATTTAATAGTACCTAGGATATGTGGTATTTTATATTCATTATCTTCTGTTTCAAAAGATGGTGTTATATGATTATTTTGATCTATTAAGATAAATGAGACATCATCTGGATTATAATTAATTGCTAAACTTAGTATATAGTTAGTAATAAATTCTGTTTTTCCTGAACCAGGAGCTCCTGCTATTAAAGCATTAGGTCCATAAGCATTTTCATGTAAGTCTAAAGTAAATAATTCATTATTAGAGTGTAAGCCGATTGGTACTGATAGAGACATTGTTGAATCAGTATTTTTCCATCTATTAGAAATATTTAATTGTTCTATTTTAGATACATTATACATTTCTAAGAAGGTTAGGGAATCTGGTAATTTAGATTCATTAGAATTTATTTGTAATGGTATATTAAGTAATTTTTCACAGATAGGTGTCATATCATAATCTTCAAAGAATTCTGGTTTAAACATTATTTGGCTATTTAAATCTTTTTCCATTACACAACCACTATTTTCTGATAGTGATATAAATGAATTACATCTTTTTGGTATATTATTCATATTCTTTTCTATCATTAATAGAGAGAAACCTAAGTTTTCTATACTATTTAATGTTAAATCTACTATAGGTATATTTTTAGTATTTAATATATCGTTAGTAATTATTAAATAATATGTATCAAATTTTTTATAGGAAGAAGATTCTTCATTTATTTCATAATTATTAGTACTAGTATTTAATTGTCTTTCATTAAAAATAGTTTCTAATTCACTAGATATAGTTTTCATTTCATCATATGTTTTTGCATAGTATCTAGTTGTTTTATTATGATTAAATGTATGTGGTAGATATTTACCATATGTAAATTCATTTTCATCATTTAAGAAGAAGACTATTTTTAATTCTTGAGCACTTTGTAATGTTATTAATTGTAAGATTACGGAATCTAGGAAATAGTTTGCATAGTAAGTATCACTTACTATAGCAGATACTCTATTTTTAATTAAATTAAATGGTACTGGGACATTATTTAAGATTCTAGGGAAGTTTTCTATTTCATTTAATTTAGTTATTATATCTGGATTATTATTATTAAAATCTATTTTAGGTAGATTTAATTTTATTTTGGCTTTTATATTTCCTATACCTGTTCTTATATTTAAGAAAGTATCATCTTTTATTTCTCTAGACCATATCATTGATTTACCTTGATTTAAGAAAGATAAACAGTCATTTAATGAGACATTTTCTTCTTTAATAAGATCTGCTTGGTGTTCTATTTCTTCTGTCATTTCTTTTGTTTTTATATCTAGATAATTTATATAATTCTTTATTGTATTATTATCTTTTTGTGTTGTTTTTTTATTTAGATATTTAGTTACTAGTTTAGGAGATACTAAACCAAATATAGCGAGTAGGGCACATAGAGATAATGATATAGATACTCCTATTACATTAGAAGTAGAATTAATATTAGATATTACTGAGATACTAGATACAAAGGCTGCTGCCATAAATGTAAAACTTATGCAGAATGATATTAATTCTTTATTAGTTGTTTTATCTTCTATAAGAGGAGGGTTTTCTATAGTTATTTCTTTTTCTTTAATACTATTTTCTATAGATGGGGTATGGAAGAAATAATCTTCTTTTTTATATAGTTCTATATCTTGTTGTTCTTCACTAACTGGATCATATTTAGTATTATCAAATTCATCTTCATTAAATTCTTTTAATTCATCTGGATTTAATTTTATTTTATTAAGTGGGTTACTTATTTTAATAAAGGTACCCATCCAGATAAATTTTAATCCTTTAGTAAATATTACGTCTCCTATTTCTATTTTAGATCGAGCATTATTTATAAATTTATTATTAATATAGAAGTTAGCATCTTCTACTTCTTCTGGGGTTCCTATATACCAATCATTATCTTGTTTATAGATTCCTGCATGTACTGGTTTTATTTCGGGATCATTATAGATAATAGAGCAGGAATCTGATGAACCAATAGTTATTTCTTCTTTATCTTTATCTATTGCTATTTTAAAATAGTTTCTTTCTACTGTAGGGAGACAATATAAATCTAAGATATCATCTTTACCAACTACTTTTATTCTTAGATGTAGATAATCTCTTAGAGTAGCTTCATTTACTACTTGTTCATTTTGAATAATATTTAAAGTATTATTACCTTTTAATAACCAATTATCTTTATTAGCTTCTATAGTTAATTCTTTTGTTATATTAGTATCATTTGCTTTATATGGTACAACAAAAACACCATCTATTTCTTTAGGTAGTGTTATTCTAGTTATTTTTTCTTTATCTAATAGTAATACACGCATAATTATCACCCTATATATTATTCTTTACTATTATTTATTATATCATATATAGAGTATTTTATAAAAGACATTTTGTTTACGATTATAAGAAGTATAGATAAGTAATTTAGTTAATAATATAGTATAATTAGATTGGGTGATTATATGAAATTAATTGTCTCTGCTGGTGGTACAGGAGGACATATATATCCTGCATTAGCAATAATAAATAAATTTATGGAAGAAGAGAAAGATTTAGAAGTTTTATATATTGGTACTCATAATAGAATGGAAAAAGATATTATTCCTAAAAGGGGTATTAAATATGAAGCAATAGAGATATATGGTTTTAATAAGAGAGATATTTTATTAGATATTAAGAATATATTTTTAATTAATAAAGCTAAGAAAAGATGCTTAGAGATAATGAAAGAGTTTAGACCTGATATTGTTTTAGGTATAGGTGGTTATGTTACATATCCAGTTATATGGGCTGCTAATAAATTAGGTATTAAAACTTTTATTCATGAACAAAATAATCATCCTGGTAAGAGTAATATTATGTTACAAAAGAAAGCTGATTTAATTGGTGTTTCTTTTAAAGAGAGTATTCCTTATTTTAATAAATGTAAGGGTGAAGTATTCTATAGTGGTAATCCTTGTGGAGAGAATGCTTTAAAGGTAGAACCTATGGATAAGAAAGAATTAGGTTTTAGTAAAGATAAAAAATTAGTAGTAGTTGTTGCTGGTAGTTTAGGTAGTGCTACTGTTAATAAGAAAATGGATGAATTTTTAAATAGAGTAAAAGATGAATCTTATGAAGTATTATATATTACTGGTAAAGATTTATATGATGATTTTATTAAAGATAAAGAATATCCTAGTAATGTTAAAGTTGTTCCTTATGTAGATAATTTACCAGCTTTACTTAAAAATACTGATTTAATTGTTACTAGAGCAGGGGCTTCTACTATGAGTGAGATATTATCATTAAATTTACCTGCTATATTTATTCCATCACCATTTGTAGCTAATAATCATCAATATTATAATGCTTTAGTTATTAAAGAGAATGGTGGAGGAGACATAATAGAAGAAAATAGTTTGACAGCAGATATTTTAATGAATAAAATAAATGATATGTTTTCTGATGAAGATAAATATAATAATATGAAGAAAGTACTTAAAGGTATGAGTATGAATAATAGTAGTGAGATTATATATAATAAAATAAAGGACTTGATAAAATGATAAATGAATTAAGAAAATATGCAGATGTAGAAGAACATGCTTCTTTAAAAACTTATAATACTTATAGAATTAATGGTAAAGTTAAATATTTAATATCACCTAATAGTATTCAAGATTTAAATAATGTTATTAAATTATTAAAAGATTATAAAGTTAAATATATGGTATTAGGTAATGGATCTAATATAGTATTAAATGATAGAGAATATAATGGGGCGATGATTAAATTATCTAAATTAGATGGTATTGAAGTATATCCTGATAAGAATATGGCATATGCTGAAGCTGGTGCTATGTTACCTAATTTAGTTAAGATTGCTGTAGATAATAGTATGACTGGTTTAGAGTTTGCTGCTGGTATACCTGGTACTATTGGTGGTGCTGTTTATGGTAATGCTGGTGCTTATAATGCATGTATTTTAGATTATGTTACTAGTGTTACTTGTTTAGATAAAGAGAGTTTAGAAATAGTTACTTTAGAACATGAAGAATTTAGTTATAGTTATAGAACTTCTTCTTTTAAAGAAGATAAGAAATATATTATTTTAGGTGCTAAATTCTATTTAAAGAGTGGAGATAAAGAAAATAGTTTAGATATAATGGAAGATAGACAAAGAAGAAGAGTTTCTTCTCAACCATTAGAGTATCCTTCTGCTGGTTCTGTATTTAGAAATCCTGAAGGGGATTTTGCTGGTAGATTAATTGAATCATGTGAATTAAAAGGTAAGAAAATAGGGGGAGCTGAAGTATCTGAAAAACATGCTAACTTTATTATTAATGTAGATAATGCTAGTGGTAAAGATGTTCATGATTTAATTATGTTTGTACATGATACTGTTTTAGAAAAGACTAAAGTAGATTTAATAATAGAACAAGAATTTATTGATTGGGAGTAAGTATGGAGAAAAAGGGGAAGAAGAAGTTAAGATCTAGTGTTAAATTTGTAATTAGATTGTTATTATTCATAACAATTCTTTCTCTATGTACTTATTTTGTTTTAAATTTAAGAATTAAGAATATATATATAGAAGGTAATAGTAGTGTTAGTGATATAGAAATTATTAATGCTGCTGGTATTAAGAATTATCCTAAGATATATAGATTACATAAAAAAGAGTTAATAGATAATATTAGTGCTATTCCTTTAATTAAAGAAGTTAAAATAAAGAGAAATATATTAGGTAAATTAACTATTAGTGTTAAAGAAGAGAAGTTATTATTTTATTATAAATATAATGATAAATATATTACTAATAATGGTACTTTATTAGATGATAATGGTTATTATGGATATCCTATTTTAATTAATTTTACTCCTGATACTATTATGAATAAGTTATTAGAAGCTTTTGATAAGATAGACTATGATATTATTAGAATGATTAATTTAATAGAATATACTCCTTATAAGTCTCAAGATGGAGAAATATTTGATGATGGTAGATTTACTTTATTTATGAATGATGGTAATACTATTATTATTGATTTAGTTAATATTAAGAAATTAAATGAATATATGAAATATTTTGCTTCTTTAGGTTTAGATGAAAGATCTGGTTATTTATATTTAGATACTATTACAGAAGATAATATTTATTTTAGAGTATATACTGAAGAAGAATTAAATGAGAGACAAAGAATTATTGATGAAGTATTAAATAGTGCTAATGTAGTTGCAGGGGATGGTGAAGATGAATTACCAAAAGAAGATGGAGGAAATAATACAACAGAATAATGGTGAAGTTAAGAGTATATTACTTCATAGTTGTTGTGCTCCTTGTAGTAGTCATGTTATAGATACTTTAACTAAGTATTTTGATATTACTATTTTGTATTATAATCCTAATATAGAACCATATGAAGAATATGAAAGAAGAAAAGAAGAAGAAAAAAGATTTATTAGAGAGTATCCTAATGTTAATAAATTAGATATTATTGATTGTGATTATGATAATGATAAATTTATTAGTATGTCTAAAGGGTTAGAAAATGAACCTGAAAGAGGTGCTAGATGTATTAAATGTTATTATTTAAGAATGGATTATACTGCTAATAAATGTAAGGAATTAGGTTATGATTATTTTGGTACTACTTTAACTGTTAGTCCATATAAAGATAGTAATAAGTTAAATGAAATAGGGGAATCATTAGAAAAGAAATATAATGTTAATTATTTATATTCTGATTTTAAGAAGAATAATGGTTATAAACATAGTATAGAATTATCTAAAGAATATAATTTATATAGACAAGATTATTGTGGTTGTAAATATAGTAAGAGAGATAAAGAATTAAGAGATAAAGGATAATATTGTAAGATATTTATTTATATGTTATAATTTAATTGTATTAAAAAAGGGAACACTTAATATTCTAGGTTGGGTGTTACCTTAAAATGGTTTTCACCTAACTAGTTTTTAGTTAGGTGCTATTTTTACTTTAATACTACAAATAGTAATATAATCAGTAAAAGGATGATTATAATAAGAAAAAAGATTAAAAAATCTTTTTTACTCATGAACATCACCTCCGATCATTTGATGATTAGAGGTAGCACCCAACTATTAAGTGTTCTATATAATTATATCAAACACTAGTTCGGTATTCAAGATAAATGAGTAATAAAAAAAGAGTTATTTAACTCTTTTTTATTTTGAATGAAAATTCTTTAAATATTGGGAATAAGCTATATAAGATGTTTTATTTGTATCTGGTTGTTTATATTCTATTTGGAACATCTTACATATTTGTTTAATAATATAATCTGTTAGATAAGGATTTCTTACTAAGAAAGGTCCTGTTAAGAATGTAGCAAAGGAATGATCATGAATTATTCCTTCTCTTTGTTCTTCTGGATTATTATTAAAACTATTACCAACTTCTACTATAAATGGATGATGTTCTTTAAAACATTCTATTTTAAATTTTCTATTTTGGAATCCTATTACTGATCTATTAATAAGGCTACATGAATATTTTTGTTCTCCAACTATATTTTCTTCATTTTCAAATGCTGTTGAATCATGTAGATATAATCCTTTTTTAATATCTCCATTTAAGAAATGGACTTCTTTACTAAATAGTGCTAAAGCATCTCCAGTAATTATATAATATGATTTTTTCATTGCTTCATAGATATCTTGTCTATATTTTAAGATATCATCTAAAGCTAATTTAATACTTTGTTCTGAACCTGTTCCTATATATACTATGTCATAGTCTCTAAAATAAATTGGTTCTCCTAGTGATTTATATTCTACTTCATATGGTATTTGTTGTTCTTTTAATTTACTTAATAAGAACTTTAAATTACCATTTTCGCCATATAGATTTAATAAATCATAATATAGATGTAATATTTTTAATGTTTTCATTTTATCACTATCCTTTTAATCTCTTAGTTAGTTCTGCTGTCATATCAAAACATACCATAGTATATATATTTCCAACAGATGATGTTAATAATAAGTTTTTAATTTCTTTTATATCATCTACTAAGACTATTTTATTAGATGGAATATTAGCAAATTCTAATCTTGTTAAGATATCATATTTAAATCTTCCTATTATAAAGATTCTATTAATATCTGGATTATTTAATAATTCAAAATCTACATCCCATAACCATGATAAGTCATTATATTTATATCTTCTTGAGACATTTTCAAAACCAAGTACTACTGTTTTATGACCAGGTTGGTTAGTTATATATTTTAATGATTGATAGTAACTTAAATTATTTTCATTTTTAGATTCTAACATTGTAACTGGTCGATCATTTACCATTAATGTTTTTCCTCTTTTAGAATCTGTTTCTAATGTATTAATAGTATTTAATACTTTAGATTCATCTCCAATTATATCCGAACATAAAGAGTAGGCTGCTAGAGTATAATATGCTGCATATAAAGCATCTTTATCTAAATGAACAGGATTATTATGAATAGTAATTGTATGATTAGTATAATCTACATTAGTTACTTCATAATCTAATACTCCTCTAAAATAATCTGTAGTAGGACATTTATAATTTCCTATATGTCCATAATGATAATATTCATATATTAATTTCTTATTACAGAAAGGGCAATAAGCAAAGTCTACACAATTAATATTAGGTTTTTCATATGAATCATTAGTTCTATCTATACCATATGTTACAGTAGGTAATTTTAATTTATATTTTAAAACATTTACTTTTGGATCATCTGCATTTAAGAATAGTTTAGTTTCTTTTCCAATAGCAGATACTATTTCTTCAAATACTTGATCTGGATTTCCATTACGAGATGGTTGATCTCTAGTAATATTAGTTATTACTAAATGTGTCATTTTATTTTCATCAAATATTAATTTTAAATGTCTTTCATCACATTCTAATAATAAGACATCATGTTTAAATTTACCTGTTAGTGTACAATTATTTAAGATTAATGTCATAGCTGCTAGTACGCCATTAGATCCATTAGCGTTATAACATACATCATATCCATTTTTAGTTAATATTTTATATACTAAATCAGTAGTAGATCCTTTTCCTGATGATCCAGTAATAGCTATTACATATTTAGGAAATTTTACTTTATTTAGTATTTTATCTCCTTTAAAGACATCCCATACTATAGATGCTGGTAATACTGATCCTTTTTTACCAAATATTTTACATACTATAGTTACTATTTTATTTACTAATATACATATAAATAGTTTCATTATTATCACCTATTATATATTATATCAAATATTAGAATATAAAGGTATTGTTTAAGTACTTATTTACATAAAAAAAGATTATTTTTTATCTAAATAATCTTCTAAACTATCTGGATTAAATCCACTTATATGTTTATTTCTTAATCCTTCTCTTAATTCTAAGAATTTATCTTCTTGTTCATAATTACTTATAGTATGTTTTGTTTCTATATGTTTTGTATGTTTTAAATCTTTATTTCTATATTTCTTTTTTATTAAATTATAAAAGACTAAGAAAGGTATTATTGCTAGTAGTAAAGCAAATATTGATTTAAATATTAATTGCCATTTATATTCTTCATCATTTAATATTAAATTATCTAGATAGACATGTGATTTATCTGTTAAATAATTAATAAATAATGCTATACCTGGTATAGCAAATAATAATGATGTTAAGAATAGTTTTATTTTATCTATAGGTACGCTTCCTTTTATTTCTTTTGTTCTACCATTAATTGCTATATAATGTATTATTTCTTTATCTTTATTTTTTTCATGATATGTATATAACCAAATAGGCAAGTAAGCTGCTATTGTTTGTGATCCTTTTTGATTAATTATTTCTTTATCCCAAACAAATCCTCTATAAGAATAGGGAATTATAGATTTACCAATAGTATGTCTTGCTATTTTGGTTAATACTTTATCTATATCATCTCTTATATTAACTAAATCTATATTTCTATTTTCTGAATGATAACCTAATAAATAATGAGGAGCAAATTTAATACAGTTTTCTGTATCAAATGGTTGAATAGCATTAATAATATTATTAGTTATTTCTGTTCTTTCATCAGTATTATATTGTAATGATTCAAATGTTAAATCATCTACTTGTAAATCAAATTTTCTTGTTAATTGGAATAAATTAGCATTTTGTACATCTTCATATCTTCTACCAGTATATTTACCATCATAAGTAAATTGTTCTCCTTTACCTATAAATTCACAATGAGCATTAATATCTATAATAATATATGGAAAATATACTCCTTCTAAGTTTTCTTCATTAAATTCTTTTTTAAATTTATGACTAGTAAAGATTCTTTTTCTATTAAGATATTTTTTTATTAATTTAACAGCTTCTTCTTTAGATACAGAGAAGGGTAAGATAGCATCTGGTATAGATCCATTAGCTATTTTATTTGTTAAATTTAAGATACCATGACACCAGTGACATCTTGCTTGTTTAGATTCTTTTGTATTAATAATTATTTCTGCTCCACAACCAGGACATTTTAAAGCAATAATATCTGTTATTAAAGGGTTTAATTGATGAACTCCTTGACTTATTTTTTCTTTATCTAATTTAGATATATCTTTTTCTATTATTAATTCTTTATTTTCATCAAAAGTACTATTACAATATGAACATTTATATTTATTTATATTTTTATCAAAGAATAGTTCTCTTGCTCCACAATGAGGACATTGATTATTAGAAGCATCTAATTTATTATTCATACTATCACCTATATTAATTATATCAAATGTTTATTATTATTGATTATGTTTAGCAATAGTTTTACATATTATATATAAATTGTTTTTTTAATGTAATAATATAGATATATAATATATATAGAAAGGAGAATAATTATGGATAAAAAGAATATTATTATCGTTGTACTTGTAATAGTTGCTATTGGTTTAGGAATAGGAGGTTTCTTTTTAGGTAAAGGACCTAAACAAACTTTAGAATGTACAGAAGCAGTAAAAGATAGTAAAGGACCTAAATTTGAAGATAGTATATCTGAAGAAAAGCAAATTGATGGAGAAGTTGCTGTTAGTTTAAATGGTAGTGAACATAAGATTAAATTAGAAATGGTAGATAGTGAACATGATCTTGATAAAATTTATTTTGATGGAAATCTTATTGTACAAAAGTTTATGCCTGGAACTGTAAAGGATCCTGCTAATGTATACTATTATGTTTTTAAAGCTAGAGATAATAAGGAATATTTAGTATTAGGTTGGAATAGTTATTTAAGTACTAGTTATGAATATTTAATTGGTAGTAATGGTAAAGTATTAAAAGAAATTAATTACTTTATTGAAAATGTTGGTATGATAATGCCAACAGATAACAATAGAAAAGAAAAATTATATGCATATGTAGAAGATGGTTATTTATATTATCCTCAATATATGGGTGATAGAGCTTTAAATGATAAAGATTATACTTGGGTTAATATAATTAAAACAGATATATCTGATAATAAAGTTATTAATGTTGGAATAGAAGATACTAAATTATTCTTTGTATCAACAATTTCTTAATATAAAAAAGTAGTTATTAACTACTTTTTTTGTGATTATAAAAAAATGACACTTAAGTCCATGACTTAAATGTCGAACCCTAAACAGGGGGTAGACATTCAATGTCTTAGAATTGAATGCTCCCTTTTTTTGCAATTTATTTGCTAAATAAATTATATCATATATAATAAGAATTGTGATATTTATGAAGAATTATAATGTAGAAAGAATAATAGATAGTATTAATAATAGAGGATATAGTAATTTTATTAATCAAGTATTATTAAAGGAAGTTAAAGGTAAATTAAGAAAGAATGAATATAAGATATATAATTTATATGAAGATTGTAATAAAGTAATATTATATAAGAAAGATATACCTTTAATTAAGTTATTTAAGATAGATTGTAAAGTAGAATTAAGACATCAAGATATAATGGGTACTATATATAGTTTAGGTACTAATGATGATATGTTTGGAGATATTATAAAGATAGATAATGATTATTATTTATTTTTATTACCTAGTATGGAAGAGTATTTTAAATATAATTTAGTAGAAGTTAAACATCAGAAGATTAATTTAATTGAAGAAGATTTAAGTATATTAAATAGATTTAAACAAGAATATGATATTTTAGAATATAATGTTAGTAGTTTAAGAATAGATAATATAGTTAGTAGTATTACTAAATGTAGTAGAAATAAAGTATTAGAATATTTTAATAATGAAGATGTATTACTTAATTATGAAGTAGTAAAGAATACTAGAGAATTAAATATTAATGATATATTTAGTATTAGAAGATATGGTAAATATAAATATAATGGTATAAAGAAATATACTAAGAAAGGGTTTATTATTGAGATATTAATGTATAAGTAAAATTTGACTATATATATAAATAGTAATAGAATTTAATTATCGGTTTTTATAAATATGTAAGTATTTATGGAGGGTTTTGTATGTTAGATTATGGTAATGATGATTATGATTACAGAAGAAAGAATAATATAAGAAAAGGAATTAAATGCTTAAGTATTATATTAGTTATTGGTGGATTAGTAGTTGGTGCTGGTTTAAGTGGAGCTCAAGAAACTAGAAGAGCTAGAGTAAGAGATCTAGTTAGAAGTGGTATTTCTAAGTATGATAGTGCTTATATGGTATTACCTACAGATGCAGTTATTAGTGAAAATAAAGATAGTTTTTATTGTAGTGGTGCTGAATTAGTAAGTAATATAGAAGAAAAAAAGATTAAGTATTGTCAAATATTAGATGAGTACTATACTCCTAATGGAGAAGATATTGCTAGAGTAGAATATAATTTAACTGTTAGAGAAGTAGTTAATCCTCAAAGTGTAGTATTAGATGATAAATCTAGAGTATATGTTGCTCCTCCTGGATATAGGATGGAAGGAACTAAAGCAGTTAAATATAGTACTTTAGTAGTTAGAAGATTATTACCTGTATATGATGATGTAGATGATTATCTATTAGAATCATTTAGTGGTATTAATGGAGAAGTTATTTGTAGTGAGTTATCATTTATAGATGTAGTAGCTACTAGACCATATAGTGATATTATTAATGCTGATTTAATAGCAGATGTTAATGATGATATAGAAGTTAATAATGATGATAATTATGAAGCTGTACTAAGATTACAAAGTCATTAAAAAAGATCTTTATAGATCTTTTTTTGTTTGAATTGTTGCAATTTTGCAACAACCATACATTTGTTTCTTTGTATTGTTGATTTTTATAAATATTTATGATATATTATTGCTAGTGAAGGAAACTTCATAAAAAAAGGGAACATTTAACTTATGTTGAATGTCTACCTATATGCGTGTAGACATTTAAGTCTTTGACTTAAGTGTCATTTTTTTATTACCAAAAAATGAAATTATTAATTAAAAAAAAAGACCTTGTAAAAGGTTTATTTTTTTGATACAATATTTGCGGCTTTAAAAAGCAAATAAACATGTTTGTGGATTTCTTATTCGAGTGCCGAAGAGGTGAGTAGGTTTAGAAACAAACAGAAGTAAAAACGAAGGAGGGAATTTTTATGGCCGTAGTTTCTTTAAGTTATTTATTAGAAGCTGGAGTTCATTTTGGACATCAAACTAAAAGATGGAATCCTAAAATGAAAGAGTATATTTTTACAACTAGAGATGACATTTATATTATTGATCTACAAAAAACTGTAGAAAAGATTGAGGAAGCATATGCAGAAATTAATAAGATTGCTGCAAATGGAGGAACTTTCTTATTTGTTGGTACTAAGAAACAAGCTCAAGAAGCATCAAAAGAGAATGCTGAAAGAACTAATTCTTATTATGTAACAGAAAGATGGTTAGGTGGTACTTTAACTAACTTCCGTACTATTAGAAGTAGAGTTAAAAGACTAGAAGAAATTGAAAAGATGGAAGAAGATGGAACTTTTGATGTTCTTCCTAAGAAAGAAGTTATTGGACTTAAGAAAGAATATGAAAAGTTAAATAAACTTCTATGTGGTATTAGAGAAATGACTAAATTACCACAAGCTATGATTATTGTTGATCCTAAGAAGGAAATTAATGCAATAAGAGAAGCTAGAAAATTAAATATTCCTATATTTGGTATAGTTGATACAAACTGTGACCCAGATGATGTAGATTATGTTATTCCTGGTAATGATGATGCAGTTAGAGCTGTTAAAGTAGTTTTAGGAGTATTAGGTAATGCTATAGCTGAAGCTAATGGTGGAGAGATTATAGATTACGTTACTGAAGAAGATAAGAAAGCTAAGACTCCTAAGAGTGAAGAAGAAGCTAAGAATGAAATGGCTGCTGCTGTAGAAGAAATGCCTGTTAAGAAAGAAAAAGTTGAAATTGTAGAAGATGAAAATGGAGATTTAGTAGAAGAAGTTGTTACTGAAGTAGAAAGTGAAGATGTTGAAGAAGTTAAAGAAGATACTGATTTAAGTTCTAAGACTGTTGCTGAATTAAGAACAATGGCTAAATCAGCTGGTATTAAAGGTTTTTCTACAATGAAGAAAGATGAATTAATTTCATCATTAAGTGAATAATATAAGAATAAGAAAGAAGGTTACATTATGATAAGTGCAAGTATGGTTAAAGATTTACGTGAACAAACTGGTGCTGGTATGATGGATTGTAAAAAAGCATTAACTGAATGTGATGGAGATCTTGAAAAAGCAGTAGATTGGTTACGTGAAAAAGGTATTGCTAAATCAGCTAAGAAAGAATCTAGAATAGCTGCTGAAGGTTTAGCTAAGATATTTGTTAAAGGTAATAGAGCTGTAATGATAGAAATCAATGCAGAAACAGATTTCGTATCTAAGAATGATGAATTTAAAGAATTGTTAGATACTGTTGGTAATACTATTTTAGATAGTAATGTTAAGACATTAGAAGAAGCTTTAGAATTATCTTGTGGAGAAGGTACTATTGCTGATTTAATGGTTGCTAAGACTGCTAAAATTGGAGAAAAATTAGATTTTAGAAGATTAGAAGTAGTTGAAAAAGAAGATAATGAAAATTTTGGAGCTTATTCACATATGGGTGGTAAAATAACTGTTATTACAGTTGTTGAAGGAGCTAATGAAGAAGTTGCTAAAGATGTAGCAATGCAAGCTGCTGCTATGGGACCTAAATATGTATTTAAAGAAGATGTTCCAGAAGAAGAAGTTAATAGAGAAAGAGAAGTATTAAAAGAACAAGCTATGAATGAAGGTAAACCTGCTGATATAGCTGAAAAGATGGTTGAAGGAAGACTAAGAAAATACTTTGAAGAAGTTTGTTTATCTCTACAAGCATTCATTAAAGATGGAGATATCAATGTTGATAAATATGTAACTAACAATGGTGGAAAATTAAAAAGCATGGTAATGTTCAAGGTTGGAGAAGGTATTCAAAAACGTGAAGAGAACTTTGTTGATGAGGTAATGGCTCAAATAAAAGGTTAATAGAAATATTAATCTTTTTTTATCGAATAGATAATATAAATAGTTATATTTTGGAATATAATCATTCCAAATTGTTATATCAGCGAGAAAAACTTGATTATTACTGGTTTCTTTTATATAATAACGGTGCGTTTACGGAAAATAATGTAAAAAAGAGTTGTTATTTTCTATTGAAGAGTGTAAAATGTTTAAAGTGTGTATTAAAGATACATGGGGTGTTTTATATGAATGAGAGTATTGTTTTAGAACAAAATGAACAATTAGTATCTACTAGTGAAAGGTTAAAGAAAAGATATATCTATAGGGGAGTAAAGAGAAGTTTTGACTTGTTATGTTCAATATTTGGATTACTTGCATTAATTCCAATTGCAATTATTACAAAGATTTGTTATTTAATAACAGGTGATTCTAAGTCAATTTTCTATACTCAAAAAAGAATTGGAAAAAATGGTAAATTTATTTATATTTATAAATTTAGAAGTATGGTTTATAATGCAGATGAAGTATTAAAAGAATTATTAAAAGATCCTAAATATAAAGCTGAATGGGATGCTAATCAAAAATTAGAAAATGATCCTAGAATTACAAAAATAGGTAATATTTTGAGAAAAACTTCATTAGATGAGTTGCCTCAATTTATTAATGT
>JAFXZC010000031.1 GCA_017541445.1 Bacilli bacterium
AATATTTAATTTTATTTTTAATCTTTTTTAATTTCATCTAATTGTCTCAACAATATTTTGAATCAAATTAACTTTTATTTTTACATGAAGCTCTCAATAGTTTTCAATATATAGAATAAAATATTCTATTAATCTCTTTTTTTATTTCATTAAAATCAAATAAAAAAAATATAATTTTAATTTGAGCCATATATTAGAATTTATTTATTCTATTCTATTTTGTTGTTTTCTTAAAAATATTAAACAATTTGATAGTATATATTTCATTTAATTTCACAATTACAATAATTTTCATTAACCTGAGAATCATAAATAAGTGATTGGCAAAATCTTTCTTTATAATTAATTTCAGTAAATAGAGACTTACCATAAGATACTGAATTTTTAAAATATTTTTTATTTAAATCCCCATATGCTAAATGAACTAATGTATTATATATATCAAAAGGAGTAACAAATGTTTGCTGATTAGATTTTATTTTTTCATATAAATTATCTTTATATAATTTTTCATCATTTGGAATAATCAAAAATAATAATGCTAAAGTCCTTTCATAAAAAAAATCTTGAGAATCAAATAAATATAAAGGCCCATTTATATGCATACCATGATCCGAAAAAATAATAATAGATGTTTCATTAAACCAACCTTTTTTATAGAATTTATTTAAAAATTCATAAAATATTATATCAAAATGGCCAATTAATTCTCCGGTTGGCTCATGGCCATCTATAATATTAATCAGAAACATTTTATTGTGCTCAATATAAGTTTTCCAAAAAGATTCTAAATATTCTAAAGCATATTGATTTATATCTTTTCCAAATAAACATTTTTTAATTAATGATGATCCCATTGCCACAAGCATACCCTTAAAGAAAGCTTTTATGCACCCTAAACTCATTCCTTCATGATCAAATCTTGTATGAGTAAAGGACTTAAGATTTTTTAAATTAACTACTGCTTCTTTTTCACAATAATCATTTATTCTACCAATTATATATCCATTTTCTTTAAAATATTTTCCAAAATGAGTTCCATTTCCAAATAATTTTGCGCCATAATAAGCTGCTATTAAATTTGGATCTGTATATGTATTCAAAGCATGATATTTAAAATATTGGAAAATTGTCATATTTTTTTTTTCAGGATTTGTTTCATATTTTGAAAGTTGATTAAAAAAATGAATTGTTTTTGGAAATTTACGAAAAAAATGAGCTCTAGACAATGTATCAAAGAATATTATTAAAACATTTTTATACATTGATTTTCCCTCAATTTTTTTAGAACTTTGCTCTCTTTCTTTAATTAAAGTTTCATTCTTATGAACATTAATAATTAATTTTCCAAAATCTCCTTCAATTTTTACCTCAATTTCTGGATGAGGTATATTTGGATAATATTTTGTTTTATTTTCATTATATAAATCCATATATATTATATTATCATAAATATAATCACCAAAACTTTTATTACCTTTATAGCAAATATTTCCAAATTCATATGGATTAATGTTATCTGTATTAGTTAGAGGAAATCCAAAATGATTTTTTTTGCTGATGTTATAATATTTAAGATCCTTTATATCTTTTAAAAAATTTTTTTTTTCATGTTTTAATATATTAGGATCTAAACATGTAGGTCTATATTTTTTAGACAAATCAAAATATTGTCCAATTTCTTGAAGATAGCATGAATGAGGATTAGGAATTTTTATTAAACAAGGATAATCTTTAGATATATTATCTATTGAACTATCATTTAAACCTTTATTCCAATTTTCACAGTTAAAATATTTTAATTTATATCTTTTCAAAGATAAAAAAAAATATATTAAACTAATTATTATTGTAAAAAGCAAAAAAAACTTTTTTTTTCTTAACAAATAAAATAAAAAACGAAAGAAAATTAATATTGAAAAAATAAAAATATCTGAAATGATAAAACCTAAAAAATTAAATAATCCATGCTTTATTATTCCATTATCATGATCTATTAATAATAAAAAAGAATATATAATAAATATAATTATTAAATGAAATTTTTTGATATTTTTAAATATTATTAAATATATTGAAAAACTGGTTATGATACTTGATATTAATGTTAATATTGCTAATATATAATAGCAATGAACTGAAGTTGCAAAATAGCATTCCAAATCTAAAGAACTTATATGATGCAAGCTTAATATATAAAATAAGACACCAATCGAATAAATTATTACTATATATAAATTTTTTTTCTTGTTAAAATGAATTTGAAAATTCATTTTCATAGGAATCAAAGGTATATAAGATTTATTTGTTGTTAAATCTATATTATTTATAGTTGATATATTAATTTTTTTAATCATTTTTTTGAATAAATTAAAAATATTAAATTTTACATTAAATAATATATTTCTAACTATGATAAAATTTTTTCTTAAATTTAAATAAATAAAAATATTTGCTTTAATTATTAAATTTTTATTAATTATTTCGTTGAAATTAAAAATGGAAAATAAAATAAACTAACAATAAT
>JAFXZC010000020.1 GCA_017541445.1 Bacilli bacterium
CATCTTAGATTGAATAAAAAAAACTTATTAAAAAAAATAATTAAAATTTTATATTTATTAAAATAATTATTTATTTTAAAAGAAAATATCTATAATTATATTTATCATATATAAATGGAAAATTCAGTGAATGAATTTAAAAGTACAACATTAAAAAAATCCGTTCGTTGGGTAATATTCATAACAATGTGGATCCACTGCGTCCATGTATCTCAATCTTCAGGTATCTTATCTCCCTCAGGAGCTAAAATTAGTGAAGATTTACAAATGAATCAAGTAGAATATGGTTGCATCAGTCCAGTTTATTCAATTGGTAGATGGGTAGGAGCAGTTTTATTTTCATTCGTATTTAATTCAATAAATAGAAAATATATAATGGTTTTCGCAGGAGTCACTCATGGTTTAATAAATATGTTTTATATGTTTACCAGTAATGGCTATGTAATATTAGCCCTCAGAGGTTTCGCAGGAATTGGTCATATATGGCCTCCTATTTATACAGGATTATGGATAGGACAATTATCTATTCAAAAATATGCCAAATTCTGGAAAAATTGTTCCTCGATTTGTTCCCCATTTGGAAGAGCTTCTGGGTTCTTCATTGATTTATTCGCAGGAGCTGAAAATTGGAGATATGGATTTTTCTATAATGGAGTTGTTTTACTTACTTGTGGAATTATTTTCTTATTCATTCCCAATATTTATTTCTCTTCAAAATTAGTTGCTGTTACTGATAAAGATGGTAAAGAGGAAATACGTCCATCTAGAACTGAAGTTGTTTCAATATTCAACGTAAGAAATTCAGATCCTCATGATCGTGATGTTAATGTCTTTGAAAGAGATAAGAGTCTTTTAGCTGATCCTTTCTATATGATTTTATTATGGGCTAGATGTATTAATGTTTTCCTCAGAAGTGCTCTTCAATTTTGGCTCGTTAAATATATAATATCATTAGGATATACTAATAAGCCTTTAACCACATTCGTTTTTGCTTATATGATTACTTGCAATCCTTTAATAGGTAATTTAATAGGAGCAAAATTATCAGGATTATTCGGAGGATATCTTAAAAAAAATTCACTTTTTTATGTTCTTGCATGGCAATTAGCTGCTTGCTTGGCTTTTACCCCTGCTCCATATTTTGAAGAATGGTGGAAATTCTGTATTTTTGCCTCACTTTATCAAATATTAGGTATGGCTAATGTAAGTCCTATTGGTAATATAATGACTACAAGTTTAAATAAAGAACAAAAAAAAAGAGCTGCTGGTGTTATGGCCGTTTTTAATGTTATCATTGGAAGTGTACCCGCACCTCCAATTTATGGACTTATTTTAGATAGATATGGTGAATATAATAAACATTGTGCAATGATTGCTTATAAAAATTATTTATGGTTAACTATACCTCTTATCGGTATTGCTATAACTATTAGATATTTCAGATTTAAAAATAAGGGAGATGAACCACTTATTGGAGAAAGGAAAGAAGATGTAGTGGAATATAAAGAACCTAATCAAGAATGGGTTGACGATTTCAAACTCAAAACTAAAGATGGTGAAGAAAAAGGAACTGAAATGAAAGAGGTATAAATTTCTATTTTTGATTTAATTTAAAGGATATAATAATAATTTAATGAAGCACTTTATTTAATTAAATATAATTTACTATATTAAATTGCTTTTCTTCATTCTTCTTTATAATTATTTATTTTATGAAAGAATAAAATAATTAAACAAATATTTAAAATTTATTAATTAATTAAATAATTGTTTATTATTAATTTATTTTCTTGGGGATTGGGGATTGGGGATTGG
>JAFXZC010000006.1 GCA_017541445.1 Bacilli bacterium
AATAATCTTGTGTTGTTGTTGTCGTCGCATCTTGTGTAAAAATCATTACTACTAATATAAATATTCCTAATAATATTAACCAGTAGCCCCAATATGACTCTTTCATATATTTCTCACTCCCTCCTACTTAAACGCTAATCTAACTTGAGCTGTATTTCCATCTTTATCTGTTACAGTCGTTAAATAATCAATCCATCTACAAGATTTGTAATTATCCGTATTATATATTGAACTAACATTTCCTTCTTCAACAATACATATTGAATTAGAACCAGTAATATCTAATAAAGTCTTACCTCTATATTGCTGAGTAGTATATCCTTCTCTATTTAAATACTCTAGATAATCACTACCATAGTGAGCAAATCTTACTCTATAATCACCTTGAGTTTCATTTACAATCCAACCAGTACCATCGTTAGTATAAGCATAAGTACCATAATTCTTTAATTTCTTAGGCATACCATAAGAATTATTCTTATTATATGATCTAATTTCACTTAAAGAAGAAGGATTTAATGTAAATGAGTAATCAGGAGTCTTGTTATAAACATTATCTGCTACACTCTCAATTTGATTAATCAATTCAGCACCTTGATCAGTACCATTTTCACCTTCATAAACAACTCCAGATAGATAGAATGGAGCTTGAGCTTGCCAGTTAGCTCCTAAAACTCTTTGAGTAGAAGAAGCAATATTTGATAAACCAACAGTACTTGTATATAAACCTAATGCAGAATCATCAGGAATCTTATTATAATCAGATTCAGCATAGAAATTACCATTTGATGCAATGTAATCAGTAGTAGTAACTCCAGAAAGCATAACAGCAGTTGCAACTATCTTTTCACCACAACATCTACAAATACTTTCATATACTTCATAGAAACATGCATGAGCATTATTTTCTAATACATGACCACTATGACCATTTTGAACTTCTCTACCATAAGCATCAACTTCTCCGCCCATAATTCTACCTAACCTACCATCACTATACATACCAATATTATAGAATGTATAAGTATATTGATATAGGTTTCTTCTTCTATCCATACTTATAGGGAATACGTTATATCCACCATATAAAGTCCAATCTTTTCCATTATTACTTAAAGTTTCTATAGCCTCCGCAAATACTTTTTCATCAGTAATCATATTAACATAGAATTGTTTTTTATTCTTCCAGAAACTAGAATTTGTTAAAACTTGTTTAATATAATTAATCTTATAATAATAGAATGTTGCAGTATGACAATCACCAAAGATATCTACATTTCCATCTTCATATTCGTAACCATCTTTAGTATTACATAATGAAATAACATTAGTACCAAATGAATCTTTTTCTTCAACTAAAGTCTTCTTATTATCAGCTTCAGTTGGTTCATTACCATAGATGCCATTTTCTGTATCACTATCACCATTACTCTTAAATCCTTGAGTTGTATAATAATGTCTACATACTTTAATATCATTACCTTGTTCATCCTTACCTACTACAGTAGGAGCACATTCATTCTCTTTAGTAGAATAAATATCAGCATCTCCAGACTTATAATTAGGATCAAACGCTTTATTATTAGCAACATCGTACGGAACCATATAATTATCTGGTTCAATCATTTTCATATACTCATCTTCTTCATAAGTATATTTAGCAAATGGACCAAATACAGTATTAATTGCATGTGATTCTACATTTTCAAATGAAACAGTATTACCACCATTATTATTTGTATATACAACACCTTCACCATAAGCTAACTCTACAGATGACTTATCAGCAAATACTTCAAATCCTGAAGCACCACCATTTGATGGAATTGTTGTAATCATTTCGAAGTTTTGACACATAGCGAAATCTAATGCATTAGATTTAATATTCTCTAAGTATTCTTCAACTTGACCTCTATAACTATCAACATCTTGCTTAATTTCATCTAACATTCTTTGTCTTAATGCTTCACAAGTTTCACCAGGATCATTACATTGACCAGGTGATCTTTCAGAACCAATAGTAGCATTTTCAGTTTTATTAGCTCTACTTGTTGATTTAGGTGTTGGACTCTTTCTAGTACCAGGATCTATATATTCAATATGTTCAAATTGAACACCATCTATCTTATGTTCAGTACATTGAGCAGTACCATATAATGGACCACTATCTGTACAATTACCAGTATCTGGGTCAGTATTATAGCAATGATTTTGTTCAATAGCAGGTTCAGTATAGTAAGAAACTTGATAGTCTACACACTTAGTTTTATTTTCATCTAAAACAGTACTATATTCAGCTCTATATTGAACATATTTATTCCATGCAGCAACAACTTTCTTAGCAAGATTTTCTTGTTCTACTTGATAACTTTCATAATCAATCTTAGTAGTAACACAAGTTCTAGAACCACCCATAAATACATCATTCTTAATTTGGAAATAACTACCAGCATTAACAGCATTATAACCTGTAAAGTTACCAAATTTAGATAAAGATAAGTTCCAATCTTCTTTACAACTTACACGGCAATATTTATTACCTTGATATTCATCTAAAGCAAATTTATTACCAGCATTATCTTTCTTAGTATCAGTTACAGCTCTCTTTGTTCCTTCAGAACAATTAGCATTATTCTTAGTACATTTTTTAGAAATTGCAACTATACAAGCATATTTATAATTTCCACCACTATCTTTTGCTTCATTAATCTGGAACATATCATTCTCATCAGAATTAACTTCACTTTCGTCGTATACACAAACTGGTAATAGATTTGTATAAGTACAATCTCCACCATTACATAAGTATTGATATGCATATGAAGTTTTATTTTCTATCTTTGTACAACATTTTAATTTAAAGAATAGTTCTTGATTTAATTGAGAACAATCCTCTTCTGTACATAAATCAGGATTCAATGGAGGTTTAGTAATATCACATAAACTACTATCAGTTGGCCATTGTAAATATAATAAATATTCATTTTGACCAGGATTAACAATTATCATTCTTTGGAAATGGTTAGCATAAGATCTATGAGTAATAATAAATGCATTACCAGCAGAATTACTATTATCAAAAGTTAATTTAAATGAAACTTTATCCATTGTATCTGAATCAGGTACCTGAGTAGAAGAAGTAACAACTATTGATGCAGAAATATCATAATTATAAGCTAAACCTGTAGAATCACCAGTCTTTTCAAACTTATCAACATTACAAGTATAACCTTCCAATGAACAATTAGCTGTTAATTTAGGATTTGTACTACCTTTTGGAAGTATTAAAGTTCCAGTATTATGAATAACTAAAGTGTTTCCAGACCATGAACCACTAACTTCTCTATCTTTAACTTGAACTTCTAACTCTTCTCTATCTTCTTCAGTATATTTAGCCTTAGCAGCTTCTTTATAATACTCTTTAGCTTGATTATATGCTGCACTATTAGAAACAGAATCTAAATTACCAAGTTCTCCATTTTTAGATCTATTAGCCAAAGTTTTATAAGCTTCATGATGTGATGTATAAATAATACTATTATTGTTTTGTGCACCATGAACGAATTGCAATACACGACCACATAAGTTAACTGCAACATATTTAGTTTCATCAAAACCATCACCAGCTATTTGAGAAACCAAATAATATAATCCAGCATCTAATTCACTATTAACAAAGTCAAGACTTCTACTATATGTATAAGAACTACCAGTTGCACCAGAATAGCTTTCACCAGGACCTGCTTGACCAGGATCTAAGCACATAGCATTATAAACTTTTCCATCATCACAATTTGATTTTGCTTTATAGTAATTAAATGTGAAACCATAACTTCCAATAGTACCAATAGATCCAGAATTACCTTCTGCACTAACAGTATAAGTTTTACAAACAGACTCACTACCTATAGACAAAATAGATTGAGGTGCTTCTTCAGGAGTAAATTCTTCTGGTGCTGGATCTTCATCTTCTATATCATGAGCTTCATCATAATCTTCTTGAGTAGCATATACTTTAACACCAATTATATAAGTATCACTTTTATATTCAGCTTTAATTGTAGCAGAACCTTCATCTACAGCTGTAACAATACATTCACCACTATTATAATTAGTAGCAACTATAGATGTACTAGTAGAACTACATCCTTCAAATGCAACCTTATCACCAATTAAATTACCAAGTTCTTCAGTTTTTCCTTTAACCATATCTACTTCATATGAATATGTACCTGAAGAACCAACAATCTCATACATAGCAGTAAATGCTCTTAAAGAATCATTTTCATTCACTGTTATAGTTTCACCAGCATTAAATTTTTTGCCTGTACCTTGTTCAACCCAATATAGGAATTCATAACCTTCTTTAGCAGTAATATTAGGTAATGTAGCAGAACCAGCTTTAATATATACACCATTAGTATAAGTCCAACCAGAAGAATCTTCTAAAGTACCACCATTAGGAACTAATTCAACACCAGCTACATAATCATAACAAGCATAATAATAATTTGAACTACCATCAGCTTCAACAGTTAAGTTACCACCTTTTAAAAAACCAGATAATTTAGAACAATTACCAACAGTTAATTCATAACCAGATTCACCTTCACCAGTAGCTGTCAAATAATTAGCTTTTACCCATCCAGCAAATTTCAATAACGGATAAGTAGTAGTACTAACATCACAATTAGGCAATGTAATTACTGTACCAGCATTTTTAAGTAACTTACCATCATAACCACCAGTAACTTCACTTGTCACATCTACCCAAGATGAATCAAAACTACAAACACCATATCCACCTGGTGAAGCATAAGCAACAGCAGAATGAATTCTTAAAGTAATATCAATTTCAACTGTATTACCATCAACATCAGCAACAATAGTACCAGTAACTGTATAATCTTGATCAAACTTTAAAGCTTCAAAAGAACACATTGATTCATTTGGGAAGCAAGTAACTCTTAATCTAGAATTATCATAATTCATATTAATTGTTTTAGTATAACCATAATTATGTATTAAAGAACTAAGAGTAAATGTAGGATCAGAATATACTAAATCTTGATATATAGAAACATGACCAGGATTAGATGTAAATGATATAGAATACTCAGCAGTACCCTTACCTGATTCACCATATTTTTCATCATAAGAACATTTAATAGTATCCGTTCCACCACCTTCAGGTGGATTTATAGCAAAATTCCAAGAAGCAACATAATCACCATTTGCATTCTTTGATACATTAAAATACTTACCATCTGTACAATTAAAGTTTTTAAACTTAGTATCTACATCATGTTCAAATACCACACTAGACTCTAAACCTAATTCAATAGCATAAACCTTGTTTACAAAAGAAATTAAAACAAGAATTGGAATTAATAATAAATAATGCTTTTTCATACTAGCGATCACTCCTTTTCTTTTTTAATATCACCAAGGTAATCACAATACCAATAGCCACAAAGATCAAGGAAATATACTTTTTATTATTTGAGAAACTAGTTAAAGTTTTTCTAATAATACCAGTATTATCTTTAGACTTATCATTCTTATCTCCTTCTGCTTCTCTCTTAGCAGCATAATCAGCAATTGCTCTATATGCATAATCATCATTTATCTCATAAGTAACTAAAGGTTGGCATAAATAATAATCTTGAATATCTTGACACATATCCAAGTTAGACAAATAATTTTGTCTTGGTAAAGTTAACTTAAATGTTTTAAGAACAACATCATAGCAATCACTATTACCGTATACTACAAATTTATAATTATTAATCTTAGAAGAAAGAACCTTCTTAATAGTAACAGCACCATCACTACCAATATTCTTATAATTAACATTAAAAACATTACCATTAGTTTCGTTAATAACCTTAACTCTAAGTTTTGTATTTAGATTATATATTTTAATCTTAATATAATCATAAGGTATCTTACCATTCTCCTCATCTTCTAAAGTAATAGGAGGCGCAAGTTCAACATCATATGTAATATTCAAATTAGTAGCAAGAGTTATCATCTTGCTCTTTGTATTAATATCACATTTATTCTCAGCTTTAACTATCGAAACTCCTAATAAACTACAAAATAAAAATAATAAAACAATATAAAAAATACTCTTTTTCATAAAACACCAACCTTATTTTCACTATTAATTTTATCATTACTACTAAAAAATAACAAGATGTTTATATAACTATCTTATAATTTATAATTATCAATATAATTACTACAATAAAAACTAATTCAAACAAAATATTGTTGAATATCATATTTTATGGTATATTAAATGAGGTGAAAAAAATGAAAAAATATATTTTAATATTAATAATATGCCTAATACTTATAACTGGTTGCAAAAAAAACGAAAAAGGAAAATTAATTACATTAGATTATGATGAGTTAAAAGAAAAAATCGATAATAAAGATACATTTATACTAGTAATAACAAGAACTGACTGCTCACATTGCGCAATTTATATCCCAAGACTAGAAAAAGTATTAAAAGAATATGAATTAACAGCATATAAAGTAGAAGTAGATACATGGAAAGATGAAGAAAAAGACGATTTAGGCGATATTTGTAATGTATCTGGTACACCTACTACATTGTTTATAGAAAATGGTGAAGAAACAAATACATCATCAAGATTAGTTGGAGAAAAAACACAAGACCAAATAATCAACAGACTTAAAGCAATGGGATATATTAAAGAAGATAATAACGAAGAAGATAAAGAAGAAGCAAACGAAGAAAATAAAGAAGAAACAGAAGAAAGTAAAAAAGAAGAATAAACTTCTTCTTTTTTTTGCAAAAGAAAGAAATACAATACACAAACACACCTTTTCATAATATAATATATATAAACTAAGGAGAAATACTATGAGATCAGATAGATATAAAAAAGAAGAACCAATCGAAGAAGAACCAATAAAAAAAGAGAAAAAAGAAAAAAACAAGAAAATAAATAAAAAAATAGAAGAAGAACAAGAAGAAAAAACACCTAATAGAATAGTATTATTCATAAAAAACTTCTTAATTACATTAGTAATAACAGTTGTATTACTATTCGTTTATTCACATTTCATTGAACCATCTTTATTTAAAGTAAATGAATATAAAATAGAATCTGCTAATTTACCAGAATCATTTGATGGTATAAAAATAGTTCATATTACAGATACACATTATGGAACAACATTTAGTAAAAAAGACTTCCAAAAACTAATAAAAGAAGTAGAAGAACTAAACCCAGATATTATTTTCTTTACAGGTGATTTAATAGATAAAAATATAGAAATAACAGAAAAAGAATTTACAGAAATATCTTCTATTTTAAAAGAATTATCCCCTTCCCTTAATAAATATGCAGTATTAGGAGACGAAGATAATGATAAAAATAAAGAATTATTAATTAATTCTAATTTTACAATATTAGATAACGAATATAATCTATTACATTATAAAGGAACAATACCTATAGAAATAGTTGGATTTAATAATAAAAATAATGATTATTCAATAATAGATAATGAAACTATTAAAGCATATGATAGCATTTATAAAATAATATTAGTACATGATCCAAATCAAATAGATGAAATACTTAATTATAATCCAGACTTAATACTATGTGGACATACATTAGGTGGAACAATTAATATTAAAGGTATTAAAAAAATATTTACAAAAAATGTAAAATATGACAAATCATACTATCATATCAATAATACAGATATATACATATCAAACGGATTAGGAACATCAGAATATCAAATACGTATTAATAATATTCCTTCAATCAATTTCTATAGACTATATAAGACCTTTTAATTTTAATAATAATATAGTATAATTAACACACAGGTGATGAAAATGGAATGGTATTCATATGTAATAATGCTATTTGTATTACTAATAATAGCAGCAGTAATAATAAAATTACATAAAAAAGATTTTTCTTCAGATGTAAATAAATTAATTAAATATCTTGGAGGAAAAGAAAATATAATAAATGCAGAAGTAAATGTATCAAGATTTAAAGTAATATTAAAAGATGTATCTATAGTAGATAAAGAAGCAATCCAAAAGCTAGGAGCTCAAGGAATAGTAGAAATAGATAATCAATTAAAAATAATCTTTGGTAAAGATGCAAAAAAATTAAAAGAATATATAAAAGACATTGTTAAATAATGTCTTTTATTTTTGCGTAAAAAAAGGAATATTATTTAAATATTCCTAAATATTGTTTCTTTTTACCTTTTCTAATAATAATTACCCTATTATCAATAGCAATATCTTTATTAATAATAGCATTTTCATCATCATACTTATTATTATTAATATTAATAGCACCAGCAGCTAACATTTCCCTAGCTTCTCTTCTAGATGAACATATTTGATTATCAACTAATAAATCAATTAATTTAATATCTCCTTCTAAATTAATATTAGGTACTAATTTACCACCTTCTAATATATCATCAGCATTTAAACCACTTAAATCTCCACCAAATAAAGATTCACTTATCTTAACAGCTTTAATATATTCATCTTCACCATGTAAATCAGTAATTATTTCTTTAGCTAAAGCTTTATGTGCTTCTCTATATTCCGGATGTTCATTATGTTTTTTCTCTAATTCCATAATTTCTTCAGGAGTTAAGAAAGTTAACATCTTTAAATATTGAATAATCATAGAATCTTCTAAATTAATTAAATATTGATATAATTCATAACTAGATGTTTTATTCTTATCTAACCATAAAGCATTACCTTCAGTTTTACCAAACTTCTTACCAGTACTATCTGTTACTAATGGCATAACCATACCATAAGCTTCTTTATCTAATTTCTTTCTAATTAATTCTATACCACTAGTAATATTACCCCATTGATCAGAACCAGCTACTTGTAATTCACAATTTCTATTTTCAAATAAATATAAGAAATCTAAAGCTTGTAAAATCATATAACTAAACTCTGCATATGTAATACCTGATTCTAATCTTGATTTAACCTTATCTTTAGCTAACATATAACCTACATTAAAGAATTTTCCATAATCTCTCAAAAAGTCTAAAACATTAATATCTTTAGTCCAATCATAGTTATTAACAACTTCAAAACCAAATATTCTTTCAGCTTGTTCTTTTAAACCCTTAATATTTTTTTCTACTTCTTCTTTAGTAATCATAGGTCTTTCAGCAGTTGGTTTAGGATCACCTATTAAACCAGTAGCACCACCAACTAATAATAATGGATGATGACCATGTTTAGCTAATCTTTTGCTAATTAAGAAAGAACTATAATGTCCAATATGCATACTATCAGCAGTAGGATCTGTACCTATATAGAATGTTAAACCTCCTTTATTAATTTTATCAATTAAATCAGGACTACTAATATCTTGTACTAATCCTCTCCATTGTAATTCTTCAAAAAAAGTCATTTCTTTCATATCTATTTTCCTTCCTAAAATAAAAAAGTTCATAAATCTAAGGACGCAATTGCGCGGTACCACCTTAGTTTATGAACTTATCATACACTTTATCTCTTAACGCGAGTAACGTATTAACTCCAGAGTCGTAAATTCCTTCACAGTTAATTAAAACGTATTATAACACAAATATATTATTTATTAAATATATTTTTTATTTTTTCTCCAAGACCTCTGAAGAAAGCACCAATAACTCCAAAATTGAAGTAAATCTTATAACCTAATAGTTTTAATACTAACCAAATAATTAATAAGATAATAATTATAACTAATAGTATTACTAAGAAAATATTAGTACCTTTTGCAACACTCGCAACTTCAAATGTATAAACAGCAGTTCCCATTTGATCTGGAGCAGTACACTCTACAGTTATCTTAGAACCTTTTTTCAATTTACCATTACCATGAATAACACATTCTGTACCTTCTTCTATAGTTTCGTACACAAACGCTTCTTCTCTAATAGCAGTCTCACCTTTTTTAAGTTTTATCTTATAATTTGTTGTACTTGGTGAGAATTCAAAATCTTTTTCATGACCTTTAATATATAAAGTCTTTATACCAGCTTCATTCGATAATAATTCATATTCTAATCTAGTAACATTGATAACATATGTTGTAGTTAATCCAGAACATCTAGCACTTGAAACAATAATATTAACTTGATTAATATGTTCAGCACCAGCTTCTAAAGATTCTCCACCTTCAATAACATAAGTATCTCCTTCTTCATTAACATATGGATGAATATCCAATGCAGAAACAGAATTACTAACAGTTAAATTATATTCTTTTTGTCTAGGGTCAAATGTTAATTGATCTACTTTTGTTTTACTACCATAAGCAGCATTAATTTCAATCTCTTTTAATAAACCAACACTATCAGGTTCTACCCTACATGATTCAGGCAAATCATCTCTAATTACATTAATAGAATAAACCCTAACATCGCCTTTTTCACTCATTACTCTAATTTCAGTAGTAGTACTACCAACATCATAAGTAAATGATCCAGGTCCATATCCATCAACAAAAACAGCCTTAGAGTTATTAAGTTCAGCACTTATAGTTACATTATTATTAGCATTTAATAAACTCAAAGAATAACTTGTAACATCAGGACTAAATTCAGGAACTAAAGAACCTTCACTAACTGATAAACTTTTTAAAGAATTATCAGTACTTCTACCATCTTCTCTAGTAACACTGAAATAATAAACTTTAGACTTTGAACTTCCTTTAACAACAATTTCACCTAAATTTGTTCCATAATTTAATTTAAAAGTTTTGCCAGGTTTAATACTAGTAACTTTACATCCATCACAAGGAATTGGTTCAACTGTTATTTCAGTAACAGAACTTGGTACATAAACATCATATGCAATAGTCTTAGAATCAAATGCAGGATTTAATGAATAACCACCAATATTTAAGCCTTTCAAACTAGGAGCAACAGTTTTACTGCCGCCGCCTCCACCGCCGGAACCACCTCCGCCGCCAGAGCTACCGCCTCCGCCGCTACTAGACTTTTTACAAGTATATTTAAATACAAACTTACAATAACGATATGGTAAAACTTTACCATTATAATTCATAGGTATAGATTGATTACAACCATTTTCAGCTAAATTAATAATAGGATCATAACCACTAGCACAAACATTCTTATCAGTAACTTCTAACTTATTTTGTTCTCCAGCTTTAGCTATACCACAACGTTCAAAAGTACCAGAACCAGTTTGATTATGATATACCTCATTACTACAAGATGAAGTAACAGCATAAGTTCTTGTAAGTGTAGTAGTAACATTATAATTATTTAAACCATATACAAATACATAATAAGTACCATTTTTTACTGGGAAATAATAAACACCATTTCCACCAACTGCTTTACAATTTCTACAATTACTATTTGCTTGTGTATTAACATAAACAGAATCAACATTACCAGATGTTTCAATTACTAAAACATCACCACTTGAATAAACATTCCTTATAGAAGCACCAGCTGCTAAGAATTCAACTTTAGTTGATTCATATAAAGCCTCAACTTTTAGAGTAAAACTAAAAGTAAATAACAACAATAAAGAAAAAATAATACAAACAACACTTGTCTTTCTCATATTAATCTATCCTATCTAATATTAATAATATCATTATAAAGAATTTTTATCAATAACAAAAAAACTAAACTAAACAAAAAAAGACATTAAATAATGTCTATTTTTTATCTTCTTTTTCTTCTTTTTTATCAGGACTATCTTTTTTTTCAATCTTCTTAATAGTACCCTTTAAGAAATTTACTGTTTTACCTCTTAATTCATCAACAGTTTTTTCAATAGCAGGATTAGCTTTAGCTTTAGCTTCTTCATATAAATCATCTAATTTAGCTTTAACTTTTTCTGCTTTCTTTTTAGCTATTTCAGCAACTTTTTCTTTATCTAATTCAGAAACTTCTTTCTTAATTTCTTCTATTTTATTTAATAAAGATTGTTTAACTTCTTCAGCATCTAATTCTTTAACTTTTTTTACTAATTCATCCCATTTGTTTTTTAAATCTTTTCTAGTTTCAGCACCAGACTTAGGTGCTAATAAAACTCCTAAACCAGCACCAACTAAAGCACCAGCAACAAATTTTCCTAAACCATTTCTTCTTGACATATTTTAATCCTCCTCTTCGTCAAAAAAATCATCATCGTCATCTTTACTTCTATTAAATACTTTTCCAACTATACCACTAATACCATCTACAACTTTATTAGTAATAAATGAAAACTTATTTGAAACAACATCAATAACACTAAAGATTCCATCTAACGTTTTAACTTTACTATCGACATCATCAATAACTTTATCAACTTTATTTAAGGTCTGAATTGATCTAATACCTAGAATAATACCTACTACTAATAATACAATTAATAAAATATATATTACAATTGGTAAAAACGTTTCTAAAAAACTAATCATTTTCATCCTCCTCTCCAGATTCATACATTGAATCTATTAAATTAAATAAATCATTTTCTAATGTATCACTGTTTTCAACAGAAGGAACTCTATCATGAATTTCATCATCTTTTTTAACTTCTTTATTAATAGGTTTAATAGAATTTAACTCTTTTTCTATATCATCCAATATTTGTAAAGTACTAGTTTTTTCTAACTCATCTAATACAACAGGTTTACTATTTTCTTCTTCATCTTCAGTATCTAAAACATAATTAGTATCAACACTATCTTCTACTGAAGTAGTATCTTCTTTAACTATTTCCTTAGGTAACTCTTCTTTACTAATCTTTTCAACCTTTACAGGTTCTTCAACTTCTTCTTTTTTTACTTCTTTAACAACAGGTTCTTTCTTTTCTTTAGTAATCTCTACAGAAGTAAAATAAGAATCTTCATCTTTACCTGTTTCTTTAATAGCTTCTCTTTCAATATTCTCTATAGCTCCATAAGCTTTTTTTCTAACAGAATCAATATCTACTTCAACATGTTCTTCTTTTTTTTCTACCTTAGGTTCAACTTTTGGTTCTTCTTTCTTTTTTGCTTTAACAACTTCTTTTTGAACCTCTACATCATCTTTTTTCTTAACTATAGGAGAAACTCTTTCTCTTTTAATACCATCTTTCTTATCAATAATATCTTCTTTAGTATAATTAACATTTAATACACCAAATACTGGAGAAAGAACAGGAGATGGTTTAAATTTCTTTGTACCTTCTTCTTGTCTTTTCAAACTATCACTAGTATTAGTAGCACTAAAAGCATCATTAACTCTTCTATCGTTATTAACATTATTAATAACTCTTTCTTCTCTAACTTTTTCTTCTACGTTCCTTTGTTCTCTTGCTAATTCCTCATTCTTTCTCAATCTAGAATAAGCACCTTCAAATTCATTTTCATCAAAAGCTTGAAATATATTAGTTTCAACCTTTTTTTCAACTTCAGGTTCCTTTTCAACTTCAGGTTTAATAGGATTATCGACAACTTCACTTAAAATATCATCATCAAAAGAAGGTTCTAAATCTCTTTTAATTTTAAATCTAGAATCATCATTAATAACATCTACTTTTTTTTCTACTTCTTCCACTTCAGCAATAACATCTTTATTATCGTTATTTTCTTCTTCATAACGTGGTGGAAGATTTACTTCTTCTCCTTCAGTAGGATCTTCTTCAAACAAAATAGTTTTAATTTTATTCAAAAAACTCATCTATATCACCTATCCAATCAAATCTGAATCATGAACATCAGTATCTTCATCATATATTTCTTCTTCAACAGCTTGTAAATATTCACTTTCTTTTACAGTAGCAGTTTTAAAAATATCATATTCATACTCTTTAAATTTAGAAGTTTCTTCATCTAATAATAATTTTAAAATATTAGTATCAAATTTAATAGAGTTTAAAACACTTAATGAATTACTTACAACAAGGTTAATGTCCTTTTCATTCACTATCACCTCTATTTTAGCATAATTATACATTATTTCAATAAAATACTTCCCCGTCTTTAATTGATTAACTTCTACATAACCATACTTATCTTCATAATTAATTTGTTTACTAATATATGAAACTTTATTTGGTTCATAAATATCTATTATCTTATTATAATAACTAACAACATCAACATATAAATAACATTTATAATTCTTATATGCAATTACTTCATTAAATTCATTTGTACCTACTGTATCTAACCCTTTAGGTAAAAAATATTTATAACCTCTACGATATTTATTATATACTTTAACACTATTTTGAATAGAGTTATCTATAACTTCATCAATACTCATATCTTGAATAGCTTTACAGCCAAACAAAATAAAAGACAAAAGAAATATAAGTATTAATTTTTTCTTCATAAATACCTCCATCTTCATCTTAAATTATAACATTTATACACTTAAAATAAAACCTTATTTTTTTATAGCTTTTAAATAGTTAATCTTAATTCCTTGCTCAATAAATTTTCTTTCATATTCAGTAACACTATTCTCATAACCACTATTAGTCAAATCAGTATTATAATCAACAATTTCATACCCATGTTTAACCAAATTAATAATAGAACTAATAAATAAATTAATATTATCTGTCTTTTGAATTATTACACAATCATTTCTAAAAATTTTATCATAGATATCTAAAAATTGAGGAGCAGTTAATCTTCTCTTAGCATGTCTCTTTTTAGGCCAAGGATCACTAAAGTTTAAATAAATAACATCTATTTCACTATCAAATACTTCATCTAAACCTTCAGCAAAACAACACATTATCTTTACATTATCTAAATCTAATTCATTTAATTTTTCAATAGCTCTACAAGCAACACTCTCATATTGTTCTATACCAATAAAATTAATATCAGGATGCTTCTTTGCCATATCTATAATAAAATCCCCTTTACCCATACCTATTTCTAAATGAATAGGTTGAGTTTTAGGAAATATATCACCATATATAAATTTACCCTTATACTCTCTTGTATACTTTATATAATATTTAGAACTTTCTAATATTTCTTTTGCATTCTTAACATTTCTTAAACGCATAGTATCACTTCCAAAACTTTCAATATTATAGCATATTAATTAACTTTATATACAATATATAATTCAGAATCAACATAACTTAATTCTTTCTCTTCTAAACTTAAAAAGCCCTCTTCAACGAGCATTTCTATTTTATCATGATTTAAAGTTGCTAAAGAAGATGTAATTACATAATCAATACTATTATCAATAATAAATTCTCTCATATCATTATTTACATTTGAAAAATCTAAATCATATGGACAATATGTATATTTTTTACCAGAGGAAAAACTAATAAATTCAAATCTATCATCCAACAACGCAACAAAATCAGAACTATATTTAATAGTTAAAACCTTAATTTTATTTCTATCATCTTTTTTTAAATAATCAGTAAGACTTTTAGCAACAGAATAATTTCCAACAATATCATCTCTTATATAGCCAAAAGAAGCAATACAACTAATTAATAAAATTATTATAAATATTTTATTACATTCTTTCTTTTCACCATCTTCATAGAATATCCAAATACTAAAAAGAAAATACATCATAATATAAATTGCCTTATTAGTATATATATAATATATACTTGCAAATATCATATAACAAATGGTATTAAATAAAATAATAAACAATACTTTCTTATTAACAACAATTGCTTTAACTAAAAAGAATAATAAAACCATAGTAATAATAAAGAAAAACACATTGCCTAAGAATAAAGCATCAAAAATACTAATAAACGAACCAAATATATCTCTAATATCAATACCTCCTATAATATCCGATCTTTTATCAAAAGAACCTAATAATTGAATAGCAAAGAATATCACACCAAGTAAAGACATACATCCCATTATTACTCTCTCTTTAAAATATTTTTTATCTTTAAAGAAATATTCATATATTTCTATTATCATTAAAGAACCAGTAAATATAACAGTCAATAAATGTGTATTTATAAATAAAAATAAAATAATACCCAATAAAAATGGATGATTATATCTCTCTTTATATAAAATACATATTAGTATAAAAAACAACAAACTAAATGCATATGGCCTTGCAAATACAGGACAATAATAAATAAAAGAAGGAGTAAAAACAAGTAAAGTATTAATATACCTATTAAAAGGAGACTTATATAAAACCAAAGTCACTGCAATTAAACAAAAAAATAAACTAAAATAATCTAAATACTTATATGGTACACCTAATAATATTAATATTTTTAAATAATAAAAAAACAAACAAGAATGACCTTCATAAACCATTTGCTTAAAAATACCACTAAAACTTAAATCTCTTGCTATTAACCATGATTGTGCTTCATCAAACCACATTTCATGAAAATGGATTGTAACAAAACAAACAATTAAAAATAATAATATTATAAAATTATTATAATTTATTAATTTTCTTTTCATATTCCACCTCACCCCAATTATAATATAAAAATAAAAATAGAGAAATACTCTTCTCTATCATTTCTTAGGAACATTATTAATCTTAAACAACAATTTTTTACCTTTTTCTTCTCTTTTTTTCATACATCTATGGCATAAAGGAATATAACCAGCATCACCAACTAATACTTTACCAGTCTTCTCACCATTAAAATATGTATATGAAGCTGCTCTACCACAATCAAAACAACTAGCTTTAACATTAACTACTTCATCACTAATTGCTAAAATATATGGCATAGTTAAAAATGGTTCTGCTTCACTAGTCATATTTAAACCAGCTACATAAATATCCATATCTTTCATAACAGAAAGATAAGATAATACAGAAACATTACCTTTTAGTAATTGAGCTTCATCTATAAATATAGTACTAATATCATCAGTAACATATTGTAATATTTCATCAAAAGTATCTATACAAATAGCAGGAACTCCTTCACCATAATCTTTACTTTTCATTAAACCTAAATCTCTAACATCTATACTAGGTTTAAAACATAAAACATGTTCTTTATTCCATATTTTATTATAAGCAGCTATCATTTGCGCTGTTTTACCACTATGCATTGGACCTGTAAAAGTTTTTATCATTATTAATTCACCCTTCTAAGAAGCATCACACTTACAAATCAAAAAATATCTTTATCCTCTATTTCATTCTTAAATTGATAAACTTTAGCAGGTTTATTACCACCAAATTTATCACTAGTATTAGTATCTTCTATTAAATCTAAATTCAATATTTTCTTTCTAAAATTCCTTCTATCAAATTTTCTATTTAATATAGCTTCATATGTTTTTTGTAATTCAGGAATAGTTACACCATCAGGAAATAAACTCTTTAAAATATTAGTTTTAACTATTAAATGTTGCAATTCTTCTAAAGCATCTTCTAATATTTCATTATGATCAAAACCTAAAGGAGGTATTTTATTAATTGGAAACCAATCAGCATTACTAGTATTCTCAGTTTCTCTTAAAACTTTAACTCTATTACTATCAATAACACCAATAAACCCAATAGCAACCATTCTCATTACAGGAGATCTATCTACCTTACCAAAAGCTTTAAATTGCTTAATATTAACATTTGTAATACCAGTCTTCTCTTCTATTTCTCTTAAAGCACCAGTTTCTAAATCCTCATTATTATATAAAGCCCCACCTGTTAATACCCAATCACCTTGAAAAGGTTTATTTTTTCTTTTAATTAATAATACTTTAGTAACACCTTGCTCTACAGTAAATAAAGCAGTTATAACATGAATACCTTGATTCTTATATAATTTATTCTTAACATCCATATAATCATCTCACTTTTATTATTATAAAGTGTATTTTATACACATGCAATACCAAAAGAAAAAGATTCATAAAGAATCTTTAATTCTTCTTTAATGCTTCCCTATAATCAGGAACACCCGTTTCTTTAATAGTACTTGTTCTAATATCGAAATATACTTCAGTACCAGCTACTGATCTACTATTCTTAGTAACTAATACATAAATACCAGCTTTCTTTTCATTAGCTAAGAATAAATAATTTTCAGGGAAATAATCAGAATTATAATGATAAGTATATTCATTACTCCATTTCATTAATACAACTGGAGCACTATTTCTATTTAAATCTTTAATATATAAAACATTATCATTAACATATACAACATAATTAATAATTAATTGTTTATAAGCGCCATCAAATGAAACAGTCTTCATAAATGTACCATTCATACCCTCTACTCTTATAGTAGGAGTACCATCAAATAAGTAAATATTACCACTTAAATCTATAGAAAAAGAATTATCTTTTAAATTACTATGTATAACATTCTTTTCATTAGAAATAATTTCAAAATTACCAATACTATCACAAGAATTATTAACTATATATAAATATCTACCATTAAAATCTTTAACATTAAATTTAGCACAAGTATTATTCTTTTCTAAAATAACTTCCTCATTTTTTAAATTTAATAAATCAGAACTATTACTAGAAAGATTTCTACCTACTAAATATCCACCATCTATAATAGAAATATTATTATATTTACCATCATATAATTGCTTATTACTATGAACATCATAATAACCTAAAGTAGTATAAAATCCTTCTTTTATCAAATTAGAACCATATACAAATCCACTAATAACATCACCATTTAGTAATATTTCATAATAATCATATTTATCTTCTAAATTCATTAAACTTGGTTTACTTTTAGCAACATCATACAATTTAATACCATTATCACTATATAATAAATATAAATTATTACTAGCAATAGCAATTATTTTAGCATCCTCTGTAACAGTATTAATTCTAAAAGGACTCTTATTACATTCTCTACTCTTTTGGAAACACAAACCAGAATCTGATTTATAAACTATAAGTTCATAATCACCTTCTAGTTGTTCTGGATCATTACCACCAGCTCCACCTCTATTAGTACAAGAACCAACTGCTACAACTACTATTATAAGTAAGATAAATACAGCAAAAACTATTAAACCAATTTTAATAAGTTTTTTCTTCATATCATCCATAATATCACTCCAAAATCATTAAAAATTTCTTTCACCAAAACCATTACCTACGTAACCTGGTCCTAAAGAATTACCACGAGGATTTATATTACCACCAACTGTACCACTATGATTAACATTATTATCAAAACCATTACCAGCATAAACTTCTTTTTTAGATTTATCTCTTTCAACAACAGGAACTGTTTTAAAACCATGATTATGCAAATCACTTTGAACAAATCCATTACCTACATAACCAGTATTTGAACCCACATTATGTTGTCTAGGTACTATTGGAGTACCTCCTCCACCATTACTTGCTTTAAAACCATTATCAGCAAAGTTCATATAATCACCTCATTTAAATAAAAATATTATAAAAACTATTATATCAGCAATTGATACTAATCTTACTATTAAATTTAATACAGAACTTTTTTTTACCATAAAAGAAACTATTAATGCACCTATTGAAAATAAAATACCTTTTCTACCTAAAATAAAACTAATTAATAAAAGTATAATACCTATAAAGGATTTCTTCATATCATCTTCAGAAGGTTTTTCTTCCATTACATAAACATCTTTTGGAGAATCATCATAGCCTATAATTACTCTATTATTATCTATTTCATTACTTTCCATTTTATATTCATGGTAATTTTCAACATCTTTATTAATAAACTTATTATCCATATATTTTAACTACCAATTAAACTACCAAGATATAATACCATTAAACCTAATTCTAAACCAGCTAAAACAAGTACAACTATTTTCAAAGGACTCTTTCCTTTATAAGAAAGACCTAAAGATAAAGCAGCCATAGCACAAATAATACCAGCTACAAAATAACCTAATATTATTACACCTAAAGCAATATATAATTTTGTTTTAGGTTCTTCTTGATTAGGATTAACCATTTGTCCCATTGGAGCACCATTTATAGGCTGAGGCATACCTTGTTGTATTGGTTGACCAGTATTAGGGTCATACATTACTGGTTGTTGCATTGGTTGTTGTTGCATCATTGGTTGTTGCATTGGTTGCTGTTGCATCATTGGTTGTTGTACAGGTTGTTGAACATATACCTGCGATCCACAAACAGGACAAACTTGTACACCTGCATCAATACTAGCACCACAACTTGGACAATTAACTTTATTATTCATAAATACCACCTATCATTAAATTAAGTATAACATAAAAAGGAGTTTTAAACTCCTATTTTATAACTATATTTACAATTCTACCTTTAATAACTATTACCTTAACTATTTCTTTTCCTTCAGTAAATTTAATAACATTATCATTACTTAAAGCTTTCTCTTTAATAGATTCTTCATCTTCATCTACACCAATAGTTATTTCTCCTCTTAATTTACCATTTACTTGAACACCAATAGTTACTTCATCAGCTTTAGTTTTTTCTTCATCATATTTAGGCCATTCAGAATAAGATAATTCATCTTTCATACCTAATACTTCATGATACAATTCTTCACTAATATGAGGAGCAATTGGATTTAATAATTTAATAAAACCAATAGCATATTCTTTAGGTAAAACGCTTTCTTTATATACAGCATTAACAAATATCATTAATGCACTAATTGCTGTATTAAACGATAATGTCTCAAAATCGTTAGATACTTTTTTAACAGTAGTATGATAAATATTTTCTAAATTTTTATTTTCTTTATCTTCTATTTTAATAGTACCATCAGTATATAATCTCCAAATTCTATCTAAGAATTTTTTAGCCCCCTCTACACCAGCTTTACTCCAAGGTTTAGAAGCCTCTAATGGACCCATAAACATTTCATATAATCTTAATGTATCAGCACCATATTGATCTACTATATCTAATGGATTAACAACATATTCAGGATATCTTTTACCCATCTTAATACCATTTTCACCTAATATCATACCTTGATGAATTAATTTTTTAAATGGTTCTTTAACAGGAGATAAATTATTATCATATAAATATCTATTCCAAATTCTAGAATACATTAAATGACCAACAGCATGTTCTGGACCGCCTACATATAAATCAACTGGCATCCAATGCTTTAATAATTCTTGATTAGCAAATTCGCGTGTATTATCTGGATCTATATATCTTAAGAAATACCAACTAGAACCAGCACTACCTGGCATAGTAGATGTCTCTCTTAAACCTTTAACACCATTTTGATTATATTCTTTCCATTCAGTAGCATTCTCTAAAGGAGCTTTACCATTATGACCTTTATAATCTTCTAATTCAGGTAATACTAATGGTAATTCTTCATCAGGTAATAAATACTCTTCTCCATTATCTAAATGAACAATAGGAACAGGTTCTCCCCAATATCTTTGTCTAGCAAAAATCCATTCTCTAAATTTATAATTAATAGTTTTTCTACCTACACCCATCTTAACTAACTTATCAGTAATAGCTTCTTTAGCTTCTTCTACTGTTAAACCAGTAAATTCTTCACTATTAATTAATTTACAACCTTTACCTAAATAATCTTGTTTTTCAAATGCACATTTACTAACATCTCTACCATCAATAACTTGAATCATTTCAATATTATGTTCAACTGCATATTCAAAATCTCTTTGATCATGACTAGGTACAGCCATAACAGCACCAGTACCATAATTAGCTAAAACGAAATCTCCAATAAATATATCTACTTCTTTACCATTTACTGGATTAATAGCTTTAACTCCTTCTAATCTACAACCAGTTTTACCTTTATTTAATTCAGTTCTATCCATATCTGATTTTTTAGATACTTCTTCAATATAAGCTTTAACTTCATCTTGATTTTTAATTCTAGGCATTAATTCTTGAACTAAATCACCATCTGGTGCTAATACGAAGAAAGTAATACCATATATAGTTTCAATACAAGTAGTAAATATTCTAAATTTACCGCCACCAACTATATCAATATCTACTTCTACACCAGTTGATTTACCTATCCAATTTCTTTGCATTTCTTTAGTAGATTCTGGCCAATCTATTTCTTCTAAACCCTCTAATAATTTTTCAGCAAACTTAGGTTGATCAATACATAATTGTTTCATATTTTTTCTAACAACTGGATAACCACCACGTTCTGATTTACCATCAATAACTTCATCATTAGATAAAACAGTACCTAATTCTTCGCACCAATTAACTGGCATATCAACATATTTAGCATACCCATCTTTATATAATTGTTTAAATATCCATTGAGTCCATTTATAGTAATTAGGATCACTAGTTAATACACATCTATCCCAATCATAATCAAAACCTAAACTCTTTAATTGTTTAGTAAAATATTCAACATTTTTTTCTGTAAATTTACTAGGATGATTACCTGTTTGAATAGCATATTGTTCAGCAGGTAAACCAAACGAATCATATCCCATAGGATGTAATACATTAAATCCTTGCATTCTTTTCATTCTAGAAACAATATCAGTAGCAGTATAACCTTCTGGATGCCCAGCATGTAAACCTACTCCTGATGGATAAGGAAACATATCTAAAACATAAAACTTAGGTTTACTAAAATCCCATACATCAGTTTTAAAAGTTTTATTATCTTCCCAATATTTTTGCCATTTCTTTTCTATATCTTTAAAATTATACTCCATCTTTATCTTTTCCCCACTTCTTAGCTAAATGTTTACCATATAATGAATAGAATAAATAAATCATTCCAAACATCATAACAAATGCTATTGGTAAACATAAATATATTTTTAATTTAATCGCATCTATAAAAGTAATAGTAAAAGCAATAATAAATGCATTTATTAAAGCTACACCATTTAAGCACTTTTTATAATTCATTTTCTTTTTATCTAAATTATTTAATCTTACTAAAAAACCTAATTCAGTAATTTTAGTATACTTCTCCTTTTTGAGCTTATCATCAAAAATAAAATAATAAACTAAATAAACTACTACAAAAATGACTATAAAAAATAATATACTAAAAATAATTTTATTCCCCATAATAATTCTCCTTCTAAATAAAAAAGACATATTCATCATAAGGACGAATATGTCGTGGTACCACCTTAATTTATAGTCTAACAACTATCTCAAATATCTATAAAGGAATAACCCTATCACTCCAAAATCAAGTTCATATACTTCTATAATTAGTTTCCACCAAACACTAACTCTCTATATATATCTATATACTACTACTATTTTTTCAACGCTTAAAAAACATTATAAATTAATATAGCTTTAAAATCAAGAACTATCTTGTTGGACCTCCATTAGTATGATCAACACCAAGATATTGTTGTTCTAATCTATCACAACCAGCATTATATTCTTCTACAGAAATACTACCTCTTTTATAAGCTTTATATAATTTTCTTTCTTCTATACTATACATTCTTCTACCATGTTCTTCTTTTGAAATAACACCATCACCATATCTTTGTGATGAAACATCAGCAGCAAAATCTGATCTTAAAGATGAAAATGGTTCAGCTAAAGTTCTACCAATTCCAATAAAGAAACCTTTTATTCTAGAACTAGTTCTAATATCTTTACCCTGAATAGGAGTTCCTCTATCTAAAGTAACACCTTCTCTTCTTAAAGCTTTTTTTTCTTGATCAAGTTGTGCTTGATATATATTTCTACCTGCTTTAGTAGCTAATGTCTGATCATTATCTACTTCATAAGAATCAGCATCAGATGTATAACCACTAGAACGTGGTCTATCTGGACTTAAAGGACCGCTATTTTCACCCCAGTAACCGCCTGGTGGACGCATCATACTTCCATAGCTACGTCCTCCTGATAATGGACCGCCAAAACCACGACCGCCTCCTGGGCCTCCCCCACGTGGACCTCCTGGACCTCTTGGTGGCATACACATCACTCCTTCTAATTGCCTGTATTATACATTAAAACAGCCATATTTTCAAATTAAACTATATTTGTTCAACATAATCTAATAATTTAATAAACATATTAACGAATTTCTTATCTAAACCAACACGTTGTAATTTTCTAATCTCTACTCTCTTTTTATCAACAGTTAATTCAGAGAAAATAATTCTACTAATTTCTTCTTTTAAAACAGTCTCTACTTGTAAATCAGAAATAATTGAATCAATATCATCATTTACTAATCTAATAGCATCTATTTCAATATCTTTACCTTTACAATTAATAGTTAATTGTTTATTAGTAGGTACTTCTTTTACTTCAACAACAAAATCAGTATCATCTACGTAACAATTACATTCTATTTTTTCATTATCTAAATAAACTATTACATCATTAGCTTCTCTAGTATTTCTAAATCTAACTCTATAATCTCTTTTATCAGGAATAATACCAACTTTACCTTCAACAGGTCTAACTATTAAAGTATAATTATTTGCCATATAGTTATAATCAACTCTACTAATTAAATAGTAACCTTGTTGATAAAGATTAGTATATCCATCATCTTCATATAAATTGAATGAATTACTTTTACCTGGGAATACATGTATTTCCATACTAGCAGGAGGATTAGTAACATTAAGATTTTTTCCTAGATCTGCTAAACAAACAATAGAACCATCTCTTGCAAAAACAGGATAATCCTCATCTTTATAGAAAATAATATATCTTCTATTACCAGTAAACTTTTTACCTGTTTTAAAATCATACCAAGTACCTTCTGGTAAGAATATCTTTTCAACCGCTCTATTCATAACTGGATCTTTAGGACTAGTAATAGGAGCAACAAATAACTCTGTACCAAAATAATATTCATTTCTATAATCAATATCATCATAAGTTTCTGGATACTTATAATACAAAGGTTGTATTAAAGGTAAACCAATCTTATGATATTGATAAGCTTCACTATAAATATATGGAATTAATCTATGTCTTAATTGACAATATAATGTAACAATATCTTGTGTCTTAATATCCCATTTCCATGGTTCTCTTTTATAATATCTACCATATTTAGAACTGAATCTAAATATAGGACTATAAGTACCATATTGAACATAACGAATATATAACTCACTATCTTCAACACCTTCTTTATAACCACCTATATCATGACTCCACCATGACATACCTAAATTAGAAGCAGTATTATTAAAATAAGGTAATGTACTTAAAGTATTCCAACTAACTTTAGTTTCACCACTATAATGAACAGGATATCTATGCGGAGCATAAGTAGCCGGTCTAGAAAGAATTAAAGGTCTTAAATTCTCTCTACTATAAAAATCATTAAAATGATAATAGTCTAAAACACTATTAGTAGCAGTGTCTTTTAAATTTCTATAATTAATCCAAAAGAAATCAGCACCAACATCATATAATGGTTTAATAAAATTATCAAAATATGCAATAATTAATTTCTTATCAAATGCATTAAAAGGAATAATCTGTTTATCAGAAATACCTATTTCTTTTGCAAAATCATCAAACTTTGGTTCATGAGGATGAATACCTTCAGAAGGATCCAAACTTAAACCTAATTTAATACCTCTATCATGAAGATATTTAGTAAATTCACTTGGTTTAAAGAATAACTCTCTATTAAAAGTAAAACCACTATTAAATCTATCTAATCTATTCTTATCTTTTAAATGCCAGTTATCTCCCATTAATAAAACACTCATAGGAACTCTATACTTATTAAAATCATTAACTAGCTTTTGAATATCATTAAAATAATAGAAATTATTTTTATTCCACCATATACCTAAAGCATATCTAGGTATTAAAGGAGGCATACCTGTTAATAAGTAATAACTTTGTAAACAATTACCAAAATCTTTATTATATAAAAATACATACGTATCTATTCTTTGTTTATCATTAAAAACAATAGAACCATCTTCAGCAATAAAATTAGATTTAGAATCATCTATAGAAACAAAACCATCTCCAGAATATAAACCTTTAGGTTTTTGAAAGAAATCAATTAATTTCTTTTTAAAATGTTTAACTTCTTTAACTGTTTCATCTGCTGCTTCAAAAGGATCTTTAGTAGTATCCAAATTAGCAACTATACTAGAATAATTTCTTGCTTCAGGATGACCAAAATACCATTCTCTACCACTAGCATCATTTAATCTAATACTTAAAGTACTATCTGGAGTATATTTCTTACTAAAAAAAGGTCTTTCTTTATAATATTTTAAATTAAAATATTTTGTAGTAATATCCAATACTCTCTCATTTTGATCAATCTTCATTTGAGGGATAAAAAAGTTTCTAAATTTAGCAAATTCAGTTGGTCTATCTTCAAAATAACCATTATCACTAAACTCTAAACGAACTAATACTTCAGAAAGAATTGTAATACGATAAAATTGTCCTTGAAATACTACTTGTGGTTTGCTCTTACAATTAGCATAATTAATTTTAAATTGACTACCTAACTCTCCCACTATAACACCCTCTTTTATACTATACATAATTAGTATAACATAAAATTAATTAAAAACATATGTTATAATTAACTAGGTGACATACTATGTTTAAATATACATTAGATAATAAAAGATATCATACATTAAATTATTACTTTAAAAATAAATATGGTAAAAAAACTTTTAAAGTACCTTTAAATGGTAACTTCTCCTGCCCTAATAAAGAAAAAGATGGTCATGGATGTATATTCTGTTCTAGACTAGGTTCAGGAGACTTTGCCGGCAATGTATTAGATCCATTAGATATACAATTTAAAAAAGGAATAGAAATGATGGAAAAGAAATGGCCAAATAGTTACTATATTGGTTACTTTCAAGCAAACACAAATACCTATGCACCATTAAATGAATTAAAACAAAAATATGAATTAATCTTACAACAACCTAATGTAGTTGGTTTAAACATAGCAACTCGTAGTGATTCTATTTCTAAAGAATGTTATGACTATCTAGAAGAACTATCTCATAAAACTAACCTAATAGTAGAAATAGGATTACAATCTATGCATAATAAAACATTACAATTCATTAATAGAGGTCACGATTTAAATAACTTTGAACAATGTATAAAAGAATTAAAAAAAAGAAATATAGAAACAGTAGTTCATATCATAAATGGATTACCTAATGAAACTAAAGAAGATATGATAGAAACAGTTAAATATTTAAATACCTTAAATATAGATGGTATTAAAATACATATGTTACATATAATAAAAGACACTGATTTAGCAGATTATTATCTTAGTCATCCTTTCCATATTTTAACTAAAGAAGAATATATAGATATAGTAATATCTCAATTAGAATATCTAAATCCTAAAATAGTAATACATAGAATTACAGGAGATCCAAAAAAAGAAGATTTAATAGAACCACAATGGTTATTAAAAAAAATTTGTGTATTAAATGATATAGATAAAGAAATGGTTAAAAGAGATACTTATCAAGGGATAAAATATCAAAAATAAAAAAGGTTTAAAATAATAAACCTTTTTTTATTATACAGTAAGATTTCTAATAGACTCTTTCCTATCTTCATCTTTTCTAACATAACAAGTAATACCATTTAAAGTAGCTATTTCTAAAACTTTACCAACAGCTTCTTTCTCATAGTCATTACCTCTATATTCAACAAATATATTATAATCTAATATACCATTACACTTTAAAGAAACATAACCTACTAAAGAACCATCAAATAAATATATTTCATAAACAATAGTAGCAAAATCTGTATTCTTAACTTTATTTAAAATCAATCTATCTGTTTTAATATTATTCGGAAATTTATCTTCACTAAAATTAGTTAACATTTCAAAAGTACTATCATTTAACCTAAATCTTAAAGTAGGATCTTCTTGTTTAGATAATAAACTACTATAATCATCTTTTCTAGTTAATACAACTAATACTTTAGCATATGCCAATAACATATTAAAATGATGTTCATCAAAATGAAATCTTAATTCTTGTTGTACTTTAATATATTCTAATAAATCAGTACAATATTGTTTACTTCTAGCATGACAATCACAAGCCATTTCCATAATATCTAACTCAGACATATCATTAACAGAAGCATAATGTTCTGGATGATGAGAATTATTTTTCCAATGTAATTTAATAGAATCCTTTTGATCACTTGTTAATCTATGAGATATATCACTCATATCACCAATATCATCAACAATACTAGCTAACGCTAAAAATTCATCTAGATTTCTTAATTTAGATAAATCATGTTCAGAACATCTAAGCAATAATCTAATAGCATCTATATCTCTTTTTTTATGAATTAAATATTTAGCTAAATAAGTACCACTTCTCATAACAAATTGACGATGAACCATCGTATCATTTAACTGTCTACTTAATTTATTAACATCAACCATAGATCACACCTTCTTTAACAAAAATGTACTTCCTTAACAACCTTTAATCCTTCTTCAATACTTATATCAAATAAAGATAAGAAATCATCTACACTAATTTGACCATTAAATACTAATTGAACATTCATATCTATTTCATCTCTAATTAAACCATTAGCATTAATATATTTATAAAAAAGACTAATCGCTTTTAAAGTAGAAACTAAATATTTAGAATAACAATAATTTCTCTTTAATTCTTCATATGTTTTAATATCTTTATCATTTTTAATAACTAAATAACTATGTAACATATAAGCAACTCTATTAATTATACCAATATAACTTAATATATTATTAGAATCTAAATCATATAAGAATAATAATTCTTCAAAAATACTTATAACTTCAGAGTTCTTACTATCTAAAACAGAACCTCTCCTATCTACTTGAGTATGTACTATTTCATGTACATAACTAGAAGAATTAATAACAGTATTTTTTTTACTTAAAAGAATCATTTCATAATATAGTTTCATCTTCTTTAATGCATTAATATCATCATCTGCATTATATAAAGTAACTCCACCACTATAATAATCTTCAAATCTACAATCTACTGGTATTTCAAAAGGACTAATCTTTTTAGAAAATAATCTATATAAAGCTGCGTAATTAAACCCTAAATTCTTTAATTTAGCAATACTATCTTCTTTTTCTTTAGGAATAATACTAACATTATGTAAATCATATCTATTTTCTAAAAAAGATCTTCCCATTTGAATAACTTGTTGTTTACCAATATCTCTCAAAGAAAGATCATAACTACCGATAGAAACACCACTACCTAGTATTTCATCAAAAATATTAATTAATTCATTACTACAATAAAAAGGAACATATTTGTCATATCCATATAATAATTCTGCTTTTTCAATTGCATTCATAATGTATTTCCCCCTTTGAATAAGATATAGAATAACACAAAAGCCATAATTTGCCAAATAATACATTATTTGTTATAATTAAATCACATGAACAATACTGGTCAAATCCTGTATAGCATTAGAATCTAGATGATTAATTTTCTAGGTAAAAAATTCTTGTACTCTATTGGAAATTCCAGTATTTTTTTATTTAAAAAGATGGATAAATATCCATCTTTTATTTTGTTACAAACTTTGTCTTCTTTTCTTTTAATTTATCCAAAGTGACATAATATATTCCTTCATTTTCATCATATGATGAATAACCATTTTCTTTTAATACAAAATATGCTTGTCTATATTCATTCCATACTAGTGTCACTGGTTTATCATCATAACCTATTGTATAATGGTCACTAATCCATAAAAATCTATGATATGTAGTTGTTATTTTTTCACCAGGAGCTAATACTATATTAGGATGTTCTTCTGTATCAAAACCATTTGCAAGTACTTCTTTTAATGGTATAGCATTTAAGTTTTCACGATCTACTGCATAATATATTTTTCCTTCATCAACTTCATGACTAGCTCTAGATACAACTTCAGGTGCAATATTAGGATCCTCAAATATAATTGTTTCATTGAAATGAGCATTACCAGTATAATAACCATTTGCATAAGATTTACCAATCTTTTTAAGAACATTTCCTACAGTCATATCTCCAGTATTACCACCAAATATTACAAAGGCAAATGCAGCATCAGCACCACCAGGCATTGTAAGAGTAGAAACATCAGTTACCCAAGATTGAGCAGTACTACCCATACCAGGAATAACAGCTCTATATGCTTTTGCCTTATCATCCAATGACTCAGAGAAATATGATCTACCCTGATCATCAGTACCTAAATAGTACATATTAACATAGCCTTTATCTTCAATATATACTTTAACAACGTCAAATTGACTAATTATAACAGGTTCAACTGGTTTAGTTTTAACTTGATAGTCATTAATATCAGGTAAACTAACATAAGAACCACTAAAGTCTACTATAGTATCAAATCTTAAACTTTGTAATTCAGTCAAAGTACTATTAATAATATCTCTTTGACTACTAAAATCTCTATTTAAATTAGTAAGTAATTCTTCATCATTAATATCACCACTAACATAAAATAATTTATTATCATTACCAAATTTTAAATCACCATATTTAGTTTTAACACTTTCAAAATTACTAATATACTTACTACATTGATTAAACAAACTATCTATTAACTCTTTAAGTTTTCTTAAACTACCATTAGTACCAATACTACTATTTAATTTACTAACTACTCCATTAGCTAAATAATCTTTATAATCAGAAAACATATCACTAACATCATCTTGCCACTGCTCAAACTTAATACCATTAATATTACTATCAATAGTACCAACATTAGATTTATAATTTCTTAATATAATATCTAAATTATTTCTATTATTATCAATAGTAGTTTTATATTTAACAATACTATCATAAGTAAGATTACCCAATATAATCACCACCTAACTAACATCATTATTCTTTTTATATTTTTTCTTCATCATAATAGCAACAATAGTAACGAATGAAACAACTAAGAAGAAATATAATAAAGAAGTATATTTATTTCTAAAATCAGGTTCAAAAGCACCCTTTTCTTTAGCTTTCTTACCAACCTTTTCTAAATCTTCTAAATTCTCATCATCATTATTCATCTTGCCATATAGTTTTCTAAATAATTCATTTAATAATTTCCTGATCTCAGCTAACTGTTCAGGAGTTAACTTATCAATTACCAAATTAAATAACTTAGATAAAACAGATATCAATTTCTTAATTTGTTCTTTACTTAACTTATCAATTATCTTATTAATAATCTTCATTAACTTTTTATAAATAAACTCTAATCCTTTTTCATCTAATTTATCTATAATTCTTATAAATAATCTTAATAAATTGCTAATAACTTTATATAATTTTTCACCATCTAATTTTTCAACTATACTTACTAAATTATTAAAGAACTTCATTAATAATTCAAATATCTGATCAGCATCTAATTTATCTATAATAATATCTATATTATCTAAAAACTTAGCTAATAATTCTGCAATTTGTTTAGCATCTAATTTGTTAATTACTAAATTACCAATATATATTAAATTATTAATAATACTATATAATTCATCACCGTCTAATTTTTCTATTACTTTAGCTATTAAATCTAAATAACTACTTAATACATTAAATAACTCTTCTTTACTTAACTTACTAATAATATTATTATTAATAACTAATAAACTAGCCATAATATTCATTAAATCTTCTTTACTTAATTTATCAATTATTCTTTCAATAATATTTAATGATTTTAATAATAAATTATACAAATCTTCCTTACTTAATTTATCAACTATTTTATTTAAAATATCTAAAGATTTTAATATAATATTTGCTAAATCCTTACCATCTAATTTTTTAACTATATTTGTTAATAAATCTAAGAACTTACTTATAATAGTTGCTAATTGTTCACCATTTAACTTATCAACTACTTTAGAAACTAAATCTAAAACATTACTAAATATTTCATTCAATTGTTTACCATCTAATTTATCAACTATTTTATTTATTAAATCTAAAATCTTATTAATAATCTCAGCCAATTGATTACCATCTAATTTATTAACAACTTTATTTAATATATCTAAGAATCTACTTATTACATTAGTTAAATCTTCAGCACTCATTTTATCTATTACTTTAGATAACAATTCATATACTTTTTTAAATAAATCGGCTAACTGATCACCACTTAACTTATCTACAATTAAAGATAAAATATCTAAGAACATCTTCATTATTTTAGTTAATTGATCACCATTTAATTTATCAACAGCTAAAGATAATATATCTAATAATTTATTTAAAATACTATTTAATTGATTACCATCTAATTTATCTATATTACTTAATAATTTATCTAATAAATCACTTAAATAGTGATACAATTCAGCTCCACTTAAAGCCTCTATTTTATTCTTTAAAGAATCTAAGTAATCCATAATATATTTAGTTAATTGTTCTCCATTTAACCCATCAATTGATTTTAATAAATTATCTAAATAATTACTAATACTATCAAATAAACCTAATCCTAAAGGATTAATAATACCATTATTAAGATCAGAATCATATAAATTAGTATCATCTAAATTACCATTAGCACCTTTAATAGTACCATTACCTTTATATTTAGAAAGATTATTATCTATTATATTTGCACTAGTACCATTCATAATACCTAATATATAATCATCACTAACTGGAAAACTACTAAAGTTTGAACCAGGTTCTAAAGGATCAATTATTCCTACTTTACCAGTATAATCAATAATACTTTTATTCTCTATATCTGTATTATCTCTTTCAACTACTTTTACATTATCATTATAATCTTTTTTATTTACTTCATTTATTTCAGTAGTAGTTTGATCAATTACAGTATTAGTATTATTCAAAGATTTCTTTTTATGATCTCCTAAATCCTCTTCTGTTTTTTCTACAACTTTAATTGGATCTGTATATTTAATTTCTTTTTTATCAATCTTATTAACATCTACATTATCGTTTGAAACACTATTAAATTTAAAAATATCATAGTCTATACTCTTATCATAAGAACTATCACTATCTTCTTTAATATTACTAATATATTTTTTTATACTTTTTATATATTTATTATTACTTACTTTAATACCGCTATTATCTTTATTACCTAAAGCACTATTAACACTATCAAAATATACTAATCCCAAATCACTTATAAAATTAGAAAGAATACTTAAATTCTTTCCTTCACCAGCAAATGGATCAAGCATTTTATCTTTAACAACAGTTAATTTATCTATATTACTATCAGCAACAGAATAAGAAATATTTATTATTTTATTCATAAAATACCTCCTAACTATTACTATTATTAACGTAATTAGATAATACATCACTTATAGAAGAATTAATATCTCTATAAGTAGTATCAGTAGTAGATAAAAAAGATTCATAAGAAGCCAAAGCTTTCTTAATACTATCAATTTTACCTTTTAAAGAATTAAATGTATTATTTAATTCTCCACCTTTAATACATTTCCAATTATCATTAACATTAATATCATTAATTTCATTTAAAGAAGAAACAATATTTTCAAAATAACCATTTAATTTAACTTTTTTATTAGTAATAACATCATCACTATAAAATGTTTTATTACTCATTACTATTCAACTCCTTTATACAAGTATTTACAGAAGTCAAATAATCATTAGATACATTTTTCATAAAAATACCTAACTTATTTAATTCACTTGAGTATTGAGATAGAAGTTGAATGAATTTTTTTAAACTATTAACATACTCATCACTATCAGTTCCTAACCAACTATTCCATTCACGAGATATTAAACTATTAATACTATCAATATTTTCGTTAATAGAAGTGCTCTTATCTACTAAAAGATCACCATCATTACCTAATTCAGTAATATTAACATATAGATTAGTATCACTCATTACAACACCCTCTATCATATATTATATTATACCAAAAAAAAGATATTATTTAATAATATCTTTATATTTTTTTATGATTTTTGATTATTATTATTTTGTGATGAAGTATATTTATTTAAAACATCTGTAATTTCAGCAGATACACCTTGCCATGAAACACCAATATTTTGAATACCAGCAACCATATTAGACAAACTTGTTGCTATTTTTTTAACTTCTTCTGATTCAGCAAGTTCAATTCTATCAAAATATGATTTAAAGTCTGCACTACCAGATAGTTTTGATTTAACTATACCTAAATTAGTAACTGCTGAATCATATGCTTTAGTAGCAGAATCCAAAGCGGTATTAATTTGGCCTATTAACGCATTAGCACTTTCACCAGAATACCCAACTTCAAAATTATTAGTATTACCCATTATTAGTACCACCTTCCATAGCAGTTTTAACATTTGTTTTTAATGTTTCTTGAGCATTATCTACAGCTCCTTTTATTCCAACTGCTAAATTTTTAAGATTTGTAATTTCATCTTTACAAGCTTTTAGTTTTGCTAAAGGTCCATTAGGTGCTATTGCTGTAGCACGTAATTCTACTGCATCTTTTCCTTTCCATAAAGTGTTATCATTAAAGTACTTTTCTAAAGTTGAAATAGCATCAGAATAATCAGTAGCATTTTGAATTAAATCAGTAAGAGCATTATCAAGTTCTACATCAGCATTTAAACCAAAACTAAAACCAGCATCAAAAGTCATTCCCTCTTCAGCCATTAAATATCAATCCTTCCTATTTATATAATTTAATTATACTACATATATTTTTTACATTCTATAAATTAAGTAAAAAGATGTAAACAAAAAAAACGCCAAAGCGTTTTTTATAAATCATCAATATTAATATTTTCTACAGAAACATTTTGTATTGTTTGAACTAATTGAGTATCAGTTAAAGTATTATCACTAACTTCAGGTACAGTTTTTATCTCTGAAACTAATTTTTCCTCTGGCATTTCATGAGGTTCAGGAATATCTCTTACTTCTGGAATAGATCTAACATCAGGAATTGATCTGGATACTGCACTTTCTGCTATATTAGCAAAATCACTTGTATTAATACTTGGTTCACTTTTTATTACTGGACTTTCATCAACAGTAGGACTTGCAACCGGTTCACTTACCTTTGATAAATCCATTTCCATAGGTTTAATTTCAACACTTGGAGTAGTTGCAGAAACAGGTCTAATATCAATACTAGGAATTGGCTCAACTTTTGGTTCTTCTTTTACTGGTTCACTAACTTTTGCACTTTCTAAAACAGCAGCTTGCTCCAAAATACTACTATTAGAATTTGTATTTGAAGAAGAAACAGTATTTGAACTATTTAAATTAGAACTTGTATTAGTTTCATTTTTAACTTCATTAGTACTTAATAAACTAGAAGCAGGTTCAACTTTTTCAACTGGTTTATTATTTGTATCTTTATTCTTTTTCTTTTTACTTAACAATACAAATAAAACACCACAAATACCAGCGGCAACTAAAACACCGCATAATATTAATAAAACATTACTACCTTTCTTTTCTTCTGTTTTAGCATTGTTATTTGTTGCAGACTCGACAGCAACACTACCAGTTTCTCCACCAGGCAATGTAACTTTTAACACATATTTTTTAACTTCACCTGATTCAGCAGTTACTTCAATAATAACTTCATTAACACCAGGTTTCAAATCTTCATTACCAACAATATTAATAGTTGCATTCTCACTAGAAGGAATAGCACTCAATTCTAATTGATCTACTACTTCATCCAATTCAATTTCATATTCAAAAACTTCAGGATCAAAATCTAAACTATAACCTGCAATTTCAACCATAGATAAAGAATTATCATCATCTAAATCAACAGCACTACCATCATTAGATTTTCTAACAACAGTAATAGAATATACATTCTTTTTTTCGTTTTCTGCAGTTACAGTAACATTAACTTTATTACTTCCTACTTTTAAATTAATTTTACCAACATTACCAGAAACTTTTGCACTACTATCATTTGCAACAGCTTTAACATTTATTGATTCAACATCATTTTCTACAGTAACACTAAAATTATTTTTACTTTCTAATTCACTACTATCTACAGACAATAATGCATCTTCACCAGGTTTATAAAAATCTGTAATACTTAAACTTTTTAATTTATTATCAGTATTTCTATTATCTTCACGATTAACATTAATCGTATATTCACCTTTAGTCCCATCTTCTGCTGTTACAGTAACAACAAACTTGTTATCACCATATTTTAAAGACTTTTCACCGTCCCCAGATACAACAGACTTAGCATCTTCTACTTTAGCTGCAATAGTTACAGACTTAACTTCGCCACCTACATTAACACTATAACTTTTAACATTTTTATCAAAAGAAATAACACCCGGTTGAACACTTAATGATTTCAAATAAGTATTACTATTACAAGTTCTTGTAATATCAACATTATAATCTTTAGCACTTCCATTTTCAGCAGTTACAGTAACAGTAAATGAATTTAAACCACATTTTAAGTTACTCTTTACTCCACCACCAGTAATAGTTGCTTTATTATGATTAGCTAAAGCTTCTATTGTAGCTGACGCTTTATCAGTAGTTGCAGAATAAGGTGCAGTTAATGCTCTACCATCTACTTTTAAAGATTTTAACTTATTATCATCAGATGCAATACTAAAACTTGCAGTTCTATTAGAATCAGCAACATTATTATCACTATCATCTACTGCAGAAACACTCTTTAATATTAAAGAAGAATTAGAACCAGGATTACCATTAACAACTACTACAATATCACCAATATGAACATTACCATTTTTTGCATCAGAACTGAATACAGATAACTTTGCAATATCTTTATTATAATCACTCATTGACCATGCACCATTTGGGAATGTAACAGAAGATACAGTAACACCATTGGTTTCAATCGAAGCAACAAAACCTGTTAAACCTCCAGATGCAACATTATAATAAACATGACACGTAACACTTGCTCCAGAAGCAACAGTAGATTTATCACAATTAATAGTTGTTGCACCAGTTAATTCAGCTTTAACTTTAATTGGAACAACAAATAAAACAATTAATAACAATATATATTTAATCTTATTTTTTTCCATATAGTACCTCCATATGACAATACTCTATTATTCTATTTAAGTATACTATTAATACTAAATAAAGTCTATTTATTTTAATCTAAATTAGGTATTCTACCCATAAAATATCGATATAATTTAGTAACATCATTTAATAAAATAGTACCATCTCTTTTAACATCCCCTGCTTTAAGATATATTTCATCATTAATAATAGATCTACCCATAAAATGACGATATAACTTAGTAACATCATTTAATAATACTTGACCATCACCATTTAAATCACCCATTGCAATAATCGTATAACTTTTGAATGATTCACCATGTTTAGTTATAGTTAATTTAGTACCAGTTCCAATATAACTAGAAACATTTTGATATGAATATTCACAGCCATCATTACATATTATATTTGTTTCAAAAGTATTTCGATCTAAATTAACAGGAATTATTAAATATGTACCCGATGTTTCATATCCAACAAAACCAAAATCACTTACTTCAACATTAATAGGATATGTAAAGACAGTACTATTAACAGTTATTTTAACCTCTACATAAGTATTACCTCGTCTAACACCAGTTATAATTCCATTTTCATCAATTGTTGCAATACTATTATTTCCAGAACTATAAGATATATTAAATGTTTCAGATGAATTATTAACATAATCATAAGTCAATTCAACACTTTTTCCTACCCCAACACTAACAATATCACTTCTAAAAGTTAATTCAGGTTTTATCTCAAAAGCAACTAAATTATACTCAGTAGCATCTGTACCACTACCATTTTTCATAATGAAATCATATCTACCATATGGTACTTCATTAGCTTTATAATACAATTCAAGCGATAAAGCATTATTTATTATTCTATTCATTCCAGCTAATTGAAATTCATTAATTTTATTACCAGGTCTTAAAGCATAATATATTTGCGTACCAGTTGGTATATTTCTAGAAGAAACATTAATTCTCTTCTTTATATAATTTTCATTACTTATAGTAGCTTCACCCATATCAGTCATAGAAAAATCTAATACAATATTAGTAATATTATCACTATAAGTAGTAAAAGCATATAAAGTCTCAACTTTAGAATAAACTCCTGTTACCCTTATTGCATATGTACTACTACAAAGAATAAAATTCTCGTCATTTCTAGTAACACTTGCCATACCTGGTTGTTGAGTAGTAACAGAACCAAATCTTGTAAAATTACCAGAACCATCAACATCTACATCAACATAAAAAGTTGCTGTTGTTGTATTAGTTGTAATAATAGAAACTCTATTAAGTACTTCATTACCAGTATCACTCTTTTTAAATGTTTTATAATAACCATTACCTGTAGAAGCACCAGAAACAGTATAAGATTTTATAGTGGATACTTCATCATAATTATTATCCCAATTCTTTTGTATCACACCAGTAATTCCACCATACTGAACAGCCATAGAGCTATAAGCTAAATATAAATATGGAAGTGTATTACCCCAAGAATTTTTTAAAATCCAAGCACCATTAACTGTAACCATATTAAAACCAGTACCACAACTATCACCTGTTGGTGCTTTAGAAATAGTATTATCTAAACTAACACAATAAGAAACATGATAGTCATCATCCCAACCAATAATTGACATTGCGTGAAGATAATCAAATTCATTACCGGAAATACCACAATAAGAATTATATTGACTAGAATTAACAAAATTACCTCTCCAATTAATAACGTATTCCCCATTATTATTATATAAACATGTACCAATACTTGGAGTAGGACCTAAAGTAGAAACATAAACAGAACCATATTGCATAACATGATCCTTAATTCTATTTCTCATAGCAACTAAATCTGTTTCAGAATTATAACCAGGATAATACATAGCAAAATCAGTATAACCAGTTACGGAATACCTAACATCACCTATATCAAATACATCAGATAAAGATTTTTGAAGTTCATTATTTTTTGATCCAGTCCAATAACTACCCCAAACAGAACTACCTTCTTGTCTAACAGGAGAAAAACCTCTTGCTAAAGCTAAACCAGCAGTTTCAAAACTTCCACCACTACCAAGAGATCTTACTGCATTTTCACCAGTTACAAACATATAGGGATTACTAGTAGCATCAGAAAAAGGATAAAAATTTTCTGTTCCTAAAGCAGTTGTTTGTTTACCACCATAAACAGATGCATAATCAAGTTGTCTTTCATTAAAAGTAACTTTATTATTAGTTAAATTACTCATATTATGCTTTACTAAATAAGTTTCCAAAGAAGAAATAGTTGCAAAAGACCAACATAAACCCAAAGGATTTTGGTCTTTAACAGGAGTAACATAATTAACTCCATCAACATTTCTCATATCATAAGAATCAGGTATTAAATTTGATTCTGCACCATAAGACCAAGAATACTTATTAAGAATACTATCTTGTGGTTTAACTATATATTTAGAAATAATAATATCACTATTACTAGCACCACTATTTTTATATGCTTCCCATAAAGGATTTATCATATAATTTGATAAATCTTTTTCTTCATTAACATATAAATCATTTATTTCTAAAGCAAATATTTTAAAAGGAATAAATAGGAAAAAAATAATAATTAAAAAAATAAATTTTCTCATATACTATCTCCTATTCTACACTATTAGTATACTATTTTTTATAAATAAAGTCCACAAATAAAAAGAATCATTATTATGATTCTTTTTCATTATAAATTAGCATATCTCCGGTTAATTCTATAATATTACCTTTACTATCTCTTATTGCTCCATTCTCTTTGCTAATAGTATATACTTCTATTACTTTAATACCTTCAGGTCCAGCACCTGCAGTTTTATCATAATGTTTAAAAGTAATAACTAAATTACCATCTTCATTTAATTCTATATCTCTATGACTAGGTTCATAACCTATTTTACTAGTTATATAATCAAGTAATCTACTCTCCCAAAAAGAATAACTATTATTGTAAAACATCTTATCATCATTAGTAATAATCTCTTCTGTATCATTCTTTTTTACTTCTGGTTCTTTAGGTTTATCTTTCTTTACAAAGAAAAAGAAAATACCAAATAAAACTAATAAAATAACAAATAAAATACCTAAAACTACTTTTAAATTTATTTTCTTCTTCATATTATTCACCAACTTTATTATAACATAAACTATTCATTATCACTATCTTCTAATTTAAACTCTCTAACATCTCCAGTATCGAATTTAAGATCTAATTTATCTTCCTTATATTTAATTACTTTATAAATCATAGTACTATTCTTACAAATAATACTTATTTCATTAGTATACTTATTAAATTCATATTTATTACAATCATCATCTATTATATTATTATTCTCTTCATCATAATATTCAAAAGAATTATCTTTATTAAAAATAATATATTCTTTCTTATCATAAACTTCTCTATACCATTTAACATCACTAAAATCAGGAATAGCATATTCTTTTCTTTTTAAAGAATATAAAACAATAGAAAAAATACCTATAAAAATAATAACAATAGCAACTATTAATTTTAATCTAGTCTTTTTCATTATTTTTTCATCCCAATCAAACCAATATTTCTACCAGTATCTTTACCATCCGCTCTATAAGAATAAAAATCTTCATTACCACAACAAACACATATTTCAGGTACTATAACATTATTAACACCAATCTTATTTAATTCATCAATATTAATCTTAACTGTATCTATATTATATTTTTGCTTATCATCTTTAATAGCACCTTTTTTAATATATATATCACCATATTTATCTAAAAACATATCTTTAACATCTTCATCTACTTCAAAACAGCATTGAAGTATAGAAGGACAAATACATACATAAATATCTTCTACATTACTACCATAATGATCTATCATTTCTTTAATAGCTTTAACAATAATACCATTATAAGTACCTCTCCATCCAGAATGAACAGAACCTACTACTTCTTTATCAGTATCATAAACTAAAATAGTTTGACAATCAGCACTCACAGTACCTAACCCAATACCTTTAACATTAGTAAATACACCATCTACATCTACGAATTCATCATCAACATTATCTTCATCAATAAATGCAACATTAGTAGTATGACTTTGTTTAGGAATAACTACTTTATCAAAATGATAACCTATCTCATCTTCTAAATAATTTAAAGACTTATCTATCTCTTCTCTACTTAATACGTGAAAATTAAAATCTAATGGTTTCTTACTATATGCATTAATAACATCAAATTCATCTAACTTATCAAAACTAATATAACTCATAATAACTCCTTTAATTTATTCTTTACTTCTTTTTTAGCATTAATAATATTCTCTATCATTCTATCACTAATCTTTTTAGATAACTTCTTATCAACATTCTTCATACCATCTAAACTATAATATAAACTTCTTAATTGTGGTTCTATTTCTAACATAAAACTACTATAAAACTCTTCTTCATTACCAACAAACAAATCAGTCATAGTATTAATATTCTTCTTATATACTTTATAATAATCTAATAAATTATACATACCCATTTCTAATAATAATATTAATTCTAAACTCTTACTCTTCTTAACATCTTTATTCTTAATTATTTTACTACTATCATTACTCTTAATATATTTATCTAATTTATCTCTATCACTAATTTCATATTTTAATAATATTTCACTTATTTCTAAGAAATGTATTAAACCTTTTAATAAATATATAATACTATTATTAGTATATTCTTTCTTATTATAAAAACTGTCTAGAACATCATTAATATAATATTCCATAAAATCAACCATTTTTTTATCTTTATAATCTTTTAAAATTTCACTATAACTATTAATACTCTTATATAATATTTTAGTATTATTAACTAAATTATTATCTAAAATATTATTAATATATCTTTCTAAAATAAGATTACTCATAAAACCACCTACTATTATTATAACAAATAAAAAAAGACAATTAAATTGTCTTTTTTATTTACAAAAGAAATTAACTAAATCTTCTTCCGTTTCACTACCATCTAATCTCTTACCATTAATAAAATTAAGATTAGGATATTTCTCTTCTAATTTTTTTAAACTACCAGCATGAGAAGAACTACCACTAGTAACAAAAATATATAACTCTTTACCACTTAAATCATTCTCATCTAAAAAAGTATTAATTATAGTAGGATGCTGATACCACCATACAGGAAAACCTATATAAATAGTTTTATATTGATCTAAATTATCTACCTTATTCTTAACTTCAGGATTTATTTTTTTCATCATTTCCTTAGTAGTTCTACTAAATGGATTTAAATAATTTAAATCTTTTTTTGTATACAACTTAGTTGGTTCAATTTCAAAAAGTTCAGCATTCAATGCTTTAGATAACTTCTCTGCAACACCTCTAGTAGTCCCAGTTGCAGAAAAATAAACTACTAATTTATCCATATCTATCACCTAATATAATTATAACAAATAATTATAATTCTTTTAACATTTCTTCAATAGCTCTACCTCTATGAGAAACACTATTCTTTTCTTCTTCAGAAGCTTCACCAAATGTTTTATTTAAATCATCAGATAAGAATATACAATCATATCCAAAATCATTCTTACCTCTCTCTTTATCAATAATAGTACCATATGTTTTACCTTCAAAATGTTTATAACTACCATCTGGATAATATACTACAATAGTACAATTAAAATATGCTTTTTTATCTTTACCTTTTAAATTATTAATTAAAACATCTCTATTCTTTTTAATATCATGATCAGAAGCATACCTAGCACTATGTATACCAGGTTCACCATTTAATGCGTCACAACATAAACCACTATCATCAGCTATAACAATATAATCTAAATTCTTACTCTTTAAATATTCACTAATAGTTTTAGCTTTAATTAAACTATTCTCTAAAAAACTATTACCATCTTCTACTATATCACTATCAAAACCTATATCACTCATAGTTAATATTTCATAATCTTTCAAAATATCTTTAAATTCTTTAACTTTATGCTTATTATTAGAAGCTAATACTATCTTTTTCATATAACCACCCTATTCATATTTTAACGCTTCAACAGGATCTAATTTACCAGCTTTTAAAGCAGGATAAATACCAAATATAACACCTAATATACCACAGAATATAATTGTTTTAAATAAAGTAACAATATCAATTACTAATTTTAAATTATACGGAGTACTAGCAAGTATCATATTAATAATTAAATCTGCTAAAAATGCAAATAGAATACCTATTAAACCAGATAGTATAGTTAAAACAATACCTTCTATCAAAAATTGAAATACTATATCACTATTCTTAGCACCTAATGCCATTCTTATGCCAGTTTCTTTAATTCTTTCACTTACAGAAACTAACATAATATTCATAATACCAATACCACCAACTAAAATAGATAAACTTGCAATACCACCAAATACTAACTTAACAACAGTAACAATAGTGTCAACTTCTTGCATAATATCACTTAAATCAATAGAAAATACATTATAACAATCTTCTCCATAAGTTTTTAATAATTTTTTAATATCTTTTTCTACATCACTAGTATATTCATTTTTAGTAGTTTCTATATAATAAATAACACCATTAATAGGATTATTACTGTTAATAACATCATTTACAAAATAATATGAAGCATAAATAGCATTTAATTCTACATATACAATAGCATTCTCTTCAACTTGTTTAGTAACACCTATTATTTCAACTTCTATATTATTAATATTTAATTTTTTACCAACAACATCTTTTTTATGAAATAAAGCATAAGCGCAATCTTCTCTAATAACAATATATGGCATTCTATTAATAATATCTTTTTTATCCAAATATCTACCATATAATAACTTATCTTCACTAAAAGTATTAGGATACATATCAGCATAATTTTCATCTATACCAACATAACTATTATTACCTCTAGTAGTATAATACTCTTGATTTTCATCAATTATTAAATCAGTTAATTCCTCAAATTCAAAATAATTTACTTTAGAAATACCACTAACTTTATCATTATTTTTAACATACTCTTTTAAATCATTATCAGCAAGTTCAGCTTGAAAAGAATCTAATCCAAATACTTGTACTTGAATACTTTCAACACTTAAATTATTAAATTGATCAGACATAAAAGTAGCAACAGAATTAGATAAACTAAATATTATAGTAATAGAAAAAATACCTATAATAATACCTAACATAGTTAAAAAAGTTCTTAATTTATTTAATTTAAATTCTTTTAATACTATCTTTATTGATTCCCATATCATAGTTCATCACCCTTTTTATCAGATAATATTTTTCCATCAGAAATAGATATAACTCTCTTACATCTTTTAGCTAAATCTAAATCATGAGTAACTATAATAATAGTTTTACCTTTATTATTTAAATCTTCCAATATATTAAGAATTTGCTCACCCGTTTTAACATCTAATGCCCCAGTTGGTTCATCAGCTAAAATAATATCAGGATCAGTAACTAATGCTCTAGCAATTGCAACTCTTTGCTGTTCTCCACCAGACAACTCCTTAGGAGTATGATCTAATCTATCTAAAATACCTAAATCTTTAGCAACATTTTCAATAATTTCATTTCTTTTTCTTTTAGGTACTTTTTTATATATTAAAGGAACTTCTATATTTTCATAACCAGTCATCTTATTAAGTAAATTAAAATTTTGAAATATAAAACCAAACTTACTATTTCTTATATTAGCAAGTTCTTTCTTACTCTTATTATTCATTAATTCATCATAAAGATAATAATTACCACTATATCTACTATCCATACAAGATATTAAATTTAATAAAGTACTTTTACCACTACCACTTTTACCAATAATAGCAACAAATTCCCCTTTATTTATTTCTAAACTAATATCCTTTAAAGCAGATACTTTATTATCTTTAGATAAAATATAATCCTTATTAATATGTTCTAACTTTATCATATTAATTATCCCATTCTAGAACAACATCTTTTTCATCTAATCCACTTAATATTTCAACATTATCATTAGTAATAATACCAACTTCAACTTTAGTTTTACAATCTTTAGAAAGACTACTAGTATCACTTACTTTATAACGATAATAATTATAACTACAATCTTTTTTAACAACATAATAACTATCATCTTTATCCATCATCAAAGTATTATAAGGAATAGATAAAACATTATCTTTTTCTTCTAAAACAATATTAATACTAGTACCATAACCAAATCTAATATCTTCACTATAAGGCATACTAACTCTAACTTTAAACTTACTACCTTCTGAAGGTAATTTAGAAATATAAGTAACACTACCTTCTACTTCTTTATTTAAAGCAGTTATCTTAATAGTAGCTTTTTGACCTAAAGATAATTTAGCAACATCTCTTTCAGATACTAACATCTCTACACCTATATCATTTAAATCATAGACATAATAACTATTAACACCCATATTATCTATTACTTCAAAATACATACCATCTATAGGACTAATAACATTTTTATAATATCCTTCACTTAATACTTTTAAAATAATCTTTTTAGCAGTAACTAAATCACCATCATTAACATATTTTTCTTTAACTTTACCATCATAAGGAACATCTAATTTTTGAATATTAAATGAAGTAATAACACCATTACCTTTAACAGTAGAAACTAATTTTTCTCTTTTAACTTCATATTCAATAAAATAAAGAGATACATCTTGATTAGCAACATCTCCCATATTACTAGAAACCTTTTTAAACCATATACTTAAAATAACACCTATTACTACTAAAATAGCAACTACTATTAAAAATATCTTAACCTTTTTATTCATTTATAATCACCTATTCTCTTATCATTATAACATAAAAAAAGTCTTAGTAAAACTAAGACTATTTAATATTATTAATTCTATTTAAAATTCTATCTTTACCTAATAATTGTAATATAACATATAAATCAGGTGTAGTTGTTAAAGTAGTAACACCTACTCTAATAATATTAGATACATCAGCAACATTACCTTTATATTTAGAAGGATCTTCTTTATATAATTTCATATCACTACAATAACCTAGTTTTTCAGACATTTCTTTCATCTTATTAAACCAAGTATCTTTATCATCATTACTATCATAATAATCATTAAAATAAGTATTTAATACTTCTTTAATATCATCATTACTAAATCTCTCATCAAAATGATATTCTGGATTAACAAATAATTCATCAAACATATACCATATTTGATTCTTTATTTCACTTAAAGAAGCATAATCTTTACGAGGTTTCTTTTGTTCTCTTTCAATATTTAAAACACTAATAGTATAATCTTTATATTTATTAATTAAACTATTAAAATCTTTATCATATTCTTTAGACCATTCATCTAACATATTAAATACTTCAACAGCTTTTAATCTACTTAAATAATTCTTACTAATATTATCTAATTTATCTAAATCAAATAAAGCACCACTAGCACTCATTTTCTTAGGACTAAATTCAAATTCAGTAAAATCTGCATCAGGATGTCCTTCTCTCCATTGTTCATAATTACTATTAGCAATAGTCATAATAGCTTCAATAACACTATATATTGGATATCCTTTTTCTTCATAATAAGTCATTCTAGCTTCAGGATCTAATCTCTTAGAAATCTTTCTAATCTTATCTCCATCCTTCTTTAATATTAAAGGAGTATGAACATACTTAGGCATCTTAAAACCAAATGTTTTAAATAATTCATAATGAACAGGAACACTACTAATCCACTCTTGACCTCTAACTACATGAGTAGTTCTCATTAAATGATCATCTACTAAATGAGCAAAATGATATGTAGGTAATAAATTACTAGATTTCATAATAGGAATATCTATATCATTTTCTGGAAATTCCATAGTACCATTAGCTAAATCATCAAATTTAAACTTCTTATTAAAATCTCCACTACTCTTTAATCTAACTGTATATGGTTCTCCATTATTAATTCTTTCAGCAGCTTCATCTGGAGTTAAATTTCTATATTTAGCATATCTACCATATATACCAATTCTTCTCTTATCTTTAGTTTGACTTTCTCTAATAGAATCCATCTCTTCTTGAGTTAAGAAACATGGATATGCTTTACCAACACTAATTAAATATTTAATAAATGCATGATATATTTCTTTTCTTTCACTTTGAATATAAGGACCATAAATACCTTTAGTTTCATTAGTATCTCTATATTCATATTCATCTACATCCATCTTATAATGTTCTAAAACATGTCTAATATACTCTACAGCACCTTCTATTTCTCTAGCACTATCAGTATCTTCATTTCTTAAATAGAATACTCCTCCACTTTGTTTAGCCATAACATAATCTACTACAACAGAATAGAAATTACCTATATGCATAAAACCAGTTGGAGATGGAGCAAATCTAGTTACCTTAGCTCCTTCTTTTAAATTTCTTTCAGGATACTCTTTCTCATAATCCTCTATAGTTTTTGTAATATTGGGAAATATTAAATCAGCTAAATCTTTACTAGTCATAACAACCATCCTTTCATAAAAAAAACATATTCACCTAAAGGACGAATATGCCGTGTTACCACCTTAATTACTTCTCAAATGTTTTAACGCAACAAACGGAATATCTTGTATACAATATTCATCTCCAAAGTTTCTTCTATTAATCAAACTTATTCTTTTTCACCAGCCAAGAACTCTCTACTAAGTATCATAATATACTCTTCTTCTTCATCAATTTATGCACTAATTATAACAAATTAAACTATTTTGTCAATTATATTCCAAAAAAAAGACACATACGTGTCTTATACTCTATAAAATTTTCTCTTACTCTTCATAGTTAACACTATAATACCAATTAAGAATAATACCATAGCACCAATACTTAATGTTAAACCAGTACCAGGATTATCTGGTACATTAGAAGGAGGATTACTATCGCCAGGATCAGCAGCACCATGTGAACTTCCACCAGCTAAAGTATAATCTATTTTAGTAGCATCTAATTCTAAATAAGAACTAGATTCTCCTGTTTTACCTTGAGCTATTGTAATACCATCTATATCTCTTAATTCTGTTTTATTATCAAAACTAGTATAAATATAATAAATCTTATTAATTTCTATTTTTGAAGTATCAATACTTCCAAATGATGAAGCATTATCTTTATATTTTAATGAAAAAGCAGCATTTGAATCACTTTTTGCAAATGATAATATATCATTATAAGCACTAGCATCTCCATTACTTAATTTAGTAATAATATCAGTATTAGTTATAACACCAATCTTAGTTGTTAAATCAAATAATCCTGCTTCATAATATGGGAATAATTTAGTAACACTTAAATTAGCTCCTGAAAATGAAATTGAATATCTACTATTAATAGCTTTTAATTCAGGTTTATCTACTTTTATTGCTTTACTAGATATTTTACAAAGTGTATTACTTCCACTACTATAATAATATAGAACATAAACATAGCCATAATTTTTGTATGCATAAGCAAAAGTTGTACCAGTAATTGTTCCATCAACCGCTGCACCAGCACCCATTCCATGCCATTTATTTGGAACATTATCATCTCTATCTAAACTTGATGCAACACAACTATTCTCGTTAGTAGGAATTGTTCCATATGATGCAGTCTCTGAATCAACAAATAATGCATACCAGTTTGAAGATGCACCACCATCAGGTAAACCATTTAATTTAACCTTCATTTGTGGTTTTCCATTATTATCAGTAAGTTCAGATACAATAGCAGTAACACCAGATGCATCAAAAGTTGATAACATACCAGTATCAGCACTTACAACTCCTATAAAAATAAAGCACAACATAAATATAAACAATAATTTATTTTTCACTTACACATCACCTATTCTATTTATAGAATAACAATTATTATAAAAAAAATCAATTAAATAATAAAATCCTTTTACAAAAAAAGACATTTAAATCTTAAACATCTTTCTTCTATTATATTTAAATATTAATATACCTATTATTAATAAAACACAAATAGTTATTATACCTATAGATAATCCTGTACTAGGATTATCTACTGTACTAGTATCAACAGGTTTATTATCATTTTTAACTTCTTCAACATTACTATCATTGTTATTATTATCATTATTATCATCAACATTTGTATCTTGATTTCCATCTGGATTAGTATTAGGATCTACAGCATACAAAGCATTTGACATTTTACTAAAATCGACTTCATCTGAAAGTAAAATATTACCAAATTCACTAACACCCTGTAAAACTGAAACACCTTCTGTATTTGAATAACCTGAAAATTTATAATCTACATAAAAATAATAAATAACATTTTCTTTTATATCCCAATCATCATAACTTATAGCAGTACTTATTCCAAAAGGATCAGCATAAATTTGAGGTTCAACACTATCATCATTTTTGGCATATTGAAGTAGATTACTAAGTGCATCTGGACTATTATTCTCTAAAGATTCAAGCAAAAACATATCTTTAATAATACCTACTTTATAATTTAAAGATGCCGTACTATATGGGAAATTTCCAGCTATATAATATGTTCTATGTTCAATAGTATCTCCATCATCTGAATGATGAATCGGTCCAGTTAAAGATGTATCCTTAAAAGAATATCTTTCATTAAGACTAGGTAATTCTATATTTGGTTTTGTAATATTAATCAATTCTGATAAATTGTAATACACATTATTAACTAAAAGATTCAAGCTTATTTTGTCATTTCCATTTCTTAAAACCCAATCATTTGGAACACTAAATACCCATTTACCATCACTATTTTTTGTCAAATTATGAGGTTCATTATAATGAAAAGTGCCATCTATAGCATGAAAATAAAGCCCATTACAAGTAAAAATAGACCCATCAATAATTCCTCTAATACTCGAAATTGTTTGACCAGGAAATAAGTTATCTAACCCTGTAAAAATTATTTGATAACCATAATCATTTCTTTCCACAACATAACTTACCCCAGTTGGATCAACATCATCTCCACAAACTTCATCTGCTTTAATATTAGAAATAAAAAACATAAATATAATAAATCCAAATAATATCCTTCTCATACTATACACCTACTATTAAAAATATTATATCATTAATCTATATTATTTAAACTGTTTATAACTTCTATATAATGTCTATAATTGTCAAAATAATTACCTATATTATTTCTAATAAACTCTTCACTATCTTTTTTAGCTTGAACAAGTATTTTAAAATCTCTTCTAATATCACCCAATTTAAATACCATATCTCCACTTTGTCTTGTACCAAATAAATCCCCTTCACCACGTAACTCAAAATCTTTTTCACTAATATAAAAACCATCATTAGATTCTTCCATTACTTTTAATCTAGGAGTATCTAAATCACTAATTAAATAACAATAAGATTGTAAATCATTTCTACCAACTCTACCTCTTAATTGGTGCAATGTAGCTAAACCAAATCTTTCTGCATTAAATATAACCATCATAGTAGAATTTTTAACATCAACACCTACTTCTATAACAGTAGTACTAATTAATACTTTAATCTCTCCATCTTTAAATTGATCCATTATTAAATCTTTATCTTTTTGTTTCATCTTACCATGTAATATTTCTACTTTAATCTTATTATTAAATGCAACATCAAATCTTTCTTTTAATTTAACAACATCATTTAAATTAGATTCACCATCTTCATCTTCTATTAAAGGAGCAACAACATATATTTGATGACCATTCTTAATTTCTTCTACCATATGATATAAAATATCTTTTAAATCTTTCATCTTCTTAACTTTAGTAATAATATCTTTTCTACCATTTGGTTTACTTTTAATAATAGAAGTATCCATATCACCATATAAAGTTAAAGCATATGTCCTAGGTATAGGAGTAGCACTCATATACAAAACATCACACATAATACCTTTATTTTGTAAATTACTTCTTTGATTAACACCAAATCTATGTTGTTCATCAGTAATAACTAAACCTAAATTTTTAAATTCAACACCTTCACTAATTAAAGCATGTGTACCTACTACTATATCAATTTCACCATTTATTAATTGTTTACATATTTTATCTTTTTCACTCTTTTTTAAACTACCTGTTAATAGACCAATCCTAATATTAGTATTACTAAATAGTTTTAACATATTATTATAATGTTGATTAGCTAATATTTCAGTAGGTGCCATCATAGCACTTTGATAGCCTGCTAAATAATTAATATACATACCTATCTCAGCTACAACTGTTTTACCACTACCTACATCACCTAATACTAATCTATTCATTCTTTTCTTATTAGTTAAATCATTATATATATCATCTACACTACTTAATTGATCAATAGTTAATTTAAAAGGTAAATTGTTAATAAAACTATCTACATCTTCTCTATTAACATTTCTACTTAAACCATCATTATTTAAATCATATTGTAATTTTAAATAATTCATCTTAAACATAAATATAAAAAACTCTTCATATATACATCTTAATCTAGCTACTTTAATATCATTAATATTTAAAGGATTATGTATCTTCTTAATAGCATCTAACTTGTTAATAAACTTATAATTATCAACAATATAATCAGGAATATAATCAATAACATTAATATTATAATTAAAACATTCTAATATTAATTTATTTAAACCTTTATTTTTAACCCCTTCTATTAAATGATAAACAGGTTCAATCTTCATATCTCTAATAATTTCAAATTTAATATCACTAGCAACAAAACTATTTTTTAATTTATCATATTTACCAATAACATTTATTACTCTACCTAATTTAATATTATTCTTATAAAATGCTCTATTAAAAATAGTAACATTTACTAAAATACCATCACTATTTAATCTAAATGTTATTTTATTTAAATTCTTTTTAATATAACTAACTCTTGGTTCTGTATCAACAATACCTTTAATAGTAACAACCATATTACTATCATCTACATCTTTAATATTTACTACTTTAATAATATTATATCTATATGGATAATAATTTAATAAATCATCAATACTATAAATATTCATTTTATTAAAATATTCAATCACTTTAGGACCTACACCTTTAACTAATCTAATATCCATATATACCACCATTTATATTATAACAAAGAAAAAGATTGCATATGCAACCTTTTTAAAATAAAGATATTATATATACTCTTATTATAAAAATTAAACCTACTAAGCATACAGCACCAAAAATAGGATATAAAATAAAATTATGATCTAAATAATGAAATTTCTTATTAGTAATACTAATTATTATCATTAATATAAAACTACAAATAGAAATATAAATACCTTCTTTAAAATATTTAGGAACATATTTTAAAACTACTTCATTTTCACCTTTTTTAACTTTAATACTAAACATATTAATAGCATTACATTTATAATCTACTTCTTCACCATTAACATATATCTTCATAGCATCATCATAATTAACAGGTATTAAAATATCACTATCTTCTTCTATATTAAATCTATAAGTCTTAGTATTTTTACTAACACTAACATCTACAGGAAATAGATTTAAACCTTCCATAAAATCAATATATTCTTTATCATCAATATAACCTAATTCTACATTAGTAATTAAAAAATCATCTTTAACTAAATCTAATTTCTCTTTACCATCTACTCTAAATACAATATGTACTTTAGCATTTTCACTATCAATAAACATAGTATCAAATACTAAATTATTTTCACCTATATTAAATGCAGTACCCTCTTCAGTTGTATAATCATAATCAATAACCATATAATATGTTTTATTAGGAGTATACTCCATATGATATATTCCATCTTTTTCTTTTATATTATCCATATGAATTAAATCTTTATCAGTATCAAATAAAGTTTTATATAAATTATTATTATTTACTAAATAAGAACCAGAGTCACCATCATATTTTTTACCACTATATGGAATAATAAAATTAAAATTATATTTACTTTGATATAAATACATATCATCATGCTTTTCAACTAATTCATACATAACGTCATTTAATTCATCATAAGTTAAGAAATACTTATTTTGTAATAAAGCATTAGTAAACATAGTACCACCCAATGATTTAATAATAGTTTGAGATCGTTGGTAGTTAAATGTATCACTAAATAATATCTCTTTGCTTTTAATAACATGTAATCTATTATTCATAGCTGGTTTCCTAATTATAAATGGAAAATTAGTATTTAATAAATTATTCTTATCTACCAAGTTATACCCATCATCTTTAAAACTAAAAGTTTTATCTATTTCATTTGTTGTTATACTAGATTTTAAATTCTTTTCACAATTTAAAAACATTAAAATAAAAGAAAATGTATTAAATAATACTAAAATACTAATAAATCTTCTAAAAGATACTTTATCTAATTTAAAAATAACTAACATAGTAATTATAAATAAAACAAACATACCACAAGTACACATAAATTGATAATTAGAAACAGTAAACATCATAGTGCTTTTACCACTTATATTTTTAAATGAATATGTAAATAAAACAATCATAAACAATAGTATTATTGCACTTATCATATTGACACTATTTTTTTTATTATTATTTTTATAATTATTATTTAAATAATATAAACCACCTATTATTAAAACAAAATTAATAATAAAACATTGTCTAAATGGTAACCCACTATGACTACCAGTATGCCATAAAGCATTAATAGGTTCTAAAAATAAAGGTAATAATAAATAGAATAATAATAAACTATAAAAAATATTTATCTTTTTATCTTTTTTAACAAATAATTGTTTAAAAACAAATACAAATGGAATTCCTAAAGTAAATAAGTATATACTTTTTTCTCGAAATGTTTCCCAACTAACATCAAGCCCATAAAATCCACTTGATAATCTATAACTTGTTAGACTTTGATATATAGAAGGTACTATTAAGAAACTAGATAACCCTAATGATAAAGAAGTTAATATAGCTATTAAAGCAGCTTTCTTTTTCTTATCTTTAATATCTAATGTTAATAAACTTATAATAGTAACTCCTACCAAAAAGAATAACGTTTGATAACCTGTATAATAATTAAACAATAATATTATAGTTAAACTAAATACATACAACTTCCATTTGCCATCTTTTAATAAACTATATAGACCTAATACTAATAAAGGAAAAAATGATACCGCATCCAAGTATAGAATACTTGACATCATTAATAATCCCCAACCACTAAATATATATAAAATAGTAAATAAATATTTATATAAACCATCTAATTTAGGAAACATCTTGTTAATAACACAATAAAATATAACACCCATAGTAACATATTTAAGTGTTAATATATATTCCATAGCATATGGAATATAATCTCTTGGAAATAAACCTACAATTAAAGAAGATGGAAAAAACAAACTATTCATAACAAATGTAGATATATTGTTTAAACCAGCACCTAAATTCCAATCAAAAAAAACACTACCATAACCATGCAAATAGTCCCATAATCTAAAATATATAGGGACATATGACACATCGAAATCCAAAAATGGAAATACTTTTCTAGAAAAAGGATAAACATTATTAATACCAAATATTAATAACATTCCACCTATTATAGAAAGAATTGTTAATATAAACCATTTATTTTTCTTTATGTAATTTTTCATACTATCACCTCTTAAATTATACCTAATTACCCTAAACATTAGCAAGAAAATTAACTAAAAATTATAGAGAATAATTCGACTATAACCACTAGTTTTAACTACTTAAAAAAAGAATAAAAAAGTTATATTTTTTTGCAAAAAAAAGTTGACAAAATGCACTTATAAAGTTAGTATATGAAGTACCAATTCACTTAAAGGCGAATTGGTGCTAGTATCACACTAGCCAACCCCTTTTTATTCTTTTTGGAGCTGTTCTCAGGGGATCAGCTCCTATTTTTTGCAAAAAAATAAGAATATGATAAAATTAACTAGGTGACCAACATGTCTATAATAAAAAAAATATACTATGCAATAATTAATTTTATAAAGATCATTATTACATTTATTATAAAAATAATAACAAGTATTTTTAATATTCAACCAAAGAATAAAAAGAAAAAAGAAGAAATAAAAATAGATAATAAAAATGTTAATAATAGTACTTCTAATAATATAGAAACATCAACAGTAACACCAATAGAATTACCAGATACTAATCCTATTCATAGTAATCCAGAAATTAATCCTGAAACAGATTCCTCAACTAACATAGAAGCTGCATTTGTTTATAAAAAAAGTATTAATAAAGATACTAATACTAAAAACATTAATATAAGAAAAATACCATGGACTGAAGAACAACTAGATCTAATGTTTAATAAAATATTAGAAGAAGAATACGATATTGAAGTTAAATATACAAAATATTCATTAAAAGACAAAATAGAAAAATTAAAAATTAAACTACAACCAAAAATAGAAGCTAAAATAATCTATTATGAAGCAGATAGAGAATTAAAATTACATGATGTAATGAAAAAAGTTATAATGGATGAATTAAAAGAAAAACCCATTAAAGAATTAGAAGTATTTAAAAAGAAACCAAAAGAAGAAATTAATATTAAAGATGAAATATATATAATAGCTACTCCATCAACAAAAAAATTAAAATTGGAAGATAAACCACCTGTTATTAAACCAACACCTATTATTACTATTCCTAAAGAAGAAAAAGAAGAAATAAAAGAACAAGTACAAGAACAACCATTTATAGTAGTTCCACTCGTTCAAGAGCCACCTACTATTAACTTAAAAAAAGAAGTTGGTAATACAATAAAAGCCGCAGCAGCTATTATAACAAATGAAACATTAAATACTATAGATACTATAATTAGTACTCCAAAAGAAGAAAAGAAACCAATTACTAAACAAGAGCCTGTTGCAACACCAGATCTTAATGAAGAAATAAAAGAACAAATAGAACCTAAAGAAGAAAAAATTGATTTAAGACCAATATTAATTGATATAAAACCAAATGAACAAGTTCCTGATGTAGAACAATTAATACAAAAAAAAGAAGAAACTATTAAAGAAGAGAAAAAACAAAAGGAAAACAAGCAAGAAGAACCAAAACAACCAGAAAAAATGAAAGAAGAAGAACCAATTGCTATTAAAGTAGTTCCTATTATTAATTTAAATCCTATTGTAAGAGAAGAACAAGAGATAGAAAAAGATTTAGATTATGAAATAGAAAAAGAAGAATTAGAAGATAAAGATTATGACTCTATAGAAGAAAGAATTAATAAATTATTAGAACAATTAGAATTATTCTTAGTCAAAAATGAAAAAGTATTAACAACAAGACAAAAAAATAAAATATATAATGAACAAGAAAGATTAAGAAATATAAAAAATAGCCTTCATAATCACAAAGAACAAGATATTAGTAATGAAGCTATTTCACTAGAAGAAGAAATAACTAAAGAAGAATTTACTGGTTTAAAAAAAGAATTACAAAAAATGAAACTAGATCATCAAATAGATTTACAAGATAATTTACTTAGTAAAGTAGAAGATCTAGATAATTTAACTAAATCACAAGCAGATGAAATAGAAAAAAGATTAATAAAGCAAAAATTGAAAAGAGCTTTAAGAGCTGTAGAAATACCAGCTATTTTATCATTACCATTTATTAGAAATAAATATTTTAGATATTTTACAGCAGGACTATTTGTAACAAATCATTTTAACTTCTTAAATGGCATTTTAAGACACCAAACAGCTAATATTACTCTTCCAGATATAAATAGTATCAGACAAGGAAGAGATGCCTTAAGCAACGCTATAAACCTAAATTATGAAAATATAGAATATCTTAATTATTTAGAACAAGAAGCACTAAAAAAGCATCCTGCATTAGCTCATGATAGTGAATATTTATTATATATAAATAACATAAGATATAATTTAAGTATTAATTATAATAAGTTATTAAGAAAACAACAATCTATTGATAGACATCTAGCTAGAATTAATCAAAATGCAAAAAAATTAAAAAGAAAAAGATATTATCAAGATATTAATGGACAACCAACACAATAAAAGAGAAGTATTTACTACTTCTCTTCTTTTTGACTTAATTCTTTATAATAATTATATCTCTTTCTAGCGTCCTCTTTATTTAATTCTAACATTTCTTTAGCAGCTTCAGGATTCTTCTTCAATAAACTATTATATCTAACTTCATTCTTTAATAATTCTTCATATTTATCAAAATCAGGTTCTCTACTATCTAAATATACTTTATCCTCTTCAGGATTATATCTCATTAATTCAGTATATCCACAATCAACAACTAATTTTTGTTCTGCAGAACTATTACCCATACCACCTTTTATACCTTGTTCAATACATGGACAATAAGCAATTATTATAGATGGACCATTATGCATTTCAGCTTCTTTAAATGCTTTTATAGTTTGCATGAAATTACTACCTAAAGAAACATTAGCAACATAACAATTAGGATAACTCATAGCTATCTTAAATAAATCTTTCTTAGCAGTTTTCTTACCACCAGCAGCAAATTGAGCAACTTGACCTATTCTAGAAGATTTACTAGCTTGACCACCAGTATTAGAATAAACTTCTGTATCAAGAACTAAAATATTAACATTTTCACCACTACTCAAAACATGATCTATTCCACCAAAACCGATGTCATATGCCCATCCATCTCCACCTAGAGTCCAAACACTTCTAGCAGGAACATAATCAATTAAATCTCTTAATTCATTAGGTATATTCTTCTTATCTAAATCTTTCTTAATAGAATAAGTAATATCAAAATCTTCTCTATTATCTAACCATTTATTAAATAATTCTTTAACATCATTAGATACTTTATCAAGATTATCTCTCATTATTTTTTCTACTCTATCTCTAGATTTATTAAAGCTCATTAATATACCATAACCAAATTCAGCATTATCTTCAAATAAACTATTAGCCCAAGGAATACTATATGGTGTAGATGGAGCACTACCTCCATAAATAGAACTACATCCAGTAGCATTAGCTATAACTAATTTATCACCAAATAATTGAGTTAATAATTTAACATATGGAGTTTCACCACATCCAGCACATGATCCACTAAATTCAAATTTAGTTTTTTCAAATTGACTACCTTTAACACTAAATTTATCAAATAATCCTTTAGGATTTTCATATTTTTCAAAATAATGTTGTGCTTCCTTTTGCTTCTCTTCATCATATTTACCAAATGATAGAGCTTTCTCTCCACCTTTACCTAAACATGCATTAATACATAAACCACAACTTGTACAATCAGCTTCAGATACTTCAATAACAAAGTTATATTCTGGTTTACCTAATAAAGGAATACCTTTATTCTTATCAGTAATAGCAAATGGTCTAATTACTGCATGTGGACAAACTATAGCACATTGACCACATTCAATACATTTACTACTATCCCATTTAGGAACATATGTAGATACTTTTCTCTTTTCATTCTTAGATAATCCACAAGGGAATGTACCATCTCTAAATGGAACTAATTTACTAACAGGAAGATTATCTCCCTTTCTAGCATTTATAATATCAAATATATTTTCATCTTTAACTTCTTCATCATTCTTTAAAGAAAGACTTTCTTTATTTAATTTTAAGTTAGCTAAAGCTTCAGAAACAGCTTTCTTATTAGCATTTATTACTTCATCACCTTTAGCTTCAAATTGTTTCTCAATACTATGATTTAATACATTTAAAGCATCTGGATAATCTAATAAATGTAACATAACCATTTCCATTATCTTACTTATTTTACCTTTAATACCAGCATTTAAAGCAATATCTTCAGCATTAATAGTATAGAACTTAATATGTCTCTTATTAATAATCTTTTTAACATTATTAGGTAAATAATCATTCATATTATCATGAATAGTATTTAATACTAAAGTACCATTATCTTTAATACTACTTAACATATCAAATTTAAATAAATATTCTTCTTTAGTAATAACAACTAATTCAGGATTAGTAGTATAGAATGGAGCATTAATTGGTTTATCACTAATTCTTAAATTACAAATAGTAACTCCACCACTCTTTTTAGAATCATATTCATTATAACTTTGAACAAACTTATCAGTACCACCACCTATTATTTTCATAATATCTTTACTAGTACTAACCATACCATCAGAACCAAATCCATATATTTTAATTTCTCTAGCTCCAATATCTAAACTATAATCATATTCTTCTAAACTTAAATTAGTAACATCATCTTTAATACCAATAGTAAAATTATCTTTTAATTGTTTACTAAGCATTTGATAAACACTATATATATTACCTGGTGTAGTATTCTTACTAGATAAACCATATCTACCACCAACTATTTTAATATTCTTATTCTTTAATGCACTAACTACATCTAAATATAATGGTTCACCACTAGAACCAGCTTCTTTAGTTCTATCTAAAACAGCTATTCTTTGAACACTATTAGGTAAAACATTTAATAAATAATCTTTACTAAATGGTCTATATAAATGAACTTCTACTAAACCAATCTTTCTACCTTTTTTAACTAAATCATTAACAACAAGTTTAATAGTATCACAAACACTACCCATAGCAACTATTACATCAGTAGCATTCTTATCACCATAATAATTAAATGGTTTATAATCTTTACCAGTTAATTTACTAATTTCAGACATATATTTATTAACTATATCTGGCATTGCATTATATAATTCATTTCTAGCTTCAACTGATTGAAAATAAATATCTTCATTTTCAGCCATACCTTTTTGAATACCAGCATCTACATTTAACATTCTATGTTTAAAATCATTAATCTTTTTATAATTAACTAATTTCTTTAAATCTTCTTCTTCTAATTCTTGTACTTTATTAACTTCATGACTTGTTCTAAATCCATCAAAGAAATGAACAAATGGTAAACTACCTTCAATAGCACTTAAATGTGCAACAGCAGCCATATGATTAGCTTCTTCTACATTAGTAGCAGCTAACATACAGAAACCAGTACCACGAGTTGCATATACATCACTATGATCTCCAAAAATAGATAAAGCATGTGTAGCAATTGTTCTAGCAGCAACATGTATTACTGCAGGTAAACACTCACCAGCTATCTTATACATATTTGGAATCATTAATAATAAACCTTGTGAAGCAGTAAAAGTACTAGCTAAACTACCAGCAAGTAATGAACCATGTAACGTACCAGCAGCACCTGCTTCACTTTGCATTTCTATTACCTTTACTTTATCTCCAAAAATATTATTTCTATCACTATTACTAATAACATCTACTTCAGCAGCCATAGGACTACTTGGAGTAATAGGATAAATACTAGCTATCTCACTAAAAAGATAAGCAACATCAGCACAAGCTTTATTTCCATCTATAATTTTATACATTTCCATACCTCCTATACACTATAACATTTCACTTGGAATGTACTCTTTACCAAACAATTCAACTTGTTGATCAAATATTCTCTCATATATCTTATTTACTTGATTAATCCAATTAATATGTAAACCATTAGGATCATTATCTAAATCTACCTGACAATGTAATTTAGCCATTTCTTCTACAGTATTAGCATCATTATACCTATAACTCTTAACTCTTAATATAGTTTCAATAATACCTTCTTCATAAGTACAAAATTCTATTAAATTACCATCTTTTCTTAAATTAGCAGGATTATTCTTAATCTTTAATTCATCACTATTCCATCCTGTTTCTGTTTCTATAATAGCATACACTAAACAAGGATCTTCTGAAAATAAATTACAATAATCACCAATAAGTTTTATATATGATCCATCTTCAAAACTACCAACAGTAACATAATCTTCATTACCTACTAATTGTTCTAAACTTAGACCATATTTACCAGGATCTATTTTTAAATCTCTTAAGAAGAATATAACTAATTGTTCATAACTATTTGCAAATACTTTACTTTCACAAAAATATAAATCTTTACAAGCAAATTCTTCATTAAATTCTTCACTAGTAAAATTATCTGTTACTTCTTTTAATTTTTCAAAAGCAATATCCGAATTCAAATGAAATACTTTAGCATATTTATCTACATAATATTTCATCTCATCTACTATTATAGAAATAATATCTTCATCTGTATCATCCATATCAATATTATTGCTACTATTTATTACTTCTTCAGAAGTCTCATTTTCTTTAATTTCTTCATCTATTGAATCATTACCATCCACTACTGAAATAGGTTCTTCAACTAAAGGAGTATCCGCTTCACTTAATTTTCTACCTACAACACTAACATCTTTAAAACTAGCACCAACTGCAAATATATTCATACCCATTATTTCTAATTTTTTAAATTTAAATGTAGTTTTAGGTCTCAACATATAATTATGTCCATCATTATATAATTGTTCAGTCATTAGTCTAAAAGTTTTTCCTTCTTTATGTTCTACAACAGGTTCTTTATCAACTTTCTCAACAACCAATTTAGAAGCTTTTTTACTCTTAGAAGAATAATATTTATTACTAACAACAGGATTCTTATACTTCTTATTATTCTTTATAACAACACCTTTAGCAATATTAGGATCATTAAAATACTTTCTAGCAGCTAATATTTCATCAGGTCTCATTAAAAACATTTCACCATTGTTATAATCCCAATATCTTCCATTAGCTAATATATACTTTGGATTTAATCTTTTAACATTAATCATAAAGTATCACCTATTATATTATAACATAATAAAAGAGAATTACTTCTCTTTAAATACAAATATTTTACTAAAAATATAATTAAATATAATTACAAGTACTTGAACTACTAAAGTCCATATAATAACCCATATATTACTATCTAATTTTAACAAAGTAATAAAGAACCACATTAAAAACATTTCCATTAATAAAGTAGTTATTCTAGAAATAAAGAACTTAATAAACTCTTTTATTTTCTTATTCTTACTCTTAAAAACAAATATTCTATTACAAATATATGCAAATATAAATGCAACTATCCAAGAAATAATAACTGCTATTTGTAATTGAAATGCATTATCAGGATCAAATATAGTAAATAATAATAACCATTTAACACCAACATTTATAAATGTTGCTAAACCACCAGCTATTAAATAATTCCATAGTTCTTCATTTTTATGATAAATACCCCAACCCCAATTCCAAAACTTCTTAATCATAATATTTTTTAACTATATCTCCTTTTACTAAATATCCTTCTTTAGCTTCTTCTATTAAAGGTAAATCATGTTTAGAATCAGTATACATTTTATCAATAATCCCTTTAGGATACTTTTCATAAAACATCTTAACTTTCTCTTTACCATGACAATTTAAACCAATTACTTGACCCGTCTTAGTATCATAAGTAGTTGCAAATAAATCATATACTTTATACTTATCAGCAATATATTGTAACCAAAAATATCCACTAGCACTAATTATAATATCTCTACTATGAGTTTGTTTCTTAGTCCAAAAATTCTTTAACTTCTTTTCATGACCTTTCCAAAATTCTAAAACAAATTTATCCATATCATCTACATATTGTACAAACGAAAACATAACACTTTTCATTTTTGTTTTATCAGTCAAATGTAATAAATATAATAAACCATACCATAACATTTTAGGTATTCTAAGTATTTGTTTAGGACATTTTTTTAAACCAAATAAAACTAAATCAACACCACTATCTCCATCATAAATAGTACCATCAAAATCATATAAATCAAATTTCATGTTACTCACCTCAAGTAAATATATTATAACAAAAAAATGAATAGCATTTCTACTATTCATCTTTATATTTAGGAAATAAAACAAAATATTTCATTTTATTAAAGAATTTATCAAATTTAACAAGATTTTCTTCTTCTCTTTTTTTCATTTCAAGATCATTATACATTTCTGCAAACATTATTCTTCTTTTAATATACTTTCTTTTAATAATACCTATATAATATCTTGCATCTCTTATATGCATTCTTTTTATAGTTTCTAATAATATTCGTTCATGTTCATTTTGCATATTAATCATTTTTTCTAAATTATTACTTTGACTTGTTATACTTCCTTTAGTATAAATATAATTAAATAACTTTTCATCTATATAATATGCATCATAATAATACAACATAGGCAAAATAATTTGCCAATTCTGACCTTGTCTAGATTCATAAATATCTCTATTCTTTACTACCTTATCAAAAGCAGATGTTCTAATCATTGCACATCCAAAATGAAAATTTTTTTCTACTATAGCATTAATAAACAATCTTTTCTTAAATTTATCAGTATTACCGTCAGAAAAATATGCATAAGGCTTACTCATATCTTCTTCATTCCATAAACAGCCATCACACCTAACAACATTACAATCTGGATTTTTAATAAATACTTCAACGTTTTTTTCAACATATTCATTTTCATAATAATTATCACAATCCAACCAACAAAAGAAATCACCAGTCATTAATTTAAGACCAGTATTAATTGCACTTCCTAATCCGCCATTTTTCTTTTTCTTATAAATAACTTTAAAACCATGTTTTTTTAAAGAAGATATTTTCTTTTTTATCATTTCTTCCGTCTTATCAGTTGATCCATCATTAATAAAAACTAATTCAATATTCTTATATGTTTGTTTCATTATCTTTTTAAAGTAATTATCTAGAAACCTTTCAACATTATAACATGGTGTTAATATACTTACCCAAGGTTTATCATTTTGTGTACTCATCTAACATATCTCCAATTTTACTATAATCTACATTATCCCAAAATTCATCATATCTACTTGATTTACCTACAGAAGTAGTTATAGCAGTATTATATTTACATGCTTCATCTATATTAGATTCTTTATAATACAACTCTTTAGATATCTTATCAAATAACTTTATACCTTTAACAGAATTCAAAGTAATTAAAGAAACACCTTTATTATCTAAGAACTTCTTATCATCATTATGTACTATTTCTACACCCCAATAATCACCTAAAGTAATATCAGAATAAACTTTAAAATCTTTAAAATGACAATTATAACAAGAAGGACGTAATATTAAATTTTGTAAGAATGCTTTCATATAAATATTTTCACTTATACTCTCACTTAATACTAATTTATTCTTACTACCTACATCCAAATTAAATGGATTCCATCCATTTACCTTAGATCTAAAATTAACATCAGTTACTTTAATTTTATATTTCTTTTCAACTTCATTTAAATAGTAATCAAATATTTTTGGACTAGGAACCCCATGACAAACTACATCTAAACATATTAAATTTACATAATCTTTATTTAAATATGATTTTAAACCAGCTATTTGACAAGCAGTACCACTAAATAAAACAGTTATATTTTTATCTAAATAATCTTTTACTTCTTTATAAATATTATTTAAATCACTTTGAACATATTTACTTCTTCTTAATTTATCCAAATCTTCTTCCTTATTAATAATAATATGTTCTACTCTATGTCCATTTAATGTTGCTCCAACTACTACACCTTTATTATTAATAACTTCCTTAGCAAATAAAGTAAATAATCCTCCACTTGAACTATTATTTCTTATATCTTTATCCTTAGCAAAAGCAGCATAAGTATCTAAAGGTTTAATAGATATATTATTTTTTAATACAGGACACACTTCCCTACATTTATTACATCTTATACATTTAGAATAATCTATTTTAGGATATTTAAATCCCTTTTCATCCTCAACCATTTCAATACACTTTTTAGGACACACATTATAACATGCACTACATCCAGTACAATTATCTTTATTCGCTAATCTCTTTTTAGAAACATTATTCTTTTTTAAATCGTTAATAGCATCTTTTAATTCATAACATCTTTTTATATAATCAGGCATTATATTTTCTAAATGCTTTTTAATATCTTCTTTATTTTTATCCAACCATTTAAAACCATTTAATAAATCATCATCAGATTTTAAATCATGTACTGATATAACATAATTATCATATGTACCAAATAAATCTTTAGCAATACCTTTCGATTTTACAGAATATCCAACTACTAAAGTAGGAACACAAGTTGAATATGCAGCAATAGTAGAATGTGTTCTAGCACCTATAAACATAACACATCTTTTAATATAACCTTTTAATTCCATACAATTACAATTAGGTATTAAACATACTCTACCAGTATCACAAAATTCTCTATATAATCTATTTGTTATAACTAAATCATCATTAAAAGACTGAATAACATGAGGTATTAAAGCAACATTATAATCAGTATTATCAATAATATATTTAATCATATTAATATAATTATCATATATTTTTGAATCATATCCTTGAACTACATTACTTAAGTTTAAACCAATTGTTTTACCTTCAATAAAATTATCTGGTAAAGGAAGTTCTATACTATCTAAAGTAAAGGCACTATCGGGTATTAACTTTGTATTATTATTTATACCATGTTTTAATAAAGCATCATAAGTAATAGTTTCTCTTGCAGTAATTAAAGAAAATTGTTCTAAATCATCTAAAACTTCTTGATGATTCAATACATCTGGTTCAATACTACAACCTACTAAAGCTGTTTTAACACCCTTCTTATTGAATGCTTCATTATATCCGGCTAAATTCTTAAATGGATAAGGATATCCACAATAGTTATCTCCACCAATAGATAAAGCTATAGCCCCCTTCTTATAATAATCGAATAATTCATCACTACTTAATTTAGACGATATTATTTTACCAATAATATTATTTAATCCAAATTCATAATCTTCCTGATATTGATAAGAATATAACAATGTTTTATCAAATGAAAAATCACATATCTTGCAAAGAGTTCTAACTAAAGCTTCACATCCATGATTTCCACTACCACCATGATAATAAAAAATATTATCTATATCATTTAAAGCAATACTATTTATAAAACTTTTTAAATAAGTATTTTCCTTACTTAAAGCAACATTATCATTTTCTAATTTATTAATATTAGCCAAACAACTAGATAATGAATTATTAATTCCTTGAATATTACCATTAATAATATTATTTTCATTAATTAAACCATTTACTCTGTTATTATTATCAGTTTTATAATCAAATATACCTTTATTAGTATTCTCTAATTGATAATACAAATCATTTATCTGATTATTAATATCACCAAATCTATTTGTTAATGGTTTAACAAACGGTTTAACTACTTTCTTTATTGCTTTCTTCATAAAAACCACCCTATTCATTAATTTTTTCTTCAATTAACTTAATAAAATTATCTGTATTACTAATAAATTTTTTAGGTTTAAATTTTTTAACTTTCTTTAAAGCATTTTCTATTTCAGATACATCTCTTGTTCCAATAATATAACCTACTTTAGAAAAATTCTCTATTATCTGCATCTGATGATCATTAACTACTTCATTATATTCAACCATTCTTGGAACAGCTATTACTTTTTTATTCTTCTTTAAAGCATCAGTAATGCTACCAACACCACCATGAGTAATTAATAAATCACATTCAGATATATATTTATTAAATTCATCCATAGGTATTAAATCTAATATAGTCATATCTTTTGATTCAAATTTAGTAGAACCAGCTTGAACAATTACTTTATCTTTAATAACACCTTTATCTATTAATCTTTGTATCTCTACTAATAATCTTTTAAAAGGTTTATCATGTGTACCAACTGTAACAAATATCATATATACCTCCTAAAATATCCATCCACCATATATTGCATTAGGATAAAATTTCTTCATACTTTCCCATTGAACAATAAATATATCTGCAAATTTATAAACTATTCTACCACACTTAGTAGGAGTCTCACTATTAGCAAATGTTTCAATGAATATTAATTTTTTTCTAAATAATTTAGCCAAACAACACATAGGACCAACATTATGTGAACCAGTTGTAACAACTACATCAGGTCTTATCTTAATCATTAAAAATAAAGATATCCAACAATTAAGAAATAATTTAAAAGGATATATTAATTTAGCTCCTAAAGTAGTATAAGTACCAGTAATTAACCAATGTACTCTACCAGGATGTTTTTTTAATAAACCTAAATTATTTTTAGTCTTTTCAGTTATTAAACTATAATCATAATTTTTAAAACAAGGTGCTAATTGTAACAATTCATTTAAATGACCACCTGTACTAGAAATAAACATTACTTTCTTCATTTTTTATCACCATCTAGCAAATTTTTAATAAAATCATTCCACATACCACTAACATTTTCATATGAATATTTAACAGCTGTATTTCTTGCTTCCATACTCATCTTACCATGTTCTTTAATATCAAAATAATCTAATATCTTTTTAGCCATATCCTCTTTATTTCTATCATTTATTAAATAACCATTTTTAGCATTAATTATCTCGCAAGCACCTTTAGCACTATCAAAAGCAATACATGGTATACCATAACTCATAGCTTCCAATAATACTAAACCAAATGATTCCTCAAAAGAAGTCATAACATATAAAGAAGCATTACTATATTCTTCTTTTAATTCATCACTATTCTTATATCCAGATAAAGTAATATCTAATTTATTATCTTTAACATATTTCTTTAATTCTTTAAATTGAACACCATCACCAACAATATTCAATTTAATCTTTTTATTCTTTTCTTTAACCAATTTATAAACATCTACTAAATCAAAGAAACCTTTTTCAGGACTTATTCTTCCTACACTAATAATATTATAATTATCTAATTTATTTAAACTCTTAGGAATATAATCAATTGCTAAAGGAAGATATAATATATTAACCTTTAATCTCTTATAAAATTCTTTATAATCATCTGTAATATATTTACTACTAGGAATAATATAATCTATATTTTGTAAATAATATCCTAATTTAAATATATATGCTTTTCTATTATTATGATAACTATGTTCTTCAGCTATCTTAATAGTATTACTATCTCCATATAAACTTAATAACTTAGTAAAATCATATCTACTACTAATAATAATCTTACTATTACATTTATAAATATAATTAATCATTAAATATTTCTTTTTATATAAAATACATAATGCTCTAAAACCTTCTTTAAATATCTTAATAATATTTTTACTATTAATAGCATCTTTAAATTCTTCTCTATTTGGTTTTAAATTACTCAAATATACTACTTTAACATTATCATTAATATGATATGGTATTTTATTATTCATTTTATATAAACTAATAATACTTACATCATAATTACTACTTAACATATTAGCTTGATCTATAATAGCTTTTTCAACACCACCATAATTTAAATGTAATGCTAATATACTAATCTTCTTATCATCTTTATCTTTCTTCTTAAAGAAACCTAATTCATTTATAAATAAACATAATAACATAATTAAATATATAGTTACTGCAGGACACAAGAAAACATGTCCACTAAATGAAGAAATACCTATTACTAAAAATAACATTAATAATAAATAAAATATCTTACTATTTAATAATCTACTCTTAAAGAATAAATATATACTAACTAATAAAGGCAATAAAACTATTACTAAACCTAATATACCATTATGAAAATATATATCCAAAAAATCTATTTCTATCAATCTTTCAATATTACTATTTTTAACTTTATCAGTATTACTATAACCTATACCAAAGAATATATTTTTATCACTATTATTATAAATACTTAAAGTATTTGCAAATAATAAATCCCTACCATTTAATAATGGTTTTAATTTTTTAGTAATAGCATTTAAATCATAAAATTTATTAACCTTTTCATTTATCTTTGTAACTTCTTCAATATTTTGTTCATCTATTACTATTTCTTCCATAGTTGAAGTATATTCTTTACTATTCAAAATTTTAATATTATGAGATACATAACCATTAGCAGTCATAAATACAGATAACACTCCCAATAATAAACAAATAATACTATTTTTATATTTCTTATTTAATAAATAATATAATAAACTAATAACACTTACTATAATAGCACCCCATGCAGCTACCTTCGTACCTATTAAAAAACATAAATAAAATATAGGAAATAATATTAAAAAAGAATATTTATTTTTATCAATAAAATATAAACTACTAGGTAATAATATAATTAATATATTTGCTACTTCATTACCAGAATAAAAGAAACCTATATAACCTTTAGCATCTAAAGAAGGATAAGTAGTATTACTAATACCAAATAATATAGGAATAAATATTAAAAATGCATAACATATTAAAGTATATACAAATACTTTCTTAACATATTCACTATCTAAAGAATGTTCATCAAAATAACAAAGCATTCCACCAAATATAACAGGATAAAATATTAATTTAAATAAAAATTGTAATTCATTAAATATAAATAATTTACTTAATAATTCTATTTTAAATATAAAATATAATACTAAATATAATAAACTACTAATTATTAAAAACATACTAATCTTTTTATACTTAGATTTAGTATTAATACAATAAATAATAAAATAAATAATTAATAATACTTTAACTATTATTCCAGGAGTAATACTTATACTAGTATTCTTAGTTAATAAAGAAGTAATTACATCTATAAAAGGTAATAATAAAAATAAATAATAAATAATACTCTTCTTCATAATAATTCCCTCTATACATTATTTTACCATAATAAAAGAATAGTTATCTATATACTTAACTATTCTTTACAATTAATCACAATAATTATTAATTATACATCTATCATAAAAGAGTGAGTTTTTATCTAATAATTTTCCTTACAAATCTTCTAAAAGAATAACCAATTCCATGATTTTTTAAATATACTAAATAATACTTAAAATTTCTATTAATTCTAACAGGATTTTTTAGATACTTTTCCTTATCAATTTCCATACATTTTTTTATACAGTAATCTTTTACTTCTACATAAGGTGTTTCTAACAAAAACATTGCCTGATCATAATAATAGTCATAAAGGCTTCCAGAATATTCTATTTTTTCTTTATCTGAAAGTTTTTCAACAATTTTCATCCAAAGTTTATTTCCTTCTTCTAAAACAGCCACATTAGTATTTGTATCCTGTAAGTCATGAATTCTAGTTTTAGTTATTAATTCTTTAATATGAACAAATTTATATCCAGCATCATACATTCTAAGCCATAAATCATAGTCTTGTGTGCACTTTAAACTCTCGTTAAATACTCCAGCGTAATCAAGAGCTAATTTTGGAATTAACATACTAATACCATTTAAAGAACCACTTAAGAAAGCATAAAATGGATATTCATTTAACCTATCATGGTTTAATCTTACAGGCTTTTTAAATTCCTTACCTTTACTATTAATTAATAAATAATCACTAAATAATATTGCTTTTTCATCTTCTAATTTATTAATATAATTCATTTCTATTTCAATTTTATCTGGTAAATATAAATCATCATGAGATAACCAAGATAAATATTCACCACTCATTTTACTAATAGCAAGATTCAAAGCCGAAGAAACCCCACCATTTTCTTTTGTAAAATACATTATTTTATCTCCATAAGACTTACAAATTTCATCAGTACCATCTATTGATCCATCGTTAACAACAATTACTTCACAATTTCCATAAGTTTGTGAAAGTGCACTATCAATAGCTTCTCTAACATAGTTCTCACCATTATAAACAGGAATAATTATTGAAACTTTTTTCAAACATTTATTATATAATTCCGTATTATGTTTCATAATACATTCTTGTATTTTAGGATTTGAATACTCGATATATGGAATTTTTTTAATCGTTTCATTATTTTTAATCTTCTCAAATATATTTTTAATATTATTATCTTCTTCAAAATCTACATCAGAAATATTTTTTTTAAATTTCTTTCTTCTTTTAAACGCTGAACAATATAATTCTCTTAATTTATTATTATATTTCTCATAATCATATTCTTCCAAGCATATTTTTCTACCTAATTCTCCCCTTGATTTTCTTTCCTCAGGATGTAATATTAAATATTCAATTGCTTCAGCCAGTTTTTTAGAATCTCTATTTGGTACCAAATAACCACATTCAGGAGCACGAGTTATAGAAGGCATTGCCGAATTATCAAAAATAATAACAGGTTTAGAACAAGACATTGCTTCTACACCCATAAATCCAAAACTTTCACCCTTAGAAGGCATTAAGAAAATATCACAAGCATTCATAGCATATTTCATTTCTTCTTGAGCTACCATTCCTAAATCAATAATATTGTATTTATCTTTAACCTCATCAAGCATACCTTTTGTATCACAAGTGATAACAGTTATTTTCTTCTTTGTATTTAAAACTTTTAATGCTTCTAATACATACTCTGTCCCCTTAAATTCAGCTTGAGCACGCAAAAATAAAACAATCTCACTATCTCCTATACCAAAATGTTTCCTTGATTCTTTATGACTAACACCACTAAACTTATCAACATTTATACCAAATGGTATTAAATGAATCTTGTTAACATTTTCAAATATAGGACTTCTTTTAACTAAATCATACATCCATTTACTTGAAACAACAATTTCTATATCACTATTATCAAAAACATATTTTTTTAATTTCCACATTTCATTTGTATTATCTTTTTTAAAAGGAAATAAATAATCTAAATGTTTACAATTAGAACATCCATTTTCCCATTTATCACAATCATAAAAATGAACACAATGACCGGTTAAAAAAAAAGGATCATGTAATGTTAAAATCACCTTTTTTTTACGAGACATCTTTATTAATGAATATAAAGATAATCTTGTATTATGAAACATATGAAAATGAACTATATCTGCTTCTTTATACTCATCAACTTTATATAAAGCTGGTGTTGAAATAGAATAAACATTTATTGTAGACAAATCGTTTTCATATCCTATCAATTTAGAATATATATCCATCATATTGATATTGCTAAACATCTTTATTACATTATCATTTTGTGATTGTTTAACAATAACAACTTGTTTAACATCTATTTTTTGATTTGATACATCTGATATCATATCGTATCCATTAAATGTTCTACCTGGTAAATCAATATCATTTACTTCAACTACTCTTATCATTTTCTATTTACCAACTTTCTATAATAAAACTATTTTTTAAATTTTTTTCTCAAACTGTCATGTAACCTAGGAAACATCTTTTTTAACAATCTTGAAAAAAAGTTAAAAATCTTTTTAAAGATACTTACTTTTTCAACAGTTTTATTTTCAATTAAAAGATTTTCATATGTTTTAAATAGGTTATATATTTCAAAATCAAATTGTCTATAATACTCATCATCCAAAATATATTGCATAATATTTTTAATACCTAAAATTTGTTTATCTAAATTTTTACTACAACTATCATCATCTACATATACATTACTTAAAGGAATATCAATTCCTTTCATAGTACATTTTTTAAATAGTTCTAAATAAAAACAAACATCTTCACCTATTCTTATTTTTTCATTAAAGAAAATATCATTATCAATTACTATACTCTTTTTTAACATAACAGTAGGTGTTGCAATGCCACAATTGTATATCAACTTATTTTCAATACAATTATTTATTTTCCCAGTTTCTTTTAAAACTTTATCATTTTTACCAACCGCATAATATGAAGTATGAGAAAAATCTACTTTCTCTTTCTTCATAAAACTAATCTGCTTATCCAACTTGTCTGGCAAAAACTCATCATCAGAATCTAAGAAAGCAATATATTCACCCTTAGCTTTCAACAATCCATAGTTTTTCGCGTGTGCAGGGCCTTGATTTTTTTCATATCTATAATAATGAATTTTTGGATTACTTTTTAAATATTTTAAAAAATTATCAGTAGTATTAGGAGAACCATCATCTACTAAAACAATTTCAAAATTATCATATGTTTGACTCATGACAGAATCAATAGCTCTTTTAACTATTTCCTCTCTATCATAATAAGGTATAATTACACTAATTAATTCCTTTTTCATCCTAATCACCTCAAATTCATCAAGCCCATAATATTATTATCTAAAATATAAGAAATAATAATTTGATTATTATCTATACATCTTAAATCACGTTCAAGTGCATATGAATTATCTATTAAATGTTTTTTAAATAATATTTCATTATTTTCATATATTTCTTCTAAATACTTTAAGAACTCCCTCTTAAGTTTCGTATTTAATCCATATAATGAATTTTTTACTAAAGGAATGAAATTTGTAACAATAAACAAATCCGCAGCATTATAATTTATACTTGAAAGAATATTTAAAGTTAATAATATACAATCTACACTATCAGTATATTTTTTTATATTAACTGCTCTTGTTAAAGATCCTTTAGTCATTCTATAATAATACCTATTATTTAAACAATAATAAATCTTTTTTGAACATGCAACAGCTGGAATAGTAAAACATAAATCGTCACATTTACTATTTTCTTTAAACTTATAACCAGAAATAACTTTTCTCTTAAATATTTTATTGCAAGCAGAAGCTGCTGACCAACTACTTAAAATACTATCTGTATCAAATAAAATATAATCATCATCACTGTTTATTTCTACATTTAAATCATCTTTTATTATATTATCTTCATACATTACAATATCAGAACATACAACATCAGCATCATTTTTTAATGCTATATCAAGCATCTTATAATAATAACCATCATCTGTAAAATCATCAGAATCTAAAAATGTAACATATTCACCTTTAGCATGTGATAACCCATTATTTTTTGTACAACCAGATCCCATATTTACATCATTTTGATATATTTCAATATTCTTGTCAGGAAATCTATTTTTTAAATCAGATAATATTTTAAAAGATCTATCAGGTGAACAATCATCGACAAAAATAGCTTCAACATCATCAGTTAAATTTGTTAAAAGAGATTGAAAGCATTCAATTATATATTGTTCACACTTATATACAGGAACTATAATACTTAATTTCATACTATCTACCTCTAATATTTCTTAAAAATCTCAACACTTTTCTTAATGGTTTAGTTACTTTCCAAGAACGACTATTATAAATATTATCTAACTCACCATAAACCGAATAATCACATTTTTCCATTTTATAATATTGATTTAAATCATATACTATAAAAGGAAGTTCACCTTCTAATTCATCTTTATTATTATAAGCATAAACAAATAATTTCATCAAAGAATCACTATCAAGCCCAGATAAATGTTCCATTTTACCTCTCTCGTCAAATAATAATTTATTAAAGTAGAAAACATCATATTTTGTAAACAATTTAAGTAAAGTAACATAATTATCATAAGAACGTTCAAATGGTATTGAAACATCAATCTTTGAAATTATATCTGATTTAACCATTAATGTATCTAAAGAAAAATTCTTGATTTTTTCATACAAAGATAAGAAATTTCTATATCTTAAATCCATTGCATAATTCTTATTACTTCTATCACATAAAGAAATCAAATTATTACTTATGTCCATAGAATTAAATTGTTCTTCTACTTTATCAGGCGCATATAATGATTTACTAGAACAAAAAGTAACATATAAACCATTTACTTTCTTAGCAATATCACTAATCTTTCTTACATTATTTAATTCAACATATTTAACATTATGTAAAAGATTCAAAATGTCTTTTTTTAATATTGTATTAACAAATACTAATTCTACATTTTTATATGTTTGTCTAAGAACTCTTTTTACCACATCTTTTGTTAATTTTTCATCATCTTCATATATTACAACAGAAACAAGAGTTACATCATTATCGGTCATAGAATCATATTTCTTTTGTTCTTCTTTTAATAAATTTAATATTTTAACATTTGCTATAGAATATGGAGTTTGAGCTAAGAATGCAGAAAATTCTTTATAAAAGTTTAATTTACTACCATACTCTTTTTCTATAACATCATCAGGAGTAGTAGTTGCCAAATTATACCATAAATTATTACCTTCCAACATAGCACTTGGACTAGTATTACTATCTTGTCCTTCATGTAATCTTGTTTGAGTAATAATTTTTGTAGAATGAACAAAGTCGTATTTATAAACTAATCTATTCCACATATCATAATCTTGAGTACAACGGAATTTTGGATTAAATCCACCACAAACTTTAAAAGCTTCTTTTGGTATTAACATAGTAATACCATTCAAACAGCCTTCTAAAACTGCTTTATACTTATGTTTTGAAAGCTTATCATGATCCATTACAACTTTATATAAATATTCATTATCTTGATTGATTAATTCATAATCATGGAATATAACAACATTCTTATTATCAAGCTTATTTAATATATCAATTTGTACTTGAACTTTATCTGGTTTATATAAATCATCATGAGAAAGCCATGAAAAATACTCACCTTTCATTTTATCAATACCATAATTTAATGCAGTAGATACACCGCCATTTTCCTTTTTAAAATATCTTATTTTATCACCATATGATTTTGCTATTTCCTCAGTATTATCTTTAGAACCATCATCAACAACAATAACTTCAATATTATCATAAGTTTGAGCTAAAGCACTATCAATAGCTTCTCTCATATAATTTTCACCATTATAAACAGGTATTACTATAGACACCAATGGATGAAAATCCTTTTTTTGCATAACAAATCACCTTAATTTATTATAACATACTATTAATAAAGACAAACAAAAAAGACTTTTTTAAAGCCTTTTTAATCATATTTTCTCCATACTGTTCTATTTACATAACCAGTATAACTCATAATTATTTTAACTACCTTAATACCAACATGTTCAACATTGTAATCATTAACTATATGAGGAACTATTTTATTATTAGTTACAACCTTAATAGAATCAATTATATCTTCAGAATTAACACCACTCATTATTAAAGTGCCTTCATCCATACCTTCTGGTCTTTCATGAGCTTGTCTAATTGTAATAGCTGGGAATCCTAATATTGAAGACTCTTCAGTAATAGTACCACTATCAGATATTACACAAAAAGCATTCTTTTGTAATTTATTATAATCATTAAAACCTAAAGGTTTCATATATTCAACTAAATCATCAAATTTAATACCCTCTGCTTCAATTTTCTTTCTAGTTCTAGGATGAGCACTAAATATAATAGGCATTTTAAACTCCTTAGCTACATCATTAATAGCTTTCATTAAAGAAGCAAAATTCTTTGGATTATCAACATTTTCTTCTCTATGTAAACTTAATACAAAATATTTACCTTTCTTTATATCAAGTCTATCTAAAACATCACTACTATCAATTTGCTTCATATTATCATTTAATACTTCTACCATACTAGAACCAGTTTTAATAATAGTTTCGGGTCTTATACCTTCAGCCATTAAATATCTTCTAGCATGTTCTGTTAATACTAAGTTAATATCACTTAAATGATCTAATACTTTTCTATTTAATTCTTCAGGTACTCTTTCATCAAAACATCTATTACCAGCTTCCATATGAAATACAGGTATTTTATTTCTTTTGGCTGATATAACAGCCAAACAAGAATTAGTATCACCATATAATAATACAGCATCTGGTTTATATTTTTTAAATAATTCATCTGACTTAACAATAACATTACCTATTGTTTGAGCTGCATTTTCACCTGCAGCATCCATATAAACATCAGGTTCTCTTAATCCTAGATCCTTAAAGAATACTTGATTTAATTCGTAATCATAATTTTGTCCAGTATGAACCAAAATATGATCAGTATACTTATCTAATTCTTTAATAGTACTAGCTAACTTAATAATTTCAGGTCTTGTACCAACAATAGTCATTACTTTCATAATGATTTACCTCCTAAACCACAATTCTCCATAATCAAAGGATATAATTCTTTATGTTCTAAAACCCAATCTTTCATTTCTTCTACCATAGTTTCATAACTAGGTACCTCAAAATCAAATGATTGATCTGTTCTAACTAAAGTTTTCTCACTTACAACTTTATCATTTGGATTAATTACTATATCTTTATTAAAATATTTTTTAAATAATTCTAATAAATCATTTTTAGGAATAAAATCATTATTAACTACATGATGTAACCCAGTTAAATTATTCTTAATTCCTTTTTCAATTGCTTTAGCAAGTTCAATAGTAGTTACACCAGTCCAAATAACTTTTGTATAACCACCAACTTCACCCGATTGAGTAATAAACCATTGGAATAAACCAATACCTTTAGGATTATTATCAGGTCCAACAATAGAAGTTCTTAAAGTTAAGCTTCTATCATTTCTTACTTCACCTAAAGCCTTACTTCTACCATAGAATGATGTAGCATCAGGTAAAGCATTCTCATCATATCTACCTTTATCTCCTTCAAATACACAATCAGTACTTACATGAATAAATTTAAAATTATATTTACTACTCAATAAATCTATATAATGAGGTAATAAACTATTTAAACTAACAGCTAAATGATGATTATCTTCTGCAACTTTATTTAAAATACCAATACAATTAATTACTACATCTGGTTTTACTTTTTTAACTATTTTCTCTAAATCTTCTTGAGATTTATAAGCATCATAAACAATATCACCATCACTAGAAACAACTGTACCAAATACTTCATAGCCATGTTCTTTAAAATAATTATAAACAACATGACCTAGCATTCCATTCATTCCTAATATTAGAACTCTCATTCTTCAATTTCTCCCATTTCTTTAAGAAGTTCAACCATACCATCAACATCTAATTGACGAGTATTATTAGAAGTATAAGATTCTACTTTTCTAACTTTTCCATCACCTTCTGGATAGAACTTATCATAATTTAAATCTCTATTATCCATTGGTATTCTGAAATAATCTCCCATATCTTCAGCTTTAGTCATTTCTTCTCTAGTAACTAATACTTCATGATCCTTTTCACCATGTCTAGTACCTATAATCTTAATTTCAGCATCACTATTTTTTAATTTTTTAACAGCTTTAGCTAAAGTATCAATTGTAGCACCAGGTGCTTTTTGAACAAATAAATCTCCTTGGTTACCATTTTCAAATGCAAACATAACTAATTTAACCGCTTGCTCTAAAGTCATCATATATCTAGTCATTTCTGGATCAGTTAAAGTTAATGGTTTACCTTCTCTTATTAATCTATAAAATAATGGAATAACAGAACCTCTAGATCCCATAACATTACCATATCTAGTTAAACAAATAGTTGTTTTTGCTTTATCACCAAGCATTCTTGCTTTAGCAATAATTATTTTTTCCATCATTGCTTTACTAATACCCATAGCATTAATTGGATATGCAGCTTTATCTGTACTTAAACAAACAACTTTCTTTACTCCATGTCTAGCAGCACACTCTAATACATTATATGAACCAAATATATTAGTTTTTGCAGCTTCTATTGGAAAGAATTCGCAGCTTGGAACTTGTTTTAAAGCAGCTGCATGGAATAAATAATCTACACCATCCATTGCACTTTCTAAAGTACCAGGATCTCTAACATCTCCAATAAAGAATTTCAATTTAGAGTTGTTATACTTCTTTCTCATATCATCTTGTTTTTTCTCATCTCTTGAGAAAATTCTTATTTCTCCAATATCTGTATCAAGGAACATTTCTAATACCTTATTACCAAAAGAACCTGTTCCTCCTGTAATTAACAATGTTTTTCCTTTAAATATACTCATGTCATAACCTCCCAAAACATTACCTTTATTTTAACATACATTTCCTATATTTTGAATTCAAATATTTACATAATAAAAAAATACCTATATAAATAGGTATCTTTATTTTTCCATCTGACTCTTCAAATATTTTTCACAAACCTCTTCTGGATCACCAATATCCATTATTTTACCATGTTCTAACCAAACAACCCTATTACATAATTGTTTAACCTTATCAATAGAATGACTAACAAATAATACAGTAGTACCACCTTTAATCATTTCTTGCATTTTAGCACCACTTTTTTCTTGAAAAGCATAATCTCCAACAGATAAAATTTCATCTACAATAAGAATTTCAGGATCTACTATTGTAGCAATACTAAATGCAAGTCTTGCCATCATACCTGAAGAGAAATTTTTAACAGGAACTTCTAAAAAATCTTTTAATTCACTAAAATTCACTATTTCATCAAATTTAGAGTCTATAAATTCCTTTGTATATCCCATAACAGCGCCATTCAAATAAATATTTTCTCTAGCCGTTAATTCAACATCAAAGCCAGCACCCAACTCAATCATTGGGCATACATTACCACATACAGTAACTTCCCCTTTAGTTGGTTTCATAACACCAGCAACAACTTTTAATAAAGTACTTTTACCAGCGCCATTACTTCCAACAAATCCAACAACTTCACCTTTCTCAACTTCAAATGAAACGTCTTTCAACGCCCAAAATTCATTTCTACTCTTTTTTTTCTTTTTCCAAGGAGTTAACATTCTAATAAATAATTTTTTTAGTGAAAAATTCTTATCTATACCAAGATTAAAACGCATAGATACATCTTTTAATGAAACCATCATATTAAACACCTCCTAAATATAATAAATAAACTTATCTTGAGTCTTTCTGAATACTTGAACACCAACTATTAACATTACAAAAGCCCATCCAGCACAAAATAACCAACAACTTAAAGCTGGAATTCTATCAAATAATACTATCTCTCTAATAAAATTGATATATTGGTATAAAGGATTAAAACGCATTAATTTAAATAACCAATTAGGTAAAATACTAATATCATACATAATTGGAGTTAAGTAAGTCCAAGCTAATAATACAATTCCCCATAGATAAAATAAATCTCTTAAAAATACAGATATACTTGATAAAAAGAAACCAAATCCTATACAAAATATCATTAATAAAATAAAACAAAAAGGTAATAAGAAATGATACCAATTCAATCCAGTTCCCGTTAATAAAATAACTCCATATAAAGGAATTAATGTTATTAAAAAATTAATACCACTAAATAAACATTTAGATAAAGGAAATATATATTTAGGAATATAAACTTTATTAATTAAAGACATATTACCTACTACAGAAGGCATAGCTTGATTAGTTGCTTCACTAAAGAAATTAAATACAGTTAAACCTGTTAATAAATAACATAAATAACTTACACCAGGCATACTAGCTTTAAATAAATTACTAAATACAGCACCCATTACTGCCATCATTAGTAAAGGATATAAAACACTCCATAAAATACCTAAAACACTTCTTTGATATTTTACTTTAAAATCTCTTTTGATTAATTCTTTTAATAAAAAACCATACCTATTTAAATTAAATAACATTTTTTTTAAAGTTTTCATTTCAAGACCTTATCCTTTCTCTTTTTGTGTTCAAATAATATATCAGTAAATAAAACTAATACTAATAATAATATTGTTAAAACTCCTAATATTACTAAAGCAATCTTTCTATCTCCTAAAGAATAAAATATAGAAACACTAGCAAATAATAAATCTATTCCATATATTATTAATACTGTAACAGGAACACTAAATTTCATCTTTAACAATTGATGATGAAAATGTTCTTTATCTGGTTTACCAATACTTTCACCCTTTAATAATCTTCTAAATATTGCTAAAGTAGTATCAAACAAAGGAATAGCAAGAATAAATACTGGAACTATTAAACTAGTAACAGTAGCTGTTTTAAATCCTAATAATGCAATTATACTAATATTAAAACCTAAGAATAAACTACCAGAATCACCCATAAAAATACTTGCTGGATGAAAATTATATACTAAATATCCTAAAGTAGATCCTAATAATATTAAAGATAATATTGTATCTAATCCTTGATTTCTATTCATAACAAAAGCAATAATAGCAATAGTAATAAAATATATACTAGCTATACCACTACTTAAACCATCTAATCCATCTATTAAATTAATAGCATTTGTAATACCAACTATAAATAAAATAGTTATCAATTGTGCCACAATATTTGGAAAATGTATACTTAAACCAAATATATCTATTTCACTTAATAACATATTTCCATAGAATACTACTATACAAGCAGCTACTATTTGTACTAAAAATTTATAAAAAGCTCTAATTGGTTTAATATCATCAAATATTCCTATTAAAACAACAATAAAACCACCTATTAAAATAGATATCATTTGTACACTAGTTCTAGCAAAAATCATATATCCTAATAAATATGCACCAAAAATAGCAAGACCACCAAGTCTTGGTATTGGTTTTTTATGTACTTTTCTTTCATTAGGTATATCCATAGCTCCAACATGATTAGCTAATTTTTTAACCATTGGAACTAACAATAAACTTACTATAAAGGTTACGAATACTATAAAAAAAACATTATATCCATTAACTTCTAAATGCATAACCTACCACCTTGTATTTATCATTATACTATATTTCACAATAAACATAAACCAATTTTATACTCTTAGTATTTTATAAAATAATTTTATAATACCATCTAATAATAAAGAACTAACATATGAAAATAAAAATATTATTAAAACAATAACAGGATAATAATAAATATTATTACATATACCTGTTGGAAACCATTTATAAACAATTTGATCAAATATATAACTTAATAAATATATATATAATGTTAAATTAGAAATATTACTTAATATTTTATTAAATATCTTATTACCTTTAATATTTCTACTTATAATGAGCATAAATATAATAATGCTAACTACATAAGGAATTATTCCACCCCAATAATTTATTTCACTACTATAAAACATATGATTACCAATCTTATTATTAAGATAAAAATTCATTAATGATAATAAAGGCACTAACAATATTAATAATAAATTCCATACTATTTTTAATTTAATATCAAATCTCTTTATATAATAGCCTATTATATAATAATTAAACATCCATATACCATAATAATAAGTTGTAACAAGTGGATATGAAACATTTTCATACCTAACTTTTAATATACTATATAAAGGTCCAAGAATAAAAAATATTATTAATAAATAAAATATTTCTTTTTTAGTTAAAGAATTTAAACCTTTATTCAAAAAAGGAATAAATAAATATAATCCAATATACATACCTACATACCATCCATACTTAGCAGCAGTAAAATCAAAAAAAGAAATAATTATTGGAACAAGTTTCATATCTACTTTCAAATAATACTTATTAAATAAAACACATATTAATCCTATTAATACATAAGGAATAATAATCCTAGTAAATAATTTCTTTATATATTTAGCATTAAATTCTACTTTACTTTCCATTAAATAACCAGTAGCTATAATAAATAAAGGAACACACATTAAGAAAAAATTCTGTATTAAAGTAAAAAAATAATATTTATTATCAAAAAATTGTATACTATAGAATTCATTATTTAAGAAAAAATGAACAGCAATAACACTTATTACAGCTAGTACTTTTATAATATCAATGTTAATACTTCTCTTCATATTATCACCATATTAATAATAACAAAAAAAGAAAAATTAATCATCAAAAAATCAACTTACATTTTCTTTAATTATTTTCTTAATAATATTTTAAAGCCACTTCTCTTTATTGATTTAAGAGACAAAAAAAAGTATAATAATCCCAACAAGGTGATAAGATGAAAAAAAGGATCGTTTGGATAGATTTATTAAGATTAATAGGAATCATTGGTGTAATGTTAATGCATATAGTTGGTAATACCAAATATACATTTGGAAATTTATCAAATACATCTTTTATTACTTATACTTATATTAGTCTATTATCTGAATATGCAGTACCATTATTTGTAATGATAAGTGGAATGATGTTTTTAAAAAAAGATAAAATATCTTTTAAAGATATGTTCTTCAAATATTGTTTAAAAATAATTTTAGCAATCATTCTATTTGGTACAGTAATGATAGTTCTAGAAGAATTATTTACTTATAAAACACTAGATTATACTATATTCAAAACAATATTTATTAAATTATTAACTGGAGAGTTATGGGCACATATGTGGTACCTCTACTTAATATTAGGTTTATATTTAATAACTCCAGCATTAATATATATTACTAAGAATATAGAACAAAATGAATATAGAAATTTCTTAATTATTTTATTTATATTAACTATATTCTTAACTACTGTTAATAGATATTTTAATATATATATTATGTTTAATCATATATCTATTTCAGGTTACATATTCTACTATTTATATGGATATTATTTATACAAATATGAAATAAATAATAAATACAAATTATTAAACTATTTACTATTAATAGTATCTATTATATATATAATATTATTTATAGATAAAAAATCAGAATATCTATTTGAATATACATCATTTATACCTTTTATAATTGCAAGTACTATTATTGTTACTATTAAAGATATTAAAATAACAAAATTTACTAAAATAATTAATTCAATAGGAATACATAGTTTTGGTATATATATTATTCATCAATTCTTTATAAATATTATCTATAAATTTATAAAATTTAAATATATTATTTATCATCCATATATAGGATTAATATTATACTTAATTATTATTTTATCTCTATCATATATAACAACATATATCTTAAAGAAAATAAAAATAATTGATAAATATTTACTATAAAAAAAGAGAGGAATTATTCTAAGAAGTCATCTTGCATCTTCTTTAATTCTTCTCTTTCTTTTTTCATTCTTTCTTTTTCTAATCTTCTTAATTCTCTTTTAGATAATTCTTTTTCTTCATCTTTTTCTAATTCTTTAAGAGATTCACTTTTTACTTCTTCTTTTATTTCTTCTTTTACTTCCTCTTTTGTATCCTTAACTTCTTCTTTAAATAATTCTTTATTATCTAAAATATCTCTTATCTCTTTTATCTTTTCATTCTTAGATAGTTTTCTTTCTCTTTTTTTAGTCTCTTTCTTTTCTTCTTTTGGTTCTTCTACCTTTTCTTCTTCTTTAACTTCTTTTTCTTCTTCAGGTTCTTCCTCAATAGCTTCTTCCTCGTCTTCCTCTTCTTCAGATTCTTCAACTGGAGCAACCCCATTTTTAATAATTTTATTCTTTTTAATATTTTTTATAAATAATACAAAAGATAATAAGATAAAGAATCCACCAATACCAGCTACCATATATAATAACTTTTTAAATGTTTCTAAATCAGCCTTATAAGTATTTAATAATTTATTATTATATCTTTGGAAAGTCTTTTCACTAACATCGTACTTATACCAACTCTTCTCACCATTTTCAGCATTCATACCATATACTAAAACATAATCATCAGTATCATCTAATTTATATACAACTACTTTTTTATTACTGATCATCATTTCCTTAGTATTTTTAGCTTCATCTAATAATGTCTCAGGTTGTTCAACTACAATAAATAAATTACCAGAATTAATATCAGTATATAATCTATAAGAATCAGTAGCTTTATCCCAAATATAGAATCCTACATTACCATCTTCATCTCTTAAAGCTACTAATGTATAACCACTTATTTCACTTTTAAATACAGGTATTTCATCAGACTTTTCATCAACACTTATATAATTAGCACTAGTATATTTTTCTACATCACTAACATAATAATTTGGTACTTCTAATCCTTCTGTTTTTCTTACTATAAATAATTTCTTACCATCAACATTAACTTGAATAGGATTTAATTCTTTTCTAGTAATATTAACAACATATGTTTTCTTATTACCTTTTTGTGCAGTAACAACAACATTTATTGTATTTAAACCTTCTTGTAAACTAATTTCTCCAGCACCACTTACTGTAGCAGTATAATCTGCTTTAGTAGCTATAACTTTAACACTTTCAACATCATTTTCTACTTCTAAACTATATTCTAAAGTATTAATATCAAAAGCAGGAGTTAACTCATAATTTTCAACTACCAAACTTCTTAAATTAGCATTAGTACTATAACTAGCTTCTATTTCTGCTTGTGTTTTATTAGTAAGTCTTACACTACCAGCTGATACTCCTACTGCACTACCGTTATCATCATACATAGCATAATTAGCTAATCCAATAGTACCAGTACCACTCTTTTTAGCTTTAAAAGTAAATGTAACTGTTTTATAACCAATTAAAGTACTACCTGTTAATACACATTTGCCACCAGTATCAGTAGGAGCACTAGTTAAAGTGAATAAAGAATCATCATATGTTAAACAATATTCCCAACCAGCTGCACCATTAGCCGTTACAGTAACATTTACAGTACTTCCTACAATAACAGTACTTTTATTAGCACTAACACTTAAACTAGCAGCATTTGTACTACTAACAAATAATATAAATGCTAATAAACCAAACAATAAATATTTAATATTTTTCATTTAATCACTCCTTATATACTTATCTTTCCTAAAATATAACTTTGTATCATTACTAAATCATTTATTTTAATAGCACCATCTTGGCTTAAATCAGCACTATAGAATTTATAGTTATCTAATTCTATCTTCTTTAATATTTGACTTTGTACTAATATTAAATCATTTATTTTAACTAAACCATCTCCAGAAGTATCCCCTCTAACAGAAATAGTATACGTTCTAGAATCATTAGTACCACTAATCATAATGGTATCACCAGTAGCTAAACTACCATTTGTTTTAACAACACCATCACTACCTTTTATTACAACATTACCACCATTTTTAGTAATAGTATTAATTATTGTACTAGCATTAGTACTAGGACTAATACCATACATTATCGTATCATTAACTCTAACATCTACATTAGATAATACTTGATCAACAGTTATATTTGTTTCACTACTTACTTTTTTAATATTTATAACATATGTAGTAGTTTTACTTCTATCTTCAGCACTTACTTTAATATATGCAATTGCAACACCATCAACAAAACTTATAGTACCCGTACCTTCTACTAAAGCACCACCATTACTTGCAACAGCATTTACTACTACACCTTCATTATCAGTAGGAACATTTACATAATATTCAATAACATCTTTATCAAAACCAACTAATGGTTGTTCATTAATAGTAATACTACTTAAAGAACTATCAATACTTCTATCAACTGCTTGATAAGCTTTATCTCCCATATTTTCATATACAGGAATTGTAAAAGTAAATTCTTTATCTAAATAATTATTATTTTTAAAAGTACTATACATATCTTTACCTTCACTAATAGGAGCATATACAGCAGTCATAAATTGATGAGTATACTTATCACTCTTAGTATATGAAGAAACATTAAATTTTCTATAATATGGTGTATCTTGCCCTTGTTTAATATAACTACTAGCTAAGAAATCAGCGCCACCTATAATAGCTTTTTCAGGACTATTCCAAGGCCTTTGAAAAGAAGTAATTTCTGGATTAAAATAACCAGCTGCATATACTAAACCATTCATAATTGGATTACTACCATAGGAACCTATATTATAAAAATTATAAAAACCATCTAAACTATTACCTTCATAAAATAAATTATATTTAGTAGTATATATTCCAGCTACAGAATCATAACCAATAGTATTAGAGCCCTCATTTTTACTTCTAGCTACTAAATCAACAACATTAATACCATTTAAACTAGCTGCTTGTTTAAATGTTTCTAGGTATTGTTTTAAATTACCTTCTCCAACTAAAGTACTTAAAGTTTCATCACTACTAATATCTTTGTTATCATCAGAATCAAAGAACTGAAATACAGTATTTTCAAATAAACCATTTCTAGGATCCATATAACTAGAAATAACTTTAGAATGTACAAAGTAATAATTAGATTCATTCCAACCAATTATAAAATTTTGATTTTCAGTATTTAAAGAACATTTACCTTCTTCTTGTCTACTTACTTCATCTAAAGTAACACCTATCATATCTGGTTTAAATATCCATAAAGGATGTTTACTATGTAAATTATATAAATAAGGACAATAACTAGCAGGAAAACCTAACTGTATTAAACTATTACAATAATCATTATATGTTTCTATACCAGGATAATCAGTAGTTAGAATATGATCACTTACTTTTTGAACTACACCACTACTAGAAGAAACATAACCTTCTTTGCCACCCTCATATTGTATTTTATACATTTTACCTACTTTACCAATTACATTAAATCTAGTACCATAAGCTAATTCAGTTACATAAGTACTATAATTAGCTTCTCTATTAACAACTAGTCCATCATTACTAACAATAATAGCTTCAAAAGGATAATTTTCTTCTGCTATAGACCTTTCTATCTTACTACTTGTATATATTAAAGTGATTGCTACTACTGTGAATAACAATAACTTTATAAACTTTTTCATAGCAATCACCTACACTTTCTCACAATAATTATATCATTCTTTACATAATCATTAAACAACATAAGGTAAACAAGTGTAAACTTACAATCAAATCAAATCGTTAATTGAGTCATATTATTAAATATGTTATAATAAATGATAGTAAAAAAGGGATGATGAAATGAATATACTATTTAATAAACTTAAAAAAGCAAGTAAAGTTCAAAAATTCTTTTATTTTTTTACTACAATACTATATCTTATTTCACTAATATACTTCATTTATAGTATATGTCATTTAAGTATAGAAACATTCCTTAGAGTAATAGCAATAATACTATTTACGTGTTGGTTATTCTTCTATGCTCTATCAGGATTAATACAAGTAGTAACAAAAAAGAAAGCAGCCTTTATTATAATAACAATAATTACTTTTATATTTATACCTATTCAATTTGGTAGTTCATATATAATTAATTATTTTTATGGTAATTTAAAAGCAATGAACAAAGAAACTATTACATATAGAACTAATTTAATATCATTAAAAGATACTGATTTTGATGAAGATTCAAAAATAGGAATGGTTAATACAGAAGATGATATTGAAGGCGTAATACTTGCTAATGAATTAATAAAAAATAAAAAATTAGATAACGAAATAACAAAATTCGATGATTATGATGCAATGATCTATGCATTATTTAATAAAGAAATAGATGCATGTTTTGTTCCAGGTAACTATACTTTATTTAATATTGAAAATGAAGATGGAGAAATAACAAATATTAAAGATCAAACTCAAATAATTGATTATCTAGAAAAAGATATGAAAAATCAAGATAATCAAACATTAGAAAAAAGTAAAGAAAAGAAATTAACTGAACCATTTACTGCATTAATAATGGGTGTTGATTCAGAATATGATGGATTAAAAGCTAATCAATCATTTAATGGTGATACATTAATATTAGCAACATTTAATCCAAAAACACTTACAGCAACAATGTTTAGTTTACCAAGAGATATTTATGTACCAATAGCATGTAATAATAAAAGATATGCAAAAATAAATTCATCTGCAGCATATGGTTCTACATGCGTTATCAATACTATTCAAAATTTAACAGGAATAGAGATCGATTATTACGTAAAAATGAATTTCACAGGAGTTGTTGATTTAGTAAACGTATTAGGTGGAGTTGAAGTGGACGTTGCAGTTCCAGACTTTGCTACTAACATGGGTATCGATTGTAAAGGTGGTATCTGTGAACAAAATAGTAAAAGAGAAGTTGGTGCTAATACAGTTTATATAAAACCAGGATTACAAACTTTAAATGGCGAAGAAGCATTAGCATATGCAAGAAATAGACATCAATTTTTAGCTGGTGACTTAGCAAGAAATCAACATCAACAACAAGTTATTGAAGCTGTTGCATTAAAAATGAAAAATGTAAGAAATGTAACTGAATTCCAAAATATAATGGATACTATTTCAAGAAACTTAGAAACAAATATAACACCAGAGCAAATAATGTCATTCTATGATGTAGGAAAAGATATGTTATTAAATATTCATTCAAATACATTATCAATTAAAAAGACATATTTAAATTGTTATGGACTACCTGTTTGGAGAGGTTCAAGTGTAACTTCAGCATTAGGTTATCAACCAGCATCATTAAATGCAATTATTAAATTAATGGAAGAAAATCTAGAATTAAGAGAAGTAACACCTGTTAAAACATTTAGTATATCTTACAATGAAGACTATACTACTCCACTTGTTGGTCAATATGAATATGGTGGTGCTGTTCTAGATGTTGTACCAAACTTTATCGGTGGTGGTATGAGTAAAGCAATGGATTGGTGTAATACAAATGGTTATAACTGTTCATCTGAATATGCAGATAGTGACGAACCACAAGGAATTATCATTGAACAATCTATTCATGCATTCCAATTAATGCAAGAAGTAAGAGATAAAACTATAGTATTCACATTAAGTAATGGTAGAAGCAACAATTCTACACAACAAAATAACAATAATAATGAAACAAATGATAATAAGGAAAACAATGATAATAACAACAATAATAATAATAATAATGAAAATGAACAAAATAATAACGAAACAAATAAAGAAGATAATAATCAAACAACACCAGATCCTGAACCACAACAACCTATTGAGGATCCAAATCAAAATCAAACAAATGAAGGAGAATAAAAAGATACTTAATTGTATCTTTTTATCTTAAAGGAGAAATAATATGTATAATGAAGATTTTTATACAACTAAAGATATAACTAATATTAAAATAGCTATATTATCAGATATTCACTATACACCCTATTTTAATAATAAAATATTAGATAAACTATATAATCAAATAAAAAATAATATACCTAATTATATCTGCATATTAGGTGATATATTAGATAATGCTCTTTATAAAGAAATAGATCCATTAATAAAATGGTTTAATGATTTATCTCAATTAGCACCTTTACTTATAATATATGGTAATCACGATACCAAAAAAGGTTATATACACCATTGGCAAGAAGAACAAAATTCATATTTAAGAAACATATTAAAAGAAATGAATAACGTTCATTTCTTAGAAGATTCTTCTTGGCAAGATAATAATATATTATTTTATGGTTATAATCCATCATTTAAGCATTATGAAATAGATAAAGAAAAATATGATTCATTTGAAAAAGAAATGACTAAAACACATTGTCCATTTACAAATAATACATATAATATTTTATTATTTCACTCTCCTATTAATATTTATAAATATATACAAAATAATGATACACCATTTAATAATACAGATTTAATTTTATCAGGTCATACACATAATGGTTGTTTGCCTTTCTTTATAACTAGATTTCTTAATAAAACATTTAAAACAACTAGAAGTTTAATTAGTTCAAAAAGAAAATTCTTACAAAAATATTGCCAAGGACGTGTTTATGAAAAACCAGAAGGATATATATATCAAGGTATAACTAAATTTTCTTATTCAACAAAATTAATTCGTTATTTTGATATTATTTACTCTAAAAAAGTACAATTTATTACAATAAAAAAGATTACTATTTAGTAATCTTTTATTTTTTATCTTCTTTTAAATCAGTATTAAACTCTATAACACTATACTTTAAATCACCATCTTTTACAACAGTAACTTCTGCTTTAGTATCATAACCTAAATCTTTAACATAATCCCAAGATAATACAAATTTATAACCATCTACTTTTTCTTTAACTTCTTTACCATCTACTTTATCAATCTTTTCATAAGTAGTTTCTTCAACATTTTCAACAGTTACACTTTTAACTTCAGGTAATTCTTGCTTTCTATCACCATAAGTATTATCTTCCATAGTAGAATACATAGTATCAATTAGTTTTTGTTCAAACATTTTAACTTTACTAGAATAGAAAAATTCATTGCCACCAACATCATAAATATTAAATTTAGTACTCATAGTATATACATCTATAACAAATAACTTAGCAATTTGTTCACTATATAATTTATCATCTCTAGGAGTACTCTTTAATATCTCTTTAAGTTGATTAAATTCTGTTTTAAATAATTCACTATCAGCATCGCTTAAAGTATAACCATATTCCTCTAATGCATCTAAAACAGTAACTTCAGTTTTATGTTTCTTTTCACCTTTATTAGATAAAGCTAAATATAATAATCCTCCAAAAGCAAGTAATACCATTAAAATAATAATAACCCTTTTTATTTTATTAACTTTCTTATTATTACTTTTAACTTCTTTATCATCATCTTTTTTATCAATAGATGTTTCTTTCTTTACTTCTTCTTTTTTAGATTCTTCATTCTTATCATTTTTTATTTCTTCTTTAACTACTTCTTTTTCTTTATCTTTTGTTGTTCCCTTTTTACTCACTGCTCTCGCCTCCCACTACAGGAATATTATCTCCTTCTTTATAAATTAAATCATGTACAACAATATTATTAGAAAGAGTTAATCTCTTTTCAGTATAATCTCTTAATTTTTCAATATAATCTACATCAAAATCATCATTAGATTGATTAGATTCATTACTTAATACTCTACTATATTTATTTCTATCATAAGAATTACACATACTATTAGATAATAATCTAAATATACCTTCAGTATTATCAAAACATATTCTACTATTAATAGCTCTATATTTACCGCTAGTATTATTATAATAAACCTTATTAGTTAAGAAATTACCATTAGGGAATATAACAACATTATCTTCTTTAATATCATAAATATCATGACCTAAAGCATACTTATTTTCAAATCCCATCATATTACCTATAGTAGGTAAAATATCATACATACCAATAACGTTTCTATTAATACCTCTTATCTTATTAGAAACTTCTTCATTCTTAGTCCATATTATTAAAGGAGTACCTTTACTTAAATCATAATAAACACTATCAAAATCTATAAAGTTTTCATCACCAGATTTATATTTTTCACCAGTCTTAGTATTATAATTAAAGTAATATTCATACTCTTCTTTAGATATCCTAGCATCATGATCACCATATAATACAAATACAGTATTTTCATAATGATCACTATTCATTACATAATCAAAGAAAGTACCTAAAGCCATATCAGCATAATGAGCACTTATAAAATAATCTCCTAATTCAGAACCATCTAAATATTTATCTTTAATCTCTTTAGTAGTTCCAGTCTTTTCATCAAAATATGTATAAGTATTAGTTAAATCTAATTCATCAAAAGTATAATATAATTTAGAATTAACTTTAGTACTTGCATATGGACTATGATTAGATAACTGAATCAATGTACCCATATAATGTTCATGTTCATCTTCTATCTTTTCTAATTTTTCTTGTAATTGTAAAAAGAAATCATAATCACTAATACCTAAACCAACACTATTATCATCAGTAACATCAAATTGATCTTTAAATATTAATTCTTCATAACCTAATCTAGGATGCATATTATTTCTATTCCACATACTAGCATCATTACCATGAGAACTAAATGTATAATATCCCATATCACTTAATAATTGAGGAATAGCTATATAATGTCTCTTATAATAAGAAACAAATGCAGTACCACTACTAACAGGCATTAAAGAAGTATTTAAAGTAAATTCAGTATCACTACTAGTACCAACACTTATTTGAGGATAGAAATGATCAAAATACATACCTTCCTTAGATAATTTATTAATAGTAGGAGTTAACTCTACTCCATTTAATTTCAAATCAATAAAATAATTCTGAATACTTTCCATATGAATAAAAATAACGTTCATATCTTTTAACACATCAGTATATTCATTTCTTCTTTTTTCTTCTTTAAATTTTTCTGCATAGAACTCTTTAAACTCTTTAGCAGCTTCATCATAACCAAATAAACTATTAATTTTAGGTTTTAAACTTTGTATTAAGTCATTACCTTGATATAAAACAATACCAAATCTCTTAACTAAATAACTTCTATTCCACAATTTAACTAATCTAGAAGCATCACTACCATCAAAATGGTACATAGTAATAGCACCAACAGCTAATCCTATAATTAATGTTTTAACAAACATTTTAGCTCCCTTTTCAACTTTAGCAATATATAAATAATAATTACCTTTCTTTAATTTCATATGTATTAATACAAATAAGAATGGAAATATAATATAAATAAAATCTATTACTCTAAATTTTTCATATAAAGAATCAGATACTTCACCTACTAAACCTAATTCTGCTAATAGAGAAAAAGATGCAAAAGAAGTATAGAATAAATAATAAACACTATTTACTACACACATTAAAGTAAATATTAATACCCATATTAAATAATATGCAAATTGTTTCTTTGCTTTAAAGAAATAACCAAAAGAACCAATCATTATTATTAAACCTAAATCACATGCAAAAGGTCTTAAATCAAAAGAAAAACCTAAAGTATATTTTCTAAGTAAACTAACTTCTATTAAAGAAAAAATAACATACGACAAAAATAATCTATTTGAAGATAGATATTTACCAATATTTTTCCTAATTTTTTTGAAAAAAACACCTATTTTTTTCTTCACAGAGCCTTCCACCTCTCATACTACATTATATCATTATAACACTTATCTTACAATAAACATGAAAAATGGAATTTACACTTGCTTTTTTCTTATATTTTTGGTATATTACTAGTGCATGCAGGTGTAGTACAATGGTTAGTATACAACCTTGCCAAGGTCGAGATGGGAGTTCGATTCTCCTCACTTGCTCCATTTGAAATTAACTACTCTATTGAGTAGTTTTTTGTTGCATAAAAAAAGAACTATTAGCTAAATAGTCCTTTTACTTTATCTACTATACCTCCAGCATTATCAACGTTTATTTTAGCTTTAACACCTTCAATAATACCATTAATTTGATCATCTGGAAGATCCACACCTAATACACTCTCTACTGCTTTAACTGGATCACTTTTAAACTTATCAGCAAAACCTTCATCTTCTTTTACTTTCTTAACAATTTCTTCAATCTTTTCTTTCACAATAGTTCATCTCCTTAACCATATTATAAAATAATAATTATAATAATTAAACATATAATCAAAATATGCTAAAATTATTTAAGGAGTGATAATATGAAAAAGATTATATATTTAATACTATTATTAATACCTTTTTCTATCAATGCATTAACATATCCAGAAACAAATTCTAAAGTAATTGAAATATATGATATAAATGATAATAAAGAATTATATTCATTATATGCAGATCATAAAGTATATATAGCATCACTTACTAAAATAGCAACTACTATTACAGCAATAGAAAATATTAATAATTTAGATGAAGAAGTTACTATAACTCAAGAAATGTTAAATACAGTAAGTTGGGATGCTAGTATAGCAGGTTTAAAACCTGGTGATAAACTTACATATAGAGATTTACTTTATGCATCTATGCTTCCTAGTGGAGCTGATGCTACTAATTCATTAGCTATCTTAATAAGTGGTAATATTAAAAATTATGTAGAAAAAATGAATGAACTTGTTAATAAGTTAGGACTTACTAACACCCATTTTGTAAATACAACTGGTTTAGATATAGATGGTCATCTATCTACAGCAGAAGAAATACGTATATTATTAAATTATGCATTACAGAATCCTACATTTAAAGAAATATATACTACAAAAGAATATACTCTATCTAATGGATTAAAAGTAAAATCAACTATAAATACATACACAAAAAATTCTAATATAGATACTTCTAAAATATTAGGAAGTAAAACAGGTTTTACAGAAAATGCTGGTTATTGTTTATCATCTCTAAGTAATATAAATGGACATGAAGTAATAATAATTACTTTAAAAGCAACTCATGAAGGTAATAATTACTATAATATTGTAGATACTATTAATCTTATTAATTTTTTAAATAATAACTATAAAGAAGAATTATTAATAGAAAAAGATACTGTTATTAAAACACTACCTGTTAATCTATCTAAAATAAATGAATATGAAATAAAAGCATCTAAAGATATATCTAAGTATTTGCCTTCTGATTATAATAAAGATGATTTAAAAATAGAATATGACGGAATAGAATCATTAAACTTCCTTAATAAAAAAGATTCTAAATTAGGTACTATTAAATACTATTATCAAGATGAATTATTCTATCAAGAAGAAGTAACACTAAATACTAAAATAAAAATAAGTATTATAAAAATAATAAAAAGATATTTTATTATAATAATTATATTTATTATATTATTATTTATTTATAAAAAGAAAACTAAAAAAAGAAGAAAAAGAAAAAAGAATCATAAATAATATGATTCTTTTATTTTTTTAATACTTTTATTAAAGGTATATATACTTCATCATCAGTATAACCAGCATGTTGAGATACTAATATTTCATCTCCATCACTAACTAAACATTTATTAGAATCGCAAGAAATGGCTATATAATCACCAACAGCATCTCTAAATAGTTCATTCTCTTCTCCATCACCAAATAACTTACTACTAATAACATCACTGCTACTAAATAATCTAAAATCACTACCAAATAGTTTATTAAACTCTTCAACAAAGATATCTTTATATTCATCTTTAACTCTAAAAGAAACTGCTCTTTGTTCTAAAGAAGTACTTTTAATAATCATCTTCATAAAATCAGGATAATCTTTTAAAAATATATTATTACATTTAATATGACCATGATCTGCAATAACAATAACTAGACTATCTTCTAATTCTTCACATAATTTACCTACTTTATAACTTCTCTCTGCTATTAACTCTTTACTCTTCCAATGATCTGGTCCATATTCATGCATAGTATGATCTGGTTCATCATCATATGCATATATATACCTTCTACCACTCTTCTTACATTCTTCTTTTATTCTTAATAGCATATCATCTAAACCACTATATAAAGTAGTTCTATCTACTGGAAAAGGAAATAATTCTAAAGCTTCATCTTCTCCTCTTTCATTTATTTCATCTACTATAGTTTTAGATGCTAATTTATTTTTTACTTCTAAAAATTCATTACAAATTTCTTCAGTACCTTTTTCTTTATTAAGAAATAAAGTAATAATTTTATCTATTGGTTTAATATACATATTCCAACCTAACCAACCATGTTCTACTGGATTTAAACCAGTTCTTATTGAAGTAGTAGCTGCAGTTGTTGTAGCTGGAAATACACTAGTTATTTCTCTATCCATATATTTAATAAAGAAATCATCATCTTCTAAAGTTCTTCTTAAAATTCTAGAACCCATACCATCAAATAACATTACAACTACATTTTTAGGTTTATATTCTTCTAATAAACTATCTATATCACTTAAAGTACTATGTTTATAATCTAAACCAAAATACTTTCTAATAGAACAAGCTAAATTAGTAATACATTCATTATAATTATTCTTTACTATCATGAAATCACCTTCTTTATTAATACCTTGCACTCATTAAATTACTAGATGTATAACTTTTTAAACCTTTATTAAAAGATATAAAAGCCATAATAATAAATAATATAGTACCTCCTAATAAGATTAAGAAATACTTAATATTGAAATCCATTAATAAATGAACAGGTATCCAACAAGCAAATCCACTTGGAATAAATGTATAAGATACAAATTTTACTATTTTATTAAATATAATATCAGGATATAAAGAAGTATTTATAAATACATCTCTAATAGCATCTGTTAAATAACTTGATCTATAAAATCTAAAAGTTAAACTATTATAAATAACAACAATACTAACATATATAATTCCTCCAAAAGGAATTAACAAAGTATATAGTAAAATATTCTTAATACTAAAATTAAATATAATTAAAGCAATATATCCATATATCAAATCACCAACAGCACTAGGTTCTAAACTAGATGTAATAACCTGACATAAAGTATTCTTTGGCATAGTTAAATAAGCATCTAATTTACCTTGTTCAATATATTCTGGAATCTTATAAGCACCATTAAATAAAATATGTGCAAATCCAAATGAACCACTTGCCATAGCCCAAAAAAACATTACATCACTAAAAGTATAACTACCTATAACTTCTTTTAAAGAAAATATAGTTACCCATTGAATAATAAATGTAGCATTATTAAATATCATCATAATAACAGATGTTAAAAACGCAACTTTATTTTCCATAGCTTTCATTAAATTATACTTAATAGATAATAACATTATTCTAATATTATTTCTAACCGCCATTAACATTTAACTTCTTTACTCCTTTCTTATAAATAATACTCATTAATATAATAATAATTAAAATAGTAATAAATTGAGATAATAAAATTGTTTTAAATAACTCATTACTAAAACTTAAAATTAATTTAGCTGGTCCATAACTAGTACTATATATTGGAGAATATCTAATTATTTTTCCAATAATACTAGGAAACATTTCTAATGGAAAGAATACACCAAACATTAAAACCATCTTATTATAAACATTTTGAAATGGTTTAGAATCTTCTACCCAAAAAGAACTTAAACTAATTAAAATTCTTACCATACCAGTAATTAATACAGCTAATAAAAAGATTGGTATACCACAAATAATACTTAAATAATTAAAATCAGGAATACTACCAGCAAATACTAATCCTAAAATAATAACAATAATTAAAAATGCAATAAATCTAATCAAAGTATCTGCCATATACTTACTAATAATATAACCAATATAATTATATGGTTTATTAATTTGGTAAGCTATATTACCAGATTTAATATTATCTCTAACTTCATCCGTAGCTACTTTTGAACCACTACCAAATGTAATAGACTCAGCTAATAATAAATACCATATCATTTGACTAAATGAATATCCTTTAATAATATTATCAGGATCACCATATATAAAAGACCATAATGATACTAAAACAAACATCATAATAGCAAATCCAATAAATTTAAAGAATAAACTTGAAATGTATTGAATTGAATCATTAAATGTAGTTTTAATTATAAATAAATACTTTTTCATTATTTAGTACCTTTATAAATATTACTAATAATTTGCTCTAAAGGAGTATTAGAAATATTAATATCTATTATCTTATCAGGATCTAATAATTTAATAGCATCACTAATACTCTTTTTAGTTAAATCTACTTCTAATTTCAAATTATAGTCTTTATCCTTTAATATACTAATACCATCTATTTCATCTAAATTAATCTTAGTATTCATTTTAGCTTCAACAATCTTTTTATTTAAATAATGATATTTTAAATTTTCCATACTATCATCTAATACAATCTTACCATCATTAATAATAATTACTCTCTTACATAATTTTTCAATATCACCTACATCATGACTAGTTAAAAAAATAGTAGTTTTCTTTTCTTTATTTAATCTCTTAATAAATACTCTAATCTTTTCTTTAATCACTGGATCTAATCCAATAGTAGGTTCATCTAAGAATAAAATATCTGGTTCATGTATTAATGAAGCAACAATTTCACAAATCATTCTTTGACCTAAAGATAAACTTCTAACAGGTGTATTAATAAAATCATTTAATTCAAAAATATCATTATATTCTTGTATTCTTTTCTCTATAACAGGTTCTGGTATATCATAAATAGCCCCAAAGAATTTAAAGTTATCATATGGTGTTAAATGAATCCATAATTGTTCTTTTTGACCAAAAACGCATCCAATTTCATAAGCTAATTTTTTTCTATCTTTAGTAGGATCTATTCCAGCTACACTTATCTCTCCACCACTAGGATACAATATACCTGTAAGCATTTTTATTGTCGTACTTTTACCAGCACCATTAGGTCCTATAAAAGCAAGTATTTCACCTTTATCAACTGTAAAACTTATATTATTAACAGCTTTTTTATTTTTATATTTAGGTTTAAAAATAGACTTAATACTACCTTTAATACCTTTATCTTTCTCTTTAACTTTAAAAGTTTTAGAAAGATTTTTAACTTCTATAATACTCATAATAATTCCTCCTTATCTTCTTAATATTCTCGGTTCATATATTTCACTATAATTATTAATAGCATCTCTTACATTAATACTATATCTTCTACATAAACAATTTTCTTCTTCAGAATACCATCTATTTACTTCAATACCACCTAATGCTTCCATAGTTCTCCAAGATGCAATATTATCATCATCACAATCTAATAATACCACATCTAAACCAATTTCATTACATCTTAATAGTGCTAAATATAAATTAATATTATTATATCCATTACCTCTTTCTGAAGGTCTTATACCATACCCTATATTACCTCCACATCTCATTAGTCTATCATTAAGTTCTAATCTAATATTACACATCCCTATTAAACGATTATCACTTTCTCTAACCAACATATATGTTTCGGCGGGCACACGTTCACCATCATTTATTTGTATTCGATCATTACTCAACTTTTCTAACCAGCCATCATAATCATCTAAATACCTATCTAGACCACCTGCTCCATTCATATGACTTCCACAAGCTCTGTGTTCTAAAATATATTCTCTAGCTTGTTCTCTATATGATTCATCAGGTATCACATGTCTAAGACGTTCCATATTATCACTCCTTTCTATACATCACTTTTTAATACAAAATTATTAATATCAAAATTACCATCCTTAATAACAAATTCATATAATTTTCTTAAATTCTTTTTATTAACATTATCAAAACAATTAATTACTAATTTATTAAATTCATTATCAGGAAATTTATTAATATTATATTTTTCTCTATATTTCTTATCCTTAAAAAATCTTTCCAATTTATTTTCAGGTAATATAAAATAATCATGATTATATAAATAAGCTTCTATTAAATATTTTAAACAATTATAATAAGGCATCTTATTATCATATTTACAAGCTTTATAATCTTCATAAGCATCCCAACATCTATAATATTTCATAATATCAAATTCATTTACTTTATTAACAGCATCATATGCTTTCTTCTTTAAATAATTATATACTCTCTTCTTACCATATAATACTTTACCATTAATAATCATATTAGCCATCGGTCCTCCATGACCTCTACCATCATTTATTAGATATTCTTCTATTTTAAATATTGGATTAGCAAAATATTCTATAATATAACCATTAACTAATTTATTACCTCTTTCTCTATAATTACAATTATTATTAAAGACTATATATACATCTATATCACTATATTTATTATTGTTATTAACAGCATAACTGCCTACTAACATAATTAGATCTACATCTTTATTCTTCTTATAATCTTTAATAAATTTATTTAAGGCATCCTTCCACTCGCATTGAGGGATAAGTCCCATTTTTCATATTTATTCCTTCTTTCTATTTTAATTTAAATTCCATTCTTAAAGATTGTATTTCAAATCCATTTTTAACATAACAATTAATAGCATTATTATTAAAACTCCATACAGATAAATTAACATCATCACAATTTTTTTCTATTGCAATTCTTTTAATTTCATCTATTAATTTAGTTCCAATACCACTTCTTCTAAAAGAAGAATCAACACCTATTTCATGTATTGCTAATACTTTTCTTTTTTTTGTTTGTAAACCACCTTTTATTAAAACTTCTCCAAATACAAAACCTAATATTTTTTTATTATCAACAAAAACTAGTTTAATAAAATTATGTTTACTAAGTCTCCTATTAAATTCTTCAATAGGGACAAGGATCAGAATCTATAAATATATCTGGTCTATTTTCTACATGTATTTTATGCACTTGTTTAAATAGTCTATTAACATCATTAAAATCATTATGTTTCATTTTTCTTATCATAAAAATCACTTCTTTCTATTTTATATATTTCATATGTATATTATTAGTTATGTTTCCAATACCATCTTCTACATTCATATCTTTAGATATTTCAACAAAACCAATACTTTTATAACATTTAATAGCTTTAACATTACTTTCAAATACAGTTAAAACTATTTCTTTAACACCTATTTCATTAAATCCATAATCTATAAAATGTTCAATTGCTTCTCTACCATAATGATTATTCTGCTTACTAGGTGTAATCCATATACCTATTTCAGCAACACCATCTACAATAGAATTAAAACTACAATTACCAATCATTTCATTAGATCCTTTTTCAATCATTGTATAAATATATTCATCTTTAATACTTCTAATCCATTCTTTTTCTTCTTCAACTGTATATTTCTTAGGATTAGCTCTTAACCATCTATATATCTCTGGATTATTTATATTTTCAGTATAAAATTCAGCATAAGACACTTTAGGTTTAACATATTTAATTCTTTTACTAGATTTCATTTTAATCTTCCTTTCTATTTCAATTTCAATGTAAAATTATATTTATAATATTCTTTTTGATAATCTAAATACTTTTGATATTCTCTTCTTAAACTCTCATACAGTTTTCTCTTCTTATACAGAAGATCATCTTTTGAATAATTCATCTTGATCACTCTCTTTCTTTATTATTTTTATCTTTTATAAACAAAAAGAGTCACATATAAACATGTGACTCCGAATTACTTCGTGTAGGTTTTATCTACCCTATGTAGCTTTAATTATACATACTCACCAAGAGTACGAATAATACTTAGATCGGTATATTTATGTATGACAAAATAGACCTTACCAAGTATAGATCGTACAATAATTTTTAATGTCCCATCAAGGACCGCAGATGTTCTAAATGACCCTATTTTCATCATAAATATCACCTTTCCTTTCATATTATTCGTCTACTTTAAAAGATATAAAAAAGCCACGAATAAAACATTCGTGACTCCGTAAATACGTGTAGACTCTTCATCCAGCACAGCTCGTTTATAACTTATGTGCTCTCACTTGATAACAAAATAACACTTAAATATTTATTTGTCAATATTTTCTTAAATTATTTTTTCTTAATTATAAAATTATCATTTTCTACATCAACTATAATATTACTATTATCAACTATATCTCCATTAATAAGATCCATAGCTATTAAAGTTTCAATATTATCAGATACATATCTCTTAATAGGTCTAGCACCAAATACTTCATCATAAGAATTTTCAATAATATATTCTCTTGCTTTATCAGATAATTCTATAGTAATATTTCTATTTTTTAATCTATTATTAATGTTATTAATAATAATATCTAATATCTTATAAACAACATCTTTACTTAAACTATTAAAGAATACTATTTCATCTATTCTATTTAAGAATTCAGGTTTAAATGTAGTTCTTAAATCTCTATTAATTAATTCTTCTTTATTAGATAAATTCTCTAATATATATTCACTACCTAAATTACTAGTCATTATAATAATAGTATTTTTAAAATCAACTGTTCTACCTTGACTATCAGTAATTCTACCATCATCTAATATTTGTAATAATATATTAAATACATCAGGATGAGCCTTTTCTATTTCATCAAATAATACAATACTATATGGATTTCTTCTTACTGCCTCAGTAAGTTGTCCACCTTCTTCATAACCTACATATCCAGGAGCAGCTCCTATTAATCTAGAAACATTAAATGCTTCCATATATTCACTCATATCTATTCTAATCATATGTCTTTCATCATCAAATAATTCATATGCTAAAGTTTTAGCTACTTCTGTTTTACCTACACCAGTAGGTCCTAAAAATAAGAATGAACCAATAGGTCTATTAGGATCTTTAATACCTGCTCTACTTCTAATAATAGCATTACTTACTTTCTTTAAAACTTCGTCTTGACCTATTACTCTTTTCTTCATATTTTCTTCTAATTTAAGAAGTTTTTCTTTTTCACCTTCAACTAATTTAGATAAAGGTACATTAGTCCATTTACTTATTACTTGAGCAATATCTTCTTCAGAAACAGTATCACTAATTAAAGTGTTTTTATTACTCTTCTTTAAATCTTCTAATTCTTGCTCTAATTTAGGAATATCACCATGACGAAGTCTTGCAGCAGTATCCAAATCATAATTATTTTCTGCTTCTTTTAATTTATATTTTAAATTTTCTAATAATCTTTTCTTATCCAATATAGTTTGAGTAACATCTTTTTCTTTATTAAAATCTTCTTTTAATTTAGATTCTTTTAATTTAAGTTCATATAATTCATCATCTAATTCTTGTAGTCTCTTAATACTAGATTCATCTTTCTCATTCTTTAAAGATTGTCTTTCTATTTCAAGTAACATTATCTTCCTAGTTAATTTATCTAAACTAACTGGAACACTATCCATTTCAATTTTAATAGTAGCACAAGCTTCATCTATTAAATCAATAGCTTTATCTGGTAAATATCTATCAGTAATATATCTATCACTTAAAGTAGCAGCAGCTATAATAGCTCTATCTTTAATATTAACACCATGATGTACTTCAAATCTTTCTTTTAAACCTCTAAGTATAGCAATAGTATCTTCTACACTAGGAGCTTTAACTATAATCTTTTGAAATCTTCTTTCAAGTGCTCCATCTTTCTCAATAAACTTTCTATATTCATTTAAAGTAGTAGCACCTATACACTTAATTTCACCTCTAGCTAACATAGGTTTTAACATATTACCTACATTCATAGTTCCTTCAGAACCATCACCAACAATCATATGTATTTCATCAATAAATAAAATAATTTTACCTTCAGAATCAGAAATTTCTTTTAATACAGCTTTTAATCTTTCCTCAAATTCACCTCTGTATTTAGCACCAGCAACTAAAGCAGCCAAATCTAATTCCCAAATAGTTTTCTTCTTTAAACTATCTGGTACATCACCAGAAATAATACGAAGAGCTAAACCCTCTACTATAGCTGTTTTACCAACACCTGGTTCACCAATTAGTACTGGATTGTTCTTAGTTTTTCTAGAAAGAATTCTCTCTATACTTCTAATCTCTTCATCTCTTCCAATAACTGGATCTATTTTATTATTTTTTGCTAATTCAGTAATATCACGACCATATTTTTTTAATACATCTTCCTCTTCTTGAGGTTGATTATAACCATAATTCATAATATTCACTCCTTTACGAGAAATATTATACAGCATTAATTAGCACTCGTCAATAGAGAGTGCTAATTTTTAATAAAAATAAAAGACTAATATAGCCTTTTATTCTAATCTACTAATTATCTTTTTTGCATTATTTATAGTAGCTTCATCATAATAATTCTTACTAAAATTCAAAGTACTTAATGTATAGTAAGAATAATTTTCATTTTTACCAGAATCATAACTATTTGCCAAATTAATTAATGAAGTTTTTAACTCTTTAACTAATTTATCATCTATTTTCTTGGCAAATACAATAGTATCAGTTTTCTTTCCATAAGGAGCATTATAACTTTCATGTCTCTTAATAACTACTTTATTTTCTAAATCAATTTGATAATAAGTACTTTCATAACTTCCACCATCATTTCTCATAGTTGTAAATCTTTCATCAGTAATTAATTGGAATTTATTTTCATTATCAATTGTAAATGTATAATCACCACTTAAAGCAATCTGCTTTTTCATAATAACAGAAGGAATAGCCCAATCACTCGTATCTACATCTTTTAACATTTCATTTGGAATCATAGCAACCAAATACCAAAAAGCCATATCATCTGTTCCTACTTCAGGTATTGACTCATCAACTAAAAAGCTTACCTTACCGCTTATATCTACTTTTAATATTTTATAAGTATCACTACCGGAACCAACTTGTTTAACTTCAACAAACATAGTATAATCTTTTAATTCTTTTTCCTTAATATTCAAAACGTCTGAATATAAATAATAAAATACATTTAATTCATCTACAGAACTAATTATATATTTAGTCTCCTCAGGAGCTTTTTCAAAATACTCATGTGTTTGTAATTCATACTTTTTAACTTCCAATTGTTTTTCTTCTTCTTTTGGTTTTTCTTCTTCTACCTTAGGTTTTTTAAAAATTATAATACCAACTATTACTAAAACAATAACACCTAAAGCAATACCACCTATTATTAAAAGTTTCTTCTTATCCATAAATAACATCCCTTCTATTCTTAAAACGAACTTATTATTATGTTATATATCAATTATATCATTTAATAAAAGAAGAAAAAACTATTTATTTTTTCTTCTTTACTACATCATAATCCACTCTTGTAAATATTTTATTTCGCTACCACAATAATTACATTTTTTATCTTTAACATCAATAGAAGCACCACAATTATGACATTGTAATATATTAGTACCACCTTTTAAATCTAATGTACCTTGATCATGTCTCTTTAAAACATATTCTTCATTTAAAAACTTACTACTTATTTTACCATTACTATAATAAACTACTCTTACATATGCTTTAACTTTAACATATAAAATATTATCTTTAGTATATTCACTAAAATCATCATAATCAATAATATCATAATCAATAACACTACCATCACTATAATACTTATTCCTTAATTCATAATTTAAATTATTAAAGAACACTTTTTTATCTATATTAGTTCTATTCCAAAAATCTATTTGTTTCTTATTTAATCTTTCTTTATATCTTTTAATAGGTCCTAATACTACATAACCATCAATAATATAAAAGAAATAATACAATATTAAACTTAAAATAAAACCATATACAAATACTTTAATAATATCAATATTATTAAATGTTCTAGAAGTAGTTTTAATAAATAATAATGCTAATAACAAACTAATAATTAAATCAATAATACCAGTAATAATTCTATACTTATTACTTCTTAAAACTAAATCATAATGATACTTACTACCTAAATCTTTATCTATATAATCAATATTATAAAAAGTTCCACAATATGGACAACCATCTTTAACATCTTTTAATTTAGATTCCATACCACAATTAGGACATTTAAAATCTTTATCCTCAATTTCTTTAGATATAAAAGTATATTCTATCCTAGAATCAAATATCTTTTCTTTATTAACTAATTTATTATTTAAATAATATTCCTTTTCACTAATAACACCATTAGAAATATCATCATTTACACTATTATTAGTATTTCTTTCTAAAATAGTATTTCCTACTATATATTTAGTTCTAATATTAATATTTAATTTATCAAGTTTCTCATTATGTAAACTATCTGATATTAAAGCCATATAACCACCCTATCTATTATTATTGTTATTATTAGATGAAGAACCACCACTTGATCTTCCACCACCAGATGAAGGAGTATAATGATTAATAACGTTAAAAATAGCATTACTCATAACTAAACCATCAATAGACGTAGAAATACAACGAGCATTTATAACTTGAGCAGTACTAACATCTCTACCAACCATTAGAGTAATATTACTTCTATTAGCTTTAATAACACCATTTTTATTAGTTGCTAAAAAATTATAAATATAATCAAATTCTTCTTGTGTCAATTCATAATACCTTGTTAAATCAACACATCTTTTCATTCTAATCAACTCTTCATAAGTTTCAGGTTCTTTAGCCATAATTACAACTCCTTATCTATATAATAAAATTCAATATTTTGAAATGGTAAATTAATTGCTTGAATATGATAATAAGCATTATTCTTTTGTTTTAAATAATGATAATCTCTTAAACTAGATGTTGTAAAAAACATATTATTAGGATTATCTTTATCATATTCATCTTTATATTCTTTTATTAAATTACTAATATCATAAACATAATAGCAATTTCTATTTAACTTACTTTTATCCAAAACACCCTTATATATTTGATGAGTAGCAATATGTCTTTGTTTAGTTCTACCTTCATCACCATATTTAACTAAATCTCCACTTAATAGCATCATATATAAACTATTATTATCTGGATAATCACATACTTCATTTATTAATTTCTTTTTTATATAAATTAATACTTTACTAGAAGGAGTAATATAAACTATATCTCTATTATTCTTAATTACTTGTGATTCTAATTTATATTTATTACCATCTACTTCTAACATAAAACTATTACTATCATATATATATTTTAAATTATTATCTTCCTTAATAATCTCTTCTAAAGAAGGATAATCATTATTAACTACTTTAGGTCTATATTCATTTAAATCAATAACTCTCATTTTAGCTAAATAATCATAAACAAATTCATCATTATATTCATCTTTTGCATAATTTCTATCTTTATACATTTCTTGCTGTAATTTACAAGTATAACTCTTATTAGAATTATAAGTATTCTTAACAAAAGGACAACCTGTTTTACATAAATATAAATAACCACATTTACTACATTCATCATTAAAAGGTAACTTATTATGATTTTTAAATATCTTAGTAAAAGCATTTTTTAATATTTCTTCTACACTATTATTATAAATATTACCATAATAATAATCTTTATTCTTTTGACCTCTTACACAAGAATAAATATCTCCATTTCTTTCTAATAAGAAGAACTTCTCTCCACAATTATCACAATTAGTACAATATTCTGGACTAAATTCATCAAACCATGGACCATTAACACCACTATCTAAATCAGTTCCATCGAATTCTTCATGCATTCTTTTATAAAATAATACTTGTTCATCTTCACTCATATGATGTAATAAACCATTTGAATTATAATCAAACCCTATCATAAAATTAAAATCATTCATATCTAAACAAGTATTATTATTTAAATATTTAATATCATTAATTATTTCATCTAACTTATCATAATGTTCCTTAAATATAGTAGCAGATACTTTCTTCTTATTAGGTATACCTTCTAATAATTTAATATTATTTAATATCTTATTTAATGTTTCTTTATTATTCTTAGTAACCCTAAATTCATTATGTAATGATAAAGGTAAATCTAAACTACCAGATATAGAAACATTAAATTCTTTAATAGTATCTATATGTTTATCTAAATTATACATATTAGTCTTAATATGAGGTTTGCCTACTTTAAAACCAGCATTAGTTATTATATCTTTATTTTCTTCATAATAATTATAAATATATTTTATTAAATCATGAAAATCTTCTTTAGATAAAACAGTAACTTCTCCACCATGTAATGAAATATTAAATGGAATAACATTACTTTTCTTAAATTTTTTAATAGCATAATCTAATGTTTCTACATAACCATACTGGCATTCTTCATCTACAGTATTATCTTCTAAATAGCAATACTTACATCCCATATTACATGCCATAGTAGGAACATATAATAAATGTATATATTTATAATTCATAAACAAAACTCCCTAACCATTATAATAAACATCTATATATAATAAATATCCTTCATCTACAATTTTTAATTGTAAATCATTACTAATTTTTAACAAGCCATCATTTTTAGAAATACTAATTATCTCATTGACATTTCCACTTATTTTAATAGAATATATATTTCCCATACTAGTTTCCTCAATCTCAAGTAATTCAAATTCATAAATAGGATCATAATCATCATTATAAATAGTATCACTAAAATTAGGAGTTAAACCAATCATTTCATAACCATTAAGTGTAGTTTCACCATCTCCAGAAAAATGTAAAACCTTTGTAGGACTTTCTTTAAACGCCCTTTCATTAACAATTGTACCAGCAGGTATTTTGATAGTTTTTAAACTATCACATCTTCTAAATGCAGAAGATCCAATTTCTGCTAATTTACTATCATTACCGATATTAACTTCTTTTAATTTAATATCACCATAGAAAGCATGACCACCTATTCTAGTAACTTTATCAGGTATATCAATCACTTCTAAAGAAGTACAATTTTCAAATGAATTGCCTCTTATCTCAGTAATATTATCAGACAACTTAACACTCTTTAATGAACTTGCATTTTTAAACATTTCCCCACCAAATTCAATTACAGTATCAGGAAATTCTACTTCAACAATAGACTTACAATTATAGAAAGAAGCACCACCTATGGTTACTAACTCATTTGGGATATTAACTTCTTTTAACATATAACAATTTTTAAAAGCTTGACCTCTTATTTCTGTAATAGTATCAGGTAATTTAACTTTCTTTAAAAAGAACATATTAGAAAATGCGTTACCTCTTAAACTAACAACAGGTTCACCATTATATTCTTCAGGTATCTCTACCGAAGTAAAATTAGTTAAACCAAATGCATAATATCTCATACCATATCCATCTTCTTCTTTTTCATATATAATATGAGGATTTATAAACAATATTAAAGCAACAACTATTGCAACAACATTTACTATTAATCTAAATGATTTCTTATCATCTTCTACTAAACTACCTTTAATATTCATAACAATATTTGATACTTTTTCACTAGGTCTACTCTTTACTTCTTTAATAATATATTTCTTAACATCTAATGATTTAGTACTCTTTTTAAATATAAAAAGAATAATAATACCTACTAAATAAGTTAACAATGGAAAATGAAAAAATATCATTACAACAAATACAAATAATAATAAAGAAAAAATATAATTTAAGTTATTCTTTCTCTTTAACAAAGCACTAGGAATTTTAGTATTATTCATTCCATAACTAGCATTTCTTAATTCTTTATTAATAAAAGATTCAACCATTTCATCTTCACTTAATTTATACATACTATCAAATTTACTATAATTAACAACTGTTTTAGGATCTTTATTATAAGTTACATTAACTGTATCATTAGATACTTTAGATCCACAAAATTGACAAAACTTATCGGTCAAAGCAAGTTCTTTACCACAATTTTTACATTTCATAGTAACACCTTCTCCATTAGTAGCAAATGATAAAACATCAACCTTTGCATCCCCACCAATAAACGATTTTTTCTTTGCAACTGCACTGATAGGAACTACTAAAAAAGCACCAATAAATACAGCAAAGAAATCAAGAGTTGCAATACCAACTGCAACAGAATACGTTGTAAAAAAATCAAAAAACAATAATATAAGAGCTCTTATAGTAAATAATTCCCAAAATAATCTTTTCGGATCTGCTTCACTATATATTTTAGATAAAGGCATTAATACAAATAAAGACATATGAATAGACATAAACATTTCCATAAAAATAATTATGCCTACATCATACACACTACCTTCTTCAGCAAAAACAATAAAAGGCATTAATAAAAATAATAACCATAACACTTTCTTTTTCACATAAACACCTCTATATTCTACTTAAATAATTATATCATATTTAACCAACAAAAAAAGGACTTAATAGACCTTCTTAAAACTTATATACTACTGGTTCTGCATCAAAAGAATAAACAGTTGCAACAGCTTTATCTATAACAAATACAACAGTATTACCATCATTCTCATCATACATATTTCTTAAATCAGGATATGCATCTAACATAGCTTTTCTAGCAACAGTTCTATCATCTTCTTTAGCAATACCTTCTACTCTTATCCATTTACCGTCATACATAGCACAAATCTCTATATTTGGATTTTCCATTATTTGATGTGCTACTTTCTTACTCTTTCCTGTTTGAATATATAATTTATCTTGAAAAATATTAACAGTACCAAATGGTCTAACATGTGGTTGATTATACTCTACTGTAGCTAAATAATAAGTTCCAGCATTCTTTAAAAATTCATAAGTTTCTTTCATATTATCACTCCTAAAATAATTATAACATAATTACTTTCTTTTTCTAATTAATTTAGCAGGAACTCCTCCTACTATTGAATATGGTTCTACATCTTTAGTAACAACAGCACCAGCACCTACTATAGATCCTTTGCCTATCTTTACACCTGGTAAAATAATAACTCTAGCACCTATCCAAACATCATCTTCTATAATAACAGGTTCTTTCTCTTTAAAACCTTGATCTATCATTGGAATATCAGTTCTATCAAATTGATGATTTCTCGTATATACATAACAATCAGGTCCCATCATAACATTCTTGCCTATTGTAGTAGGACCATGTAAAAAACTATTAGCACCTATACCAGATCTATCACCAATAATAACATCATTTTCAAAATGACACATCCAATTAATATTAATTTTTTTAGCTTTACTACCAGTTATACCCCTATATAAATGACCTCTCCATTTACAAGAAGGCATACCAAATACCCTACAACTAGTTCTAGGCAAGTGTTTAGCTATCGTTTCATAAAAGAATCTACATATTTCTCTTCTTATCATATAATCATATCCCTTTTAAATCTAAAGTTTTAAGATTAATCTTATTACCATTCTTAATATATTTATTTAATAAATCATTAACACTTAAATACTCTGATTCTTTACTATATTCTTTATCATCATAAATAAAATATTCATCATCAGTAATATATTTAAAATAGTATCTAGCTACTTCATCTACTTTATTATTATTCATTTTATATATTAAATATTCACCATCTTCATAATTATTATAATTATAAACAAAAAGCATACCATTATCATATATATCTACTTTAGATAAATTACTATAATACTTACTATCTATTAATTCTTCTGCATTATTACCATTCATATAATAAATATCTAATATCTTATATTCAATTTCATTATAACCTAATAAAACTAATTCATCTTCATTATTATTATCTATATCATAATATAAATAGAAAACACTAACATAATTATTACTATCATATCTATCTTTAAATTCATCAATAATATCATCATAACTCTTATTATTTACTTCTTCTTTCTTACAACCAAATAAGAATAAACAAATAAATAAAATAATAACTATTTTTTTCATATTACACCTAATCATTTAATAATAATTTTTCTATTTCTTTCCAACCATAATGATAATCATAACCAGCTCTAATAACATCATCATCTACAATAACATCTTTATTATGATAAGAAGGAAATAATATTTTCATTTCTACATCATTTTCAAAGTTATTAACTCTATCATCTATTTGAATATCTGCTTTAAATATATTTTTAACAGCAGTAAATATAAAATGTTCAGGATTTAAAAAAGGTAAATACTTAATTAAAAAATTATATTTATCAGCAAATATTCTACCAGAACCTTCTATATTCATAGGACTAACACAAGCAGAACAAATATATATATCATACTTCTTATTTAACTTTTCAATTACTTCAATAGCATCAGGTAATATATTTGGATTCTCATATAGATTTCTATTATTTAAAAACTTATTAAATTCTTCTCTTCTATCATCTGGTATACATATTTGATCAATATAATAATCAGTAAAATCATCTACAACATAATTAGTATGCATAAAATCATTTACAGCTTCAACAAAACCAGAAAAAGTAATTACTTCATCTACATCTAATAATATTTTCTTCATTATTACTCCATATCTATTCTTTTAATAATAAAACCTTTATCATCTTTATCTACTCTTAAAACAAAATTAAATTTATTATAATCAACACAATAATAAAAATCATTTCTAGGTAATATATCTTTATATTTATCATCAAAGAAAGCACTACCACCATATTCTTTTAAATGTTTAATAGAATCAGTTAAATCCATTTCTTTACCTTCTATTAAAGATTTAATATATAATGCACATAACTCATCTTCTTCACTTTGAATATTACCTTCTCTACCCATAGCTACTAAAGAAACAACATCATAATTAGAATTCTTTATATAATTAGCAATAGCTTTAGCATTTACTAAACTACCAGTTATTATTTCTTTAGCATTAATAGCATTTTCTATACCTTGTGTACCAGCACTAGTAGTATGATAAACAACTTTATCTGCTAAAGAAACATCAGCTATCTCTGTAGGTGAATTACCATAATCATAACCATCTAATTTAATAGCATGTCTTTCACCAATAATAACAATATCATTATTATTCTTTTTATATTCTAAAGGTAACAAATAATCACCAATTGGTCTTAATTCTCTTGGGTTCTTATCCATAATATATGCTTCTAAACTAAATGCTCTAAATACATCTATTATTACAGTTAATCCTTCAGCATATTTTGCTCCATCTAAACAATGTAAAATATTTATTTGCATAAATAAACTCACCAAAAATATTATAACATAAAAAACCTAATTTCTTAGGTTTTTAATCTTCTCTATCAATTATGCTTTTTTCACAATAATACTTATTATGTGTTTTACTATTATATAATATTAATTCTTTATTATCAAAAGATACATTATATTCAGAAATATATAAACTATCTTGTAAAACACCATCTACAACAAATTCAGTTCCTTCTAAATTTAATTTATCATCAATATAACTATATTTACCTTTAACATAATTATAATCTAATTCATTAAATTTAGACCATTTAAAGCCATTATTAGAATTAAAAGTAACATAAACGATATAATTATCATCTGAATTTAAATAACAGTCCCAATCCCCTATAATTGATGTATTATTACTCTTTTCATTAACAAACTCTACAAATCTATCAATACTATCTTTATTAACATTTATAGCTAATATAAATATAGCAAAGAATAATAAAACAAATGACCAAATAATATTAAATATAAAAGCAATACTATTTAATATAATTCCAGCATACTTTTTACCACCAGTAACTACATTAACAATACCAATTACTACTCCAATAATAATTATAGGTATAACTATAACTCCTAAAAAGATAGAAAGAACTATACTAATAATACCAATTACTAAAGAAGTAGTAGCTAATCCTTCATTATTATTCATAAAATCATTTCCTATATTCATTTACTCTAAATTGAACTAAACCTTGTACTCTATCAGTAATAACTTCTTTCTTTTTATTACTATACTTATATAAAGTTCCATGTAGATTAACAATATCATAATCTCTTAAATAATAAACTAAATCATCATTAATATATTGATATTGATATACACTATCAGATATTAAAGTATTTTCTTTACCATCATACATATATAATGTACCAACCTTATTACCATAATTAGTCAAATAATATATTCTGTCACCTTTTTTATTTATAAAATAATAATTAAAACTATACACAGAATCATTAACTTTAGTAGCTTTATTTCCTTCAAGATAATACAAAACTCCTGATCCAACAACATCTACACCACTAAATATATAAAAACCATCGTTACATTGAATAAAACCACCAGAAACATCAGAAATCAATAAACTGTTATTACCTTTTTTAATATTATAGTAATTTAAATCTTTATTACCCTTAACATAATAAACTTCTTTCGCATCATTTATTCTTGCATAACCACTTCTACCATATTCTTTATCTATTAATTCACTATCAGATTTACCAATTTTAATATAAAGAACATAATTACCTTCTTCAACAACAGTATATAATAATATGTTAGCATCAACATCTACAGCTTCTAATGCATTAGCATCTTTTACATAAACACTAGACTTACTTCCATTATAATAAAGAATACTATTTTCATCACCATTCTTCATAACATAATAAATATCATCACATTCATCAGAATCACAATAAAATTCTTTTACATCACTATTAATAGTAGTTGATTTTTCATTCTTAATAGTATAAACAATTAATTCATCATCATTATTAATATATACTACTTTAGAACCATCTTTACTAAATTGATATGATTTTACTTTATTAGTTATAACAACATTATCTTTTTTACCATTTAAAAAACTTAAATATAAATCATCAGTTCCATCTTCATAAAGAATATTATCATTAGTAAATGCAACATCTCCAGAAACATTTTCACCTATTTCTTTAATATCACCATTTAATTTATAAGAAAAAATAGTTCCAGTAGTATCAATTGCAACAACATACTTATCATCATTTGTAACAAATGAAGCAGAATAATTACTTATAATCTTTTTATCTTTATTCTTTTTAACATCATAAATATATAAATCTACACTTTTCTTATATAAGAAATATCTAGGATTCTCATTAAAGAACGAAATATAACCAATACCATCTCTATTAGAGAAAGAAACAGCTTCACTTGGTTTATCTCCATCTTTTAATAAATATAAATTATTATCTTTTCCTTTATAAATAATAGGATATTCATGAACACCTTGCTTATAAAGAATAACACCAACAATTACACAAATAATAACACAAATAATACTACCCAAAATAATACATCTTTTTTTGTTAAATTTTACTTTCTTTTTAGGCTCCTTATTTTTTTCCTCATCAATAAGTTCTTCATCTATTGTTTCTTCTTTTATATCATCTAGGACTTCCTCTTTTAATTCTTTTTTAACAATTTTTTTCTTCTTGCTATCTTTAACTCTTTTTGCCATAATATCACTTTCTTTCCATTGTAATATATATATAAATTATAATATTTATATACCCTAAAATCAAGCACATTAAAAGGGATGATTTCTCATCCCTTGCCTTCTTTTTTCTTAATAAACTTATTTCTCTTAAGTACATTTAATAAACTATTTAAAAATATATAAGTAGCATATAAGAATATGAATATACATAACATAATAAATAATACTACAACATACCAGCTACTAGATATTTCTACTATATATGAGTAAAAAATATTTTTAAAATATAACATAATAAATATTAATATAGCATTACTTATAGAAAATAATACTCTAAAAATATTACCACTAAAACTACATAAATTAAACATAATAACTGGTATTAAAAATAATACTACAGAATATAATGTATATGTCGTTATAAAAAACGACTCAATAATTAAGAAATAATAAATAAATAAAAATGATAATGCAAGAATATCCAAAAATTTTAAATTCATAAATAAACCATAAAATGAAATATTACTATTAGTTATTGTCCTTTTGGATAATAACCATAACACTACCATTAATAATATAGATAAAATAGGAAATATAATTAAATATGGTAATAAATAACTTAATTGATAAATTACCTCATTCATAAATTATACACCTTCTATCAATACATCAAAATTATTATTATTAAACAAATAGTAGGCTTTAATATCATTATAAGTAAACTTATCTTCCTTAGTTTCTATTTCAAAAAAACCTTCTATCTCACCTACTACAGATAAATAATCTTTTAAAATAAGTAAATTATAATCTTTACTCTTTATTCTTATAGCAGTTACCTCTTCTATTTCTTCCATACCATTTTTAAATGTAAATATTTTAACTATCATACAGCACCAAGTTCTTTAGCAGAACCAATAAATAAGAATTTACTTTCGTCTACATTATCATATGCACCAGACAATATCTTTTCAACATCATCTAATACATCATTTATATCAACAAATTTACCTGGTATATTAGTATAGTTTTCAGCAACAAACATAGGTTGAGTAAAATAATTTCTAATCTTTCTTGATCTATAGAAAATATCTTTATCTGCTTGAGATAACTCATCAATACCTAATACTGCTATAATTTCTTCTAATTCTTCATATCTAGTTAAATTCTTCAAAACTTCTTCAACTAAATGATAATGTCTCTCACCAATGATATCAATATCAATTAATTTAGTACTAGTTTTAAATATATTTATAGCTGGATATAAACCTTTTTCAGCAACTTTACGATCCAAAACAACTTGACCATCAGTATGTGATGTAATTGTTTGAACTGCTTCATCATTCATATCATCGGCAGGAACATAAATTGCTTGGAATGAAGTTATAGATCCATTCTCAAATGAATTAATTCTTTCCTCAACCTCTGAAACATCAGATGCCATTGTTGTAGGATAACCATTTTCAACTGGGAATCTCTTTAACTCTGTTGAAATTTCTGATTTAGCTTGAACAAAACGATAAATATTATCAATAAATAATAATACATCTTGATTCTTAACGTCACGCAAGTATTCAGCTAGAGTAAGACCACTATATACGGCTTTACTTCTTGAAACTGGGTTATCACCCATTTGACCAAATACTATTGAAATCTTATCAAGTAAATCAGATTCTTTCATTTCATCATATAATTCTTTACCTTCTCTTGAACGTTCACCAACACCAACGAAAACAGCATTTGAATTACGACTTTTATAAATATTATTAATTAACTCTTTAATTAAAACTGTTTTTCCAACACCGGCTCCACCTAGTAAACCAATTTTAAAACCTTTACCAATAGGTGCAAAGAAATCAATAACCTTAATTCCAGTAAATAGAATTTGATTATCTACCTTAATATCACTTAGTGTTAAATTGGTATTGTAAACACTCCTTGGAGAAGGATTATGAAGAACATTACCATCAATTAATTCACCATATGAATTAAATACCTTACCTAAAATTTGGTCAGAATACTCAATTGCTAAACCTGAACTTAGTTTTTGAACTTCTTTACCTCTTCTCAAACCAACAACAGATTCTAATGGTATTGTAGTAACACTATTATTATTAATTTCTACAACCTCAAATCTATGCTTATGATTTGTAGTTTCAAGTATGTCTCCTATTTTAATCTCTTCAGGATGTTCATAATAAATCCTAACATTAATGTCGGAAATAGCTATTATTTTATTTAACATCTACTTCACCCCTTTATTATCCTATAATTACTAATTTGTTTCTTGAACGCTTTAGAATTCTTTTCTTTTCTAGCAATTCTAATTTGTTCAGTTTCTAATTCTTCTATTTTCTTAATAGATTCTCTTGTTATACGTTCACGCATTACATTCTCAGATGCATAACTATTACTTTCAAGTACTTTTATTTGATAACAAATACCTAAAGCAATAATACTTGCTATTAAACCATTAACATCTGTTTCAATAACATAATCTATACTTGTATCAATATCTTCTTTATCTTCATCAGTTAATTCCAATGGAAATAACCTCATAGTTTCATATGTTATCTCACTAACAGAATGATAATAATTTAATAATACATTTATTTCTTTAACTTTCTCTTCTCTTATATATTCAGATACTATCTCGCTCATCTTAGCATATTCCTTAAAGAAATCGTCTTTCGCTATCTTTAATAATATCTTTTCATCATCTAGATGAGCTAACTTTCTTCCGATAACAATCTTATAAGATTCTTTATCGCTCATTATTGAACTTTGTAATTGATGATTAAAGTTACCACAGAAACCATAATCATTACCAATATAAATATTTAATATACTACCATTAGGATTGGCTTTTAACATTTTATCATCCATCTTTAAATTGGTATTATTTATTAATGAAGCCAATGTCCTACGTAGTTCTTTCTCAACTATTCTATCTTTAGCTGCTTGTCTTTTAGCTTTATCTACTCTTATCAAAGAGTGAAAATTCATAACCTTAACAATGTTCTTAACACTACTGGCCATTTTTCTCTCCTATAAAGCTAAATCTTTCAATTACTTGTTCTTTAGTCATAGGAGAAAATTTATATTGGTTCAAAGCATCCAAAATCTTTTTACCTTCAAATAATTTTTCTTGCAACTCTTTACTCATTTCATCAACATTTGCTAATTCATAAACTTCTCGAGTTTCAAGATAACTTAATAACTTATATCTTACTACAGCACCCAGAGCTTTCATTGCCGGATCTTGAACAGCACCACCTAAACGCGATACTGAAAGACCATAATTAATAGCAGGCTTAATACCTTTTTGGAAGTTCTTACTAGATAGAACAATTTGTCCATCTGTAATTGAAATAACGTTTGTAGAGATATAATCAGTAATATCTGCACCTTTTGTTTCAATTACTGGAAGTATTGTAATACTAGCACCACTCTTATATTGACAGCCTCTTTCAAGCAATCTTGAATGTGCGTAGAATATATCAGATGGATATGCATCACGTCCTGGAGACTTACCAGATATCAAACTTATTTCACGATATGCAAGAGCATGTCTTGATAAGTCATCAATTGTAACAAGAACATCAAATCCTTGTTTCATAAATGAATTGGCAACACTCATCGCAAAATAAGGTGTTAAGTAAATAACTGGAGGTAAATCATCATAGAACGCAGTTACAATAATTGTATACTGTGCAGCATCCCTCTTTAATAACTCATAATATATTTCTTTAACTTCTTTTTTAGTTTTACCAATAGCAACATACATACAAATAACATTTCGATCTTTTTGATTACAAATTGTATCCAAAAGTATTTGTGTTTTACCAGTCTTTTTATCACCAATAATTAATTGTCTTTGACCTTTACCTATTGGATAAATTAAATCAATACCAGCAATACCTGTTTCTAATGGTCTCTTAACATCTGTACGATCCATTATAGGAGTAGGAAGTTCTTCTATTGGAATCATAGTAGTGTTAGAGAATTTCTTATTAGCAAGTTTATCATAACCAAACATATCTATTACTTTACCTAAACTCTCTGAAGAGAATTCACCCATAAATTCCTCATTAGTTTGATAAACAACATCTCCAACACAAATCTTTTCAGTTTGAGAAACAACAGCAACAATAGCATGGTTAGTCTCTAGCTTAGTAATATAACCAATTGCCTTATTAGCAATATTAATTTTTTCATAGAAAGCAGCACCACTAATACCTACAACTTCAATAATAAAGTCTTTAACATTAGTAACTCTACCCACACCAAAAACATTCTCACCCGTTTGCATGTTTAAAATTTTCCTGTCAATTAACTTATCAACATAATTTAAACCTGCTGACTGAGATGCATTAACTGCCGCAGGTGCTGGATTTGCACTAACCGCAGGTTCTGCTACAGGAGCAGATACCTCAACTGGTTTTTCTTCAGCAACAGCACTAGCTACTGGTCCTTCTACTTTATTTTCTTCCTCTATTTGTGTAGTATTTTCACCAGAAAAAGGTTTAACTTCTTCAACTGTATCAGTACTTTCAACATTATTGGAATTAACCTCTGGTTCACTTACAGTCTCACTTAAAACTGCAGAATCTTTTTCTTCCATAACTACAACTCCTTTTTACCCTATATTTTAATTTAAACTATAATCGTACATTTTATTCTTATATATAATCTTTATACCTTTATATACATTCTTATCATATATAGTCTTTATCCTATTGTCAATATAATCATAATTTTCTTTTTGATTTCCGACGTAAACATATATGATTGGATCACAAAACCCCATCTGACTATCTAGGTAATCAACAAAACTTTCAATTTCGAATTCATACCTTTCATTCATATAATCATTATAAATCTTTTCATCAATATTTTTAATATTTTCTTGAATAGAATCTAGAAAACCTTCCTCGTCAGAGGTTAATATATTATAAATACCAACTTTATTTATATACTCTTTTACTTTAACTAATTGATTATATTCATTATAACCATTTCCATTAGCAATCATACTAGCAAATTTCTTTACTATATCTTCACTATTGAAGGAGAATTTACTATCTACTCTCTTAACTATTTCAAGCAAATTCTCTACTTCATAGTTATTATTATTATCAAGATATACTAATGTTCCAGATTTTCTGTTTTTATCATTAGATGTGTCCTCATTATTCTTTTCTTCTTCTATACTATTATTTTCTTTATCTTTATTTTGTTCTTCATCATATTGTTGTAACTTAAGAACAAAATAACTTCTACCTTGTTCATTAATATTTTTGACTGTACTCTTTAATATAAAGAATATAACAACAGTCATAATTATTAATATAACAATTATTGCTATAATAGTTTCCATTATGTCAACAATGGATTAAAGAATAATAAGAAGAACACAAACAAGAATAAGAATAGTAAAAATACAGTTGTTACAATCAAAATTGTCATAACAGAATGAACAACATCATTCTTTGTCTCTGGATTTCTACCAACTGCTTCTGCAACCTTTGAAGCTAGAATCCCTATTCCAATACCTAGTCCTAAGAATGCCATACCAAGCATTGTTCCAATAGCACTAAGTGTAGCAGCCATAACCTCTTCCATCTTTTTCAACTCCTATTCATCATAAAATTTATAACTAAAATTCAAATTCAAATCATTAGCTCCACAATCTCCACCAGTGGTTTCTACACCTTCAGGAGATAATGTACAAAATAACATATTTGTTAAAGATATAGTATTTTCATAAGCAAGACCTCTGTCTTTCTCAAGTTCAAATGAACCTAAATAAGTACCATTTGAGTTAACATCTTTAGCAACTAAGTTTTGAGTAAATGTATACTCTTCAGTACCATTATCAGAAGTTCCTTTAAGAACAACATTAGCAGTATTAAACTTGTAATATTGATCAACATCTATTTGATAATCTATCTTTATTTTTGTATGCCAATCATAAGTATTACTACCAGGATTTTTTTCCATAAATGTCGTTTTAGATACTTTATTAACTTTAATTTCATAATTAATATCTTTAGTTCTTATTTCTACTTCATCTTTAGTAACCTCTAACTCAGCACCAACTAATTGATAAACTAAAGAAATCTTATATGAAGTACCAGGTTTTCTATCCAATATTACATAAGAAGTTCCATCTTTATCAAGAACTTTCTTTTCTTCATCATTAATTAGTAAATAAATACTTTGATATTCACTACTTGGATCGAAAACAGAATATCCAACAGTAATTGAAGTAGCATCTGCAGATACACTCTTTAATGCAACCCATCTTGAGAAATCATAGAATTTAGCAGCTGCTCTTGATAAACTGACATTTGTATTATCGTTTACTCCTCCAACACTCTCTGTCAAATTGTTAATACTCTTAATAACAGCATTTAAATACTCATCATAATAGTTATTAACATTATATTCTTCTTCGTCTTCATCATATCCTCCGCCGCCGGAGCCACCTCCGCCGCCAGAACCACCAGATCCTCCACCATTACCAATTTGATTAACAGTTTCTGTTCCATCAATTATATCAGGATCAGTATTACCACTCAATTTAGTAACTTTACTAGGATCAAATTCATTTGTACTACCAATAATGTTTTTTAAATCAACTTTTTTATCATTAAATATCATTGTTTCATTTGCAACATCAAAGTTTAAATTAGAACCATTTAATACAACTTGTGCAATAGTTTTAAAACTTAATAAGTTATTAGCAAATGATGGATTACCTTGTTTATCCAAATCTATGATAACATATCCAGTTGTTTTTAAAACATCACTATCATTACTTACTATATTACTATCAACTATTAAATATTTTCTATCATCAAGTTTAAATAGTTTAGTTGGAGAAGACTTAACTATTCTAGTCTCGCCTTCTACAACATTTACATCTCCACTACTTAATACTTGGTAACCTATACCATATAGATATAGATTTGTATCATTTTCTTTATATACTACAGCATTCTTTCCAAGAGAATATTTATATGTTTCACCATCTTTTTTCTCATACATATAATATTTCTTGTCCATTTTTTGTGTTATGTATGCTTCTCCAGAAGTTAAAATATAATTTAAATCCTCATCATATAAAACACTACCTACTGCAACATCATATTTAGTTTTATCATAAGATAAATACCTATAAATAAATATACCGAAAGTGACAATTACACCAATTACAAATACAGTTAATACTCCAAAAAGCTTAAGTGTATTTTTCTTTAATTTTCTTATCATAACCTCACTCTCCCTACTTATTGACCGTTAGAATCGTTTCAACATTCGCGGTGACGACGCCATCATCATCCAGGAATTCCATAACAACTCTATATGTATTTTTTGGAATTCTAACACCAACATTTAAAACGAAGTATGAAATATTATCATCTGTAATCCAATTTATACTAACTTCATCTAAGTTTTTAAATAAGTTTATACCAGTACTCTTTTCAGTATATAATGAAGCCCTAACTTTTCTTGCATTATGACTTCCATATAAATCGAAGAATGAAATTCTAACTTTCTTACTATTTGAATCTTCTTCAATACTTGCAGATACACCTGAATAAGATAATGAACCAGTCAAGTTAAATTCTGTAGTAATAAAATCTTCTTCATAAACACCATCATTATTTCTATCAGCATAGAACACAACTTTAGCAGAACAAATATCAGTCGAACTACAATTAATATTATTACCTAATTTCTCTCTATAACTAGGTCCTTCCATTGTAGATATAGAAATCAATTCGCTTTGTCCATTTTTAATCAAATATACAAAGAAATGATATCTTTTTCTAGCATCAGCATCAGCACGTCTATCTGAAAGACCACTTTGAACCAATTCATTATTACCTGAATAGAATCCTTTGTATCCACCCATTGAACCAGCTTGATCCAACAATGTAACTAATAATTGAACATTTGAAGTTTGAGTATCTTCAACTAGTTTAACATTTACGAATGGTCTAGATAATATGAAATCAGTAACATTCGCATTTTTAACAGCATTCTTAGATAATACATGTTCATGATTTTCAGAGTCATTATAATATGGATAAGCAAATACAACATAATTATCATCTGTAGTCATAGAATTATCAGGAGTAGTAGGATGTTCAGGATCACCTTGTATTCCACCATATGTAGGTGTTATATCAATATAAGTGACATTATCAGAACTCTTAAAGATTGTATTATCGGTAGTAGCATATGCATATTTAACCACTTCAATACCGTCAGCACGATTTCCATTTTCATCAATATAAGTAGTTCCTGGTACTCTTCTATAAACTTCAAATTTAATACCATCAAAGCCTTCCAAATATTGTAAATTATAAGTAACTTTTAAGAATCTATCATAATAATCATGAGATACACCCTCACCATAATCATAACTTGCTTTCATAGCAGTTATACCAGGGTTATCAGATGTTTCAATAGTGTAACTTGGATATGTTCTATCAGCATCATACCAAGAACCATAAATTGATTCATCAAGGAAATTATAATCCAAATAATCAAAATCTTTTGGAGAAGCACCATCTTCAAATGAATACTTAAATATTATTCTATAAATAGCATCAACTTTGTCTAAACCATCAATAGTTATATTATTTAGTATTGTATTTTCACCATTTTCAGATACAAATAATTCATTTAACTCATTTACTTTAAATGAAGTATAAGCACATTCAAATCTAAAATCATATAAACTACAATTTTCATTTACATTTGAGAAACCTTCACCTTCTACATATTTTTGAAGATAAACATAAGTTGTAATTGGTTTAGATGTACTAATAATAGGCTTAAATTTAAATCCACCTATTCCATTATTTACATCAGAAGCGCTCAATGAAAGTGATGGTGTATCACCAATAAAATAATAATTACATGATGCACCAGGAATTAAATCACCAGTACTAGAAGAAATAACCTTACAATCACTTTGTTTATCAATAGTATAAGAGCCAAGTTTCTTAGGCATTAAAGCAACTGATACATTATTACTATTTTTACATACTAATCCTCTTGTAGTAACACTACAATTATTGAATTTTAAAGGATCTACACTAGTATCGTATTTAGAAGTAACTTGTAGATAATTTTGAGCACCTATTCCAATACTATAATCAATATCACCATAGTACTTACCTCTATCAAATACATAACTTACAACACCATTATCATTTGCGGTTAAAGTATAACCTTCAGTTGGACTTATTTCGTTATCAAATCCAGCAATTTGAGTATCATACAATAATCTAATAGATAAAGTTATATCAACTTTTTTATTAGTATCATTTTCACTTATTAATTCACCAATATCAGAATGATAAATCTTAAAGCCTGAATAATTAATTCCATTTACAGAAATTCTTTCAATATCATTTCTAGTCTTATATAAAGTAACTGTTTTATCTGGAAAACCAGTTCTTGCACCAGTAAATTTCAATTCGTAAACAACAACTTTATCAGAATACCAATAACTATCATTTGCAGCAGATGTTAATAATACACTCAAATAATTTCTAGTACCTGAATGATGTAATGTATATCTAGGAGTATAATCAACAAGACTTGTAATTGATTCATTATCAAAAATACTATCAAAATACCAGCCATCAAACATCGAATAAGTTGTTATAGGACTAATTTGTGGATTACTATAGTTAACTTCTCTTAATTGAACTTTATAATATAATACTGGATATCCATTTTTCGTTTTATTAAAATCACCATTTGTTGTATAAACAGTACCTGTAGCATGACGTTCTCCATCAAATGAAATACAATTTTCTGTTTCAGCACCATTTATCTTACATAATGCAGTAACTTCTTCAGAAGTAATACCATTAGAAGTAATTCTATAATATAAAGATTGCTTTCCATTATCAACATAGATAGCTTCGTCAACATCCATAATGTCATATCCAAAAGTAACACCATCTGCATCACGTTTTGACAAATAAGCATATACAACAGGCATTTGTTTAGGAGGATTTTGAACATCTGTAGGAATAGCATCTAATACTTGTTCCTCATTTTGTCTTCTAATAGTCATTTGAATATTAAAGTTAAAATATCCACCTCTATAATAATGTAATTTATTTTGTAATTCTTCACTAGTTAAATCATCAAATAAATATGAAATACAACCAGTTGAGCCATCAATCATATTATTATTTATTAAATTATATGTTCCAACTGTTCCATTCTTAGTATATGTTCCTAATAATTGATTTTGATCATCATGAACAAGCTCTAATTTAATTTGAGTTATATCATCAAGAGATATACCATCAACACTTGGACATATCTTATATCCAATTACAGTTCCTTTATTTAAACCATCATTACCATTACTCTTAATTTCTTCAATAAGAGCTCTACTTTGTGGAGTAACATCACCAACTGAAGAAACATTAACATTGTTAGAACTATTATCAATTGGAATAATATTTTTATATCTTGTATAATCATATGCTTTATATAATTCCATTACATATGTACCACTTTGTAAGCCAGTACCAACAGTAAGCATGTTTTTATTTTTATCACGATATGTTGGATTATCAAGGAAAGTTCTCTCAGTAATCAAATATGTTTTAGTTATATTATCTCCATCACTATTATATAAAAGTGAAGAAAGATTACTTTCATATGGTTCATTATTATCGTCTTCTAATAGTGCTTCATAACATTTATTAGATTCAACACATTCACCATCTGGATTATAAGAGCTATCAGAAGCATGAATTCTAACTAATAATCCTGTTAATGTATCAGATTCTAATTCAGTATCTTCTCCGTCTAATCCTTCACCAGGAGATAAACTTACATATTGCATGAAATAATAATTACCATTGTTTGGTGTATCAGGCCAATTTGCATGTAATGGATTTGTACTATCTGTTTTAAAATCATATGTAGCTATACATACATTTTCATATTGACCAGTAGATCCGTCCTTATAATCAACCTCAGCATAAATTGACATAGTGTAATATGTATTCATCTTTAAATGATTAAATCTAACAGGGAATGTCCATCTATGATCTGGATTTGATAATTTATCACCAACAGGGAAATTTTGAGTATCAGTTGTTAAACCATCAACACCAGTTAAATGAATAACTACATTACTATTAGGTCTAGTATTAATTGTTGATTCGATATCAGTAATTGTTACATTTACATCTATACTTTCAAATGTTACCCCAGTTTTTTGAACTTCAGCAATTGGTCCATTAACTCCACCAATAAAGAATGTTTCAGTTCTTCCAACTTCTTTTTCAACAACTTTCTCATTATCATTAACTACCATAACAATATTAGCAGTATATGCCTTATTTCTTATAAGAACACCATCTTGTAGATACATTTCTATCGTACCAGCAACATTAGAAGATTTAGTAGCAACTAAAGTTCCAGTTTCGATATCATATATTTCTACTCTATATTCTTGAACAGCATTATCTTTATCAGTAATATTTCTTAACTGGAATGAGAATTTTCCAGATTGTTTATTAATTGAATTTACAATACTATCATTTCTAAATTCAGGATCTTTCTTTAATGTTAATACATCTAAGTAAATAGGATCTCTAAATTGTTCTTCAGTATGAGTAACATTTGTAAATCCGTTAGTTATAGAAGTAACTTTTAATCTGTATTTTGTATTAGATTCTACATCAAATGCATTTCCAATAGTTAATTCACATTTACCATTTTCATCAAAATAACCAGTTTGTTCAACTGAACCAGGAATCTCATTTCCATTCTCGTCTACGACTATATAGTTAAACATAGTTAATTCAGAACCATCTAATCTTCTTACTAAAACGCCATAAGAATCAGATTTATTATATGTTTTTTCTAAAACTATACCAATTGGATCAGTTACAAAGGTTTTTTGAATGAAATCTTTTTCATAGTCTTTTCCATTTTTCTTATAAGAAGCATGTACAACAAATGCATAATTTGTATTTGGATTCAATGCAGCTGCAGAGTTTGCAACTTGGAATGAACCGCTTCCAGCAGGATCAGATTGAGTATATACAACTTGATTTTTCTTAATATCAACAATTGATGTAACTATCAAACTATCACTTGGAATTTCAACATTAGTAACAGCACAACTATATGAAACTGTTGCAACAACACCATATTCTGAAACAATAAATTCATTTATTTGAAATTCAGGATCAGGAACTGTTACATTTTCAATAACAACTTCTTCTTGAACATCGATATCTGTGTCAATAAATCCATCTTTTAAACCAGAAATATTAACGTTTGGAGTGTATCTACTACTACCTCCACCAGATCCTCCGCCAGATCCCCCACCGGATCCACCAGAGCCATCTCCGCCTCCGTTTATTCCTGAACCATTTCCAGAACCATTACCAGAACCGTTTCCACCATTTACATTAGGATTGTCAATAGTGGTATTAACCTCATCAGGAACTATATCAATATTGTCATCACTATCAATTGTAATTTCACCAAGATTTAATTTAACTACATCATCAACAGAAAGCTTCTTACTCTCCATATCTAATTTAGCACTACCAGCTTTTATTGAAAGATCTGAACTTATATTTTGAATTTCTAAATTTTGATTCTTTAATCTAACAATATTACCATCCAAATAAACAAATTCAACAAATCCGTCAGTAACTTTTTCAACTTTATCACCATGTTGAATAGTAATATCATTACCTACTATCATAAATTTACTATCAGAAATCTTAATTAAGAAATTACTGAAATTTAATTTTTGACTTAAATAATTAATTTGATATGAACTACCATTCTTAGTAAAAATAGAACCATTATAAACATTATAATAATGAAGAACAGCTTCATTTAGTTCTTCTAAATTTAAAACAACACTTTTTTTGAACACACCAATAGATCCGTCATTATAATGAAGGAAAGAATCATCAGATATAGATACTTCTACATTATCAGTATTATCAAATTGTACTTCATTTCTTGCAGATACAACTTTATACTTAGAATCCTTATTAAAATAATAACTAGAACTAGTAGAATTTGCTGTATTATCAATAACATAACCATCATATTGGAAATTGTTAAAACTCTCATTATATCTTTTTATACCCAAAAAAAACATAATTCCAATAACAGCAATTACCGGTATTACAATTAAAAAACCTTTCTTTTTCATATGCTCACTCTCGATTCTATCATAATTATCTAATATGATTATAGCACACCAATATGAAAAATGAAACAAAAAACAATAAAAGAAGGAATCATTTTCCTTCTTTTATTTTTGTCTCATTATTTTTTAAATATTTTGCCAAAATCAAAATAGATAAAGCAATAAATCCAACTATAGATAATACTATAATTAACGCAGAAACAAATGTTACTTTGATAGATTCTTTACTTCTGTAAAATTCTATTAATCTCTCGTCTTTATCAATAATATTATCTACTGTTTCATCAAATGAATCAGCCATTTTTATTTCAGAAGTACTCTCAGCCGTTGGAACCTGATAAACATAATATTCATCAGATGCAGGATTATAAGCAATGCTATAAGTAGCATTCTTAGCAGGAATACCTCCTTCATATCTTTCTTCTCCAATAACAGTTTCTATTGGATGTTCATTTAATTTTCTAACTAAACTTTTAGCTTCTTCATAAGATTTATTTTCTTCAATATATTGATTACTATCTTTAGATAATTGATAGTATTCTCTAATATATTCACCTAAAGAAACATCTTTATTTGTTTCTTTACCAACAATATTACCATTTCTATAATTAAAAGCTACATAACTACCATCTTTATATTCAACAAACATAATATTTGTATTATTACCAATAGTACTACTTATACTTTTAATATTAATATTTTTAAAGTTTTTAGGTAAAACAATTTGATCTTTTAAACTATGAATTTTACCATCAATTCCAAGATAAATCATATATTCTTTATCATTGTAATTATCAATTATGTATGAATCACTCACAGATTCAAGACCATTATCAACAACTTCAAGTTTATTATTTTTAACATATATTTTTTTATTAACAACTTGACCATCAATTGTAGAATATGAACCATAAGTTTTAATAACTTGGCCGGCATATTCAAATTCATATAATGGAGTATCTTCTGCTAAAGTAAGATTTTCAAAATCATCAATCTTTGTTTTACCAGTTTTAATATTATAAATATTTTTATTATCTAATAATATTTCATCTCCAAAAATATTCGTTGCATTGTTAATTTCAGTAGTTCTTTCTACTTCAGCTAACTTATAAACAACATTATTATATGCTCTAGAACTAGTAGTAACCAATCCAGAATCAATATTATTATAACCATCATCTCCTGGTTGAATAGGTAATTCTGGAGCTTCAGAAGAATTATCTTCTTCTGAAGTATCCTCAGTATTCTCTTCAATTATCTCTTCATAACCATTTGATTTCAATTCAGCATTAGTAATAACACTACCATCATCTAAATAATAATAATTATCATCAATAGTTGTTGAACTATTAACTAAATCTTCAGCCTTAATAGAAATAACTTCTCTACCTGAATAATTACCAATTGTAATATCAAAATCAGATTCAAAATCATAATAGAATGTATATGTTTGTTTATCAATAGAATACTCTACTCCATTAATTTCAAACCAACTTGAAGTAGCACTATCAATATCAAAGAATTCAACATTAATCTTATTTACATCAGATGCATAAACATTTACTCTTGGAATACCAGAATTAATACTGTTAAATTGAACTGCAGCAGATCCATATAATGGTAATCCAGTTTCATTTGGTTTATGATACTCTTTTTTAATCCTATATTTTGTAGGGAATGATGTATAAATAGAACCATTTATATCCAACAAATCAGGATTAGGTATAGCAAGTATTCCATCAGGATTTGGATTAAGATCTGTTAAACCATTCTTAATATGTGGGAAATATGTTGCATTATTATTAACAAATGTTCTATTATTTAATTCACTTAAATCATAATCATAAGTACCATAAGTATTTTGAGTACTAACAGCATGAGTTAAATATCTACCTGTAGAAAGAACAGTATCATGTGCTAAATCATAACTATTTATATTTGATTCTGGAACATTTGCTAATGAGTAAGAAACAACATTATAATTTGTTTCGTTTCCAGTAACTACACCAAGTACTGAATCTTTATTAATTTGAATATCTTTATAAACATAAGGATAATCAATATCTGCTTCAGCATATCTCCAATTACATATTGCACTATTTTGTGCAGCAGTTATTTTATTTTGAACTTCTGTATCACTTGCAGTAACTAATGTTTTAATAGTTGAATTAGAAGCTGTACCTCTTAATATTGCATATGGTATTTGAATTAAAGTATTCAAATAATATTCACCATATTGTTCAGTATTAGCACCAGTACAATCATAAGTAATTGTTCTATAGTTGTATGCAGTTGCAGGACCTCTATCAATATAACACTTACTACCAGATAAATCACCTTCAGCACATTCATATAGTTCAGTTTCTTTATTATAAGTAGCATTTTTAACTTGAATACAACGTGAACTATCATCTTGACTAGAAGGAGTTTGTCCAGAAGGACACTCATATTTTACTTGAGGATTTGAAACTGTAGATGATCTAGGATGATATTTATGATCATAAGTTCTATTAGTTACGTAATGTGATGTAGCTAAGTAATCACCATTATGGTAACCAGGCTCTTTAGCACCACCATTTATAAATCCACAATATGATATATCACGACAATAAACAGAAACGGAGATTGAATTACTATAAATTCTTGAACTAGCTTCTGTTGTACCAACAACAGAATCCTTCTCCCATCCACCTATTAAGCCTCCTGCTAAAGTTGTCTCAGAAACAACAACTGAGTTAGCAACATAGTTACCATAAACTTTATATACATAAGAATCGTTTTGAATTTCAGTCTTATTTGGAATAAATCCAATAATACCACCAACATATCCTTTTGCATCAGTACCTGTTGAAACAACTACAGCAGTGGAAATATTATCATAAACATTTCCTTTTCTACTATTCATTCCTCCAAGAATACCACCTACGTAAGTTTTACCTACAACTAAAGTATCTTTTGTATTACTACCAACAGTCTCAGATGTTACTTGAGTATTATGTATAGAAGTCCAACCCATAACACCAGCAACTCCACCAGCATATTCATTTTTAGAAATAATTGTATTAGAAACAACAACAGCTTCAGATGTTCCATCACCAACTTGTCCAGTAATACCACCAGCACGGTTAGCAGCCTGAACTTTATTAAATGATGAAGACAATTTAGATATTGAACTACTTACACCAGTAACGCCACCAGCACAATTTCCTGCAGCAGTAATATTTAAATTAATTGATCTTAAATTTGAACTACTATTACTATTAGTAGAACCAAATACACCACCGACATTAGAACCATTACCTTTTACTACATTCATAGTAGTATTTGAATCAATTCCAGAATATATATCACTTGGAACAGTAGAATCAGTTGGGAACGGAGTATTCTTACCAGATACAAAGTAACCATTACCAGATCCAGCTCCAACTGCTCCACCAACGTAACTATTACCAAATGAATATATACCTTCAACAGCTATATTATAGTCATATGTACGAGCTTTACCATTTTCGGCATAACCCATATATCCTCCAACATAATCACCAGAGCCTACAATATAACCATTTTTAATAGTAATATTATTCTTATCTTTTATTTGGCTATAACCTATTAAACCACCAACATATTTTTTACCATTGATATTTAAGTTAGAAGCAACAATATCTCTTATTTCATTACTTCTATTAGTTCCTATAATACCAACTCTTTCAACTTTCGGTGCATCAATTTTTATATTTGTAAATGTTATAGGTACTTTACTATCAGAAGGTTTTAATAAACCATCAAGAGTTTTTATAATACCAAAGTTAGTACCAGAAGCACTTGATGTTGTACTTAATAATACATTTTCAAAGTCAACATCATACATTGAAACCATAACATTATCTATTAATCCAGTAGCAGAACCCATATTTTCAATTTTAATATTCATTAATTTTGGATTTCTTTCATTTGAAGTATTAGCGAATTGTCTAACACCTCGTAACTTGTTAAATGTTAAACCACTCTTAACAGTACAAGAACTATGATCAAAACAACCGAAATTAACATCATTCATAACTAAATAGTTTTGAGCACGACCAGCTACTATATTATTCCAATCATCTTTATTATAAATCTTACCATAGAAAGTAATATCTAATAAAATTGGAACAGAATAAGTTTTATCAGCATTATTTTTTACATAATGAATAGTATTTATTTGATAACTATCATAGTAATATTTTGGTATCGCTGTAATACTTACCATACTATCACCATTTGCTTCATCGTTTATTACACTTGGTTGTCCTATTTGCTCTAATCCATCAAATTCAAGAACAGTAATTCCTAAACCATTTGGATTATGTAATTTTAATTGTATATCCGCAGCATCAGCCAAATACGATGGCTCATTAGAAGATAAAGGAACATAAGAATCATAAGTTCCATCAGGCTTTCTTTGACCATAACCTTTTTTATATGTTACAACCAAATCCTTAATAGTAAACATTTCTACGAAACGAATTTCCAAATCACCTAAAGGCTTATCAGTACTATAACCTTCTTCACCTTCGTAGAAACCTTGATTAGGTAATGGTTCACCTGTTGCTAAATTTCTAATCATAGGAATATAACCAAATCTAACAACCTCATTAGGTTTATCTGCATCAACAAATTTACCTACTCTAAATCCTTTAGCAAAATTTCCACCTTCTACACACCTAGAACTACCATTAGGATCAACATCACAATTATAATCGTAATTTAATACCCAACTCTCATTAGATAAACCAATTCTATTAGCAAATACTAGTGGATTTATCATATCTTCTTGAGTTAATAAAGTTTCACCAGAAGTATTTTTTGTATAAACACTATTAATACTTTGTTTATCCCAAGCATAGTTACCATTCATGGCAATTAATGAACCAGATGTTCTATGAACTTCTTTACTATCAGTACTTGATGTTAAAATATCACCTAAAGATAATGACTTAGCAATTTTATTTGAAGGAATTACAACATCATTTACCTTACCAACAATTGATCCCATATAGTTTGTTCCAACTATATTAATTTTAGAAATACAACTCTTAATATAACCACCATTAGTACCAGCAATACCACCAGCATTAACGAATACAGTAGATATATCACCAGTAGTATAAACATCTTCAATATTACCAAATTCTAGGAATCCTACTATACCACCTACACCAGCAACATCACCAGGTCCATAAGTAGTAACTCCATCAACAACACTATATCTCTCAATATTAACACTTAAATATCTAACAAATACATTGTTAATAACAAGATTCTTACCATAACCTACAATACCACCTAAATTCAAAGTAGAAGTATTGTTCATATGAACTAAATTATTAACATCTATTACTGGTTTACCACCAGAATAAACAACATCTCCATCATCATTTTTTCTGTATTTTACTAAGCCAAATTTATATACAGAAGAATTCATAATGAATCCACCATTACTATAGCCAACAATACCACCGACATACAATTGTCCACTTCCACCAGCTCCAACTGTAACATCAGACATATGAACATTATCAACAATAGCACTGCTACCCATAATGCACATTAAGCCGCCATATTTTCCATAATTAGTTCCAGCATAATTATTTGAAACATAATTATTAACGAATCCATCAATTGTTAAATTCTTTATAGAACCATTTACAGTACCAAATAGACAGTTATCAACCTCTAATCCAGAAATTACATGGCCTCCACCATCTATCATTCCTTCTACCTTTTCAATAAATGGTCTTTTATCATCACCAGAAAATCTACATTTCTCATCACTACAATCTAGATCTTTAGTTAATAAGAAATTAATAGTATTATTTGCAATACCAGTTTTTATATTTTCAAGTGAATCAACACTCATATATAAAGACATAGGTAATAATATATTTAGTGATCCATTATGACAATCTAATGCACCACCATTTGCAATAGAACCATTTTGTCTACCTGTTCCACCACAAGACTTACTTGTACTAGAATCAAATCTTGAGTTACCATCATCGTTATAATATAAATCTGTTAAAATATAATCATTTTTATATACAAAAGGATCTTTTATATATAAGTATACAAAAGTAATACCATCTGAGTTTGGAGTACCACCCCATTCTACAGCTACATTAGATAAATCTGTAGAAGTCTCATTAAAGTTAATATCTCTAATTAAAGCACCTACTATTCTCTTACCAATAGGAGCTCTTACTGATAATACAACTTGAGCATTATATTTTGATTTATAAGTAGTACTATTTGTGAAACCAGTAGCAAAGTCAGCTTTATTTTGAGTATAAGACTCAACAGCCAACACCTCAATTACTCCATCATCTACCTTAACATTATCAACACTTATAAAGTCTTGAGGAGGCATACAACTTGGCATAACTAAATGAGGGAATGTACTTGATCTCCATGCTTCATTAGTTAAGAAAACACCATGAGTATTTAAGATTTCATCTAAGAACATTTTATCTTTAAAATATAGTTTTGTAATAGGTTTAGAAATAGCACCACTATAATTTTTAGTAGATACATTATAAATATTAACTATATTACTACCAGATGCTTTAGGAATACTACTATCTCTAGTAGGATAAATATTCGCAATAACCGCATCTTGAGAAGAAGAACCTTCTGGTAATGTTAATCTACTAATTGCATCATGTTCGGCATCAAAATTAGTATTATATCTATCGTTACTATATCCTAATATATCACCATAAGAAATAATATTTCTAACAATAGCATTAGATGAAGAACCTAATATTAAAGCACCAGTATAAGAATTATCTACTCTTTTTTGAACATAACTCCTACATTCACTACTTAAAATAATACAACTTCCACCTTCAGAAATAGGATTTCCTTCATCATCAGTTATAACTTCATCATCAGCATCTACACATTGTCCTAATTCATTTAATTTGTATGTATGTTTCCACTCTAAGCAAAATCTTGCTGGATTAGAAGTATTATCGGAGAATTCAACTTCATTATCATATATCTTAATATTTACTAATGAATAAATATTTTCAATTACTGCATTTAATGAAGCACTAGTTGCAATTATAGCAAGACCTCTTCCCTCACCTGTTGTTGCAATAGGAGCAACCATATCTTCACCATAAATATATCCATTTCTAATAGTACCTTGGTTAACAGCGTTAGAAACGTGTGGATTTAATACAATCGCACTATTTGTATGGAAATATAAAGGATCTTTTAATTTAACAACAAATCCATCAATTAAACCATAATTAATTTGAGCAACCAAAGCAGAATAAGTTGTTCTAAACGAATCAGATACAACTGTATTAGTTTCATCATATCCATCTTTATACACTATAGTTTTATTAGCACCATCTCTAATAATTTCTTCAACACCCATAGGTGTTCCATTCTCTAAATCATAAGAGAATTCAACGTGATGATCTAATAACGATAAATCAGGATCAGCATTTATCTTTTCTTCGTCTATAGTATCATTAACAGTAGATACCATTAAATTCAATACTTGACCATAATTTGAATTAGTTAATCCATGGAAACCACTTAATAACTTATTATGATTAAATATTATATGTAAATCTAGGTTCTTAACTCTAGAACCACCACCAAGTGAATTAAATAAATAACTCATTCCACTACCAGTAGCCATAACAGCTTTATGACCTTGGAAATCAATTGAACCTTGGAAAGTACCTGAATATGCACTTGAATTAGATTTATTTGTAAAATCCAAATCCGCAATAACAATATAATTACCATATGCATGCATATTAATAAATTCTTCAGGAGTAGCTATTGACCTAGACTCAATTTCAGTTGAGAAAGTATATGAATAAATATCATATAATCTGAACATTTCTTTCATTATATTACTATTTTCTTTATCAACAACATATTTATCATTTATCGCTTCACTGAAATCATAACCATTTTCATGAGTTGCAACAGTTGTAATTCTAATTTCATATGACTTATCTCTAACTACTTCGCTTTGAACAAATGCATTAACAAAATCATAATCAAATAGTAAAGATGCAAAATCATTTTCAAAACATTCAGAAACAACAGAATCAGTACATGTTTCTAATATTCTTCTTCTTAAAGATTTAACTTCATTTCCATTAATAAAGAATCTTACATAGTAATCATACTTATACCAATCATTAAAGTACATCTCACCAGAACCACGAGTCTCTCCACTGATAATCTCACTTGTACCATCTAAAACACCAGAATGTGCTTCTTCCTCATTAGGATCTACTGAAGGTAAATACTCATCAAATAAAGCTTCACATTCTTCGCTAGTCATACCATCAAGGCAGTATTTTTTATCAAGACCAGTATCTATGAAGGCAACGAAATAATCAGGTAAATCGCCACCATAATTAATAGAATCAGTTGTTCCAAAACTTGTATCATCTGGACTTAAAGGTTTACCAAATTCAATCTTCAAGTCTCTTAATATTATATCTGTATTATATCTATTAGGGTTACTATCTTGAACATAGAATGTTATATATCCAGTACTATCTAATCTATCAAAAGAATAAACATGTCTATTAGCAAATTCTTCACTATGAACAACGCCACGACTATCAACAGTTGTAATACTAGAAATAAGATTACCAGTACCAGTAGCTCCTGCTGCTGCACAAGTTTTATAATTATATCCATTATTAATACAGAATGATTGTTGACTTAAATTTAAAGTCGTCTCTCTTTGTACATCAACATTGAAAGAAATAGTAAATGGTTTACCAACTAATTCAGGAATATAAATAGCATATCCATATTGTGAATTCTTATTAGAACCTAATTTAACTTCATTAGAGTCAACAAGTAATTCTTTTCTATCATATGCATTAGAATCTGCACTTTGACTCTTCCATCTTGTATTATTTCTAATATCAAATCTATTAATATGATCTGGTTCATCATGATCTGAACTATCATTCCAATACAATCTCTCTAAATCATATGAAGCATTATCAATTAATTTATTTAAATTAATAATACCTGATGTTCCAAGAACATGGAACTCATTAGCATAAACATCCTTCGCATAATCTTTTCCATCATAACCAACATTATATGCAGTTGCATTAAATGTAAATACATAATCAGAAAGATCTTTATTTAAAGAACTAATTGTAAGTCTTTCATATAAACCATCTTCAGCACTACAACTTCTAACAGTATTAAGTGTCTTAGAATAATAAACATCATCTCCATGTTTAACATCCAAAGATACAAATGATTGACCATATTTATCAGCAATAACAGCTTCATCAGGGTCTTCAACACAAACATCAAAATCAACATAACCAGCTGCTTTATAAGCATTTTTTATTCTTACTGTAGCTTCTTTCTTTAAAGTTGTGAAATCAGCATTCAATACGCTATGATTTAAAACATACTGTTCTTGCGTTCCAGAAGTAAATGTCGGCAATATTTCAATAGTATAATCCGTCCTAGAATTCAAAATTTTATCCATCGATCCATCTTTATTAAAGGAAGCAGGAACCGAAGTAAGATTATTCAATTCATATTTTGAAACATAAAAATTTTCAGTATAAACAGTAGAACCATTTGCCGTTTCAGAATGAAGAACATATTTTTTAGCTTTCTTATCAAATATCTTTATATTAACGTTAGTATCCATCAAATCAAACAACTGATCAGAAAGATTAACAAAACTAGCAGTAAAGCTTACATCACTTGCAGTAACAACCTTATCTTCAACTCTTATTAAAACTGTACCTAAAGAAGCGATATCACCAGTTGTAATTGAAAATTCTTTATTCATTAAATAATTTGGAACTACAACACCATCTGCAACATAATCACAATAAATCCTAATATAATAACGAGTTAAAATATCTAAGTTATTTAATGTAATCTTCGTATCAAATTCATTTTTTCTTTCAGGATCATCAAAAGAACCAGAAATAACTTCTCTTTCTTGACCATTCTTTTCAACATATACTTTATATCTAAATCTATAACCATCAGCTGCTTGTTTGAAAGTTACCTCGTCTTTATTAATAATCTTGACATCAATAATTCTCTTAGTAAAGTCAGTAGCACTATTTTCACCAGCCATCGCCAGAGTCGCAATTGGAGGAGTTTGTAATGTTTTTACATTCTTCTTTGTACCATTAACAACCGGCAGTTCATATCCAGTCGGATCTTTAACTACTAAATTCATATCATAATAAGTATTAGAAGTTAAAACATCTTTTGTATCAAAATCAATAGCATTATTCTTAACTATCTTTGCTAATTGAGATCTTGAGAAAATTAATGAAGTAACTTTTCCATCAGCTTTATTTGTTAAATCAACTGAAATAGAACTAATACCATATAATACTTCATCACCAGCAGGGTTACTTATATTTATATTATTCCATAAAATAGATCTAATTGATGGAATAGGATCATTCCAAGTGAATGAAACAGGATTTAAAGTTGATCTATCTTTTGTCTTTAAAGGAAATTCATATGGTTCACCAAAATCATGTAATTCAATACCATTAATAGTTATACGGAATTTACCAGTTTCCTTACTCTTTCCTTGGCCTCTATCCCTGTTAATATCTCCTTTTTCATTTTTATACTCATAAACAACTCTCATACCATAATTAGAATCAGGATGTAGTCCAGAAACTACTTGAGCACCAGACGAACTATATGACTTAGTTGGAGCTGGATTAGTAGCACCCTCTTTATAGAATGATAATGTTGGAGCTTTTGTAATTCTCTTAGCAGGGTCATATACTTCTATATCAAATCTTACAGAATAAACACCAACTACCAAATTAGTAATATGAACTTCAGGGTCAACATATTTCTCTTCAACATCTTTAGGATTATATCTTTCTGTTTGAATTATTTGACCTCTTTTTTTCAAAGTATCTTTACTCTTATTTTTATTTTTATCGTTTTCACCTTCACCACCATCACCATTAGGATCTACAGCTTTATCTGGATCTGGTGCAGAAGCATCAATAGATTGAATTCCCATTAATAATATGAAATCTCCATACTTATAAGAACCATCGCCAAGTTCAATTAAATCAGTTTCATTAATATTAGGAATTTCTCTATATATAAATTGATTATTACCATCAAGGAAATAATATCTAATATAATGATCACCAAAATATATATAAGAATGAACAGGTATTTCATATGGATGTGTCTCAGTATTAATAGTCAATTTTACTAAGTTAATATAAATACCACTATTTAATTCCAAGAAATTATAAGTTAAATCATCTATTTGCATCAAACTATTACCATTATATATAACAGCATTAGATATAACAGTATCAACTTTAACATCTGATTTAACAAAATCAGTATCAACATACTTACCTAATTCACTTTGAATATATAAAGTAGAATTATCATCAGATACAATAGGATAATCTAAAGAAATACTTTTTTTAGATGATTCACCAATAAAATATCTTTGATTACTTAAATATATCTTTTGTGATAGCTTAACAGGAACTACAGTTACTTCATCACTATCAGCAGTTACACCTCCTGTTAAATTTGAAGATACAGTATCATCATTAAATACAAACGCATCACTTTGCGTTTCATAATAAACACTAAACCTATTAATATAAACAAATATAGTTAAAATTATAAAAACTAACAAAGTTAATGGAACTATCGCTTTCTTCATAAAAAAGCTCCCTTCTATTTTTTAAATATTTATTTCAAATTACTTAACTTATCAACATCTTTAATTAGCAAAGCTGAACTATTAGAAAAATCAACGCTATCATGAGATAAATTTACTTTAAAATCCTTATCAACAGCATAAGCATCTACCATAACATTTTTATAAACCTTAGATTCTTTCTTACTATAATCAAATATTTCTAAATCGCCTCTATATTGACAATCAACAAATGACATAGCAGGAATAACTACTTCATTTTCTCCAAAAACAATCTTAGTTTCTCTAACAAAGAAATAAACATTATTACCATCATATAAGAAACCATTTCTTAATTCATAATCTTTTACTTCAGTATTAGATAAAGATAATTGATTATTTTCCATATAAATCATAGAAAAATAATTAATTTTATATTGAACAACATTAAATGCAGGATAAACAACAGACATAGTACTAGGGAAAATAACACTATCTTCACCAGTTAAATATAAAGGTTCTCTACCTAGTTCAAAAGAACCACCATTTAGTTCTAAATTAGTAATATTATTTTTTCTATTTAAAGTAATTGTTCCGTTAAAAACAAATCTTTCTCCTCCAATATAAGTATAAACTTCCTTATTTCTTATAGAATAACGTTCTATTTCTTTCTTTGCATAATGAGAAGACAGAATAACAACAATTACAATAATCACCGTAATTACAGTAAACAAAAAGAAAGGAGCTATCTTATTAAACTTCTTTTCTAAATCCTTAATATTAAACTTCTTGGCATCATTTTTCATACATTTGCCTCCAATTCTACATTCTAAAATAATTTTAACACTTTACACCAAAACTATCAACCAATTTAAATATAAAAATTAGAATTTTAAGGCAAAAAAAAATGTGCTGACACACACATTTTCTAGTTTGATAACATTTCTAAAAGATGTCACCCTTAAAGAAACGCTCGTATGAAGTAACTTTCTCCGTTTGGCCAAACACTTAATAGATACGAGATTCATATAACTAGATTTTATAGATAACCGATTAAAGTTAAAAACAAAACCATCATCATATAAACTTAAAAAATTAAATTAAGTTATTTCTATCATCATAACTTAATCATAGATAGCAAGGACGAATTAACGTCTGAAGATCAAGCAACAAATCCATTCGTACGAATAAATTTATTACTTAATCCATGCTATCAACTCTATTAAGTAATTAAAGTATACCATTCATTTTTATAATTTGCAATACTATTTTTTAAAAAAATTAAAATTTACATTAATTATTTTTTATTTCATTTAATTTATTAATAACTTTATTATATACTTCTACTCCATTATTAGCCAAACCACTAGATCCTTCTGGTTTAACAAAGTCGTCTATTTCTTTTAAGCAATCAACAACATTATCTTTATTAATTCTATCCTCTATTAATTTAAAACAAGTATTTTCATAGCCTCTAATTGCCGCTCCTGCTAATGCTTTATAATAAGCATAATCTGGTAATGTACTTACTTTATAAATAAACATAGCTTCTTTATCATCAACATCTCTAGCATTATATAAAATTATTTTATTAGATCTATATACTCCCTTATCTTCATCAACACATATTAATTCTGCATCATCAGGAACAAAACAATCACAAATAGTGTCTCCTCTAATTAACCATCTAAATATCTTATCAATAGTACTAAAATTAAATCCACCCATTTCTTGACCATCTTTACCATTTGGATTCCAATTATTACTAACAAGCACTTCCCCTATTTTATAATAACTACTATCTTTAAATAGAACTCTATTATATAACTTAGGACCATTTACATATCTTAAAATATCATACTTACTAGTTAAATCACTCTTAATAATAGTATCTAACATTTTATCTCTATTAAATTTAACATAACAATCTTCTTTATTATAACCATTATCTAATTCTTCTAAAATCATATAATATGCTTCATCATTAGGATTATCTTCATAAGCAATACCACAGCCTCTTAAAGTTGTTATTATTACATTATCATCACTAACAACAGAAGCAAAATGAACATGACCTTGAAATATTTCGTCATAATAATCAATAGTATGACCTCCTAAAATAGGATCATTATAGCAAGAGACAAACCCTAAATCTTTACTATCCTTACTATCTTTTTTACTATTAATTAAATCTAATTGCTCTTTACTATTAGCATAATAAAATTGTTTAATAGCACTACCATCATTCTTTTTTAAACTATCTTGATAGCCCCAAGTATTATACTTAGTAAAATCAATTCTAACATCATTAACAAAATGACATAAGCCTATTTTTTTACCGCCTAATTCTAATTCATAAGAATGTTTAAAACTTTTAATATATTCAATATCATTATTATCTAATTTCTTATTAGTCCATTCTTGATATCTATCCTTATTTTTATGATAAAAATAATTAAAAGGATCTCCACCTAATAAAACATATTCTTCACTATTACCCATTATATTAATAACATTATTCTTTTTAAGTAAATCTAAAACTTCTTTTGGATTAGGACCTAATCCAACAACATCTCCCAAAGAATATATTTCTTTAATACCTTTTTTATTAATATCATCTAATACAGCTTCTAAAGGTTCTAATAATGCATGAACATCCGTTAAAATAGCAATTCTTCTCATATAATCACCAAAATAATTATAATAATAAAAAAAGAGACTTACAAGTCTCTCAAACTATTTACATAATCAATATCAAAATCAGTTTTAGATATATTACTAGGTAATTCAACGTCCATACCAGTATTATTATAATTTAATATAGATAACGGAGTAAAATATTGAGTATATCTCTCATAACCTATACCAGCACAACATAATACTAATTCATCATCATCTTCAGAATCTAATATTTCTTTATCTAAATTAGTATCAAAATAATAATACTTATCTCCAATTAAAACTAAATTAGTAACATAGAAATCTCCATTTTCATCTTTAGCTCCAACGTTTAATACTTTCATACCTAATCTTTTTAATATTTCACTAAACATATAAGAATATGTAACATAATCGGCTTTATTATTTATAAAACCATTATATAAATCCTCTAAAATAACATTACTAGTAACAGGAGCTTTAGCATTTTTCTCTTCTTTCATAGAAACTAAATAAGCTTGTACTTTAACAGCATTAGCTAAACAAATTTCAGCATTATCACTCTTTACTAATTTTAATTCCTTAATAATATCATCTATTTTATCTTCAATTTCAATTAAAAAACCAATATCATTAGCATTAACTTCATCAACACATAATTTCTCTCTAATTAAAGATAAATTATCTTCAGTATACATTCTAGATTTATTATTAACATTAACTAAATAGGTATTATCTCCCCTACCTAAAACAGAAATAACCTCTTTAACAATACCGTCTTCACCTGTTTTATTAATTAATACATGATCACCTTTTTTAAACAAAACATTACTATTCATCACACATACCACCTATTTAATCAAAAACATTATAACATACTTTTTTTAATTAATATACTCCATACTTGCTTCTTTTTTATTATTGATTATTCTTACCTTATATCCATTAATCATAGTAAAAGAAGGTTTAACATGACCTACATCAAATTTATAAATATAATTAATATCACCTAAAGCTTTTTTTATAACATCTTCATATTCTAAATTTAAATAACTATTTGGAAAGAAAACCTTACTAAAAACAATTAATTTAGTATATTCAAAATAACCAGCATATTTAAATTGCAATAAAGTATTATATAAGCATTCACTACTTAAACCAAATATATCAAAATACCATATAATACCATCATTTTTATATTTATCAATAAAATCTTTAGTACCATCATACTTAGTACCAATAATATCTTTTAAACAATCAATACATCCACCTATTAATCTTCCACTAATATCTATATCTTTATTACTTAACCAAATATTATCAGTATCTAAATTATAAGTATTACCAATACCTTTACTAGATTCATATTTATCTCTCTTATATTGTTTAACTAAATTACCTTTTAAAATATTTAAATAATTATCTATATTAATATCATCATAAAACCCAGAACAATTACAAGGACTATAAATAGTGGCAATATCTAACTTTGTAGTAATACTAAATAATAAACTAGTAGGGTCACTATAGCCACATATCCATTTAAGATTATTTTTAATTACATCATAATCTACTTCTTCTAACATTTCTAAAAGAAAATCTCCTCCAGATGCTATTAAAATACATTTAATATTCTTATTTTTATATAATTCCATTAATTCATTAGCTCTAGTAATTTTATCACTACTTACAATACCAGATGTTCTAACATTATCTGTTTCTATAATATTATAATTATTTAATTTCTTAATACTATTTTCATATTCATCTATATTATCTAAAACACCACAACTGCAAGCTGTAATACCAATACTATCATTATCTTTTAAATAACTAGGAATTTTCATAATATCACCAATAATATTATACAAAAAAAAGATTCCTTTTTGGAATCTTATTTACAAGTAGAATCGTCGTCTTTTTCAAAATCTTCTTTTATATCATCAAAATCAACAAATTCAGATTCTTTAATATCTTTATCATCCATGTATTCTTCTAAAGCTTTACCTTTTAATGTTACAGAAATAGTTTTCTTATCACCAACTGTTGAAGTAGTATAACTACATCCACTCTTGTAATCTTCACAAGGATCTTTATCTTTGTCATCAAATTCTAATAATTTGTAAACATCCTCTTTAGACATACCGCCTTCATCTTCATCATATTTAGATAAATCAACTGATATAGATGTTTTTAATGAATATGGTTTACTTAATCTTTTTTTGTATACAACACTCATAGTAAGTTTACCACCAGCCATATCTTGAGTACTTTCACATTTTAAAGATTTTACTAATACAACATTATAAACAACTGCTAAAACAACTAGAGCTAACACTACTATTAAGATTATCTTTCCAGCACCCAATTTTTTCTTAGGTGGTTGATAAATTGGTTGACCAAAACCTTGTTGATTCATTACTGGTTGTTGCATTGGCTGTTGCATCATTGGTTGTTGCATTGGCTGTTGAGCCATTCCAGGATTCCCCTGTACTGGTGGGACACCACCATTGTTCATGTTTCCATAATTTCCGTTCATTCAAATTCACACTCTCTTATCTTAACTAGATTATAACATATCAATATGTCATTTCACAAACAATATCGTATATTTCATTCCAATTATATACTCTTTTTACGTTCCTAGCTTGTGTAGTAAAATCATTATGATATTGTAAAGTCTTAATTCCACTACAACTTACTTCATTACAATTTCTAGTATTATCATCTATAAATAAATCAATACCTTCATTAATACATGCTTTTGCTTTATCCTTTGCACATACAATCAACTTATCAAAACAAATTCCATTAGTAGTTAAATAATCATAACATAATTTATATGGATCTCTATATTCATTATCATCTCTAGCAGTAATAAATACAATATTATGACCATCTTCTTTTAATTTATTTAATATTTCAATAACATTATCTTTTAATGGAACTATTTTAATAACAGATTCAGAATTAGCTCTACAAAAATCCATAAAATCTGGTAACATTCTATGAAATTTACCATAAGGATATTTTTTCTTATATAACTTATTTAAATCTAATTTATATTTAATTGCAATAACAGGTAATAAATTATAATACGTATCTGTAATAGTATCATCTATATCTATACCAATATTTAATCTTCTTTCCATTCAGGATCATCCTCATCATCAATATCTTCTTGATAATTCATATCCTCTTCATCATATACTAAATCTTGATCCTTTTGCAATTCTTCTAACTCACTTTTTTTAAACTTTACAGTTTTTCCTATTAAAAATCCTTTTTTACTAAATAAATTATATCCATAATATGCACAAGCTAATAAATCTACTATTAATACTAATGCAAATATTAAAGTAGGACTTAATAAAAATCTTATAATTAAAAATAATAAAAATAAACAAATAGCGAATTTTATAGCAAACTTTACTTTATTTGGTTTTTCATATACTTTCTCATATACATATTCTTCATTATTTTTATCTCTATAATAATCTAAAAATTTTTCAATGGTTTTATTCTCTTTCATAATTTACCACCTTTACTAAAGTATTTTATCAATACTGTATTTAAAACACTTTGTATAATTATAACTAAACCAAATAATAATGCTCCAATATATTCATTAAATATTAAACAAATAACTAACATTAATAATTCAACAAAATACATTACTATTAAGGTAATAACATCTGCTTTACCTTCTACTACTAGATCTTTATTCTTTTCTAAAATATAATTCTTTTTATATATAACAGCTAAAGAATAAATAAACATTAAAAATCCAACTAAAAATAAAATACCACCTATTATTTTTAAAATATTAATAGTTCTAAAATTAAATACCTTACTAAAAATATTTGTATTACCTATAGCAGATCCAAATAATAGAAATAAACCTACTAAATAAATAACAATACCTATTGTAAATAACTTTATTTCTATTCCTTTTTTCATATTACTCCTCTATACTATCCTTATTTACATTAATAACAGGTCTAATAAACATAATAGCATCACTTGTAACACTTTCTAAAATAATATCTTCTTCAATAGAATTAACATTATAATATCTTAAATGTAATTTATAATCATCAAATAAATTCTTTATATCACTAACACTACTATATTCATCTTTCTTAGTATCACTTTCAGTATCTATCATTGTTGCAAATCTACTACCTGTTAAGCATAAATAGAAAGGACAATCTTCTAATTTATAAATATCTTCCTTTTTATCATAACTATAATTTACTAAATTATTAAAATCATCCAATTCTAATAAACGTATCTTATAACCACTCTTTTCAACTAATTCAATACCATCTAAATGTTCTTTAACAAAATCATTTTCTAAATACTTTCTTAACTTACTTGTCTCATATATTTCTTCTAAAACATATGAATTATCTTCATTATAATAAAAACTACTACTTATTAAAGTAACATAATTATCTTTCTTAGAAGAATTCTTTATTACATACCATTCTTCATTATTTAATCTAATAGAATCTCCTACTTTATATTCTTTAAAAGTATAATTTCTATTAAATATACCACCATTTTTCTTACTTATATGACTAAATACAACAACACTTAATATTAACAAAACTAATAAAACAATAGTAAAAAATAGTTTCTTTTTCATATACTTCACCTATCTATTAACTATTTCTTCTTTATAGTCTTTATTTACCGATACTAATTTCTTTTGTAAAAATTCATTAAATCTAACTATATTAATATTCTTAACTTCCATTAAATGATACTCTAGATTATTAGCATATATTATTATTTTAGATAACTTACCATTCTTACCAATTTCTTGAACAACTCTATCAATATCTTCAACTCTTATCTCTTCTAATTCTTCTTTATTTCTAATTTCGTAAACAACAGAATTTTTAGATAAATAATAATAAACAGGAACAATTCTCTTATTATCTTTTTTAACCTTAGTTTTTTCAACAGTCTTTTTAACTTTACTAATTTTAGGTTCAGCAACTTCCTCAGGTAATTTTTCATATTCAATCTTTTCATCATTAGTAATAATACTTAATTGTTGAGTTTTATCACTTATATGTAATACTTGTGTCTCATATAATTTTTCATTATCTTCTTCATTCTTTTTAAATGTATCAACAAGACCTAATAAACATAATAATAAACCTAATGTAGGACATACAAATATAAAATAACTAGTTTTATAAGTTTGTACTTTACTAACATCTTTCTTATGATAATAAATATCTATTTTATCTCCTTCTTTAATATCTTCTTTATAATAAAAATTATAATTATATGTCTTACCATCTACATCATAAGAAACAGTTACATCATTATCACCTTTAGAATTGCTATTTTCAACTACTTTAGTAGTTTCACCCATAGTATGTACTAAGTCTCTTTCACTGCTAATTATATATACACAAATAATTAAAGAAACAATAAGTATAATACCTATCAATAAAAATATAATACTTCTAATATTAATCTCTTTATTATTCATAATACAAACACCATCTATTCTAAGAGCATTATATCATAAACATACTCTATAAAAAAGACAAAAAAAGTAATCCAAAGATTACTTTTCATCTAAATCAAATTTAATTTTTAACTCTTCTAATTGCTCTGGCATTAATTCAGCAGGACTACCCATCATTAAATCTTGACCAGAAGCACTTGGTGGGAATGCTTGAACTTCTCTTAAATTAGGTTCATCTTTAATAAGCATTAATATTCTATCTAATCCAGGTGCCATACCACCATGTGGAGGACATCCATATTTAAATGCAGTAAATATAGATCTAAATCTCTTTTCTACTTCATCTCTTGAATAACCTACTATTTCAAAACCTTTTGCTAAACTATCTAAATCATGATTTCTAATAGCACCACTAGCCATTTCATTACCATTACATACAAAATCATATTGATAAGCTAGTATACTCTCTAAATTAGAAGTATCATCATATGCATGAATTCCACCATGTGGCATACTAAATGGATTATGACAGAAATCCCATTTTTCTCTTTGTTCATCCCATTCAAACATAGGGAAATCATTAACAATACATAACTCTAATCTATTAGGGTCTATTAAACCTAAATCATTACCTACTCTAAGTCTTAATAAACCTAATGCATTTTTAACAATCTTTCTATCACCAGATATTATTAAAACTAAATCATTATCTTCTATTTTTAATTCTTTCTTAAGAGCATTTATTTCTTTTTCACTTACTACTTTAGCAATAGAACCAGTTACTTCATCATTAAATTTTAAATAAGCTAAACCAGAAGCTTTTTTACTCTTAACAAATTCAGTTAATTCATCTAATTGTTTTCTACTATATTTATCGGCAGCATTTTTAGCTACAATAGCATTAATAATACCTTTATTTTCTAAAACGTTCTTAAATACAGTAAATTCAGTATCTTTAAAAATACTACTTACATCATTAATTAACATTTCAAATCTTAAATCTGGTTTATCAGAACCATATAAATCAATTGCATCATTATAAGCAATTCTTCTAAATGGTCTTGGAGATACTTTCTTATTACTAAATTTAGTAAATGTATCATAGAATATTTCTTCACCAACATTTAAAACATCATCTTCATCAACAAAACTCATTTCTAAGTCTAATTGATAAAACTCTAATGTTCTATCAGCTCTAGGATCCTCATCTCTAAAACATGGTGCGATTTGGAAATATTTTTCAAAACCACTAACCATTAATAGTTCTTTATAGATTTGAGGAGCTTGTGGTAAAGCATAAAATCTACCAGGATACACTCTAGATGGAACAACAAAGTCTCTTGCGCCTTCTGGACTAGAAGCTGTTAGTATTGGCGTTTCTACTTCAGTAAATCCTAAATCATACATTTTATTTCTTAGAAAATGTAATACTTCATTTCTTAAGAATAAATTTTCTTTTAATTTATTTCTTCTTAAATCTAAATATCTATATTTTAATCTATTATCTTCTGAAGTATTAACATCATCTACTATTGGAAATGGAAGTTCTTCACAAGTACTTAATATTTCTAATGATTCAACTTCTATTTCAATATCACCTGTTTCAATATTAGGATTCTTACTACTTCTTTCAACAACTTTACCAGATACTTCAATAACATATTCATTTTTTAAACTATTAGCTATCTCATAATTCTTATTATCAGGATTAACTACTAATTGAATAATGCCAGTTCTATCTCTTAAATCAATAAATAGTAAACCTCCTAAGTCTCTCTTCTTAGCAACCCATCCTGCTAAAGTAACATTTTTACCAACACTTTTAATATTAACAGTATTGTTATAAACCTTTTTCATCTTTTTCACCTTCCTAAAATAAAAACTAGTTTTCATCCACAAGGGACGAAAACTAGTTATTCCGCGGTACCACCCAATTTACTATTTACATAGTCTCTTTTATATAACGGTATAAACCGGATTATATTTCTATAATCAACTCCTGAGTGTCTTCTCATTTTCATTGTTATTAGTTTACACCATCCACTAACTCTCTTTAAACTAGAAAACAATACTCTTCTCATTCAACATTTATGCGTTTATTTTATCACTTTTATTTAAAAAGTCAATTATTCAACAATCTTGCAATCACAATAATCGCAAACTAATTTACCAGCTGTTGCAGCTCCACAATGTGGACATATAGGAGGCAATTCATTAACCTTCTTTTGTTCATTAATAGCCATTTGTTTCTTTTCAGATTCCATTTTCATATCACTAACAACATTATTTGCTGCTTGATCAGCAACTTTATTAACTGCATTACCAATAGCAACACCTGCAGCTGCACCAATTGCACTACCTGCTGAATTAATTAAACCACCTAATAATGCTCCACCTAATGGAGGCCTATGATGTCCTCCACCAAAAGGAGGTCTCACACCATCAAATAAACCCATAATAACACCTCTTTAACATTAACATTATATCACTTATTTATTTTCTTTAACAACAGGTCTCTTAACTACATGTCTTTCAAATCTTGTTTCTTTTTCTATCATTTGACCTAATTCAATAGCTTTCTTCTCTAAATCTTCTAAAGTACCATCATTAACTATTTCATAATCATACTCTATTTCATCAACTAAAGCTTCTGTAACATGTGCTTTTTGATCCTTAGTCAAACTAGAATTATAATCAGGTCTAGTAACATGTACAGTAACAGTTTCTGGATAAGCAACCTTAACAGAAGCAAATTCTTCTGGTAACCTTCCATCACTTATTGTAATAACATCAAAATATCTAGAATATATATCTATATCTTGTAATATTCTTTTAATAAAGAAATATTCATCAATTTGCTTTCTTATTAATTCAGTACCTAAATCTTGTAATAATTGTCTAGGTTTAGTTTCATTATCTCCATCCCATTTAGCAATCTCTTTAGCATACATCTTAATATAAAAAGATATTTGAATATTAACTACATCTAAACCTCTACTTCTATAATAATTATCTAAATACTCAGCAGTAGAATCTTTACCACTATTAGCTTTTCCACCAAAAAATATTATTTTCATAACGCCCTCCAAAACTTCTATTAATAGATTATCAAAAACCAATAAAAAAAACTAGATAAAACTAATCTAATTTTTTTCTTCTTTCTACTACTAATATATCAAATCCCAATTTTTCATATAAATCATTAGCTTCTTTATTATTAACAAAATTATCCATACGTAAATATTTAACACCATTCTTTTTACAATCATTAACAATTTGATTTACTAAACTAGTACCAATACCTTTACATCTATAATCTTTATTAACAGATACAATATCTATTTTAACTTCTACTGTTTTTTTAACAATATTACCTTTTAAATATTCAGCAATAGTAAAACCAACTATCTTATTATCTTCTTCTGCTACATAGACCATAAAATCTTCATTATCAATTCTCCTATCTACATAACTAGTTAAAATAAAATCATTACGATTATTCTCATCAAAATTATCAGCTTCGTATTTAACAAATTCAGTTACTAATTTATTTAAAATATCTTTATCATTTATTGTAGCTTTTCTAATCATTTATATCACCATTCTTTTTAATTAAAGCCAATATATCTGTATCAGGTTTCATTTCAGGAGCTCCACCATAAGTAGGAATTTCAGTCAACTGAATAGCATAATTCATATCAACTAAAGCTCTATGTGATAATAAAACATTATGCACACCTGCTATATTTAATTGAATAGCATCACTTGCCATATCAAAATCTTTTCTACTAATTTTAAATTTCTCTTCTTTAACTACTTTCTTAAACCATTCTAATCTCATTCCTTGATGATAAGCACTTATTCTTCCATCTTCATTTAACATTGGAATTAAAGTTTCATCTATTAAAGATATTATTGTTTCCTTAGCTAAATAGAAAGGAATATTAGATAAGAAAATAGTATCAAATTTATCATCTACTTTATCTCTAATATCAACTATATTAGACAAAACAAAACTTATATCTACACTATCTAATCTTTCTTTTACTAATTCATAGTTTTCTTTAGTAGCCAAATAACCAAATGCTTCACTATCAGCCTGTGCACATTGAATTAATCTTATTGCTTTAAACTTTCTAGGCATCAAAGAAGGACCTACTTCTGTACTTAAAAAATAATTAACTAATTCATTATTTGCTTTACCAGTAACTTTACCAGCTAATATAGCAGCACCTATAATAGGATTAAATTTTAATTCCTGTAAAGCATTCTCTTCTATTCTTCTTGCTTTTGTAAAATAGTCCCAAAATGGATATGCAGCACATTCTTGATAATTATCAATAACCCTTCTTAATATCTTATGATTTAAAAAAGAACTATTAAAAGACGTTAAAAAATTTAAATAATCAACATATTCTAATTGCTTCATAGCCCATATTTTTAAACATAAAACATAATATTGAATAGAATTTATATCATAATTAACTATTTTAGTAGCACCATTCAAAATAGAATCAAACATATAAGCTCCGCCACCAGCAACAGTTAATACACTACTATTTGGTTTAACATTTCCCATTACTGCCATACGAACATTATCTGAAGAATTTAAATAAAAATGTGGATTACTTTCAAACATTTGGTCATTATCAAAACCAACATTATAATCTGCTCTAGAATAAGCGTTTTCAAAACAATAGAAGATATCTTCCATTGCAATACTTTGATCAAAATCTGTACTTTTAATATATTCCATATTAACCACCTGATTTTCAATGTTTACAATTATTCCACACCAATTACATTTTACAAAATCATGAGAAAAAAGGCAAATTATTTGCCTTTAGATACTTTTATACTTATACCACTTAAACAATGTTTGACATACTTATTATAATTAATTCCATAACTAGGTTTATCAAATTGATATAATCTTGTTTTATTAACATTACCATCCTTAATAGTAGCAACAAACTTTTTAACAACATCATTTAATAATTCTTCTTTAGATTCATATTCATGTATACCTTTATATTTAATCCAAGCATTTTCTAACCAATAATATTTATTATTATCATTAAATACTATAAAAGCATGACTCATTTCATTTTCACTAGAACTATATACCATAAAATAACTTCTACAATCTATTTTTAATTCATCTAATAAATATCTCTCTAATTCAACTTGATCAAATACATAACCTAATTTACTACTTAAAACATCTTTAGGACTCTGTAAATAGTATTCTTCTTTAAAATTCTTATTAGGTTCAATAAAACATTTACCATTCTTATCTCTATAACCTAATTTAATATTTAATTTATTTAATAATCTATTCTCAATAAAATCATATTTATAAATTAATGTTCTACCACTAGATACTTTATTAAAATTTAATCTTTCAAAAAATCTAACCGCATCTACATTATTTTTATTTAACCAAACATATAAATATCTACAACTAACAACTAGATTATTTACAATATCAGTACCTATACCATTATTTCTATATTCATCAAATAAATATATTTCATCAATCATCTTACCATCTTCATAATTAACAATAGCATATGCACCAGCAATTTCTTTATCTACATATATAATTTTATAATTTTTATAATTTTGTTCTATATTTAAAACAATATTATTTTTGATCTTTTCTTTTTCATCAAAAGATAACTTCTTATCAAGTTCATCATCTAACATAGTAACCATTTTAATACTAGTTAAAAGTTCAATATCTTTTTGCTTAGCACTAACTACTTTATAATCAATCATAATATCGTTTCCTTTCAAGTAATTATATTAACAAAATATAAAACAAAAAGATAGTATTAACTATCTTTATTATCTTTCTTTAAAACAACTACTCCTCTTAATTTACAACTATCTTTACCTTCAGGACAATAGCCTAATACCTCACAAGTAGGGCCTAATCCTTCGCCAATTAAAGGAGAAACTTTTTTAACTTTAGCAACCATTTGGTTTACTAATCCTCTAATTTCCCATTGAGCTTTATTACAACATCTCATTCTACTAATCCATTCTAATGTTCTAGCACTCATAGTAGTTGTAATATTACAAGCATTACCAGCTAAATAGAAATAAACTAAATCTTCATCTCTAACACCAGCTTCTCTAAATTGTTCCATCATTAGTTTATTATCAGCAAATATCTCTTTATATTCACCTTCATGATTTGCTTTAACACTATCTGGCATTACATAATTATCTAAATTCCAAATAGGGGCAAAATCAGGAACTAATAAAGAATGCATTCTATGTCTAGTAATATGAGTTAAAACAGCTAACGAAATAGGGATTTGGAATGTATAGTAAACTTGTTCTAATTCTCTTTGATTCTTTTTATGAATAATACCTTGCATAATATCTCTTTTAATAGTTGGTTGAAAATCACCTAAACTATGTAACAAGTTTTCTGAATCTTCATAGCTTAATTGATATCTAGACATTAAAGTAGATACTAATACTTTCCAATCAGCATTCTCAGTATAATCTACCATATTAACTTCATTCAAAAGACTATAATCCCCTTGATATATTTCTTTTTTAGCTGCAGGAACTAATTCATCTACAAAAGCTAATTTATCTTCATAATAGTCTTTTTTACCTTCATTATCTAATGCTCTTGATAAATAAGGGACCTTAGTATCAAGCATTTCTTTTAACTTAATACCTAATTCATGTAATTCTGTAATATGAGATACTTTACCATATAACATATCACTAGTCATATTCAATAATTCATTAGCATCACATCCCATAATAATATTACTATGGAAACAATATGGCAAAATATATCTACAATCTTCTACAGGTAAACCTTCATCTACTAAATCACCATATCTACCAAATAAAGATTGCATATAATTTCTATATGTTCTTTGTAAACTTTCATTATTAGGTAATACATTACCTTCTTTATCTTTAAAATCAGGTACATAAAAACCAACATTTCTAAAATCAACATTTCTTCTAGACTTAATAGTAAAAGATGTTAATCTATATCCAATAATAGTTTGTTCTACTATTGGTGATACATCTTCTATAGCAAATACTAAATAATCATGTTCAGATATAGATTTATGTCCATAACCTACTATAGCTCTTGCTAATTTTAAATTACTCTCATAATCTTTATGTGTATTCAATACTTGTGTTACAGTTCCATCAGCTCTAGATAAATTACCTGCTGAAGCAACTATTTGAATTCTCTTTTCTATTTCTTTCTTGGTATTATTACCAAGCATAACTACTTTCATATAAACTCTCCTTTTACCAATTTTATCTCTACTAAAAACATCTTATCATAAAGTATTTTTTATTAAAAGTGTATTTTTTACACATTTATTACCAAACTCCCTATTTATAGCAAAAAATATTTTATATTATTGACAATCATTTACAAAATACACGTAAACATATCTTCATATATGATATACTATTATTAGGTGATATTATGGAATTCATAAGTAATCTAAAAGAAGAAGAATATAAAAAATTCTGGTTAACTATTAATAATAATCATTTTTTACAAAGTTATGGTTGGGGACAAGCTCAAGAAAAAAATAGAAATCAAAAACCATACTATGTAGGATTAAAAGATGATAAAGGTAAAATAGTTGCAGCTGCTCTACTCCTAAAAAAAGAATTACCTTTTAAATTATCTTATTTTTATGTTCCTCGTGGTTACACTATGGACTATACAAATAAAGAAGTATTAAAAGAATTTACAGAAAAAATAAAAGAATTTATTAAAGAACAAAATGCAATCTATTTAAAACTAGACCCACCTATTATGTATCAAGAATTAACTCCTGAAGCACAAATTGTTGAAAATGGAAAAAACAATTTTGAATTATATGAATATTTTAAATCACTTGGTTATATCCATAAAGGATTTAATAAACTATATGAAGGAAACCAACCTAGATATACATTTAGAACATATTTCGATAAATACAATTCATTTGAAGAAATAGAAAAATCATTCTCTTCATCTTTCTTTAAACCAGTTAAAAGATCATATAATTATTTACTAGAAATATATGAATCAGATGAAGTTAAAACATTCCATGATTTAATAAAATTAATATCATCAAAAGATGGATTCCACGAATATTCTCTAGATTATTATCAAAATGTCTATGACGAATTAAAAAAAGATAATCTAATAAAAATATTTAATGCTAAAATTAATCCACAAAAAATAATAACAAGTCTTGAAGAAGAATTACAAAAAGAAAAGAAAGAAGAAAGAAAAACTAAAATACAAAAAGATATAGATTACTTTAATAATCTTCCTTCTAAAGATGAATATACATGTGCTTCATTAATATGTACATATACTAATACAGGTGCTTGGTCATTATATATTGGTAATGATGAAGTTGCTACATATACAGGAACAGTTAATAGATTGTATTACGAATTTATTAAAGATGCCTATGAAAACAAATATGAATATATAGACTTATTTGGTGTAGTTGGCGATCCAAATACTAAATTTAAAAATTTAGCAGGTATTTACGAATATAAAAGAAAAATTGGTGGAGACCTAATTGAATTTATTGGTGAATTTGATTTAGTAAATAAACCATTCTTATATAAAATATTACCTACATTATTAAAAATATATAGAAAAATAAAATAAAGATGATAACATCTTTATTTTTTATTTGTCTTAGTTAATATTAAACATCTATCATGATCATAAGAACGACTATTTGCTATATCATATAATCTTTCATTGCTTTGTAATTGTGAAGCACATACTCTAGATTGTGAAAATAATGCAGAATTACTACCAGTAATAGTATTAACAATCATACCTTGATCACACAACAAATTAAATAATCGTTTTTCTACTTCTTTAAAATCACTATAAGTAACAATTTTATCAGTAGATAAGCTCTTTTTTTCACATAGATAATCTAATATATTAGACATAATTATTAAATTATATAATACACCGGGTTCTAAAGACTTATTAACATCTAATATATTAATACTATAATGTTTAATTATTAAACCTTTTAAATAAATCCTTACTCTATCATAGTCAGTTTGACTATTTAAATAACTACATCTATTAGGAAAACACTTTTCCGTATTTAATAACATTGGTAATAAAGGTAACTGTCTTGAATTTCTTTTTTGTAAATCATAGTTAAATTTAATCATTTCACTCCAAAATAATTGATATTTTTCAATCATTCTAGATAACAAACTTTCAATTTCTCTACCAACATATCTTGCATTATCAGAATATATTAAACTACCTAAATATCTTTTAAATTCACCACAATCAGGAATTGTTTCTATTACAGATCTCTTTAAACCTAAAGAATAATATTCTGTTATAGGTGAAATATCAAAAGTATCAACATTTATAATACCTTTACTAATTAAACTATATAAATAATCACCACTAGATAATACTGTTAACACTCTTCTAATTCTTTTAAAATCAATTAATTTTAAGATTTCTTTCTCATCTTCATTAGGCCAAGCATAGCTCTTTTGCCATTTACCACCACAAGATTTCGATATTTCTCCTCTTCTAACTTGACGAGCAATTAAATCTTTATACATCTCAATATCTTTACTCATACTAATCCCTCAAATTAGTGACATATATTATAACAAAGAGGCTTAATAAGCGCAAAAATAACCAAATAAAAAGTGATAAATAATTATCACTCATCAATATTTATAACTTCAATATTTTTAACAATCATACCATCAAAAGTAACTTTAAATACTTTAGGAGATACCCAACTACCATCTACTATACCTACTTCATTGTAAGTTAAAATTATTTCATCATCATAATTCTTACCTACTTCACACCAAGCAGATAGCAAACATGTAAGAGCACAAGCATGAGAAACTACAACCACTCTATTACCAGCTTCATACATTAAAATGTTCTTCATAGCTTCAGTCATACGTTTTTTAGTTTGGTTTAATGATTCACCACCATTTAATTTAAAATCAAAATCTTTATTTTGTAAGCGATTGAATTCTTTCCAATCCATATCTCCCATTTGACCTATTTTTCTTTCGCCTAATCTTTCATCTACATTCAAAATAGTATTATTTTCTAAAGCAAAGTATTTAGCTGTTTCCATAGAACGCACATAACTTGAAGAATAAATCGCATCAATATTTTTTAATTCATTCAACTTAGATACTTTCTCAGCAAACTTTTCTCCACTAACACTTAATATTAATTTTTCATTTAATAATTGATTATTATCTCCATCTTTAATAATATTGTAATTATTTTTGTTAGTAGCATCAGCATGTCTCATTAAATAAACAACAGTTTCATTCATTAAAAAATCACCTCAAATATTCCAAATGAAATAGCCATCATTATTAATCCAGCAAGTAATACACCAAGTAAAACTGCTATAACACTCTTTTTAAAATCTAATTTTAATAAACTTGCTCCTAAAGTACCAGTCCAAGCACCAGTACCAGGTATAGGAATTCCTACAAATAACAGTAATGAAATAAATACACCTCTACCAGCTTTTGATTGTAATTTTTTACCTGCTCTTTCACCTTTTAGTAAACACCAATTACAAAACTTACCAATTACTTTTTTATCTGCACCCCATTCTAATATCTTTCTAGCAAAAAGATATATAAAAGGTACAGGTACCATATTACCTATAATACATATAATAAATGAAATTATTTCATTTAACCCCATACCTACAGCAATAGGTATTGCTCCTCTTAGTTCAACTACCGGAACCATTGATATAAAAAAAACTATAATATATTTTAAAATTTTATTCATTATTTAACTCCTCTAATGTATAAATAATTATACCATAAAAAAAAGAAGAATGTTATTCTTCCTTTTGACCTACAGGTAAAACATACCATCTAAGACCTATTTTAGCTAGAATAATACTATCTGTAAAATAATCAACATTACCATTTTTATCTTCTATAGTATATCTAACTTTATAATATCTTAATTCCTTAATCTTTTTTACTTTAATACTATAGTATTGTTTTAACATTTGTTTATAACCAGCTTCTTCATTTGCAGTAAATTCAGAATAATTATAATTAACATCATATTCTTTAATCGTATACGTATAATGCTTAAAAGATTCGTCTAAAGCATCAACAAATTCTTTATCATTTTCTTTTTTAAACGCTTTTAAATAATCACTATATACAGTTGAAGTAACAACTTTAGCATTAAAGTTTTTCATTCCTTTAACATATTTGTTTACTACTCTATTTGGACTCATTACAACAGAGAAAAGAAAAACAAAAAGAACAACAAAGAAAACTAATACTCCACCAAGAAGAATAAATAATCTCTTATTATTAATCTTCCTCTTCTTACTAGTATTCTTTTCAACAGTTACTTTTTCATCAGCTTTTGGTTTACCAATTAACTTTTCATCATCCATAACTTATCCCTCATCTTCTAATAAAAGAATAATACATTTTTTATTTAAAATCAATCTAAATAAAAGAAGACACTATTGTGTCTTCTTATAAAGTGTGAGTTTGAGTTTATATATTATTTAATTGTATAGGGTATATAATTAAATTATTATTATCTTTATTTATACGAGTGTTAATCTTTTCTTTTTAATCTCTATTCATTCCTCCTATAATCACATCATACTATTTAAATATGAAAATTATGTGAAGGATATATGAAATATTAGTGTTTCTTTTTCTTCTTTATTTTAAACCAAAAAGTACTACCTTGATTCTTTTTACTAATAACACCATATTCACAATTATGCATTTCTAAAGTGTTTTTAACAATAGATAAACCTAACCCAGTACCTACAATATTTCTTTTATGATTCTTTTCTTTCTTATAATACTTATCCCAAATATTTTTTATATCTTCATCAGAAATACCTTTACCAGAATCTTTTATTTCTACTAAATAATATCTTTTCTCTTCTTTAACGTTTACCCATATTTGTTTATCATCACCAGTATAATTTAAAGCATTATTAATTAAATTATAAACAACCGAATTAATCTTTTCTTTATCAGCATATATAATAACATCCTTAGGACACTCTACATTAATAACATATCCTTCTAATTCTTTAATAATTGCATATTTATTAACAATACTATCAATTTCATCTCTTAAATTAAACGTCTCTTGATTTAAAACTTCAACATTAGCTTGTAATTTTGATAAAGTTAAAATATTACCAACTAAGTCATTTAATCTATCTGCTTCATCTATAATAACATTTAAGTTCTCATCTCTTTTAACTTTATCTTTATAAGTAATATCTCTTACCATTTCAGCATATGCCTTAATCATAGTTAAAGGAGTCTTTAAATCATGAGATACATTAGCCATTAAATCTCTTCTAAATTCATCAGTTTTACTAACTTCATTCTCTAAATAATTCAATGAATCAGCTAATTCATCTATTTCTAATATATCACTCTTATCAAATACAACATTATAATTACCATTAGCAACCATTTTAGATTTCTTAGTAATATTCATAATTGGCTTACTAAACTTTCTAGCTAATAAGTAACTTATAAAAATAGCTAATATAATAGTAATAATAGTTAAATATATTAATTGTTCTTGAATAACACCATTATTCTTATTAATATCTCTTAACATTGTAAAAATATATACATAACCATGATCTACCTCTACACCATATAATAATGCAGAAGATTTGTAATCAGGATTAACTAATTCAATACCACTAGTTACTTCACCTTCTTCACGAAGTGTCATTTTATATTCACTAATATCTAAATCTCTTCTTGTTTTACCTAATAAACAACCTACAGAATAATCATTATATAAAACACTCATCCCATCATTAGTAACATATTCAATACAAATAGAATTTTCATAGACAACACTTTTAAAATATGACTCTAACTCATTATCATCTAATTGACGTATCTCTCTAGCAATATTTTCAATATCTCTAATTTGATACTTTCTATATAAATAAGATGATAATAATGATTGAGAAATCCATAACAAAGAAATAATAAAAATAGAAAATATAATTAAATATAATAGTATTTTATTTCTAATACTACTTAATTTTCTAAAGATAAATAAATTACTTATCTTTTTTCTTATATTCAAATTTATAGCCTACTCCTCTAACAGTTACAATAAAATCTCTATATTTTCCTAAATTATTTCTTAATGTTTTAACATGAGTATCTATAGTTCTATCATCACCATAAAAATCGAATCCCCAAACATTAGTTAAAAGTTGTTCTCTACTTAAAGCAATATTATTATTAGCAATGAAATATTTTAATAAATCATATTCTTTAGGTGTTAAATTAATTTTTTTATCATCAACATAAACATCATGAGCTTTATCATCTATTACTAATCCATCAAATACAAGATTATCATTTTCACCAACAGTTCTTTTTAAAACAGCTTTAACTCTAGCTACTAATTCTTTAGGACTAAATGGTTTAGTAACATAATCATCTACACCTATATCAAACCCTGTTAATTTATCATATTCTTCTCCTCTAGCAGATAGCATAATAAAAGGTGTACTTTTCTTTTCTTTTATTTCTTTACAAGCTAAGAAGCCATCCTTTTTAGGCATCATAATATCCATAATAATTAAATCGTAATCTATAGATAAAGCTTTTTCAACAGCTTCTTCACCATCTTCTGCTTCATCAGTTTCAAAACCATCTAAAGAAAGATATTCTTTAATAACTGATCTTATTAATGGCTCATCATCTACTATTAATACCTTCATGAAATCACCTCAACAAGTATACTATACCATTATTGTGAAAAAAATATGAAAAAAAGACGTTTTTTTACGTCTATAAATTCACATTATGATAAATATTAGTAATATCATCTATTTCATCTAACATATTATATAATTTATTAAAGTTTTCTAAATCTTCACCTTCTAAAGTAATCATATCTTTAGCATACCATCCATTTTCATCAATATCATAATCAACATCAGGTATTACAGATTCAATAATATCTTTTACTTTAGAACCATCTTCATATTTAACAGATACATTTAACATATCACCATCTGCTTCATATTCAACTGGTTCAATACCAGCATCTAAAATAGCCATTAATAATTCTTCTTCTTTATCAGATTTAAAACTCATAACACATAAATTATCATAATTATAAGAAACAGAATTACTTACTCCTAAACTCTTATTTAATTTATTAAATGCCGCTCTTACTTCACCAACTGTTCTATTAACATTATCAGTTAATGTTTTAATCATTAAAGTAGAAGCACCAGGGCCAAATCCTTCATAAATTATTTGAGAATATTCATCTTTTCCAGCACCTTTAGCTTTATCAATAGCTCTATTAATAATATCTGCAGGTACTTGATCTTTTTTAGCTTTCTCAATTAGTCTTTTTAAAGCACTATTACCTTCTACTTCAGTACCACCATTCTTAGCTACTAAATATATTTCTTTAGCATAAGTAGTATATAGTTTACCTCTAGCAGCACCATTACTTTTTATTTTAGCTTCACGTACAGCATACGCTCTACCCATAAAATCACCTCATTATTTTTTCTTATATTTTAATATAAAAGGAATTGCAAATAATCTAGGTATTTTTCTAGATAATTTACTCCTATATTTTTCTAACGTTTCATAATAAACAGATAAATTCTTACTTCTAAAATTCAATATTTCTTCTAATTTATCTCCATCATCATAGTATCCACCATAATAATTCTTTTCAGAAAATAGCCAAACACCTAAAAATCTAAATGAAAGACCATAATATTTTAAAATATTTACAATAAATTCAGAATATCTAGTTCTAAACTTTTCTCCTCCACTTAAATTATATGTTTTTCCATTAATTTCTTTTAAATTATCAATAGCACATACAAATGCATAACCAGCATCTTCAGCTGAAATAGTTTCTAAATTTGAATTCATATTAACATTATATATAATTGCATCTTTTTTAGGATCACCTAATACATAAGCTAACCTAAAAATAGTATAATTCTTTATTGAATCCTTAATATAATCTTCACATTTTACTTTATATTTAGAATAATAATCAAAACTATCATATTCTAATTCTGACTTAACTGTAATCTTTTCTTTTTCTTCTTTTTTACCATATACAGAAGTACTAGATGCATATAACAAATGGCAATCAGGATTATATCTCTTAATAGCATTACATATAGTTTTAGTTCCTCCATAATCCATCTGTTCACATAAATCATCTCTTAAATTTGCCATTGGTGGAATAATACCAGCTAAATGAATAACTATATCGTTATCTTTAACTAAAGAATCGACTAGAGAAATATCATTTACATCTCCGTAAACAATACTTACCCTTTTTCTAAAATTCTTTAACTTCTTATAAAGAAGTTTAGTTTTTAAATCCAAAACAGTAATATCATATTTACCTTCACTAAGTAAAAATCTTATTACTTGATAACCAACCATTCCACCTGCCCCAGTAACTAATACTCTTTTCATCTAATCACCTCAGAATTAATATATTTCATCACTACTAGTAGCATTTAAATCCAAATCAGCAAATTGACCTTTTAAATATAAAGGATATGCAGCTGCACCTATCATAGCTCCATTATCTGTACAATATAATAATCTAGGAACAGATAAATCAACGCCATATTTGTCGCAAACCTTTTGCATTTCTCCTCTTAAATACTTGTTAGCTGATACTCCTCCAGCTATTATCATATTTTTTACATTATACTTTTTAATTGCTAATTCACTTTTTCTACATAATTCATCAATAGCAACATCTTGAAAAGATCTTGCTAAGTCATTATTTCTAATTTCATTACCTCTTTGTTGTTCATTATGAACCAAATTAATAATATTACTCTTTAAACCACTAAAGCTCATATTAAATGTATCATCATTCATTGGTTTTGGCAAATCATATGTATGCTTTCCTTCTAGAGCAGCTTTTTCTACTTTTGGACCACCTGGATAACCTAAACCTATAACTCTTGCTACTTTATCATAACATTCGCCAATAGCGTCATCTAAAGTTCCACCTAAATGTTCAAAATCATAATCACCTTTCATCATAATCAAATCAGTATGACCACCGCTTACTACTAAAGCTAACAATGGGAACTTCATAGGTCTTTCTAAATTATTAGCATATATATGACCAGCAATATGATTAACAGCTATTAATGGCTTCTTATATACAAAAGATAAAGTCTTAGCAAATTCAACACCTACTAATAAACTACCCAATAAACCAGGTGCATAAGTTACAGCAATAGCATCTATTTGATCCATAGTCATATTAGCTTTATTTAATGTTTCTTCTAAAACCATTGTAACATTCTCAGTGTGCATTCTAGATGCTATTTCAGGAACAACACCACCAAATTCAGCATGAGTATCCATTTGAGTTAAAACAGTTAAGTAAATACATTCACAACCATTTTTAATAATAGCCATACTAGTCTCATCACAAGAAGACTCAATACCTAATATATATACATCCTTATTTTTTTTCATTATCAACATCTCTTTTCATAATTAATGCATCTTCATTACCATAGTATTTTTTTCTTACATTAATTACCTTAAAATTATTTTTCTTATAAAATTCAATAGCTGCATTATTACTTTCTCTTACTTCTAGCATTATACTGTTGATATCTTTATAATTATCAACAATATAATTTAATAATTTAGTACCAATACCTTTATCACGATAATCTTTATTAACTATTATATTAACTATATCTATATTTTCATATAGTTTATTAATATGAATAAAACCAACTAAATTATTATCTATATAATAACCATATATAAAATCATATTTAGATTTAACTAAATCATCTAATTTATATAAAGTATTAAAATTATTATTTAATTCTTTACCTAATTCATAAAAAGAATCAATATCTTTAATATCTATTTTATTTATCATTTAAACCAGTAATTCCTTTTGCATATAAAGGTTTAACATTATGAGGATTTATAGATTCAATCTTTTTACTATATTCATAAACTTTATTATAATCTATCTCAACATCATTTATAACTTCATTACTATTTTTTAGCTCTTCATAGGCTGATTTAGGCATATATTTAATCTCTTCTAACAAATTATTGTCTTTATCAAAAAAGCCTACAAAAGCACCATTTTTATCCTCATTTGCTATTACTTTTTTTCCATCTACATTAACAGCCATAATAGATAAAGAATCTAATGTCTTAATAGGAATATTTAATGCATATGCAATAGTTTTAGCAATAGTAACAGCAATTCTTTCACCAGTAAAAGAACCAGGTCCATTTACTACTAATATTTCTTTTAAATCACTAACATCAATACTAGCTTCATTTAAAACATCTCTAATAGTAGGTAAAGTTACCTGACTATGTTTACTATTAGTAGATATATTTTTAGAATTAATAACATTACCATCTTTATATAAAACTATTACTACATTTTTATCATGTGTATCTATAAATAATGAATACATAATAATCCCTCTTTCAACCGCCCTATTATATCATAAATTAGGCCAAAAAAAAACTCTTTCGAGTTATAAAACAGATTGACATAGATCTTCGTATTTTTCACCATATGGTGTAAATACCAATACTCTAGTATTTTCATCAATTACTTTAAACCTAATATCTAATCTTTCTTCTGGAAGTTGATCTTGAATCATCTCTGGCCATTCTATAATAACAACACCATCTTGATTCAAATAATCTTTTAATCCAAAATCTTCTTTTGAATCATCAAGTCTATAAACATCCATATGATATAAAGGCATTTCACCATCAGGATATTCTTTAACTAAACTAAAAGTAGGACTAGTAATTGTTTCATTTAAACCTAATGCTTTTGCAAAACCTTTAACAAATACAGTTTTGCCACTTCCTAATTCTCCATCCAAACAAATAACCATACCAGGGAATTTTTCACTCTCTAGATTTTCAGCTATTTCCATAGTGTCTTCTTCAGATCTAGATGTATATTTGTAATTCATACTGTATCACCAAAAACATTATAACAATATTAACAATTATTTTTCAACTATTATGTAATAATTTACAAACTATAGACAAGTTTTTGCCTTACCAAATATGGCAGTATAAGTACCTGAATCGTAATGTAACCCATCTTGAGTTTTAAAACTACTCTTTATAGTATTATAAACATCACAATACTTTATATTAGTAGCACTTATACCATTCTTTAATCTAGTATTAAATTCAATAATATTACTATTTTTTGTAGAATAACCATGCTGAGCTTCTATTGCTTCATTAACAGGGTTAACACTTACTAATACAATATTTTGGTTTTTCCAACTAGTTCTAGCAAGTTCATTATATTTAACAATATATTTATCAATATCACTCAAAAGAAAATTAACACCCATATATGAAATAATATTAAAAGTAGTATTAGGATATTGAGTAATTAAATTATTAATAGCTGGAACGGCACTAGAAGCAAACCAACTATATCCCATTGATCCTTGTGCAATAAAAATATCATTTCCATGAACTTTTGCACCACTACTATTAAAAGTACAACCATTATATGAACCAGTAATCGCTGCACACATACCAACAGTTCGAGAATCACCTACATGAATAGTGACTGTACCAGCAGGAACGGAACTAGGTGTAGTACTACTTGAAGGACTTGTACCATAACTAGTAGAAGATTGTTGTTGCTGTTGCTGTTTAGCTTCTTTTTCTTTCCTAACCTTCTCTAACGCCCTGGCATAAGCCAAATCTTTATCTTTACGTTCTTTTCCAGCACGACTTAAAGCTTCTAAAACAGCTTTCTTTTCTTCTTCATCTTGCAATGCACGAGCATCTCTAAATAATTTAATAGAATCTTTATTTGCATTATCAAAACAAATAACAATACTAGAAGAACTAAATTTTTCCCCCAATAAATTATCAAATAAAAATATAATAAAAGATGGTAAAACAAATACTAAAAGCGCAGCCACTAAAGACTTTAACATATTAGGCAAATATTTTTTTATATCTTCAGACCCAATAACAGCTTTTACAACATTTGAAACACCATTATATATAATAATAATTGGTAACATAATAAAAAGAATCTTAAATATAATTTTAAGAAATAATAAGAAAGTTAAAATTTCAGGATTTTGACATGGAGTTAATTTCATATTATCACCAACTACAATTATAACAAAATATAATAAAAAAAGCGCTAAATATAAAAATTTAGCGCAAAAAAAAATTGGCAACTACCTATTTTCGCAAGAAACTATCTTCGGCGTATAAGTGCTTAACTACTCTGTTCGGGATGGGAAGAGGTGTATCCACTTAGCTATCGTCACCAATAAAGGATTTTGTCCTTTAAAAACATGATAATGCACAAACAAATAATAATTAGGATTAAATCCTCGTGTTATTAGTACAGGTCAGCTCAAAGTATTGCTACTCTTCCACCTCCTGCCTATCAACGTTGTAGTCTTCAACGACACTTACTTATTACTAATGGGAAAATTCATCTTGAAGGGGGCTTCACGCTTAGATGCTTTCAGCGTTTATCCCTTCCGCACATAGCTACTCTGCAATGCAACTGGCGTTACAACAGATACACCAGAGATGCGTCCATTCCGGTCCTCTCGTACTAGGAACAGCACTCCTCAATTTTCCTACGCCCACGACGGATAGGGACCGAACTGT
>JAFXZC010000007.1 GCA_017541445.1 Bacilli bacterium
AACAAAATCCTGTTATCATTGCTCTTTTCTTTCCACCTTTTAATAATACTACAGTTCCTATTGGTAAAAATCTTTCCCTTTGCATTCTTTCATCTCCTTACTAAACACCATCAGATACAGGTTCTTGCATTAATTGTTTAATATTAGTTGGATCAATATTTCTTGCTTTTAATCTCTTTGATTTTTCCTTGATATAATCAAGTCTCATTTCATTAAATACATTTTGAATATCTTCAAACTTCTTATTAGATTCATCAAATACTTGCTGAGCATTAACATTTGCAGTATTTAAAGTTTCATAATCTTTATATTCTTCATTACTCCACTTACCAGAATCATTACCATGTTCTTCAATAAATTTATTAAACTTATCTTTACTTTCATTTAGAAGTTCTAAATCTCTATTAGCATTATTTGCAAAATCAGCAAACTTTCTTTCCATACTAAAGTATTGTTCTCTAAATTCATCATACATTTCATCACCGCTTAAATCAGCTCTTAAAGCAGCAGTTGTACCATTATTTAAATCACTAATACTTCTATTTAAAGAATAAGTCGACTCATAATTATCAATACCATCTTCCTTAGCTAAATCTTTTGCAATTTGAGCTAATTGGCTTCTTCTTCCACCATCTAGCATTGCTTCTTTAGCTAATTCTAAATTAACACTTATCTTACTAGCATCAATATCAGAATACCCAAATTTTTTTAATCTATTAACAAGTTCATCTTTATTATTATTAAATAAATCACTTGTATCTTTAATTATATTATTATCAAAATTATCTCTAATATTTTTATCAATTTTTTCATATTTATAAATAGCTAGTTCATCATAATTAAGAACAACTTTCTTCTTACCACCATTTATTATTCTATTACCAGCTTTTAACGCTAATGCAGCACCAATAGTAATAAATTCAGTTTTAAAATCACTAAATTTAAGATTCTTTAATTTAGAACCACTACTACTTTGAGCAATATTAGGTTTATCATCATTAACAATTTTATTTTCAATAACAGTTTCATGATTTTCTGCTTCAATACCTAAAGATACATCAGCTTTATTATTATCATCAACACTAGATACTTGAACAGAATCATTACTATCTTCTGGTAAATCTTTAGTACCAGCATCTACAGATTTAGATACAGCTTTTAATAATGGATCTTCATCTCTAAATAAATCATCATAATCACTTTGAGCATCTTGATAATTTGTCTTAGCGCTTTCTACCGCATCAACCTTAGCTCTTGCATCAGCAACAGCATCATTATACTTCTCAGCTAATTCACTATATTCTTTATATTGTTCATCAGTCCATTTAGTATAATCTTCACCATATTTTTCAGTTAACTCATCAAGTTCACCTTTTAATACATTAGCTTTTTCTAATGCACTATTTGCATCATCAACAGCATCTTTATATGAATCAATTGAATCATCAAGTTTTTCTTTAGCTTGAACTTCTTCTTCATCTTCTCCGCCATTTTTAAGTTTATTAATAGAATTTCTCTTACCATATTTAGATACATGATCTTCAACACCATCTTTTTCAGCTAATTCATTTGAAACTTTAGCAAGTTCTTCATTCTTAGCATTTTGTGTAAACGCTTGAACAGTAAGATCTCTATCTTGCATTATCATAGCAACCTCTGAGTCACTATATCCCATACCCAATAACTTAGTAGATAATTCTACAGGACTATTATCAAATAGATTATTAGCTTCACTAACTACAGCTAAAACTCCAGCAGCTTTTATTTCAGAACTTGTACTATTATATTGTTCTAACGCTAAAGCATCATAATCTTTACTTATATCAAAATCAATAGCATTATTTCCCCCACTAACAATACCATTAACACCGGATATTGTAATATCATTTCCACTACTTCCAGAAATTGTTCCTAAAGTTGATGTACTTGTACTACCACCTCTACCAATATAACTATCTACTACATCATCAAATGTAATTAAATCATCTATTGGTGTTCTTGCTCCACTACCAGGATCACTAATTGCATTACTTAATGGATCTACATCATAAGAATAGAAACCACTACCAGTATTACCACCATCTCCGCTTAAATCTCGACTAAAATAATCAAACGGAGTTGCATCAGTATCCATATATGAACCAGTATCTCGTCCACCCTGTTGACCAAACATATATGTAAACGGATCCACATCATAGCTTATCATTTCACCACTATATGAACCCATTCCCGAATAATAATCTAAAGTAGGATATGTTCCAGAAGTATCAGACATCATTCCATAGCCATCATTAAACATACTAGAAAGTGTTAAACTAGTCATTGCTCCTGCCATTACAGAAGCACCAGTCGTAGTATAATTTTCATAAGCTTCAGCTATCATAGCACTTGGTCTATAACTATTAACATCATTAAAATCACGTATTGCAGCACCAGAAGAAACAAACATCATGTCATCCAAATCATAACCTTGAGAATGATCAAAATGAATTACACCATCATCTGTTAAAGTATAAGCCACTTTTAAAACTTTATTTTCAACTCTTGACAATGCAGATATTGCACTACCAGGATTATTAGGATCATAAACATCAGCAATATCTTTTCCACCTATAATTTCTAAAACCTTCTTAGCTGCATCTTTTTCTTTAACATCAACACTTTTTAATTCTGGATGCACATCAGATAAAGTACTTTTTACATAAGCAACAGCATTTTCAACAGTTGCTTTATCATAATAACCATTTTGTCTTAATTCTTCATGGAAATCATTTCTTTCAGCAAGAATTGCCCCATCAGTTTCTGATGTACCTTCTTGTGATTCAGTATAAACAACATCCAAATGATATGTAACAAAACAATTAGTTAACTCACCAAGAGTAAGTAATTCAAAATCACCTTTATCATTTTTAAATTTATAACGAACTTCTCTTTCTCCTTCTGCATCTTCTACAATAACAAACTCACCAGATAAACCATATTCATTAACAAGATTGTTTAAAGCAGCAGCCATTGTTTCAGGTGAAAAATAACTAGATACTACTTCTGTATAAGTATCCATATAATCAAGTATTTTAATAAATTTATCACGATAATTAGTTAAACTAGTCAAAAGATAATTAGTTAATCTAATAGTAGAATTAATTTTATCTAATGCAGTATTATATTTAGTTACCTCAGTACTATATTTATCATCAACCCAAGTAAGTCTATCAACTGCTTGCTCTACTTCATTTCCAAATTTATCTTTAACTAACTCATAAAACGTCTTAAGTATCCTTCCACCTTTATAAGAATTTGGTACTGATGTAGAAATAGTACTTAAACCATCTAAAGATTGAACAGTAAAATTTAATCTTATTTTTTGAATACCAATTCCGGATTTATATAATAATATTTTCATTAATCATCTTCACCAGCCCAACTAGAATTACTTTCCAAGATAGCTTTATTATCTTCTATTAGGCCAACATATTTATCTAAAGTAGTATAAAAAGAATCAATAGCTTCAAAATAGGCATCTGCACATCCTTGATCATCAACAATAAAGTTATTTTTAGAATAATAAGATTTCGAATTTTTAATTTGTTCTAAAAAGGTTCTAGCTTGTTTCATCTTGGTCAATGCTTTTTCAACTGAAGCTAAATTCGAATCTCTTAAATCACTTCTTTCACTCATCTAAATCACTTCCCATTCTGCTTTCTGTTGCCAAAATCACCAACTAAATCATTTTCTAATTTTGCAGCAGAATCATTAGCAGCACTTACTTCCAATGCAATAGCAGCTAACAAATCGTCTGTATTATCTGTAGCAGTAATATTGTTATCCCAAGAAGTTGTAGCACTTACTGCTACACTTCCATATAAAACTGAAGTTGAAGGAGATGTTGTTATTTTTTCATAAACTAATTTTCTTGCAGAACTATTATTTTCAGCAAAAGAATCAGCAAAATCTTTTAATTGTTGATAACTTGTTTCTAATTCAGACGCATTAAAAGATTCAGTAGTAGCAGTTTGCCCACTGAAATCAACCATATTATATGATGCATCTCTTGCTTGATTTAAAGCATCTTCTGATTGAGCTGCTACTCTAGATGCACGTTCTTCAAGTAAATCACTTCTAGGCACACGATAAGGAAAAGGATTATCACCTGATTCTGTATTATCATCAAATAAATGTCCGCCTTTAAAAATAGAATAAAAGGAGTCATTATCTGCCATATTATCAGTTAACTTTTCAGTCAACGTCGAAGTATTATCTAATTCTCCAATAAGTTCACCAGCAACATTAAGAATAGCTGTATTAATTTTTTCTGCCATATTAATTCACCGCCACTACTGTATGAGTTCTATTTGCACTATTATGACCACCAACAGAAGCACCACCGCCACCGCCAGAAAATCTCATACAAGCACTTTTAACATCTTTTATTAATTGTTCACCTTCATCTGCAGCAGTTGCAAATGCAACAGCATGCAAAGAAATAGATGAAACATATAATCTTAAACCATCTTTATATAAATTACACATCTTAACGAATTCATTATAATATTCACCACTCCATGCACCATCACCTAAATGTTCAATAATATAATAAATACTTTCTAAGCATGTACTCATTTCTTCAGCGTATCCATTTAAAGATTCAGCTAACTCTCTTAAACCATCAACATCTACACCTAAAATATCATCAGAACTACCACTGCCACCACCAGAAAGACAATCGGAATCAACAGTCATACTATTAAACTTATTAATCTTTTGCATATAAAACACTCCTTTATACTACAAGTATATTATAAATAAAAGAGATTCTCTTTTACTTATAATATACTGTGATTCTTCACAGTATAATTCTTATGCTATTCCTGATGTCTTATCATCTACATTTGTTAAATTTGATTGAATTTCTGTCTCTGTCTCATTAACTTGTTTTCCTAGAGCATCTGCTTGTTCTATTAAATCTGATACATAATTACTAAACTTTTGATACTCCTC
>JAFXZC010000008.1 GCA_017541445.1 Bacilli bacterium
AACAAAATCCTGTTATCATTGCTCTTTTCTTTCCACCTTTTAATAATACTACAGTTCCTATTGGTAAAAATCTTTCCCTTTGCATTCTTTCATCTCCTTACTAAACACCATCAGATACAGGTTCTTGCATTAATTGTTTAACATCTGTTGGATCTACACTTTTTCTCTTCATTCTCTTAGATTTTTCTTTTTCATAATCTAATCTCATATCATTAAATACATTTTGAATATCTTCAAATTTTTTATTTGATTTATCAAAAATAGACTTAGCATTTATACTTGCAGTATTTAAAGTTTCATAATTTTTATATTCTTCATTACTCCATTTGCCAGAATCACTACCATGAACTTCAATAAATTTATTGAAATTATCTTGAGCTACATTTAATGCTTCTAAATCTCTATTAGCATCATTTGCAAAATCTGCAAAGTCTTTTTCTATAGCAAAATATTTTTCTCTTACTTTATTGTATTCTGAATCATCACTATAATCTTCTCTTAATAGAGCACTTGTACCATTCTCTAAATCCGCAATACTTCTACCTAATGTATATGTTGAATTATAATCATCATAACCATCTTCTTTAGCAAGAGCTTTAGCAAACATAGCTAATTGACTTCTTCTTCCACCATCTAACATTGCTTCCTTAGCTAAATCTAAATTTTCACTTATTCTATTTGCATCTGATTCTGTATAACCATATCCAACTAATTTCTTAACAAGTTCTTCTTTATTATTAGCAAATAAATTATTTGTTTCATTAATAATATTATTATCAAAATTATCACGAACTTTTTTATCTACTTTTTCGTATTTATAAATAGCAAGTTCATCATAATTAATAACTACTCTCTTCTTACCACCATTTATTAATGTATTAGCAGTTTTTAATGCCAATGCTGCACCAATACTTATTAATTCACCAGATACTTTACTACTCATACCAGGTTTCATAGTATCTACTATATTAGAAATACCACTTGAAATAGCAATTCCCCTATCTCCAATAGTATTATCATTTGTAGTATTAATAACAGGAGCTGTTGTATCTACATTAATATCAACAGGGCCAGGTTCTACTACAGTATTATCAACTTCAATTCCTGTTGTTCCAGCATTTTCAATAACACCAGCAGGTATTTCAGGTTCTTCACCAATACCACTAATAGCATTAGAACCAGCTTCAATCGATTTATTTAAAGCATCTTCAAATGGTAATTTACCATCATCAACTGGTTCAATAGCAGCAGGTTGACTTTCTAATACAGGTTCATTTGCTCCAACAGATTCACCACCAGTTGCACCAGCTGTAGTACTAACACTAACACCTTGTGTATTAGAATCAACTCCTAAATCACCAAGTGGATCATTATTTGGTAATGAATAACCATCAACAGGTTCTGGATTAGAAGGCTCTGTTGGAACAGGTTCTTCACCAAGTGGATTTTCAGTAGTAGGAACAGAACTTCCTCCACCCTCTCCTTCACTTTCAAATAAGTTATTATAATCTGTCTTAGCATCTTCATATGTATTCTTAGCAGTTTCAACTGCTTCAACTTTAGTTCTAGCATCTGCTACTGCTTCATTATATTTATTAGCTACTTCATTATATTTTTCATATTGTTCATCTGTCCATTTAGTATAGTCATCGCCATACTCTTTAGTCATACTTTCAAGTTCACCTTTTAATGTCTTAGCTTTCTCTAAAGCAGCATTTGCTTCATCAACAGCATCTTTATATGAATCAACTGACTCATCAAGTTTTTGTCTTGCAGCTATAGTTTCTTCATCATCTTCTCCGCCATTTCTTAATTTATTAATTGACTTTTTCTTACCATATTTACTTGTATATTCACTATTGCCATCTTGTTCCGCAAGTTCTTTAGAAGTTCTTGCAAGTTCTTCATTTTTAGCGTTTTGTGTAAATGCTTGAATAGTAAGATCTCTATCTTGCATTATTTCAGCTACTTCAGCATCAGTATATCCCATACCAAATAATTTACTTGATAAAGCAGCACTATCATTATCAAATAATGAATTAGCTTCAGTTACAACTGCTAAAACACCAGCAGCTTTAATTTCAGCACTAGAATTATTATATTGTTCTAACGCTAAAGCATCATAATCTTTACCAACATCAAATGATATAGCATTTACATCTCCACCAACGATACCACTATCGCCAGAAGCAGATCCTCCTATATAACTATCAACAATATCATCATATGTTATTAAATCATTAATTGGTGTTCTTGTTCCACCTGAAGTAGTACTTCCACCAAGACCTGTTCCAGGTGATGAAGTATCACCGCCACCGCTAAAGTCAGTTGGATTAGTACCTTGATCACCAGTACTACCACCATCATAGCCACCAGAACCAGGATCTTGTTCACCTAATACACTTTGATCATTATTATTATTGTTGTTATTATTATTGTTATTATTTCCACTTGGTGAACCAGGATTCCCAGCTGGTTTTTCAGGTACATAATTATCTCCAGAATTATCTGGAATAGTAGGTTTTTCTTCAGGTTCAATACCTAAAGCCGTTGCAAACGGATCTTCTTTACCATTAATATACCCTGTCAAATCATAAGCATCTGAATCAGCAATGCTTGAATAAATCCAAGCCATTGATCCAAAAGCAGCACCTGTTTCAAGAACAAAATCTTGACCATAAACACCTTCAGCATATTTTTTCAAATAATCTTCTACTGTAGCATCAGCTCCAAGTTCCTCAGCAATTTCAGGATGAGTAGTTGCAATTGCTTTCTTTACTTGTTCAGGAGTAGTAACTTTATAAGAATTAGTCTTTTCAGCTGTATCTTCTAATAATCCAGCTGCAGCTGCAGCTTCCGCTTGTTCTTCTACACTAACACCTGTTTCACCATTTTCTTCAGCAGTTTCACCTGCTTGTACTTGAAATGATAAATTAACATTTAACGTAGTATAAAAAGCATTAACTAACTCAGCAACAGTCATAGTATGTTTTTCACCATCAGCATCTACATATGTAAATAAAACAGTTTTAAATTCTCCATCTTCACCAACAGAAAACTTTCCATCTATTCCTAACTTAGCTGCTGCTTTATTTAATCTATTAACAATTTTCTCAATCTTACTTTCTTCTGTAACATAAGTATTAAATTCATCAAAAGCTTTGGCAATCTTTTCAAGATCTTTTTTAAAGTTATCTATTTTTTTCTTTTGACCTTTTATATCTAATTTCTTTAAGCTATTAACAGCGGTCTTATAATCAGAAAAATGAGTTTTATTACTATTAAGATCTGTATTATCAGCTTCAGAATACTTAATATCATCAACTTCTTTGCCCTTTACTGTTTTTGTTCCTCTATAAGTAACAATTTTAGGTTGAGTATTACTTGGAGAATGCAATTTTGATTGAGCATCTATAGCTTTTTGTGCATAGTCAGCAGCATGTTGAAAATATCCAGATATTCTTTCAAAATAATCTGCACTTTTACCAACCATTCTAGCCATAGTATCTCCACGTCCCCTCAACTTCATCATAATCTTTATAATGTGAATTATTTTTCAAAGTTTGTGAATTAGTTTCTACTGTTGATTTCATATCATTAACATCTTTTCGAACCTTATCAATTCTATCTTTAAAAAGATCACTATAATCAATAGGTCCATAAGCAGTCTTTAAGAAAGAACTAGCACTTGTTAAATATGAATGACACATCATCAAATCCACTTTTATCGCACTGACTAAAGTATCATTGTCAGTTACAAGTTTTTCTGCCATATATATTTCTCCTATCAAATTTATTTTCTAAATATATTACTCTTAGTCTTTTTTATTTTGACCATTAGCAATCGACGCTGCAAGATTCAAGGCACCAACAGCAGCTGCATCATTAGCACCTTTTAATTTTTCTAATGTAGCATTTACATCTGATTTAACTTCTTCATCCATACTATTAATTTCTTGTAATTCTAAACTAACATAAGTTAACCAGTTTTCAAAATTATCAATAAAATCTTTTGCAGAACCAATATTTGGAATCCAAGCTTTTAATAATTCAGCAGCACCTGAACCATATAAACAACCTTCAGGTTGAATATTATCATTAATATAAGTAATTACTTCTTCACAATTATCTGCAAATTCACCAAACTTTGTATTTAAAGAAGATAAACTAGCTTCTATTTTTTGATGATTAAAAGTTTCTATTATGCCAGCGCCAACAGAAAGTCCTAAATCACTTCCAGGATTACTCATTAACTACCATTCCCTTCAGAATATTTTTTAACAGATGGTTCTAAAGTATCAACACCATACTTTTGAATCAAATCTAATGTATTAGCATACTCTCTTATTAAAGCAACATATGCTTTCATTGGATTCTCATAACTATGAACCTTAGTTTTAAATTGAGCATATATTTTTCCATCCCACGCTTCGTTTTGTGGCATATTATCAACAATACTCAAAATATCAGAGACATTATCTTCTAATGTAGTAGCTCTAGTTCTCAACCCTTTTGCAAATTCTAATATTGCATCTGAATCACAAATAGTAGACAAGCTTTGTGAAGATACTCCACCTACACCACCGCCACCTTCATCAATGACAGGTAAAATACCAAATTCTCCTATAATATATTTATTTATTTGCATATAAAACACTCCTTTATACTACAAGTATATTATAAATAAAAGAGACTCTCTTTTACTTATAATATACTGTGATTCTTCACAGTATAATTTTTATGCTATTCCTGATGTCTTATCATCTACATTTGTTAAATTTGATTGAATTTCTGTCTCTGTCTCATTAACTTGTTTTCCTAGAGCATCTGCTTGTTCTATTAAATCTGATACATAATTACTAAACTTTTGATACTCCTC
>JAFXZC010000001.1 GCA_017541445.1 Bacilli bacterium
CGAGCAAAATAATTAATGAAATTGTGGTATAATATTCTTGAAAGAGGGATATATGAAAAAGAAAATAGTATTAAGCATTTGTTTATTAATTATTATAGCTATTGGTTTATATTTAGTATGTAATAAAAATAATGGTATAAAAGATAACAATATACCAGATATAAATAGTAATAAGATTGATGCAATATCTTATTACATGAAATTAGATTTAGATATCAATATGAAATCATTAATGGAAGAAGTAGAAATTGAAATTAAAAATGATACCTACGAAAGTATTGATGAAATTATCATAAGAGATATGACACCATCTATTCATGCATATAATAAAAAGAATTATAATAATGACAAGCAAAAAAGTAATATTTTAAGTATAAAAAGTAATGAACAACAATTAGAGTATAAAATTGAAAAAGGAAGTATTATTAAAGTTAAATTAAATGAATTGTTAAAACCTAATGATATTATTAAATTAAAAGTAGAAATGAAGACAGATATACCAGATAGACAAGATCGCTTTGGGTATGTTAGAAGAAAAGATGGATATATTTATGCTCTTTCTTTTTGCTTTCCATATTTAGCTGATAATAAAAATGGTGAATGGATATTAAGTCCATATTTTGATGATGGAGAAAGTAGAAGTTATGATTTAGCTAATTATGAAATTGAAATCAAACATCCAAAAGATTATTTGGTAATTGCGACAGGCAAGGAAGAAACAAGTGATTTAGTGACTAAAATAACAGCTAATAATATTCGTGATGTAGCAATAGTAGTAACTAATATGATGGAAAAAGATACTTTTGAAGTAGAAGGAATTAAAATTAATAATTATTATTTAAAAAGTAAATATACTGATAAATATAGAAAATTAACAGAACTTGTTATTAAAGATGCTATTAAAGTTTATACAAATAATATTGGTAAATATCCTTATGAAGAATTAGATGTTACACCACTTTTGTTTGGTTTTGGTTATGGTGGAATGGAATATCCAGGTTTAATAATGACTAATGCAACTTCATTTTACGATGGAACACTAATGGATGCATGGAGCTTAAGTGATGGATTATCTCATGAAATAGCGCATCAATGGTTTTATGCTGCTGTTGGTAATAATGAATATTCGGAAGCATGGATAGATGAAGGATTCACTACATACTTAGAAAGGCAATTATTTGGTTTATATGATGGAGAGGCACATAAATATTTAAGAGAAATAGATGAATATGCTCCTTCGATTGAAGATAATATTAAATCAAGAGAAGAATTAATGGAAACTGCTAGAGAAGATTATAAAGACATTTATTTAAATGTTAGCCCAGATAAATATGAAAATGATCAAAGTTATGGAGAAGCAGAATATGAAACATCATATATTTTCATTCAAGAAATAAGAATGGCTATGGGTGATGAGAAATTCAATAAATTCTTAAAAGATTTTTATAAAACTTATTATTTAAAAACAGTTAATACAGATATGGTATTAAAATTAATAAGAGAATATGATAATAGCAAAAAAATAAATGAAATAATTGATTTCTATTTTAAATGATTGAAAATGTTATCAATTTAAACATAAAGATTGTATCAACGGAATTTATTATTCTAACAGGATTGTAAAAAAAACAAAAAATTCTGTATATTAATCAAATGAAAGAGAGGAAAAAATGAAAAAAGTATTTTTATTATTAATATGTATCATATTTTTATGTTCTTGTAGCAAAACCGAAAATGTTACTGGAAGCAAACCAGAAGTATTAAAAGCAACTAATTTGTATCTTCAAACTGATAAAGATTATGTTAAGGAAATACTAAAAAATAATAATGTAGGAAATGTTGATGTTTTTCTTAATTGGGTGGATCATTTTAATATAGCATCAAATCAAAAATGTGGTGTTAATACTACTTGGACAAGTATAAATGATATAAAATATGATGAGATAGAATGTGCAAATAAATATGAAAAAAAATATCAAATGTCTGATGGAGATTGTAGAATAACTGCATTTGCTCTAATTGAAAAAGATTTACAAATGAGTAAAAAGATTCAAGATGAAGGAACATATTTAATGTTTGATATGGATGTAATAGACAATAATAAAGATTATAAACTTGTTAAGAATAAGAGAGATGATTTTGTTACATTATTTAATGAAATTAATATATCTAATGTAGGTGATAAAGAACTTCAAAATGTTTTTTCAAATAAATGGAAAGAATATGGTATAAAAATCAACAATGAGAAAGTATCATTAATATCACTTGTTATTGAGGATCCTGATAGTAAGGTTTTGTTTGTAGGTCATACTGGAGTATTGATTCATTTAGAAGATAAAATAATGTTTATTGAAAAAATTGCTTTTGAACAACCTTATCAAATTACGCTTTTAAATAATATGAATGAACTATTTGATATGTTTTCAAAAAGGAAAGAGTATTTTGGTGGTGAAAAAGAAAACGGACCATTTGTTTATGAAAATGACAAATTAGTCCATACATATTAATGATGGTAAAAAACGAATTGTACTCCATAGTAAATTGATAAAAAAATAACAACAAATGAAAATTTGTGTTATAATGGATATAGAACTGATATTTATTAGTTGTTCTTTTGGATATAAGTGTTCAAAATAGGCTCTTGTATCGCACCATTAAAGAATCCAGTTGAACTTTAGTTCAAATTACTAATAAATATCAATTCTAGAAATGGAATTGATTTTTTTGTTATTAAAAACAAGATAAATTACATTTTTTAGGTGAGTTTTAGATACCTTTTTAGATACCCTGATAAGCTAAATAAATGATTTTTGACTCATTTTTAGCTATATACATTTAAAAGAATCCAGCTGAATTAGGAAGTACAAAAAGTGAAATGTTTTTCTGCATTCCATGTGGCAGTGGACGCAAGTATAAAATGTGCTATGGTAAATAAGCCTGCAAACCAGCATAAATAAAGGGTTTGCGGGCTTTTTTATAATTACAATTTTTAGGTAATTAAGCCTCAAAAAAGGAGATTAGATAAGTTTTTTTGTTAATTTCGAGGTTTATTTAAGGAATTATACAAAGTAACTTAACTACTAAAAAAAAATTAGGAATAATGGTATAATAGTTATCGAAGGAGAGTTGAGTAATATGACATTTTTTCCACCAATTCCATTAATAAGAAAAAATCATATAATAAAAAAATTAACAGAGAGCAATGCTTTTTCTGAGAAAACAGCTAAAACATTTACTGAAGCTGGAATTATTAATCCTAATGGATTTAATAAAATAAATGAAAGATTGATTAAGCAAAAAGTATTAGTAAAAACAAA
>JAFXZC010000021.1 GCA_017541445.1 Bacilli bacterium
CCCCAATCCCCAATCCCCAATCCCCATTTGCATTTGATATATTTATTCAAAAAAAAATAATTATATAAAAATTAATAATTAAAAATTATTTTTATTATTAAATAAAAATTTTTATTTTAATATATATAATCCTCAAAAAAATATGTTTAAAAAGAATGATATTAGTAATTTAATTCTAAATTCGTGTATTTTATCCATATACTAAATATTATTTATTTTTATCTTCATTATATCTTCAATATTCTGAAAGTTCAATAGCTTGACCTTTTCTAGTATCTTGAGGTTCTTTTTCACTAATTAATTTTTCATGTTCATTATCATTAGATCTACTTGGACAGCAAAAAACTTTACCCCAATCAAATTCGCAAATGGCTTCTAATCTAATGAATTTAAGGCAGAAATTAACAACGAAAGTAATACCAGCTAATCCTAAGCACCAAACCCATTGTGAGAAAGTAAGTCCTTCTTTATTGCATTTAAATACTAAACCACCATATTGTACTAATAAAAATTGAATTATCATTTCAGTAGAAGTAACAGCAATGAACATCCAGTTATCTAAAATTCTGTGGAAAATATTCAAATCATTATTTATGATTCTACTATTGATTTGATTGAATAAAGAATAAAATACGAAAGTATTAAATATCATAGTCATATGAACAGTATTACCATAAGTTGAAGTATACCATTTGAAAGCTTCATATAAATTATTTATTTGATCTTCTTCAAATTGAGTTCTATCAAAGAAGAAGCAAACTTTAGGATCGAGGTTTCTTCTTAAATGTTTCATAGGATCCCATGAAGATTTTTTACCATCCATAATATAATAATAAACTTTATGATGTTTGAATTCGGAAACTTCAGCAGGGAAATCACCAAAGCAATTTTCTAATTGTCTTATCATATTAAGTCTTTCTGGATTATCTTCAACAATGAAACTAGATCCATATAAATACATATAAAGTACTAAACTGAATTGTACTAAACTTTGAACAATAATCATTTTCCACATTATATTATTAATAATATATTCTCTTTTTGAATGAGGACTTCTATATAATAATTCATCACTGGGATCTTCGGTTGAAAGTGCAAGAGAACCAAGTGAATCCATAATAAGATTAATCCAAAGCATTTGAATAGCAGTGATAGGACTTTCACTTCCGATACAAGAACAAACGAATACTAATAATACAGCAGAGAAATTAACACTTAATTGGAATTGTAAGAATTTTCTAATATTATCGAAAATATTTCTGCCCCATTTTATAGCATGAACTATTGAATTGAAATTATCATCTAAAATAATAATATCAGCGGCATCTCTTGCTACATCAGTACCTGTTTTACCCATAGCGAATCCTACATCAGCTTTTGATAAAGCGGAAGCATCATTTGTACCATCACCAGTTACAGCGACTACATTATCTAATTCTCTTAAACCAAGTACTAAAGCATATTTATCTATAGCTCTTGCTCTTGCAATTACTTTTAAATTTTTAATAATTTCTTTAAATGAATCCATATCATGTACTCTTTCTTTCTTTAATTTTTTAGCTAAATCTTCATCATCTTCTAATTCTGGATATTTTATTTTAGCTTGGCCTATGGTTTTAGGACAACTACATTTTTCTGTTAGCATAGTGCAAGTTTTGCAAACAATACCTCCAATTCTATCAATAAATTGCTTTCCTGTTATAGATAAATAATTTTCTGAAGGTTTAATTATACCAGCATTTTTAGCGATAGCTTCTGCAATAGTAATATCATCTCCTGTAATCATGATAACATTGACATCAGCTTGACGACACATATCAACACTTTGTGGTACACCGGGTCTCAAAGCATCATTAATAGCTGCAATACCTATTAAAGTAAATCCAGTTTGTTCGACTTCGTAATTGAGATGGTCTGTATTCATTTTTGAAGCCATGAAATTATTGAATTCTTCGAAGGATATTTCTTTAAAAGCTATGGCTAAATTTCTTAAGGTTAAATTTGAATATTCTTTGGTGATATCATCTAATTGTTTTAAATGATTTGGATCTTTTTGTAATTCAACTATACCTTCACCAGTTGTTTTTAAATAACTAGTACATGATTTTATAACAACTTCAGGAGCTCCTTTCATATATATGAAATATTTACCGTCATCTCTTTTAACAATAGTTGACATTCTTTTTCTATCAGAGTGGAATTTAAGTCTATCTAATTGTTGATATTTATTCGAAAGATTTTCATTAAATCCTCTTAATAAATCATAAAAGGCAAAATCTGTTTTGGATGAACTGGCCACAATGATATCTCCGTTACCATCAAGTTCAATATCGACATTATTAATTAAAGCATCACGTAATTGTTTATAATATTTTTCAGCGAATTTCTTTGTGTAATTTTGTGTATGTTCATGATCAATATCATTTACATTGACTTTATTTGTATTATTATAAAATGATACTACATGCATTTTATTTCTGGTTAATGTACCGGTTTTATCTGTGCAAATATAATTAGCTCCTCCCATAGTTTCACATGCTGGCATATGTCTTACTAAGTTATTATCATCCATCATTTTTTTAACACTAAATGAAAGAGATAAAGTAACCGCCAAAGGAAGACCTTCTGGAATTGCAACGACTATAATAGTAATGCAAAGAATAATACTTTGGAATATATCTTTCCAAATTCCAGACCAGATAGAGTAATTATCGAGTAAATAATATGTTTGATTTTTGATTTTTTCTGCGGTGGTTTTATCATATGTACCATTGTGGAAATGTTTTTCAATAAAGGCTTCGAGTAGTTCATTTTTATGATACATTTGAATATATTTTGAATAAAATAATTTAACCAAAAGAGCAACTAAAGTAATAATAGCACTCCAAAGACCGAATTTACCGATATCTTCAGCAATATCTTCCAATTTTAATTCTAAAGGAGTTTTATTACTTTCTTCATCTTCTTTATTTTGCATTACATGTTCTCTTATTTTACCAGCGGCAGAATTTGGACCTGTTGCTAATACTAACATCCAACCTTCTCCTTCTTTTACTGTAGTACCAGAAAATACCATAGGAGATGGATATTTTCCTGATTCATTTTTCATTTTAAGGCAATTTTCTATAGATTCTTTTCTCATAAGGTTAGATTCACCAGTTAGGGAAGCTTCATCTAATTTTAAATTTGTAGAAGAAATAACGATACCATCAGCAGGGATTATCATACCCATATCAACTTTGCATTTATCTCCTACTAAAAGTTCTTCATCAGGGATATTGATATTAGCACCTTCACGTGTACATACAACCAAGAACTTCTTAAAGTTCTCATCACTTAATTGCTTGAATTTTTTTTCTTTGTTGTAATTGGTAACTGCAGTAGTAATAACAATAACCATAATAGCAAAGACAATACCGATACCATCAAATGCATCATATCCTGGATTTTCAGTGAAAGGAGATAAACCAATACTTATTTCAATGATAGCACAAAGACAAAGAATTTGTAATATTTCATCACCGAAGGCATCCTTCACAAAGTACCAAAAAGATGGCATTGGTTCTCTATAACGTTCATTGTTGTCGAAAGCTTGTTGACGAAGTGCTAAAGAATTGTAAGAGATACCGTTATTTAAATCGGTTTTGAGTTTTTTAGCAAGTCCTTCAAGACCTTGATGAGTTGAATTTATGTAATCGATTTCTTCGTTGGTCTTACG
>JAFXZC010000009.1 GCA_017541445.1 Bacilli bacterium
CGTTCATCCTGAGCCAGGATCAAACTCTCAATAAAAAAGATTTATAAATAAATCATTAATTTTAAGTTTGTCCTAAGTTACTCAAATTTTGACTTTTTTACTTAGTTTTCAAAGATCATTTTGCAACCTTTTTTCCAGTTGCATTAGTAATATATCAAACTAAATTTTATTTGTCAACATTTTTTGTTGATATTTTTTTAATTTGATATAAACATTAATTATATCCGTAAAATCGGATGTTTTTTGCAACCTTTTTTCCAGTTGCATTAGTAATATATCAAATCCAATTTTCTTTGTCAACTTTTTCTGACAAATAATTTTTAACTTTACAAGAAAGTTATAAAAAAATACTTGGATTCGTATTATTGTCTTGACATTTTTTCCAAAACAACAAACCAAGTATATAACAAAAAAAATGTAAATGCAAGAAAAACTTTAACTTTTTTTCAAATTTGTTATATTTTCGTACATTTCATAGTACTTTTCTATCATATTTGGTTGAAAAGGACCACTTTCTTCCCTTTTTCTATCTATCAAATATGATAATTCATTTTTAACGATTTTATTAATATCGTCTGGATAATGCATCATTTTCTTATGATAATTATATTCATTTCTATCTAATATTCTAAATCCACCATCTGGAAATACTCTTAAATCTAAATCATAATCAATATATTTAATAATAGTTCCATCAATAATATAAGGACTAGCTATATTACAATAATAAAATAAACCATATTTTTTTAATTGACCTATTATATTAAACCAATGATCTTTATAGAAAAATAACACAGCTGGTTCATTAGTCATATGAGTTCTACCATCTTTTTCTGTTATTCTTGTACAACCATTACCACAAACCAATACCTCATCATTATTTTCTAATACTATAGCTTCATCTGAAGTATGTTCTAAAGATCCATCATGTTTATAACAATAAATCTTCAATTTGTCTCCAACTTTAATATTATTCATATAATTCCTCTTTCGTTAAAAATTATATACTAAAACTACTAAAAGAACAATAAAAAAAGAAATATTAACTATTTCTCCTTTACTAATACATTTATAGCTTCCTCTAATTGATTGTCAAAAATAGTATTATCTTTATAAGTATTCTTAACTTCTACATCAGGAGTTATACCTACTTCATCAACACATTCTCCATTTGGTCTTAACCATTTAGAACTTGTATATTTAACTATAGAATCACCATATGATACTAAAGTTTGTACTTTTCCTTTACCATATGATTTTTCTCCAACTAATGTAGCTCCATAACTATCTTTTAAAGCACTAGCAAATATTTCAGCTGCAGAAGCAGTATTTCCATTAATTAAAACAACTATTTTATAGTCTCTATTCTCTTTGGTATCATCTTCATATTCTTTAACACCATCTTTATTCTCTAAAGAATATATTACAGAACCCTTACTTAAGAATAAATTAACCATTTTAGTAGTTACATTTAAATAACCACCGGTATTATTTCTTAAATCTACAATTAAATAATCAATATCTTTGTCTTCTAAATCAACTAATTGATCATTAAATTGATCATAAGTATTAGATGCAAAACTACTTACTTTAATATATCCAACCTTTTTATTATCTTTTTCAAATATATCACTAACAACAGATGTCATAACAACAGTATCAACTTTAACATTAAAAGTCATCATCTTATTATTTCTTTTAACTACTATTTTATTAGAACTATCTTTTTTTATTAAACTACCAACATCTACTTTATTATCCAATACTACTCCATTAATTTCTATAATAGAATCCCCTACTTCAATACCAGCTTTAGCTGCAGGAGAATTTTCATATACAGCAATTACTATATCATACGAACAAACTATACCTATTCCTTCATAAGAACCTTCTAATGATGAAATTAATTCTTCGCTATCAGAATCTCCTATATATATAGAATATTTATCTCCCAAATATTTAAGCATTCCATCCAAAGCAGCAGATAACATTTCTTCTTCATCAACTTCTTCATAATAATTATTCTTTACTTCATCATAAATCTTTGCAAATTTAGAAAAAGATTCACTATATAATAAACTTTCATTTAATGATCTATGTTTCTTATACTGATAATTAAATATTAAAGCTGTTAAAAAAGAAGAAACTAATGCAGTAAATATTACTATAATAAAAACATCTAATACATCTATTTTAAACTTCTTAACATAAACCTTTTGATTTTTTTTGTTTTTAATCTTTGTTAATAAACCATCTTTCTTTTTATTATAAGACTTATTATTGTTAATAACTTTATTATTATCAACAGCTTTTTTACTAGCAACAGTATTCTTTTTTCTATTACTATTTTTTGTATTTGCCATAGTATCACTCCATAACAATAAATATAATAGCATAAAAAAAGAAGTTTACAAAATTTAAACCTCTTCTTAAACACCTAATTCTTTCTTCATTTTAGTATAATCAGTTATATAAGATTTAACTTTACCATCAACTACTTTAACTAAAGTAATATCACCAAATTTAAAATCTTCTACACTAGTACCTTTAACATTTTCATTCTCTGCATCATAATAATCAGCATTTAGTTTATTAGATAAATCAACAGTATAAATATGTAAGTGTTTTTCTTTTGCATTATAACTAGATACTAATGAACTCATATCTGCCATATAATCACCAGTCATATCATATACAACTACATAATACTCTTTTTCTGGTTTGCCTAACATATTACCAACAATTGCTTTATCATAATTAACATTAACAGGTGTTACTACTTCTTCTTCATCATCTTTATTAAATAAGTCTTTTGTAACAAATGCTCTTGTTGCTAAATATATTAAACCAACACAACATAAAACAACTAAGATAACTATTAAGAAACTTTTAACATCTTTTTGTTCAGTAGTAGCATAATATATTTTTTCTTTTCTCTTTCCAACTTTATTTTCAGTTTTTTTAACTTTATTTTTAGAAACTTTCTTTTCCATCTAAACCACCTATAAGGTATTATAACATAATATTTAATTAATTGTTATATACTTTACGTTATTATTACACCAAAAAAAGACTCTTACGAGTCTTAACTTGATTTAGAAAGAACTACATTAACTTTCTTAGTAACAACATATTGTAATCTTGAGTCATCACCAACAACTTTAACGTCTATTGGATAAGGACCACCAACTACACAACCAGATAAGTCAACATATGCAGTAATTCCAGTAGGATTATCTCCTAAAGCATCTATTACTGATTCTACACCTATTACTTGTACATCAACATTTATGTCTTCAGCAGAAGCTAAATTAGCAACTAAACCACTAGGAACATTTATAGTCTTAATACCAACTACTTTAACAGTCTTTTGCTTAGCTTCACCAAAGTTAAGTACTATAGATACACTATCATCAACAATAGATCTAACACCACTTGGTTTTGGTAAAGAAACATTCAATGTCTTAGAACCACTATTACCTAAACCAGCAATATCTAATGTAACTGGAATATTTTCAATAGTTTCTAATGAATTTTCATCACCATATATAGTAACTTCATATTCAGAAGCTGCTTTTCCATTTATAGTAATTGAAGAAATAGCTTTACCATCAACCAATGCACCCTCAGTTAATACTTTAACAGGTACTTTCTTAGAATAAGAATCTAATACTAATGTAGCAGTAATCTTAGTAGCAACTATTTCTACGTTCTTAATAACATTACCATCACTACCATAAGCAACTAAAGTAACATTATCTACAGTATATGTACCAGCTTTATTATAATCAGTATTATCTAAATCTATTAAAGCCTTAATAGTAGCAACACTATTTAAAGTTTCTTGACTACCTCTAACAACGACATCACTCTTAGATAATTCAACAGATCTAACACTTAATTTAGGATTTAAATCATCTTGATTTAATAAATCATAATTAATTGTCTTAGTATCACTTACCTTTTTCTTTATAGTAACTGTTACATAAGTAGGATCTATCTTATAATCAATATTATCTAAATTCTTATTATATGTTAATTTAACTTCAACAGGTTTATCAGAAGGTTCATAATCAGTTAAATCTACTACTACTTCATTATCACCTAATTGTTTAGCTAAATATAATTCACTCTTTTTACCTATTAATGTAATATCAACAGTTTCAGGAATACCTTCAACTACATAAGCACCACTATTATATAAAACTTTAACAGGTTGATCAGTTAAATACTCAGCTTCTGTATTAACTAATCTAACAGCTTTATTCTCTACTAAATAAAATAACAATATAGCAAATACTAAAGATAAATATAATAAGAAATTAGGTCTATTTAATAACTTTTCTAACTTATTCTCCTTACCAAACTTTAATTGTATCTTATAAACTAAAGTACTAATAGGAACAACAATAAATTTATCTATAATATTATATATTAACTTAAATAATTTTTTAAAAGGTACTAAAAATTTCTTATTCATCATCTTCACCACCTTCATTATTATCAGCATTATAGAATAATTCAGCTTTTGGTTTTAACTCATCTATTAACATCATTCTAAATTCATCTAAACTTAAGTTATAATGAATCTCATGATCTACAGCAATACTAATTCTACCAGTTTCTTCAGAAACAATTAATGCAATAGCATCACTTTCTTCAGCTATACCTAGTGCAGCTCTATGACGAGTACCTAATTTTTTATTTAAATCAGGATTCATACTTGTTTTAAATACAGCACCAGCACAAGTTATTCTATCACCTTGGATAATAACACCACCATCATGTAATGGACTATTTGGGAAAAATATTGTACCTAATAAAGGACTAGATACATCAGCATATATTTTAGTAGCTGGAGAAATATACTCTTGTAAAGACATATCTCTTTCTATAACTATTAATGCACCTATCTTATTTTTCTTTAAATATTCAACAGCATCCATTATTTCAAATACTACATGTTCTCTCTCTTCTACTGTTAATACTTTATGACGACCTAATAACTTAGTTCTACCTATAGATTCTAAGAAACTTCTAATTTCTGGTTGAAATAAAACAATAATAGCAATAGGTCCCCACTCAAATACATATTCAAGTAATAAACCAACAGTATATAAATGTAATAAATCACTCAATATCCTTACAGCCAACAATATAATAATACCTTTAACTATAAGAACCAATTTAACATTATTCTTAACATTCTTTAAAATATAATATAACATAAACCATACAATACAAACATCAATGATTTTAGTTATAATAGACCAAATGGAAAATAACATTATAATTCCTCCTTGTCAGTCTTAATTATATCAAATTAGCGCCTAAAAAAAAACCAAAAATAAAAATTGCCTATAATCGGCAATTTTCGCATGTAAATGTTTGCACTTACTATACACAGGTATTAACTAACATCAACACTACTATTAACTGGTTGTACTTGAATAAAAGTATTACCATCATTTAATACTAATTTATTACCTTTAGAATCACGATATTCAGTCTTAGAAGTTCTAGAATCTTTCTTCCAAGTAATATCAATCATACCACCATCAGTAATATAATAACCTTTTCCACTACCAATGTTTTCTAAATCAATTCTACCTTTAGTATCACCAGCTATTAAATGATTATTAATCTTTAAAATAATAATATTCTTAACATGTAATTGTTCTTTAGTACCATTATCTATATGAGCTTTATCATTATTAAATCTTAAATAATATTTCTTCTCAGCATCATATTTATATTTTGCAGAATACTTACCAGTATAATAAACACTAACATTATTAGCAGCTTTATATGTCTCATCCTTTGTTAAATCTAAAGGTTCTACAGAATAATCAAATAATTTCCATTTATCACTTGTAGTAGCATATTTCTTTTGTTCAGATCTATCATAAATACTCTTAATAGAAGTAAAACCATTATTAGGAGCACTATAATCCCAATCTCTAAATACAGAAATACCTTCTTCAGCTAAACCATTAATATTATTAATACCATATTTAGGAATATCAGCTTGAGCTTGAGGACTATAACCCCAGTGAACATAAATAGCATCACTTTCCATAGCATAATCTAAATAATAAGATCTACTACTTCTAATAGGACCTATCTTTTCCGTATTAACATCCTTAAATAAAGCCATTAATCTTGTAATACCACCTTCAGCAAATATTTCATAAATAATATAAGCATCTTGTATACCATATTGTCTATCTTGAGCACCACCCCAAGTATCATGAGGAATCATAACAGCAATAGGTCTTTTATTACTATCAGCATCATATACTTGTAATTTAGGTTCTTCTTTCTTTTCGACAATCTCTTCTACTTTTTCTTTAATATTTTCACTTATTTTTTTACCTTTACCATTTAAAGCATAATAAGCTCCTAAAGCACCAAAACCAAATATTAATAACAATATTAATATTTTAAAACTCTTTTTCATTTTTCTATTCTTTTTAACTTTTTTACTCATAATTCCACCACCACGTAACATCATACAATAAATATTATAATAAAAAACACCAATTATTAAAAGACTTATTTCTAAAAAAAAGAATAATTACTTATTCCTTTTTTGCACTTCTCTTAAAAGATCTCTTTCTTTAATAGTTTCTCTCTTATCATATAGTTTTTTACCTTTACCAATACCTAACAATATCTTTACTTTATTATTAACTAAATAGGCTTTTAAAGGTACTAAACTATAACCTTCTCTACTAATCTTTTCTAATAACTTTTTAATCTCTTTCTTATGAAGAAGTAATTTTCTAGTTCTTCTTTCATCATGATTAAAAATATTACCTTCTTCATATTTAGCTATATACATATTAAGTAAAAATACTTCACCATTACGAATAATAGCATAAGTATCTTTTAAATCTCCAGAACCTTTCCTTAAAGATTTAATTTCTGTACCTTTAAGTTCAATACCACATTCTATAGATTCCTCAATATAATAATCAAAATTAGCTTTCTTGTTTTTTATTTCCATTCTTATCAACCTCTACCAACTCAAAATCAATCATTGAAGTAACTTTACTTGCTCCAACACATTTAACTTTAACTTTATCCCCTAAACGATACATCTTTTTAGTTGATTTACCAACCATAGCTAACATTTCTGGAATATATTTAAAATAATCCCCTTTTAATGTTTGAACATGTACTAAACCATCTATTAAATTAGGTAATTCAACAAAGAAACCAAAATTAGTAATAGTATCAATAACACCCTCGAATTCTTCACCAATATGACTTTCCATATATTCAGCCATCTTCATATCAAGAACATCTCTTTCAGCCTCTTGAGCTGCATATTCTCTTTCTGAAGAATGATCAGCTATCTCTACTAATTTATTATCTAATGTACGAATAGTAGTCATAGATAAATCATTTTCAATTAAATATTTCTTTAATAATCTATGTACTTCTAAATCAGGAAATCTTCTAATTGGACTAGTAAAATGAGTATATGCTTTACTAGCTAAACCAAAGTGACCAATATTATCCTTACTATAAACAGCTTTTCTCATACTACGAAGTAATAAACTAGATAAAATATCAAATTCAGGTTTATCTTTTAATTGCTCTAATATATATTGCATAGCCTTAGGACTCAAATCATTTAATCTATTACTAATTTTATATCCTAGTAATCTAACTAAATTAGCAAAATCTTCAACCTTTTCAGGTTTAGGTTTATCATGAACACGATAGATAAAAGGTAAATCCATTTGACTTATATGAGTAGCAACAGTTTCATTAGCAGCTATCATAAAGTCTTCTATTAACATTTCTCCTTCTTCTCTAACACGTTTCTTAACATCTATTGCAACACCATCTTTATCTTGAATAATCTTAGCTTCATCTAAATCAAAATCAATATAACCTCTTTGAATCTTTTCTTTTCTTAATATTTGATGTAATTCATTCATCATATTTAAATCATCAACAAAAGGTTCATAACCAGGCTCAACAATGTCACGCAATATAATATCATTAACATGCTTATAAGTCATCTTTTTTCTACTCTTAATATAACTAGGGAAAATATCATAATTAACTACTTTACCTTTATGATCAATTTCCATTACGCAAGACATGGATAACCTAATAACACCTTCATTTAAAGAACAAATACCATTAGATAATTTATGAGGTATCATAGGAATAACAGTATCTGCTAAATAAGAAGAAGTACCTCTTAAATAAGCAGCATCTCCTAAAGCTGTATTTTCTTTAACATAGTGAGAAACATCAGCAATATGAACACCTAATTCATAATTACCATTTTCTAATTTCTTAATACTAATAGCATCATCAACATCTTTAGTATCATCACCATCAATAGTAAAAATACATAAATCAGTTAAATCTCTTCTACCTCTTAAATCTATTTCACTTACTTCATTTGGAATATCAACTAATTCTTTTTCAACATCTTCCCCAAACTCTTCAGTAATACCATGTTTATAAGCAATACTTAAAATATCTACTCCAGGATCATTCTTATGACCTATTATTTTAACAACTTTACCAATATATTTATGTTTATTTATTTCTTTAACTATTTCTACAAGAACCTTATGACCTTCAACACAATCTTGAATACTATCATTAGTTAATTCTATAACAATATCTTTTTTATCATCATCTAAATCTAAGTAAGCTTTACCACTTTCAGTAAATACAACTTCACCAACAAGATTTTGTAATTCTCTCTTAACAATACGAATTACTCTACCTTCTTTTCTTACTCCAGACATAAAGGTCTCAACAACAACTATATCATCTTGAATAGCTCCACTTAAATTACGAGCATCAACATAAATGTCATCTTCTTTATCTAAATTAACAAAACCAAATCCCTTTTTACTAACAGATAATTTACCTTTTTTCAAACCAGGACAGTTTTGTAATAAAATATATTTACCTTTTTTAGTTAAGAAAATTGTATAATCAGATACAAGTTCATTTAAAGTATCTTGTAATTCCTTATAATCAGCAGCAGTAGTAAGACCTAACATATCATTGATCTCTATTGCTTCCTTAGCTTCATGTATATTTGATAATAAATGTAATATCTTCTCTTTCATACAAGACACCTTCTCATTCTATACAAATAATTATATCATAAAATGCCAAAAAAAATAGTCCTAATGGACTAACTTACGAAAAGTATAAATGATATTACAAAGAAAGCAATTCCTAATAAAATTGTTAATCTAGTAATTAATAATTCAAAACCTCTTTCTTTTTGATTTTGAAATAATATATCATTTCCACCACTTATTATTTGACTAGCATCACTAGCTTTATTACTTTGTAGTAAAACAATAGCAATTAATAAAATTGATACAACTATAAGTGCAATCTCCATTAGATCTCACTCCTTTACACATTAAATAATTTAACATAATAATAAGAATAAATCAAGAAAAAAGAAGGTATACCCTTCTATTCAAACAAATCTAATAAATAATCTACTCTCTTTTTATATAAATTTAATGTCATTACTTCAAATACAGTATTAACAATTATAAATATACCAATTAATTTTGTAACAATCATAAAACTTTCAAATGGATTAAATAATATTAAGCATCCCATTACTACTATTAATAATCCCATCATACAAATAAGAGGATATATCTCATCATTAATCTTAACTAATTTAATACCATATATTAGTCTATGTAATCCTACAATAATTAACCAAGCAGCAAATAAATAACCTAAGAATGATAAAGTATCAAATGTATTAAACATCAAGAATAAACCCAATACTATACCAGATACACCAACTATCAAATCCATAGCAAAGAATCTACTTGCTAAACCATCATAGAAATATCTAATTAAAGAAAATAATCCGTGAACTAATATTAAAGCACCTATAATTACAGCACAAACCTTAATTGAAAGTGACGTATACACAAAAAGTAAAATTCCTACTATAATATCAAATATTTCCATTAATACAGAGAAATTCACCATCTTCTTAAATCTGCTAGTTATCTTATCCATCACACACACCTCTATATTAATAATTTTAAAACATAAATAAACTTATTGCAATAATTTTCAGATGTGATATAATACTTTCTTCTTTAAGAAAGGGGTATATTATGAAATTAGTAAAACTAACTATATTTGAATTTGATGAATTTTCAAATCAACATCCACTAGGTAGTTATCATCAAACATCCAACTATGCAATAACACTATCAGAAGAAGGATTTGATTATGAATTATTAGGTTTAAAAGATGATGAAGGTAAAATAGTTGCAGCATCCCTAATACTCCTTAAAAGGCTAGGTTTATTCTTTAAATATGGATATGCACCAAAAGGTTTCTTAATAGATTATTATGATAAAGATTTATTAAAAACATTCACTAGTGAATTAAAGAAATACTATTACAAAAAAAATGTTGCATTCATTAAAATAAATCCTGAAATATCTATTGGTGAAATAGATTTAAAAACACATATAACAACATATAATAAAAATTTAGAAATAGAAGACAATTTAAAACAATTAAATTATAAAAAGTTAATAGATGATACACAATTCTCTAGTAAAATACCAAAATACAACGTTATCATTCCATTAAAGAATTCAAACATATCTAAATATGAAAAACATACAAGAAATAAAATAAATAAAAGTAAAAAATTAGGATTAGAATTAGTTAAATCAGATCGTAATGGTATTGATATTCTATATAACTTTATAAAAAATAAAAAAACATGTCCTGTTAACCATTACTATAATTATTTCAATGCCTTTAATAAAAATAATTCAATTGATATATTCTTAGTAAAAATCAATTATGAACAATCATTAATAAATGCAAAAGAAATATACGAAAAAGAATTAGAAAGAAATAATAAAATAACAGAAGAAGTTATGAGACATTCAACTAATGAATTATTAAAAAGAAAATTAGACTCAGATAGTATATTAAATACATATAGTAATAACATTGCTGAATTAACAAGATATCTTGCTAGTTCAGAAGATTGCTATATAGCTGGAGCAATTACAATAAAATATAAAAATAGAGTTAATATTTTAATATCAGGATATGATAAAAAATATAGTTCATACGCTCCAAACTATTTCTTGCATAATGAATTAATAAATTATTATAAAAACGATTACGATTTCTTAGATATAAATGGTATATCAGGAAACTTTACTAAAAATAATCCATATAAAGGTTTAGATGATTTTAAGAAAGGATTTAAACCAATAGCTATAGAAAATATTGGTGAATTTGATTTTGTAATTAACGATGGATTATATTTAAATCTAGATAAAAATGGCATATTAGCCAAAGAATTTAAAAGAAAGCAAAAAAAAGCATTAATTGATCAAAATTAATGCTTTTATTTTTTCTTTAATTTATCCAAGAATCTTCCAAAAAAACTTTTTTTCCTATTAACAGCTATAATAGTATCCAATTCATCTAAAGAAGAATCATTAGTATTCATCATCTTCTCTACTTCAGATATATCTATAACACTTGTAATAATAGTATCTTTTTCATCTTCTTCTATTTTTTCAATTTTATCCTCAATTATTTCTTTTTTTATTGGTTCTTCTTTTACTTCCTCTTTTGGTATTTCTTCTTCAGTTCTTGCAACTTTATCTATATCAGCAAAAGTTTTATATTCACCAGATAATATCTTTTTAACAAATTCATCTTCTAAAATATCTTCTTTTTTATTCTTTTTCTTTAGTTTCTCTCTCTTATCAAGTTTTAAACTATCATATAATTCATCACTAGATAATGAGGAAGCCTTTTTTACTACTTTTCTCTTTTTAGTAGAAGATTTCTTAGAGCTAGTACTTACCTTACTCATAATCTCACCAATACTATTATACAATTATTAATCAATTAAAAAAAGTGAAACAAGTTCACTTTTTTAATTACTTCGTATTAATTACTTAACGATTTCAGTAACTACACCAGCACCAACAGTACGTCCACCTTCACGGATAGAGAACTTAGTACCATTTTCAAGAGCTACTGGAGCAATTAATTCAACAGTCATATCAACGTTATCACCAGGCATAACCATTTCTACACCATCAGGTAGAGTAATAACACCTGTAACGTCAGTAGTTCTGAAATAGAATTGTGGTCTGTAATTTGCGAAGAATGGAGTATGACGTCCGCCTTCTTCTTTACTTAATACATAAACAGAACCTTTGAAGTTAGTATGTGGAGTAACACTTCCTGGTTTAGCAAGAACTTGTCCTCTTTCTACTTGATCTCTAGAAATACCACGTAATAATGCACCAGCATTATCTCCAGCTATAGCTGAATCAAGTGATTTTCTAAACATTTCAATTCCAGTAACAACTGTCTTTTGAGTTGGTTTTAATCCAACGATTTCAACTTCATCATTTAATTTTAATTCACCACGTTCAACACGTCCTGTAACAACAGTACCACGTCCTGAAATAGTAAATACGTCTTCGATACTCATTAAGAATGGCTTATCAGTATCACGAACTGGTGTTGGGATATATTCGTCAACAGCAGCCATTAAATCTTTAATAGATTGAACAGCTTTTTCGTCTCCTTCAAGAGCCTTTAATGCAGAACCTCTAATAATAGGACATTCTGAATCAAAATCATATTCTCCTAATAATTCTCTGATTTCCATTTCTACTAAATCTAATAGTTCTGGATCATCAACTTGATCACATTTATTCATGTAAACAACGATTTTTGGAACACCAACTTGACGAGCAAGTAAGATATGTTCACGAGTTTGAGGCATTGGGCCATCTGCAGCACTAACTACTAGAATAGCACCATCCATTTGTGCAGCACCAGTAATCATGTTTTTAACATAGTCAGCATGTCCTGGGCAGTCAACGTGAGCATAGTGACGTTTGTCAGTTTCATACTCAACGTGAGCAGTATTAATAGTAATACCTCTTTCTCTTTCTTCTGGAGCTTTGTCGATATCAGCATAATCAACAAATTGTCCAAAGTATTTTGTAATTGCAGCTGTTAATGTAGTTTTACCATGGTCAACGTGTCCGATAGTACCTATATTAACATGTGGTTTTGAACGATCAAATTTTTCTTTTGCCATATATTTTCCTCCTCTTTATATATACACAAATATTTTATCTAATGCTTGAACCTTTTTCAAGTATTATTTTTATTTAGCGCTGTTTTTCTTAATAATTTCATCAGCGATTGATTTTGGAACTTCTTCATAATGATCCATTGTCATAGTGAAGTTTCCACGTCCTTGAGAATTTGAACGTAATGATGTAGCATATCCGAACATTTCAGATAGTGGAACCATTGCGTCTATCTTAAGAGCATTTCCACGAGATTCTTGACCAAGTGGACGACCACGTCTACTTGTTAAGTCTCCCATAACATTTCCCATATATTCTTCTGGAACAACAACTTCAACTTTCATTATTGGTTCAAGAAGAACTGGTTTACATTTATTTAAAGCTTCTTTTAATGCTAAACTAGCAGCAACTTTAAATGCCATTTCTGATGAGTCTACATCATGGTATGAACCATCAAATAATGTAGCCTTAACATCTACCATTGGATAACCAGCTAGGATACCACCAGCCATAGCTTCTTGTAATCCTTTATCTGTAACTGGAATATATTCTCTAGGAACAACTCCACCAACGATAGCATCAACGAATTCATATCCTTTATCTTTATTTGGTTCAAATCTAACCCAAACATGACCATATTGTCCACGACCACCAGATTGTTTAATGTATTTACCTTCACACTCAGCAGTTTGAGTTAAAGTTTCACGATAAGCAACTTGTGGACGACCAATATTAGCATCAACACTAAATTCGTCTTTCATTCTTCTAACTAATACTTCTAGATGTAATTCACCCATACCTGAAATAACTGTTTGACCAGTTTCAGGATCAGTTCTATATCTAAATGTTGGATCTTCTTCAGCAAGCTTTTGTAAAGCTAAACCTAATTTATCTTGATCAGCTTTTGATTTTGGTTCAATAGCTTCATCAATAACTGGTTCTGGGAATTCCATACCATTCATAATAACTGGATTCTTTTCATCACATAAAGTATCAGCAGTTGTAGTATTTTTTAAACCAACTAAAGCAGCAATTTCACCAGTATATACTTCAGTGATTTCTTTTCTTTGGTTAGCATGCATTTGTAAAATACGTCCAACTCTTTCTTTTTCACCTTTTGTACTATTGTAGATATAAGAACCACTTGTTAAATGTCCAGAATAAACTCTGAAGAAAGCAAGTCTTCCTACAAATGGGTCAGTCATAATTTTGAATGCCATTGCAGTAAATGGTTCACTATCACTAGGATGTCTTAAAACAAGATTTCCTTTTTCATCAGTACATTCAATAGCTTCAACATCAGTTGGAGCTGGCATGTAATCAACTACAGCGTCTAATGCTAATTTAACACCTGTATTTGATAATGCACTTCCGCACATAACAGGGAAGAATTCAGCTTTTAAAACTCCCTTACGAATTGCACTCTTAATTTCAGCAACTGTAAGTTCTTCTCCGTTTAAATATTTTTCCATTAAATCGTCATCAAATTCAACAGCTTTTTCAACTAATTCTAATCTCTTTTCTTCAACTAAATCAGTTAAATCAGCAGGAATATCGATTTCTTTATAATTTTCATGTTCATCTGCTCTATCGAATTCATATGCTTTTCTTTCGATTAGATCAATAATTCCTTTAAATTCAGATTCAGAACCAATAGGCCATTGAATTGGAGCATAATTAACTCCTAATCTTTTACCAACTGTATCTAAACTGAAAGCAAAGTCAGCACCAATTTTATCCATTTTATTAACGAATATCATTCTTGGTACTTTATATTCAGTAGCTTGACGCCAAACTGTTTCAGATTGAGGTTCAACACCAGCATTACCATCAAGTAAGCAAATAGCACCATCAAGAACTCTTAATGATCTTTGAACTTCAACTGTAAAGTCTACGTGTCCTGGAGTATCAATGATATTTAAACGATAACCTTTCCAGTGAGCAGTAGTTGCAGCACTAGTAATTGTTATACCACGTTCTTTTTCTTGTTCCATCCAGTCCATTTGTGATTCACCATCATGTGTCTCACCTATTTTATGAGTAATACCAGTATGAAATAAAACTCTTTCAGTAAAAGTAGTCTTACCAGCATCAATGTGTGCCATAATACCAATATTACGAATTTTATCTATAGTAACATCTCTTGCCATATCTTTCTACTCCTACCATCTATAATGAGCAAATGCTTTATTTGCTTCTGCCATTTTGTGAGTATCCTCACGTTTTTTAACTGCACCACCAACACCATTAGCGGCATCCATTAATTCAGCAGCCAATTTATCTGACATACTATTTCCGCCTCTAGTTTTTGCATAGTTAACAATCCAACGTAATGCTAAAGCTTGAGCTCTCTCATCACTAACTTCAACTGGAACTTGAACATTAGATCCACCAACTCTTCTAGATTTAACTTCTAATAATGGTGAAACATTTTCTAATGCTTTATTATAAACTTCCATTGGATCTTGATTTGTTTTTTCTTTAATTATATTAAATGCATCATATAAAATTCTTTCAGCAGTTCCTTTTTTACCATCTAACATAATAGTATTAATTAACTTAGTAACTACCTTTGAATTATAAATAGGATCTGGTAATACATCTCTTTTTACAGCACGTCTTTTACGCATAATTATCTCTCCTTCCCTTTAATTAATTAGATTTTGGTTTCTTAGCACCATATTTACTACGACTTTGTTTACGATTAGCAACACCTTGAGTATCAAGTGTACCACGTATAATGTGATAACGAACACCGATTAAATCTTTAACACGGCCACCACGAATTAATACAACGCTATGTTCTTGTAAGTTATGTCCTTCACCTGGAATATAAGTATCAACTTCTCTTCCGTTTGATAATCTAACACGAGCAAATTTTCTTAATGCTGAGTTAGGTTTCTTTGGAGTACGAGTACCTACTCTAGTACAAACTCCTCTTTTTTGTGGACTGTTTTGAACAGTAGCCTTTCTTTCTTTACTATTAAATCCAACATTTAAAACTGGACTTTTACTTTTTCTAGTTTTGTCTTTTCTGTTTTTTCTTACTAATTGGTTTATAGTAGTCATTCAAATCCTCCTCCCATACACACACATCCTGGTGTATCAACTTTATCATTAAATTAGGTTCCACCTAAGTAGAACCAAAATTCAAAATGCACTAATAATATAACATTTTATATATACAATGTCAACAAATATAATTAATTATTCATAACCTTCTGTCGTGTATTTATCACAATTGATATAAGTCTTAATATTATAATCTTCATGTTCATCATCATAATATACCATACTATACCCTACACAACTCTTATCTTCTATATCATTACTTGATATATATCCATAAGCTTTTAACATATCTAAAGATAACTTAATTGGTTTTTCCTTAGTAGGATAAACCTTTTTTTCTTTAACATATTCTAAAGATATATTCTTAAAATTATTTTCATATGTCTTATATTTATTAATATATTCATTATTGCTCTTAGATACAAAGATAAAAATAATTAAAATTAATATAATAACAGTCCAAACATAAATAATATATCTAACATATGGTTTCAACTTCATAAATGAATTATAAGATTTTTTAAAGAACAAACCTATTTTCTTAAATAGTCTTGCAAAAAATTTTGCTATCTTTCTCATTACCTTTTTAAATCCACTATCTTTTTTAACATCAGCCATAAATCATTCTCCTATTCATATCCTTCTGTTGTATAACTATTACACTTAATATAAGATGAAACATCATAATCACCATTACTATTATTAACCATAACAATATATCCAGAACAAATTGTATTATCTTCACTATCTCTTACATAAGATATATATCCATTATCAATTAAAATACTAATATTAAATCTTTTCTTACTAGGTAAGTCAAGATTATTAGCTCTTGCATATTTTAATCCAGCTGCCTTAAGATTATTTTCTTGTTGAATATAATAATCATAAAAGGAACCACTCTTAGCAGTAGGATGTTCTTCATGTATATCATTAATATCAATCTTATCCCTGTCTTTATAGAAACTTAGTATCAGTAAATCAGCAAGTAATAAAAAGAAAATAATAACACATGAATATATAATCATATCTTTTGTACCAAAACCCTTATTATTTAACTTCATGATTAACCTCCACATAATAATAATTATAATATATTTTCTTAGTATTTACTAGACAAAGAAAAAACAACCAAAAGGTTGTTTTATTTGAAACTATTAAGCTAATTCTACAGTTGCACCAGCAGCTTCAAGTTGTGCTTTAATTTCTTCAGCTTCTTTAGCAGGAACGTTTTCTTTAACATTTCCACCATTGTCAGCTAAACCTTTAGCTTCTACTAATCCTAAACCAGTAACCTCTTTTAAGATCTTGATTACTTGCATCTTAGTAGCACCAGCATCCTTTAATACTACAGTTTTTGCAGCATTATCGTCAGCAGCTTCTACAGCTCCAGCAGGAGCAGCAGCTACAGCTACAGCACTTGGATCTACTCCAAATTCTTCCTTCATTGCGTCAACTAATTCTTTAACTTCAAGAATAGTCATTTCTTTTAAAGCACTTATAAATTCATCTTTTGTTAATTTTGCCATTTTATATTCTTCCTTTCCTATTTCCAAAATTATTTTTCAAGTTGTTCTGCATATAAATTTAATCCAATTGCTAAATCTCTAACATATTGAATCATTCCACCAGCTAACATAGTAAGTAGTCCTTCTCTTGATGGAATAGATGCATACTCTTTAATAACATCTAAATCAGCTTTAGAACCATTAATAATACCTACTCTAATTTCAGCTTTATCATGTTCTTTAGCAAATTTAGAAATAACTTTAATTGGTTCTAATAAATCTTTACCAAATAAAATTGCATTAGGTCCCTCTAGGAAACCATCTAAATCAATCTTAAGATTATCAAGAGCTCTCTTTAAAAGAGTATTCTTGTAAACCTTAACAGAGCTTTCTGTTTCTTTTAATTGTCTTCTTAAATCGCTTAATTCTGCAACTGTTAAACCTTGATAAGTAAATACAATAACAGATTGACTATCTTTAATATTGTTCTCAATTTCAGAAACAACATTCTTTTTGCTCTCTAAAATCTTTTCACTTGCCATTTTTTTCCTCCTTATGATATTTATTAAAAAAAGCTTTCCCAACAGGAAAGCTTAAAATCACATCAAAATAAATGTTATTCTTAAGTTCTCCCTCGGCAAGATTTACTTTTATACTTGCTGTCTTTGGTTGAGTGCTTTTTTCTTAACAATTCATATTATATTCTAATAACAATTAAATGTCAAAAGAATTTAAATCTAACTTAATACCAGGACCCATTGTACTAGTTAAAGTAATATTATTAATATATTTACCTTTAATAGTAGATGGTTTAGCTTTTACTATAGTATTAACAACATAATCAAGATTTTCTAATAATTTCTTTTCATCAAATGATACTTTACCAATTATAGTATGAACATTACCATAAGTATCTGTTTTATATTCAACCATACCTTTTTTAATATCATTAACTGCTTTAGCAGTATCCATAGTAACAGTACCAGTCTTTGGATTTGGCATTAAACCTTTTGGTCCTAAAATACGACCAATTTTACCTAATTGAGCCATCATATCTGGAGCAGCTACGATAACATCATAGTCAAACCAGTTTTCTTTTTCAATTTTTTCGATTAAATCAGTATCACCAACGAAATCTGCTCCTGCATCTTTAGCAGCTGTAGCAGCAGGTCCTTTAGCTAATACTAAAACTCTCTTAGTCTTACCAGTTCCGTTAGGTAATACCATAGATCCTCTTAATTGTTGATCAGCTTTTTTAGTATCAAGATTTAAGTTAAATGCAACTTCTACAGTACCATCAAAACTAGTAATAGAAGTATCTTTAACTAACTTAACTGCTTCTTCTTTTGTATAAAGAGTTGCTCTATCTACTTTTTTAGAAGCTTCCACATACTTTTTACCTGATTTTCTCATTTCTATTTCCCTCCTAATTGTGGTTTATTAGCGGATTATAAAATATTATAAAATTAATTTTCTTCTTTAGTTTCTTCTTCAGCTTTTTCCTCATTTTCAGCTTCAGTAATAACTTCAACTTCATGAGTTTCTTGTGCTTCAGCTTCTAACTTAGCAAGTTCTGCATCACGTTTAGCTTGTTCAGCAGCTTCTGCTTCAGCTTCTTTTTGTTGTTCCATAAGTTCTGCATCATTTAAGCCCTTAACAGCAACTCCCATGTTTCTAGCAGTACCTTCAACAATCTTCATTGCGCTTTCAATATCATATGCATTTAAGTCTGGTAACTTAATTTCAGCTATCTTTCTTAAATCATCTTGAGTAATAATAGCAGCAATTTCATTAGCACCCTTAGCTCCACCCTTTTGAATCTTAGCAAACTTCTTAATTAAGAAAGCAGCTGGTGGAGTTTTTAATACAAAATCAAATGTTCTATCTTCATAAAGACTAATTTCAACAGGAACTACGTCTCCCATTTTATCTCTAGTAGCATCATTAAATTTTGTACAAAATTCTTGTAAATTAATACCTGCAGGTCCTAAAACAGTTCCAACTGGTGGAGCTGGTGTAGCTTTTCCAGCAGGAATTTGTAATTTAATTTTCTTTACGACTTCTTTTGCCACGAAAAACACCTCCATAAAAATTTGTTTCGCGTAAGTGGTATAGGGCATCCGCTTATTCCCTCCCACTTAAACAGGTTATAAATACATACAACCGCAGTTAAGATATTAACATAAACATTTGTAAATATCAAGATTTTTCAATAAAAAAAAGAAAAAAGTCGACATTTTATCGACTTTTTTATTATTGTAACTTATTAACTTGAAATAATTCTACTTCTACAGGAGTTTCTTGACCAAATAAATCGATTAAAACATTTAATCTATTATTTTCCATATCGATACTATCAACAGTACCATTCATACCTTTGAATGGACCATCAACAATAGTAACCTTACATCCAGGAGCCATTTCAGCTTCAATATTAACTCTACTCATACCCATAGTAGCAAGAATTCTATCTATCTCTTGTGGTAATAATGGTGTTGGTTTAGCTTTATGTCCACTTGATCCAATAAATCCAGTAACACCAGGAGTATTACGAACTATATACCAAGCTTCATCAGACATTATCATTTCTACTAAAACATAACCAGGAAACATCTTTTTAACTTTTTCTTTTTTTACTCCATCTTTAACTTCTACTTCTGTAGTTTCAGGAATAATAACTCTAAAGATATTATCTTGCATACCAGTAGAAACTGCTCTTTGTTCTAGTTTTTCTTTAACTTTTTGTTCATGTCCACTATAAGTGTTAACTACATACCATTCTTTTTCCATTAATTAAACAACCCCTTTATAAAAGCCATTAATAATTCTAAACCTTCAAAGAATAAAGCAAGTACTATACAGAATACTAATACAGCAAAAGTATACTTAACAATTTCATATGCCTTTGGCCATACTACTTTCTTTAATTCTCTACCTATAGTAGCTTTTTGTTCTTTATCAACTTTATTATCCTTTTTATCTTCTTTATCTTTTTTAGATGACTTTTCTTCTTGTTCTTCTTCATCTTCATCAGAATCTAAATCTTCATCATATTCATCTAATTCTTCTTCTACTTCTTCAAGATCTTCTACTTCTTCAAGTTCTTCTTCAATTTCTTCTTCTACTTCTTTTTCAATTTTTTTAGCTTTTTTAACCTTTTCTTCAGCTACACTAGCTTCCTTTACAGTTTTCTTCTTTGCCATAAAACCACCTCAAATTTTTTGTATTAAAAAAACACCTTTTCGTGTTCAACAATAATATACCATATAGAATTCCTAAAAACAAGAAAAAAGTGTATATAACTACACTTTTCTATCTTCTATTATCTTCTTAATTTTAGTTCTAACTCTCTGAATAGTATTATCTACTTGTTTTAAATTCTTATTTAAAAGTAATGCAATCTCATCATACTTTAAACCACTTATCATTAAAGCATATACTTCATATTCACTATCAGATAATTCCTTTTTAATAGCAAGAACTAATTCTTTTAAATTTTCTTCCTTAAGAATATTCTCTAAAGGATCATGCTCTGACTTATCAGAAATAATATCTCTTAAAGGAGCAGCATATTGATCATAAACATGTTCTAAACTTAAAGAATCACTTATTAATTTATTCTTTAATCTACCTGCTTTAATAATACTAGTTTGTAAAGCTCTATCTACACATAAAGTAATAAAAGTACTTAACTGTGCATCTTTATCATCTCTATAATTTCTTAAAGCATGAGAAAAACCCAATAAACCATCTTGATATAAATCATTATAATCATACCCTATTTGATAAGCCATAGTTAAAAACTTCTTAACTTCTACATCAATAATATATTTATATTTACTAAATAAAATATCTTTAGCATCTTCAGAAGATTCTCTAATCATAGAAATAAGTTCCGCATCATTATAATTATTATAATCCATTACTCCTCCTACTTATTAACAATACCATATATTAAAATAGCAGCTGCTACAGAAGCATTTAAACTATTTATTTGACCATATTGAGGAATAGCAACTATTTGATCACAATTATCTCTAACTAATCTACCAATACCATTACCTTCATTACCTATAATTAAAACTACTTTATCAGCAAAATCTACATCTTTATAATTCATACCATCCATATCAGCAGCGTATACAAAGAAACCATTACTTTGTAAATCTTTAATTGTATTAACTAAATTACTAACCATAGCTATATTAACATGTTCTAATGCACCAGCACTTGTTTTCATAACAGTACCATTTACTGATACACTTCTATCTTTAGGAATAATAATATCTTTAATACCAGCACATTCACAAGTTCTAATAATAGCACCAAAATTATGAGGATCTTCCAAATGATCTAACATAACAATAACTTTAGAATTATACATATCTTTATAATTACAATATTCAAACTCATTAACTTCTATAATAATACCTTGATGTCTACCATCTACCATACTATCCATTTTCTTACTATCCATAGAAGCATAACTTATTTTATTATCTCTTATAAAATTAATAATATCTTTATCATTAAAATTATTAGCAATATATACTTTCTTAATAGATTTAATATTATCTCTTAATTCATTAAAAACATTCTTACCATATATTTTCATATTAATCACCTAAAATAAAATTCATAATTTCTTTAATTCTATCATTTTTATTATCAAAATATAATTTACCTATTAAAGCTTCTAAACCAGTTGCTAATCTATAAGTAACTATATCTGCATGCTTAGTTTTAGCACCTTTAGCATTTCTACCCCATTTAACTATATCAATTTCTTCTTCTGTTAAAAAATTACTATTTTCTAATCTTTCTAAATGCATTCTTTGACTCTTAGCACTAACATAATCTAAACTTTTACTTTGTAATTCACCTATCTTAGTAATACCTTTTCTAATTAAGTACTCTCTAACATATTGTTCATATATAGTATCACCCATATAAGCCATAACTAAAGGATTATCATGCATATGCATCACCACAAATAATTTAACACAAAAAAGAAAAAAAGAAAAATATTACTTCTTTTCTTTTAACTGTTTAATTAATAAATAAATCATCATACCTAAACCAATACTGAATAGTAAAAATGATACTACTTGAGCTATTCTAATATTAGTATTAAATACTTTTAAAGCATCAGTTCTTAAAAATTCTATAAAGAACCTACCTAAACCATACCACATCATATAAAATGCTGTTAAAAAACCATCTTTTCTCTTTTTATAAAACTTTCTTATTAATAATAGAATAATAAAACCTAATAAGCACCATAAAGATTCATAATAGAAACAAGGATGTCTATAAGCCCATTCTCCATCATAAGAATCATATAAAAACATATTCTTAATAATAAAATTAGGTATAAAATGTAAACTTCTTAAATAAGTATCACTAACTGCTTTACCAAAAGCTTCACCATTAAAGAAATTACCCCATCTACCAATAGCTTGAGCAATAATAATACCAGGTACAGCAATATCGGTCATAACTAATTTTTTAACTTTATTCTTATTACAATAAATAATTAAAGTAATTAAACCAGCTAATATACCACCATGTATTGCTAAACCACCTTCCCAAACTTTAAATACATCTATAAAATGATTATATTCTTTTAAACTAAATAAAACATAATATAATCTAGCACCAATAATACCAAACATTACTACCCAAAATACTAGATTAAAAACAAATTCTTTATCAATATTTTTTTTCTTAGCTTCTTTTTCAATTAATAAATAAGCAATAATAATACCAGTTAATATGCATACTGAATACCATCTAATACTAAACTTACCAATACTAAATATAACTGGATCCATAGTTACCACTCCAAAACATATTATAACATAAAAGAACTACCTAGGTAGTTCCTTTAATAAATTAACTAATTTCATAAAATTATCAGGATATTTTAAAGCACCACTCTTATGATAATAAGTATCTGCTTCATCATACCAAGCAAGTCTCCACATAGGACTCATTGGTTTATGATCTTTACTCTTATCAGGCCAATAATCATATTCATCTAAATCTTTAAAATCCCATATTAGATTCTTAATTTCATCATATTTATCATCACTTAATTGAACTTCATATAATTCACCATTAACATCAATAACTTTTTCTTCTAAGTTAATAATTATATAATTCATATCTTTATACTCTAATTCAATTCTTTTAACATCTTTTTTATCTAAATATTTCTTATCAATATCAAGTTCTGCCATAATTCCTCCTATAATATTTTTTTAAGAAATTGTCCAGTATAACTTTCTTTAACCTTAGCAACCTTTTCAGGAGTACCAGTAGCAACAACAGTACCTCCACCATTACCACCTTCAGGTCCTAAATCAATAATATAATCTGCTACTTTAATAACATCTAAATTATGTTCAATAACTATAACAGTATCGCCATTATCGACAATTCTTTGTAAAATTAATAACAATTTCTTTATATCATCAGTATGCAAACCAGTTGTCGGTTCATCAAGAATAAACACACTTTTACCAGTCGCTTTCTTTTGTAATTCTTTAGCTAATTTTACACGACCAGCTTCTCCACCTGACAAGGTAGGAGCACTTTGACCAAGTTGAATATATGACAAACCAACGTCCATCATAACTTGTAACTTATTTTTAACTTTAGGTATATTATCAAAGAACTCAATCGCTTCACTAACTCTCATATTTAACACATCAGCAATTGATTTATCTTTAAATTTAACCTGTAAAGTCTCTCTATTATATCTTGTTCCTTTACATACTTCACATGGTACATACACATCAGGTAAGAAGTTCATTTCTATTCTCTTAACTCCATCTCCCCAACAAGCTTCGCATCTACCACCTTTAACATTAAATGAGAATCTATCCTTACCATAACCTCTCATTTTAGATTCTTTCATTTCAGCAAATACATTTCTAATATCATCAAACACACCAACATAAGTAGCAGGATTACTTCTAGGAGTTCTACCAATAGGATCTTGTGTAATATGAACAACTTTATCTATATTATCCATACCTTTAACTTCTTTACAATCACCAATTACTACTTTAGATTTATAAACTTTTCTAGTTAATGCATTAAATAAAATATCATTTACTAAAGTACTCTTACCACTACCAGATACACCAGTAACACATATAAAATTATTTAAAGGAAATTTAACATTAATATTTTTTAAGTTATGTTCTTTAGCACCCTTTATTTCTAAGAATAATCCATTACCTTTTCTTCTCTTTTTAGGAACATCTATCTTTAATTCACCACTTAAATACTTACCAGTTAAACTATTCTTATTCTTCATTACCTCTTCTGGAGTACCAGCAGCCATAATATAGCCGCCATCAGTACCAGCACCTGGACCAATATCAACTAAATAATCAGCAGCTAACATAGTATCAGTATCATGTTCAACAACTATTAAAGTATTACCTAAATCTCTCATCTCTTTTAAACTATTAATTAACTTCTCATTATCTCTTTGATGTAATCCAATACTAGGTTCATCTAATACATATAAAACCCCAGTTAACTTACTACCAATTTGTGTAGCTAATCTAATTCTTTGAGCTTCACCACCAGATAAAGTACCAGCAGCTCTATCTAAAGTAATATAACCTAAACCGACATTAATTAAGAATTCTAATCTATTACTAATTTCTTTAATCAATAATTCACTAATCTTCTTTTGTTCTTCATTCAATTTTAAATTATTAATAAAATCAAATAAATCACTAATACTCATACAAGTAAATTCATAAATATTCTTATTATTAATTAAAACACTTAAAACATCTTGTTTTAATCTAGCACCATGACATAGAGAACAATCAGTCTCAATCATAAATTGTTCTATCCATTCCCTTATCCATTCAGCAGTTGTTTCAATATATCTTCTCTCTAATTGAGTAATAATACCTTCATAAAAATCAGTTTTAGTTCTAATATTACCATTACGAGATACATACTTAAAATCAAATACTTTATTACTACCATATAATATAATATCTAATTTATCTTTAGGTATCTTATCAACAGGCATATCTAAATCAATATCATAATAATTAGCAACAGTTTCTATTTCAGTAAATAAAGTATTTTGATCTTGAGTTAAAGTCTTAATACCACCATTCTTAATAGATTTACCTGGTTCTAATAATAACTCTTCAGATACTTTTTTCTTAATACCTAAACCATTACACTCACTACAAGCACCAAAAGGATTATTAAAAGAAAACATTCTAGTTTCTAATCTAGGCATTGAAAAATTACAATCTATACAAGCATAGTTCTCACTCATAAGTAATTCTTCTCCACCAATAATATTAAATAAAACTAACCCATTAGCTAATTTAGAACTACTTTCAATAGATTCATATATTCTACTTCTATCTTCACTTCTAACTACTACTCTATCAATTATAACTTCAATAGTATCCTTCTTATTCTTCTCTAGTACTATATCTTCACTTAAATCTTTAACTTCACCATTAACTCTAACTCTTGCATAACCTTGTTTTCTTAAATCTTCTATTATTTGAGTATGCGAACCTTTCTCTCCTCTAACAACAGGAGCCATTATTTCTATCTTAGTACCTTCAGGAAAATCCATTATTTTATTAGTCATTTCCTCAATACTTTGACTCTTTATTGGTTTATGATGATTAGGACAATAAGGAACACCTATTCTAGCAAATAATAATCTTAAATAATCATATATTTCCGTAACAGTACCAACTGTACTACGAGGATTATTATTAGTACTCTTTTGATCAATACTAATACTAGGACTTAAACCATCTATACTATCTACATCTGGTTTAGTAGTACCACCTAAAAATTGTCTAGCATAACTAGATAAACTTTCTACATATCTTCTTTGACCTTCAGCATAAATAGTATCAAAAGCTAAACTACTCTTACCACTACCAGATACACCTGTCATAACTATTAAAGAATTCTTAGGCAATTCAAGGTCAACATTCTTTAAATTATTTTCCCTTGCTCCCTTTATTACAATCTTGTCCATGCTCTCTCATCTCTTTTCTTAATTCTTTTCTTCTTTCCTCTTCACTCATATAATAAGTTCCTCTATTTTTATAATGATAGAAAAGAATTATACTTAAAATATCTATATCAACTTTATATTTATTAATAAATAATCTTATTTCATCTTCTGTACAAATAAAAGTTCTTAAAAATTTCTTAACATCATTATATGGTGCTTTTAGCATTCTATTAATTATATCTCCTCTAGATAAGAAATGATTAATATGCATATCAGAAAAAGAATACATATCATAATAACCTTCAAAATCATCTGGATATTCTCTTAATTGATAATCTCCCCAACAAGTTACTTCAGCTACACAAAAATCATTATCACTAGTATCAAAATATCTAAAAACATCACTTAAATGAACACACATATGAAATCCATTACCTTTATTTCCAAAAGTTATTTCACCATCTATATGATAATCTTTACCTGCTTCAAAAGGAATACCATATCTATTAGTCTTATCTCCATTAAAGCATTTGTACCCCTTTATTACCATATAGACTACCTCCTTAAATCATAGAAATTACATTTCTTACATAATTCACATATCTTTTTATTATTAAGAAAACCTTTCTTCATTTCCATGAAAATTGCAGAGTTTATTATATCATTTAAATCATTTTTGTAAATATTTCCTAAGTTTAATAAGCCTTCACTATCTAAACAACAAGGAATAACAGTACCATCTACTAAAATACCTATATGATCTCTAGTTCCTCTACAAGAACCATTCTCATTATAATAATCATTATCTAAACTAGGCCATATAAATTCTTTTTCTACTTCATAATAAACATTATTATCTAATTTAACATTCTCTTTATTACCAATATTACAACTATATTTTTCATTTAATCTGTTGATAATATCTAACTTATCAACACTGTTAACCCATATTCTATATTTAATAATAGTATTATTCTTTACTAAGTTATCTACACTATTAAAAATATTATCTAAATATTCATCTAAACTCTTACCATATTTTAAATCAAAACTATGTAAAGAAATATTTAATTGCCTTATATTTCTATTATCTTTAATTCTATCTATTAAATAACCATTAGTAGTAATATTTATATAATACTTCTTACTACCCATATTAATTAAATCATTAATATACGGATGTAATAAAGGTTCCCCCATTACATGAAAATATAAATACTTAGTATATCCATCTAATTTATTTAATAATATTTTATATTCATCTAAACTAATAAATTTTTTATTTCTTTTATTCTTAATACAAAACGAACAATCTAAATTACAATTATTAGTTATTTCTACATATACTCTTTTAAACATAAATAGCACCAAAAATATTATAACACACATTTGTTCGATTTCAATACAAAATAAAAAAGACTTAACAAGTCTTATTTTACATTACCTAAACCATCTAATCCACTATTAATATCTCTCATTAATTCAACTATTTGATCATTAGATTTTTCATTAATTAAATCAAAATATTCTATTTCATCACCAATAGCAGATTTAAATGTATCATCTGGTCCATTTACAATAGCAGGAACTGAAAAATAACCTTTATATTTACTAAAAGTACCATTCCATCTATTAATTAAAGTAGTTATTTCTAAACCAGTATAATTCTTTCTAACATCATGTACAGCTTGCGCTTTTAACTTATTAACAGCTAATTTTTCTTCTAAATTATCTATATCTATCATTAATTGAGGCATATCTCTTAAACCAAAAACACCAGCTAATTTTTCTTTATCATATTGTTCAAAATCTTCTAAATCATAACTTTCCCCAGAAAATAAATGTCTACTTACTAAACCTTCTACTTTAATTTCATCTACTTTTTCTTCAGTATCCATATTCTTATACTTACCATCATCCATTAAAATATAAAAAGTTAATTTATCTTCCATATAAGTATTAACAAATATATCATATATCATCTTACCATTTTCTACACGAGACATAACTGATAAACCTTTTTTAACATTATATCCAGCAAATACATATTGAGATGGTAAAGATTTAAACATTAAACCTAATCCAGCCATTATTTATTTCCTCCCTTACTAGTTTGCATTTTATACATTATTCTTAACATTATACTATTTGGTGCAAATCTTCTTGCAAATATACCTAACTTCATAAAGAAACCAGGTATTATTAATAATTTCTTTTTAAACATTCTATCAATTGCATAATGAGCAACATAATCAGAAGTTAAAGGCTTAACACTAAATTCACCACCAGCAACTTTATTAAAATTAGTATCAACTGGTCCTGGACATAAACAACTAACATGAACATTACTCTTCTTTTGTCTTAATTCTTCATAAATACCCATAGTAAATTTAGTAACATAATTCTTAGTAGCATAATAAGTATTTAAATAAGGACCTGCAAAGAATCCAGCACTACTACTAACATTTAATATATATCCTTTATCTTTTTTAACCATATCTTTTAAAAATAACTTAGTTAAAATATGAACAGCAGTAATATTTAAATCTATCATCTTTAACTCTTTTTCAATACTAGTCTCCCAAGTATTACCAAATAAACCAAATCCTGCATCATTAATTAATACATCTATATCTTCATTCTTATATTTATCATATAATTTAAAACAACTTTCTTTATTAGTTAAATCACAAGGATATATTTCATATTTAGTCTTAATACTCTTACCAGTTTCTTTTAATCTATTTTCATCTCTAGAAACTAATATTAAATCATAACCTAATTCACTTAAATATATAGCAATATCTCTTCCTATTCCAGAAGAAGCACCAGTTACTAATGCTTTCATATTATCACCTACCTAAATTATAACATATAAAAAAAGGATTATTATCTATAATCCTTTTTACTTAACAATTTCTAATAAAGCAGGTAATATTTGTTTCTTTCTCGAAACAATACCATCTAAATAGTAGCCTTCTTCTATATCATCTAATCTAAAAGCTTCTTTAACTAAATCTTTAGAATCATCATTATAATAAATATAACAACCATTTTTAATAACATCTGTAACAAATAATATTGAATGTTTAAATCCACCTAAATTAGACATTCTATTTAATGCAGCAACAAATTCATCTATCTTATCATCAATTTCATCATAATCTAAAGTCATAACTTGTGCTATAGCTAAGTTACCATTATCAATCTTATAAGTCTTAAGATCAGAATGAATTATTTCATCAACAGACATACCAGCTATACTACTACCAGCTTTAAACATTTTAAAACCATATTCTTCTATATTAACCCCTGCTATATCAGCAAGTTCTTTAGCTACTTCTTTATCTAAATCAGTTACTGTAGGACTCTTAAATAATAAAGTATCAGATAATATTGCAGATAACATAATACCAGCCATATCTTTAGGTATCTCTACATGAGCTTCTTTATATAGTTGAGTAATTATTGTACTAGTACAACCTACTGGCATTGATCTAAAACTAATAGGTCTAGTAGTACCTAAATTACCTAAATTATGATGATCTATTATTTCTAATATATCAGCTTCTTCTAAACCATCTACACTTTGATCTTCACTATTATGATCTACTAATATAACTTTAGTCTTCTCATAATTATTTATATCTATTAAACGTAACATACCTATACAATAATTCTTACCATTAACAACAGGATAATTAGTATGACCTAATTTACTACTAATAGTAACAAAATCATCTCTATAATCACTATCAGTAAACAAAACAGGTTCTCTATGTACATCTACACTAGTAATATAATTACATAATTTAATCATATTAGATGTTTTAAATGTACCTAAAGGAACAGTAATAACATTTACTCTATTCTTTTTAGCTTTTTCTAATAACTCTTCACTTAAAGAAACATTATTAACTAAAATTAATAACTTAATACAAGAATCAATAGCATATTCTTGAATAATAACTCTATCACTAACTAAAAGAATATCATTTGTATCTAATTTAACTCTATTTAAAAAAGTATCACTTTTATAAGCAGCAGCTAAAATATGTCCTTCTATTTCTTCATCAAATTTTAAAACAGGAATAGCACCTAAAGTTTCTACAATATTATCATAAGATGTTTTTAAACTAGTAACATCTCCTTCAATCAAATATTTAGAAATCTCTTTAACATTAACATAACCTTTTAATTTTCTATGTTTATCAACTACAGGGAAACCAGTTACACCTGCAACAGACATTTTTTCATATGCACTAGCTATAGATAAATGTTCTTCTATCATAGCATCTTTAACATATTGCATATCTCTAATACGAACTTTAACATCATTTAAAAATTCCGGTTCTTTAACATTAAAATAATCTAATACAAATTTTGTTTCTCTATTAATAGCACCTAATACTCTAGGTTCTGTCTTATATCCCAATTTATTCTTTAAATAAGACAAACTAATACTAGCACAAACAGCATCTGTATCTGGTATTTTATGACCAAATATATATGTTGTCTTCATATTTATATTCCCCTTCTAGTATCTAAAGTATACCATATTAAAGACTTAAAAACTACTCACTTTTCATTTCAAATAAGATATCTCTTAATTCCATAGCTCTTTCAAAGTCTAAGTTCTTAGCAGCTAATTTCATCTCTTCTTCAATATGTAACATTAATTCTTTCTTATCTTTAGCACTCATCTTTTCTTCTTTAACTTCTTTATTATCAACAGTATTACTTACTACATCATGTATCTCTTTAATAATAGTCTTAGGAACAATACCATTCTTAATATTATATTCATCTTGAATCTTTCTTCTTCTATTAGTTTCATTAATAGCTTCATTCATAGCATCACTAATACTATCAGCATACATAATAACATGACCATTACTATTTCTAGCACATCTACCAATAGTTTGAATTAAACTTCTACCACTTCTTAAGAAACCTTGTTTATCAGCATCTAATATACATATTAAACTAACTTCAGGAATATCAATACCTTCTCTTAAAAGATTAATACCTACTACTACATCATATTTACCTATTCTTAAATCATGAATAGTTTTTAATCTTTCTAAAGTTTTAACTTCACTATGTAAATAAGCTACATTAATACCAACATCTTTTAAATATGTAGTTAATTCTTCAGCCATTCTAATAGTTAAAGTAGTAATTAATACTCTTTCATTCTTTTCTTTTCTAATATTTATTTGTTCAATAATATCATCTATTTGACCTTCACTAGGTTTAACTTCAATAGTAGGATCTAATAAACCAGTAGGACGTATTATTTGTTCTACATACTTATTATTAGTATGTTCTAATTCATAATCACCAGGAGTAGCACTAACATAAATAACTTGATTAATTTTAGATTCAAATTCTTCATACTTAAGAGGTCTATTATCTAAAGCACTAGGTAATCTAAAACCATAATCTACTAATGTTTGCTTACGCATTCTATCTCCATTATACATACCTCTTACTTGAGGTAAAGTAACATGAGATTCATCTACTACTAATAAAAAATCTTTAGGAAAGAAATCTATTAAACAGCAAGGTGTTTCACCTTCATTACGTAAACTTAAATGTCTAGAATAGTTTTCAATACCACTACAAAAACCAGTTTCTTTTAACATTTCCAAATCATAATTAGTTCTTTCTCTTAAACGTTGTTCTTCTAATAACTTACCATTATCATGTAATACTTTTAATCTCTCTTCTAATTCTTTTTCTATTCTCTCTATAGCTATTTTTAGCTTCTCAGAAGAAGTAACAAAGTGCGAAGCAGGAAATATACTAATAGTCTTCTTATTCTGCTCTATAGCACCTGTAAGAGGGTCAAAAGTACATATTCTATCTATCTCATCACCAAAGAACTCTACTCTAATACCTTTAGACTTCTCATTAACAGGAATAATATCTAAAACATCTCCTCTAACTCTAAAAGTACCTCTATGAAAATCAATATCACTACGTTCATAAGTCATATCTACTAATTTATTAATAATATCATTTCTCTTAACAGTATCCCCTACATTTAAAGTAAGCATCATCTTCTCATATTCTTCTTTTTCACCAATACCATATATACAAGAAACACTCGCTACAACAATAACATCTCTATTATTAATTAAAGCACTAGTAGCACCATGTCTTAGTTCATCTATCTCATCATTAATAGAAGCATCTTTCTCTATATAAGTATCACTTTGAGGAACATAAGCTTCTGGTTGATAATAATCATAATAACTAACAAAATATTCTACATGATTATTAGGAAACAACTCTTTAAATTCAGCATATAATTGACCAGCTAAAGTTTTATTATGAGCAAGTACTAAAATAGGTTTATTAACATTCTTAATAACATTTGCAATAGTAAAAGTTTTACCAGTACCAGTAGCACCTAATAATACTTGTTCTTTCTTCCCTTCCTTAATACCATTAACTAATTTTTCAATAGCATCTGGTTGATCTCCAGAAGGACTATATTTTGATACTAATTCAAACATATACATCACCAACAAAAATATTATAACAAAAAAAGAGTTAATATACTTAACTAACTCTTAATTCTTGAATATTACCACTAGGAACATAATCTAATGTATGTTTTTCATATATAAAACCTTCACCACGACTATATCCTTCTTCATATTGATAATCTATCTCTTTAGTATGATATACCACTATAGGAATATTAAATGCCTTAGCAACTCTAATATCTAAATCATTAGGTTCCCTATCAGCAACAAATATATAATCAGGCATTAATACTTCATTATTTGTTAGATATGTTAATTCATTATATTTAGACATTGTTCTTCTACATAATCTATCAACACTAGATAAAACACTTCTATATTGAGGTCTACCAGTAACCTGCATTCTTTGATTAGTTTGACCATCAAAAGGAACAACACTATATAATGGCATACCTATATTACAATAACCAAATACTACTCCTTCTAAATACGTACCAGTATGATTATTATCTAAAACACTAGTACATAATCTACCATGTTTCTTTGCTGACTCAATATATTTATCTTTTGGATTATCTCCAATACTATCTTTACTTACACTATGTACTATAAAATAACTTCTATCTAAAGGAATATCAACATCTATTACTCTAACACCATCTACTTCTTTAGTATCTCTATTTAAATAATCACTAATATCAGTCTTTTTATTAACATCATCACTAAAAGTAACATGTAATCTTCTAATAATACCATCTATATCTAAATTACTAATTAATTCTAAAGGATTCATATCTAATTTATCATCAGATAAAAATTTCATTAATCTAATAATATAAGGCATATCATCTAATAATTCATTTAATACTTCTTCATTTTCATTAGTATATTCAATAATAGTCTTTAATCTTAATCTAATATTATTACTATTATCATTAAAACAATATAAACATAATACATCTCTAATAGTATTTAAATCATATTCTTTATAATTATGTAATCTCTCTAATAAAGTATTTCTTTTACTCTCATATATAGATCTATCTAAATTTAAAACATTAACTATTTCACTAAAAGTAGGTTCTAATATCTCTCCAAGTAAAATATCCATACCTTCAGGAGTATTAATAATATTTCTAACAAGTTCAATATTCTCAGGAGTAGGTTTACCTACTACTGAGGTAATTAAACTTCTAACTTTTCTCTTCTTTAATACATCTTCAAACTCTAAATACAATTCACTTAAATAATCAGGTTTATTAGTTTCTTTATTATATCTTCTCTCTAATAAATCTATCTTCTCTTTATAACTCAATCTTTGTAATACTATTTTAATTAATTCATTAAACTCTTTATACATCTTAGTACTTTCTACAAAAGAGAAGAAATCTAAATAATTAAAATTCAAAAATAAATTAACAACTTTTTTATCTCCTAATAATTCAGCTATTACTTCATTACTTAATCTTGCATATTGTATACTTTTTAAACTATCACTAATATCTACATCATAACTCATAAATAATTTACGTAATTTATCATTACTTAATATATTATTTAAATAAGAATTTTTAACACTCTTTTTATCAACACTTACTATATCAATAAAAATATCCATAAATACTTTAGAAACATTATCATCTATAAAGATATCTGCAAAATTACCACCTTCTAATTGACTATTCCCACGTATTATAAGTTCTACAAACATTTTTTTATAACTAGATTCAGATAATAAAACATCTCTAATATCTTTAATATAATAACAAGGATATCCTTCTTCCTTTAAATAATTTATCATATCTAAATCAAAGAAATCTTCTGCTTTAATACCTTCAGGTAAACCATTCTCTTCGTAATAATAATTGTAATACTTTATTTTTTCTTCTAAAGTCATACCATTCACCTACTATAATTATAAAATAAATACTTTAATAAATAAAAAAGAATGTAATTTATTTACATTCCTTATACTTGCAACTTATCAACAGTTTGATTTATTTCCTGTTCAGTCATCCTACTATAATTTCTAATAATATCTCCAACATAATATAACTTACCATTAATTTCTACTTCTAAATGACTATTCATTTTAGGTAATACAACATTAAACATATATGTCTCAAAAGTCATATCACTTCTAGGATAACATCTACCTAATTGTTCACTACTTAATCTACATAATCTAGAAGCTAAATATTTCTTATTAAATTCTCGTACTAATTCATTAACAGTACTCATAATATTATTCATTCTATCTCTAACAACAGGATCATCTTTTAAACATTCATTCTTAATAATAGAGAAATTAAAATCTCTTAAATAAACAATAAAATCAAAAGGTAATGATTGATTATTCAAATCTTCATCTATAGAATCATATAAACTAATACTATTAAATTCTACATATTTTAATATACAATTAATTATTTCCATTTGATATAAAGTAACTGTTCTAACTTGACCCTTCATATTTATATTTGGAGTATCTCTAAAATAATTTTCTAGAGTATGAACAGTATCTCTTAACACTATACTTAAAGATTTAAATAATCCTTTTATATTTTCTTTACTTACTCTAGTTAAATTAATTGTATCTAATTGACCATGTACTATACCATAGTTAATATAATTATCTACTACACCTCTATTATCAAGTTTTTCTGTCATTCTATAATATAATATATCTCCAAAAGATTTTCTCTCTCCATTAGAATTATATATTTCTCTCAAAACAGGATAATTATTTAATTCTTCTGGATGTTCTCTCATAATCTTATCCATATTTTCAACTATAAATCTATCAACACAGAATACTTTACCATCTTTGTCTTTCATAAATTTATAATAGTCTCTTTTATCTAAATGTTCTCTTCTATTTTCACTAACTCTATCAGCCAAATCAACCCTATGAAACATATGAAAAAATACCCCAGCATCAAAATGACCATGTGTTTCTGCATCTAATTCAATAGTAGCATATTTATAATTTTCTCTATAAGAATTATAAGTAGTACTATTTAAATACTTATAAAACAATTCAAATTGAGCCATTTCAAAAGCAGTAACATTAACTTTATTTCTACTTTCAATCTCTTGAATAAAATGTCTTGTTTCATGACAAACAGTCTTTGTAACTAACTCTATACTTGGTGTACCACTTTTTTTATTAATACAAATTAAACCATTACTCTGTTCACCACGTAAAGAACTACTCTCTTCTCCAATACATACAATACTATTAGATTTTTCGCCATGTAATGCAAAATTAGATACATATTGACAATAAAACTTTAATTCCATCTCATTCATAGTATTAATAGTTTTATGTTTATTAATAATATCAGTAATAACTCTTTCAAATAATTTTTTCTTTTGATTATCACCATTTCTTAGATAAACTAATAAACTTGAATAGAATCTATTTTTATCTTCATCACTCAATTTAGAAATATTATTAAACATACTTTCTAAATCTACATTAAAATATTTACCTCTAAACTCTTTAAATCTCTTTAATTCTTCTCCACTTAATACTAAATCAACTACTCTATTACGTATTAATAAACTATCAGCAAATAAATAAGGTTTACTAAAAAATATATTATATAATTTCTTAATATGATAAATACAATAGTCTTTATTAATATTTTCCATTATACCTTTAGTTAAATAATGTTCAAACGCTTGCATAAGTCTTATATTTTTAAAACTCTTATTATTAAAATCAAATACAAAATTATTCTTAACAATATTATCAAAATAATTCATACCATAAGAATCTATTAACGCTTGACTATACATAATATCACCTTACATATCTCCTAATATAATTATAATATTAAAATATCAACAAACAAAAAAGAATGTAATATTTATTTACATTCTTTTTCTATTGCTTCATCTAATTTCTTTATAGATTCACTATCTAAATAACTATCTATATTTAATGATTTATAATTACTATTAATATTTAATGCTTTTTCTAAAGCTCTAACAACAGCTTCTACTTCTACTTCTGTTCTCTTTAATTTACCATTACTTAAATAACCTACTACACCATCATCTGTATGACTACCTTGTAACTTTTGTACAAGTAAATGTAATACATTACCTTCTTTAACATAATTAAATACCTTATCTGTTATTCTTAATCTAGAAGACATACCAACATAATCAATATCTTTATAATTAACAACACAATATGTATCTACATAATAATTATTATCTTCTTTAGTAAAACCTGCTTCTATACTAACTAACATGTCATAACTACTATTTATTTTTTTCAAATTATCATTTCTATTCTTAGCTCCTAATAATGTCTCTTCATTAATAGGATTATCACTAACTAAAGAATCTACTTTATAACATTCAATATCATAATCATTAATATTAACTATCTCTAAAGCTTTAACTAATGCATTATATTTCTTATCACTCTTAGATCCTAATAATATCTTCATATACATCACCAACTCAATTATAATACAATAAAAAAAGTAAAAAAATATATTTTTTTACTTTAATCTAACTATAGATAAATCACTATATAAATTATTTAAATTATATAATATTAACTTATCATTAATATTATTCTTTATAATAAAATCACTTACATTCTCATTAAAATATCTTAAATCAATAACGTATACTTTATTATAATGATTAACTATAAAAGGAATAAAACAATTAGCATAACTATTTTTAATAATAACTATACTAGATTCATCATTTAAATCTTTATTAGTTATTTCTATTAATGCATGATTATTATCTAAAAACATTGCATACTTATCTTTTTTATCTAAGTAATCATAATTATATAAACTATTACTAATCTTTTTTTCATATACATAATTAACTTCTATATTACTATCAATATCATAAATATATATATCATCTTCTTTAGCTAAACCTAATACTAAAGAAGATGATGTACCTAAGAAATTACTAGATACTTTCTTTCTATAAAATCTATTAATATCATAATAATATTTATTTTTATTATTAAAATAAGCTTTGTATGCTTCATAAGCACCATCAGTAGTCCAATGATGATCTGATTTATAAAAAGTAATATTCTCTTTTCTTAAATCTACATTATTAGTATTTAACTTAGAATATAAATAACTTATTTCATCATCTTCTTTATCTACTTCTCTAATATTATTAACTTTATCACTATTATAATAAATACTATCTGGTACTATCATTACATCTACATTACCATTAAGATTATTAAAATCATTAATACTATCTATAATATAATCTTTTTTCTTCTTATCTATATCAATAAAATCAGATATTAAATAATTATCTTTACCAACATAAATACCATTTATTAAATTCTTACCAGATAAATACTCTATCTTATTCTTAATACCAATTAATTTAGTCCTAAAAGGAAAATAATCATTTATATATTCTTCTATATTTTTAATATTAAATTTGCTTAAATATCTATTCTCTTCTTCAGAAAAAGTTTCTTTTTTAGAAGATATAAACGAAATAACAAAAAATAAATTAATAACCATAATAACTATAAATAATAAAATATTACTAATCTTCTCCATAATAACTCCTAAAAATTATTATATAGGAATGGTAAATAATTACCACTAACTATATAACAAATAGATACTATATATAACACTACTAATATAATATTTACTAAGAACATACCATATGGTTTATTAATAATATTATCTATTACCTTAGGTAATCTAAAACATAATACTATACTAATTATTAATAATAACCAATTTTCTCTTAAATAAAATAATACATAATTATTTATAAAAGGACTTGTAAATAAACTTTTAGTAAATAACATAATATCATTAATATTATCTATACTAAAGAATATATAACCTATTAAAACAATTAATATTACATAAATATGTTTAATAAAATTAGGTAGTTTATCTAATACTTTACTAAAGAAATATTTTTCTAATAAAAGAATAATACCATAATATAAACCCCATATTAAAAAGTTAAATGTATTACCATGCCAAATACCAGTAATAACCCATACTACCATAATATTAAAAATATGTCTTAAAGTATTAACTCTATTACCTCCTAATGGAAAATAAATATATTCTTTAAAGAAATTAGATAAACTAATATGCCATCTTCTCCAAAATTCACTTATACTTAAAGATAAATATGGATAATCAAAGTTCTTAGGATATAGAATACCAATCATCTTACCTAAACCAATAACCATATTACTATAACTTGAAAAATCAATATATAATTGTAATCCAAATACAATTAAACAAATAATATTTAATAAACTACTGCTATTAGCATTATTCATCATATTTACATATAATAAACCTAAATTATCAGCTATTAATACTTTTTTACATAAATTCCATATAAATAATTGAAAACCATTAAAGAAAGATTCTTTATTAATAGAAGGATTTATAATACTCTCTTTTAAATCAGAATATCTTACTATAGGACCCATAGTTATATGACAAAATAATAATATATATGTCATATAATATAGAATATTTTTTTCGCAATTAATCTTTTTTCTTTTAACATCTACTATATAGCTTATATTATTAAAAGTATAAAAACTTATACCTAAAGGAAATATAGAAGAAAATCCATATTTAAATAAACCTAAACAACCAATATTTAATAATATTAATATATACCATAAAAACTTATTATCCCTTTTACTAAATACATTAGTAAATATATAATTAACAAGACATATACCTAATAATAAAATCAAATTAAATAATCCACTATATAAATAAAAAATTACACTGCATAATAAAACTACTAAATATTTAAATTTTTTAGGTACTAAATAAAATAATAATAAAAATAAAGGTAAAAAAACAATAATAAATATTAATGTATTGAAAGACATTAAGACATATTTCCCTTAACTATTTCATACATATCTTGATTATTATCACTAACTATATATATTAAATAGTTTCCAATAGATACCTCTAGATGATCATTTAACAATTTAACTGCTTCAGGAGAATACATACTACTATTCTTAACAAGAACATTAAACATATTATCCATTTGTTTTTTTAATTTACTTTCTTTACCCTTATCAACTTTAAAAATAGCATATAAATAACCATTATTTAAAGTACTTGATTTAATAACATATTCTTCAGCTAAAGAAACATCAACACCATATACAGCATCTAATTCCTTTACATCCATATCTTTCATATTAGTAAATTTTTCATCTAATTTTTTAGAAGTTGCTTCCATATCTAAATTATATGTAACTTCAGTCCCACAACCTCCTATTAAAATAGCAAATATTACTAACCAAACAGTAAAACATTTTTTCATATTACATCTCCTTCTCAAAATTTAAATGTTTTAAATAATCAACATATTTCTTTTTACCACTTTCATTTAAATGAAAACCACAATTAATAGTTTCATAACATTCAAATAAACTCTTATTAGCTAATCCATCAGTACCTTTTACAGTTTGAGCAAAATTAACAAATGGAATACTATATTCTTCACATATTTCACCAATATAATAATTAAATTCATTTATTTTTTTCTGAGTTGTATAATTATAACTTCCTTGATGTACAGGAAGCAAAGCAGTTATTACTAACTTGACATCACTATGATTTGTTCTCATATTATTTATAAATTTTAATAATTCTTCTTTAAACTTATCTGCCGTCATAAATTCAACACTTGTAATACCAACATTTAATATTAAATATTTTGGAGATACAGATGCCATAGCTTCTTCAAAAGTAACTGTTCTATTAGTATCAAACATTGTAAAAGTAGAACTATTTATTTGAGCTACATTTAAACCATTCTTACCCCATATTTGATTAGCAGGCATATATTTACCATGTCTATATAAATAAGTAGTATTACTATCTCCTACCAATATAGCATCTTTTAAATAATCATATTCTTGTTCATCAGGAACTAAAGTAACTCTTTTAAAGTAATAATCTAGATTAAAATCTTTAATGCTCATAGTTAAAGGATTAACCGAAATAACTTCTACTTTTCTAGTAGTTTTAACATAATTATCTGAACTATCTTTAACACTATATACAACTTCATATACACCAGGAGTTTCTATATCAATATTATTATTAACAACAACCTTATCTGTTATATCACCATCTAGATTATCAACAGCATCAAATCCAGCTTCTATATATGGACTACCTATTTCTAAATAGACATAATCATTACCATATAAAGATAATTCTGGAAGAACATTATCTACTACATTAACAACCCTAGTTAATTCTCTCGTAAAGCATAAAAAAGTTAAACTATAATTAACCTCATATTTACCTAATTTACTAGTATCAACATTATCAATAACTACTACTTTATCATATCTTTTATTATTAAAAGTAGCTACATAACCATAATCTACATATTCAGATCCAATAGGAACAAAAACATTTTCGTCACCAATTAATCTAAAAGATATAAGTGTATTTGCAATGAAGAAGATTATTGTCATACCAAAAAAAGAAAAAGCAGAAACTAATAAAACAATAACATATATTCTTACTATTCCTCTTTCATTATCCATAATAATCTCCCTATCTTATAATAAAATTATAACATACGTGCAAAATCAGTTTACACTATATTATCTATTACTATACAAAAGGTATACAATTATTTTTTAGACAAAACAACTCTAAATGATTTATCATTACGAGATATAGCATCTGTAATACCATAACCAAATATTCCAGATAATTCACCACAACCAGCTGCTCCACCACGTTTAACCCATGGCCAAGAAGTATTAGCTAAATATGCATAGTCGCCATTCCAACTTCTAGCATAACCATTTGAATATGTATATTTATTAGATAATACTTCTCTGGTAGCATCACCTAACAAACCTCTAGATCTATCATACATATTATTCCCAACTTTAACAAAAGAATAATATCTTTTATTAGCAGGCAATTTGCCTTTATAACCACCAAGATTATCTCTAATAGGATAATTAGATACAATACCCATTACGCAATCCCAAGCTCCACCTACTAAATCATAAACACCATAAATAGTACCAGTAGAAGAAGCACCTGTACCATAGTAATCAACATCATATTGATAAGTACACGAAGAAGCAGCATATGCAGCTGTCTTCCCTGAAGAACAACCAGTAGTTAATTTATTAAATGTTTCTCCAGTACCTAAAGCATTATTATTAAATACTAATCTATCTTTTTCAGAATATCTTGTATTACTTACTTTACCATATTTAGATTGAGTCAAATATGCAACGGCACCCCATTCCATATTAGTTAAATTTCTAGAATCAATATTCATATCATAAGAACTTTTAACACTAGTAGCATATTCCCACATTTTAGCCATATTAACACTAATTATAGGAAATTTATTAGGCAATATATTAACAACATTATTTTTACTTAAAGAAGGTTCAAATTTAGCAATCCAAAATCCATTTAATTCATAATCACCATCATCAGCTACTGCAGTAAAAGCAGGATGTGTATAATAATTACCATTCTTTACATCCCTTTTCTTTTCTTCTTCAGTAGATACAAATTTAATATCTATTAATTGTTCAGCAACTAACTGATTATTAACATTAAATAATTTATATTCATATCTAGGTATCCACACAAAAAATCCTAAAATATCATTCATATTAATAATAGTTCCACTATCACTATTTATATAATAGTCTAACTTACTATTAACAACATATACTACATTAGCCCAATTATATTTTTCATAACTATACCATTCACTATATATATCAGCTTTTTTCCAACTACCATCTTCATATATTACAGGTATCATATTATCATCTAATTCAGGATCAGCACCATTTAATATTTCTTCTTTATATAATGGCATATAAGTAACATTAGTTAAATCATCTTCACCATTATTAATATCTACTAAATCTAAATTAGATACATTATCTTTTTTACTATAATATTTATAATAAATTAATACACTTAAAGTAGATAAAATAAGTAATATAGCAACAATCAATAACACTTTCTTCATATTAATACCTTCTATTAAACAAATTATATCATAAAAAAAAGAAGATTTATTCTTCTAATCAATCTCTTTTAATATCTTCTTCATTCCTTTAGCTATTACTTTAGTACTATGCTCTAAAAACTCTTCATAAGTAACAACATTATTATTATTTGGAACATCACTAATACTTCTAAGTATTAAAAATGGAATATGATTTAAATAACAAACTTGAGCTATACTAGCTCCTTCCATTTCAACAGCTAAAGCATTAAATTTAGTATGTATTTTCTCACTCATCCAAGATTCAGTACAAAATATATCACCAGATGCAATAACACCATGTTTAACTCTAATATCTTTATCTTTAGATAATACAGAATTAGCAATATTTATTAAATAACTATCAGCTTCTATAAAGTCACCTACATCTGGAATAAAACCTTTCTTATAACCAAATGGAGTAACATCAAAATCATGTTGTATTAATTTTTCACCTATAACAATATCTCCTACTGCTAAAGACTCATCTATACCACCAGCAACACCTATATTAAATACATAATCAACTTTTATATTATCTATTAATATTTGAGTAGTTCTAGCAGCATTAACTTTACCTATACCACTTTGTACTAATACTACTTCTTCATCACTAATTATTCCTTCATAGAACTTTAAATCAAAAATACTATATTCTTTTTTTAAATCTAAATACTTCTTTAAAGCATCTAATTCCTCTTTCATAGCAAATATAATACCAATTCTTTTCATATATACCACCACCAAAATATTATCATTAAATAACTATAAAAACAACAAAGATGATATAATATATATGGTGATAAATATGAAACCTACAATAACAGAATATGGAACATATAAAGGAAATCATTTATATTTATTTTTATTAAAAAATATAATAAAAGATATTATAAAAAAAATATGTTATCCATTTGTATATTTATACTATACATTTAGATTTCATAATATATGGAATCTAAAAGAATATTTAGAAAAGAATAATAAACAAGGTGGTTTATTAACATCCTTCTATTTAAATTATTTTAATAAAAGAAGTTCTTTTATAGGACAACATACTAAATTATCAGATATACCATGTTTCCCACATGGCTTATATGGCATATTTATATCAGAACAAGCTACTATTGGAAAGAATTGTGTAATATTTCATCATGTAACAATAGGAGCTAATACAATAATAGGATCTAAATCATATGGTTATCCTACTATTGGAGATAATGTTTATATAGGATGTGGAGCCAAAATAATTGGTGGTATCCATATAGGAAATAATTGTCGTATAGGAGCTGGTGCAATAGTAACAGAAGATATGAAAGATAATACAGTAGCTGTTTCTTCTCCAACTAGATTTATACAAAAAAAGAATCTAGATAATAGATTTACTTTTAAAGGAAAAAATGATTATTTCTATTATAAAGATGGTGAATTTGTAAAATTAGAAAAGGAAGAAAATTAATTTTTCTTCCTTTTAAATATCTTAAATATTTTATCAGTATATCTCTTTAAACCATTAGCTCCAAATACTTCATTAAATAAATTCATTCTCCAAGATACTAAGAAATATACAATAGCACCTATTAAAGCATTAATACCTAAATATAAAATAATACTAAAATTACTATCTATATTTAAAGGTATATAATGTCTAGAAATTAATACAACTATTAACATAAATATACTAGGTATTAAAATCTTACCAATAGTTTTTAAAGCTGGTTTATAATTAATACTCTTTTCATCTTTCTTAACTAAATATAAAGCTAATATAGCAGATAAACTATATCCGCAAGCACTTACTACTGGAACACCTAAATAACAAGGTATACCAATCCATTTAAATAAGAATAATGCAGGAATATTAAATATTAAATTAAATAAGAAACCTACAATAGTAATTAAATATACTTCTTTAAACTTATTTAATGATTGTAATATACTTGATGAAATCATATAAAAATTAATAGCTAAACCAATAAATACTGATACAGATAACATATGACTACCAATATTAGCAGACATATATCCATCACCAATAGCATAGTTACCATAGAATATTGCCCATACTGGTTTAGATAATAAAGATAAACCAATAGTCATAGGTAATGCTATAAATGTAATCATTCTTAATGAAGTATTAATCTTTTCATTAACACCTTTCCAATCTTTTAAAGTAAAAGATTCTACTATATTAGGTATTAAACTCATTGTCATTCCCATAGCAATACTTAATACAATAACATTTATCTTACCACACCATGTACTAGCACTAGTAGCTATAAATTCTATAGTTTGTGTCTCATATATATTTATCCAATCTAAACCATACATTATCTCTAACATATCAGCAAACCCATATAATGAAGACATACAATTAATAATAATATAAGGTAAAGCATATAACCATATCTTTTTAGCTATTTCTTTATTACTAATATTATCTTTTTCTTTTAATTCACCTAAACTAAGTTCTTCCTTATTATTATGCATTCTAAATCTAACATAAAGATATGCAAATAAACCAGAAAAGAATGCACCAGTAAGTGCTACTTGAACACCTAATAAATATGATTTATCCCATACATCAATAATTAAATAACAACCTATTAAAATAATACTTATTCTAATAATCTGTTCAATAACATTACTAACACTAGGTATATTAATTACATTATGACCTTGTAAATAACCTTTAGTAACACTTAAATAAGGTATTACTAATATAGCAAACGAAACACATCTAATAACAGAAGCAATACCTTCAGGAGTATTACCTCCTTTTAAATCATGTATTATTAAATGCCCTATTTGACCAGCAAATAAGAATAAAATAGCAAATATAATTATAGATGCATATCTCATTAATTTCATTGCCATTCTATAAGCCCTAGCTTTAGCATCATACTTTTCTAAGGTATTATATTCTTTTGTAACTTTACTTATAGCAATAGGTAAACCAACAGTACTTATATCTAAAAACATATTATAAATACTATAAGCATATGCATATAATGCAGCACCTTGAGTACCTACCATCTTATAAAAAGGAATAACATATAGCATACCCATTATTTTAACTAAAACAATACAAAAAGTAGCTATAAATGTTCCTTCTACAAAAGAACTTTTCCTTAACTTTTTCTCTTTCATAAAATCATTCCTATTTTAATTTATCTTTAATACAATTAACAAACTCTTTATATATATTTACTCTTTCTTCCTCATTAGGAATAGTTTCTATAAATAATTGAGGATCAATTAATTCTAATTCTAAAACCATATTATTAACAATATCTACTCTCATAAAACAATAGTCTTTATATTCATCTATTTTATTAACTTTATCTATTATATTAATAATATCTTTATTTAAATCTTTTTTATTTATATATTCAACACTTTGTCTATCAGTAAATACGCCAGGAAATCTCTTAATACCATACATTATCTTTTTATTAAATAATATTATAGAATATTCTCCATTATTAATATCTTCTATAAAAGGTTGTAACATATAACCCTTGTTGATATCTTCTATCTTATCAACATCTTTAATATCATTAATAATATATGTATTATTACCACTAGCACTAATAATTGGTTTTAAAACACTCTTTTTATCTATAACAATATCTTTCTTATCATAAATAAATTTAGTATCAATACAATCTATATTATATTTCTTAAATAAATTATATTGATTCTCTTTACTTATATTATTCTCTATTATAGAACTACTATTAATAGTAATACCTTCTCTATGAGTAATAAAATTATTAAAATTAACTAAATCATTTTGGTAACCCCAAACACTTCTAACTATTACATTAGAACTACATTTGATATCTTTATAAGACATAATATTACTATTAATACCATCTTTCATTAAATAGTAACATAGATTAATATCTTCTTTTACTCTATTAGCATATTTATCGCTACTAGCAATAATTAACTCTTTATCAAAAGAATGATTCTTTCTATATATACTATTTCTTAATAGTAAACCTTTTAATCTACATCTATATACTATATTCTTAAACTTTTTCATCAGTTAATTCCTCTACTACTTGACCAATAATAGAATAATTCTTTACTAATGCAGGTAATTCTAATGCAAAATTAGTTCTAGCAACCATTTCATCTTCATATGGCCAAGACATATTTAATCCCATTAAATATTTAATCTTACCTCTATTATAGAATATCTTTAATAAGTCAAATTCACCATTAATCTTTTCGCCACGATAGTATTTACCTTTTAATTTAGTAAAATCTACTACTAAAAAGAAACCAGATTGAGGGAATGTACCTTTTCTAATATCTACTCCTTCAATACCTTTTAACAATTTATTAACTTTAGCTTCATCTTTAACAATAGTCCTAAGATCTTTAATAATTTTATTTCTATTAGATTCCTTAACACTATCAATACCATTTATTAAAGCACATGTAAAATCTAATCTATATAAATACTCAGCCATTAAAGGTTTAAAATAATGATTATATGCTCTATATCTAAAATTAGTACCATTAAAAGCACCTCTTAAAGCATTAACTTGAGGAACAGGAATAGAATCCATAGTTTCAAATATTCTAGCAGCAATACCCCAATAAATAGGTGCTGGACATACTATAACTCCAGCTCTAAAACCAGCTACTCCATAAGCTTTACTAATACCAAATAAACTAATAGTATTATTAAAATACTTAGGAATACTAGCTATAGGAAATGCTTTATTATCTTGATCATAACATAAATCTCTATAAATTAAATCATCTATAATAAAAGTACCTCTATCTAAACATACTTGAGCAAAATCTTCTATTAATTTAATATCTTTCTTACTCATAACATTTCCAATAGGATTATGAGGATTTAAATTTAAATAAGCAGCTACTTTAGGAATATATCCTAATTTACCATCTTTAAATTCTTTTCTTAATTCTTCATTTAATTTATCTATTTTTTTAGCTAATTTATCAGGATTAATTAAAAAATTATCTTCTTCTTCTAAATTAATTATTTCTACTCTTAAATTATTTCTTTCTGGACATAAAGTAAAAATACCATAATTAGGTCCACTTATTAAAATAATATCATAAGGTCTAGCAATAACATCTAATATCATATTAAAAGCATGTGTAGTACTACAAGTAAAAACTACATTTTGTAAAGAAAGACCTTCATATCCATCTTTTTTATGTTTAGTAAAACCTTCCCTATATAAATATTCAATAAAATCAATTCTAGCATCTCTAGAACCAGTAGTAGCAGGATACTCATAAACATGTTTATCTAACGAAAAATTTCTTAAAGGCAAAGTACAACCTGCAAAAGGACGATATTTCATAGGTGATCCACTATCTAAACTATCATATTCTGACATATTAGGTACTTTATCATCGCCATATTTTTCTAATTCAACATTTAACAAATCCCAACCATCCATTATTTTTTTAACAGCAGGATAAAATTCTCTACCATCAGGTCTCTTTTTCATAACTATATGACTTTCCCCTAATTCTGGCTTGGACTTTAATAAATCTCTTAAAGACTTAGGATACTTACTATAATCATGATCTACTTCATCTATTTTCATACCTATATGTAACATTTTTTTGATTTTATCTTTTATCATAGGAAATCCCTCTTTCCCATTAATATAATACCATATATAAGCATTCAAATACCAATTTTCCCTGTAAGGACTTTACACATATAAAATAAAAATATATTCAAAATAAAAATAACCAATGATAAAATGAAGATAGGAGGATGACATATGGCAGTTGAAATATCAAACTATGATGTAGGTCCTATAGTTAACAATATTACGGATGCAAAAAAACTTGTTGATGAAGCCAAAAGCCTTATCACACAAGCTAAAAGCCAAGTACCTAGTCAAATATCAGGTGATTTTGATGTATCATCTTTAACTAATAATTTAGATGAAATAGCAAAAAGATGCGATTTTGCTTCCAACGGTATTACTGATAATGTAAATAATTATAAAAATTATGAACAAAATAACTATAGTGGAACTTTTGGTGCTGCATTAAAAGAATTAGATCCTGAGGCTTATAATAGCATTTCCAGTGCAAATAAATTCTACTGGGATTATCTAATTCATACAAATGCCTCACCTGTTAAAGCAGATGCATCATTCTTTGCCAATTTAAAAACTGGCTCATTTGATAATTCAACTGGAGTTTACAGTGTATACGATTCCAAATCTGGAACATCGTATTCATATCATGTAAGCTCTGGAACATTAACAACCACATATTCAGATGGAAAATCGACAAAAGGATATGTTGCCTACTTCTATCCGCCTGGAAATACTGATTATAGTAATATGAATACTATAACATTCTTACCAGGGTCCGGGGAACATCCTAGTTCGAGTCATTATGTGTTAGATAGTAACAATGGCGTGAAAACCGTTCTATCAGGTAAAACACAAGCCTTGATAATATCGCCACAGGATTCTGAAAACTACTCAAATGTAGCAGACAAGGTTATTAATAGTACAACCTTTGCAAAATCTTTCCTAAATCAAAACTCCAACTGTTCAAATAGCTTAGTAGGATTCTCTGCTGGATCAATATCAGCAGTAAAAATTGCAAATTTAACGAATCTCTACGATGTAATAGTACCAGTTAATGGAGCAGGTTATAATCTTTCTGAAAACCTAAAAAATAAACAATTCATTATTATGGAAAGTTCTGGAGACAGAGAAAGTTTTATAAGTAATGCAGTTAAATTAACCGATTACTTAAAATCAATTGGAAACGATAATGTAACAATTGTATCCAATAGTGATTCTTTATTACATGCAGGTTTAAAAAATGGTTATAACACACAAAGAGCCAATGATAGTAAATGGGGCGGCCATTCAAGTGCATGGCACATGATTGGAAATTCAGGTCTTATGGAATATCTTGGCGACATAAAAAATTAGATAGGAGAAATTTATGGCTTATGAAGACGGACTACTAGTAAGTGGTCAAGAATTATCAAACACTAGTGCAGATGCACAAGATTATTTAACAAGATTCAATAATGCAACAACAGAATTTAATAATTTAACAGATCAACTTGAAGAATCTTGGAGTGGAGCCGACTATAATGCAATGAAAGCAAACCTTCGTGCAAAGTTGAATCCACTAACAGATCCAAATACTGGATCAATTACAACATTAATAAAGGACATTACTAAAGAATTGGATGAACATAATGAAACATATAGTAACATTCAAAAAAGTAATGAATCAGATTGGGGGTAATTAGAATGGGAAATACAAATTATAATATTGATGTTAAATTCCAAGATGCCAAAGATAAAGCAAATGCTATGGCACAGGAAATAACAGTTATGAAAAACATTCTTAATGCTCTCGATGAGCAATTAAATGGAATGACATGGAGTGGCCAACAAGCTGCTGACTTCAAAAAAAGAATTACGGACGCTAAAGCTGAATTAGATTCTGTATATACAAATTATGTACAGAAAATTCCAGAACAAGCTGAAATTTCAATTAGAAAATATCAAAACGAAGAACAAAAAGTATAAAAATAAAGGATTGGTTTTATGGCATCACAACCTATATATGCTGGTGATACTGCTGCTAAACTAAAAAAGAGCCAAGATAATCTTATTAATGCTGCTAAATTATTAGAAAGCGCTAATAAGACAATTAATGATAATTTATCTGGAGCTGAATTTGCTGCCGCAATAAAATACATCGAAAAAATAATGGATTTAATGTCTGATGAAGTAGATGATACTAATACAGCATTAAATAAATTAACTGACTTGGTCAATAATTACAATAGTAATTTATACGATGATAAAGGCAACAAAATTAGTGTTAGTAGTGTTAATTACCGCAGCGGAAAAAAATTAACTTATGCTAAAATTACACCTTCGACCGCCCAAGAAGTTACTGGTACATCTGGTATTAAAGGAATAGATGCATCTACTGATGTATCATCAAACGGTAGTGCTAGTAATACCCAAAGAAATGGTACATCAGGCAATAGTACCTATAATTATAGTACAGGTGGAGGATCTAGAAGATCTTATAACAACAGTAATGGGTCGAATGTTGCAAATTATAACACATATAGTTATACATCTTCATCAGCACAATCTGGACATATAACTGACTATAAAGATTATATTGTTGCTGAAGGAGCAACATCATTATCTGATTATGTTAGTTTCTTAAGATCCAAAGGAATATGCCAAGATACTAAATCAGAATACGGAGGCAAATGTTTAGGTTTTGCCTATACACAAGCCTACGGTTATTTTATTAACGATAGATCCCTTGTTCCCGATAATGGCAAAAATTATAAATATGCCACTAAATTTAGAGGAGTTGATGGTACTAAAGAACAAATACTTACCGAAATTTATAATGAAATTAAGGCAGGTAGACCAGTAATATTACAAGTTAATGGAAATAAATCCGGAACTTCAAGACACTTCGTTACTGTTGTTGGATTCAAAAAAACAGTACAAAGTGCTTCCGAACTTAAAGAAACTGACTTATTAATATTAGATAGTTGGGATGCAAGAATCGAAACTATGAATGGTAAAGGATCAGGAACACGTTTCATGACCCAAGGTACAGAAACAGGTAATGGGAACTATGGTTATAGAATTTATAAAATGAGATAAAAAGGAATGGTTAAAATGTAATAAAAAAAGAAGTTGTAAAACTTCTTTTTTTATTCAAACATTTTTAAAATAGCTTTTCTATACATATTTTTAACTTTATTATATCCATCTTTACCTATTTCAATATAATTCTTACACATAACCCCACTATTTAATTCCATAATATATAATTCATCATCAACAGTATGTATAATATCAATACTACCAAAACCTAAACCTATCTTACTATTAATATCTTTAGCAAAATTTAATAATCTATCATATAATTCATTATTTTCTAATTCAAAAGATCTAGATCCTTGAGATAAATTAAATCTCCAATCATATTCAAATACCTCATCTTTACCAAGTACTCTATCATAAGATGAATCTAATTCTTTATTAGAGAAATAATTATTATTAAAATCTAATAATAACTCTTTTATAGTATGTATATTATCCCCTTTTACAACAGGTCTTTCCTTACCATAACATATTTGACATTCGCCATCTAACATAATAAATCTATATTCATTTTTAATATTATAAAAAGGACACATACTTATAGAAAAATTTCTTTTTAGTAAATAATGTAAATTACTATCAATATCTTCTTCTTTAGTAATATGAATAACATTATTACCACAAGTACCTTCATTAGGTTTTAAAACAATACTATTATTATGTTTATAAAAATAATCTAATACATATTCATAGTTATCTTCATAATTATCATTTCTAAATAAAATATTATATTCAATAGATTTTAATCCTTTATTACGTAATACTTCATACATAGCATATTTATCATCTATTACCAAACCAATACCATGTTTATTTAAATCAAATTTATAACCACATATAAATCTAGTTTTATTATCTTTTTCTAACATAGTAATCCAATCTTTAGATAAAAGACTATATTTAATACCTTCTTCTTCACAAATATCTTTTAATAAACTATGAAATTCTTCCATAAAATCACCTAAAAGACATTATAACATAAAAAAAGACTAATATAACATTAGTCTTTTATTCTTTCCCAAGGTAAATCTATATCTGTTCTACCAAAATGACCATAAGCTGCAACTGGATAATATTTAGTATTTAATAAATTTAATTCATTAATTATATTAGAAACACTAAAATCAAAATTATCATCTACATACTTATATATTTCTTTAATAGGTTTCTTTTCTGTACCAAATGTTTCAATAAATAATGAAACAGGTTTAGATACACCAATAGCGTAACCTACTTGTATTTCACATCTAGATGCATAACCATGAGCTACTATATTCTTAGCAACAAATCTAGAGTAATAAGCAGCACTTCTATCAACTTTAGAAGGATCTTTACTACTAAAACATCCTCCACCTATTCTACCCATGCCACCATAAGTATCAACGATAATCTTTCTACCAGTAGTACCACTATCTCCAAATGGACCACCTATAACGAAAGAACCACTAGTATTAATCCAATACTTAGTATCTTTATCTACTAATTCTTTAGGAATAACGGGATTAATAACCTTCTCTATAATATATTCTCTTAAATCTTCTTGTGTAATATCTTTAACATGTTGAGAAGAAACAATAATAGTATCTACTCTAACTGGTTTACCATCTTCATATTCAACAGTAACTTCTGTTTTACCATCAGGTCTTAAAGGTGATTTTTTATCACTTCTTCTAACATCAGTTAATTTCATTGCAAGCTTATGAGCTAACATTATTGGTAATGGCATCAATTCTTCTGTTTCATCGCAAGCATAACCAAACATAATACCTTGATCACCAGCACCTAATTCATCACTGCCTGATACAGCAGTGTTGATTTCTGGAGATTGTTGAGCAACTTTTTCAATTACTTCAAAATCTTCAGTATAACCTATCTCCTTAATAACTTTTTTAGCTATCTTACTATAATCTAATTTAGCATCAGTTCTAGCTTCACCATAAACTAATACTAAATTATCTTTAATAGTAGCTTCTACAGCCATATGGCTGTTCTTATCTTGTTCTAAAGCTTCATCAACAAACTTATCAGCAATCTTATCACATACTTTATCTGGATGACCTTCAGTAACAGATTCACTTGTAAACAAATATCTCATAAAAACTCCTCCTTCACTTTTATCAAAATAAAAAACTCTTAGAAAGAGTTTTGCTTGCAAATATAACTCTTTCATCGCTGTTAGCATTACCACCTAATTTAATAGGTTGGTACGAGTTCACTGAGCTAACCCTCTCCCTCGTTCTTGATAAAAGTTCTAAATACATTTTAACATATCATTAAAAATATAGCAATTAAAAAGCCTATTAAAGGCTTTTATTTACATCATCAATTGTCATATCTGTTAATCTATCTAATCTTAAAATACCACTCATTAAACGTTTAAAAGCAGATAAATGACAAATCATATTAGCTTTATATAATTCTATATCTTTATATGGAGCAATAGGATTACCTCCAAAAGAAGATATTTGTAATAACATAGTAGCATTAGATTTATTTCTAATATCATCTTTAAATCCATCTATATCCCCTATATAAGAAGATATCTTACATGGTTTATTATTAGAAGTATATTCTTCAAATACATTACCTATTTCATTAGCATAACTAGTAGCTAATTTACTATTTGAAAAATATCTCATTTTCTTTTTCTTATCATCTAAATTAATAATAGAATCTAAATCATAAGGATATACATATAAAGAATTACCAGATCCACCATAAAACATAAATAAATTACAATTATCTAAACTATTAACAAATTTAGTTAAAGCAACTAATTCAGGTTCTAACATAAATTCTTTATCCATATCATAATTAGGTGCTCCTAAAGGACCAGGTTCTGATACTAATAACTTATTAGATCTACCATATCCATAAACAACACCTTGTTTATTTCTTAAATTCTTTATTTTTATATAACTACTTAAAGTATTATTATCTAAATTAACACCATTACTATTAGCACTAAAACAAGCTAATGTTTCATAAGGAGCATTACATTTTCTATATAAACTTCTAATATTATTCTTTAAAGTATTATGTTTACCATCTAAAGAAGGTATACAATCAATATTAACTTTATTAAATAATCTATAATGCCATTTAGTACTATATACTTTAAAATCTAATTTATATTTCCATTTCTTTAATACCTTTTTAACGCATTCTTCTATATCATCATATTGTACATTAATAGATAAGAAATCAATTAAATCATTATAACCTATATCTTTATTACCATATAGTCTCCAAAACATATCTATTAATCTATTAACATCTTCTAATGATTCAGCTTCCTTAACTACTTCTTCTATACATTTATTGATAACAAATGCATTTTCATCATCTTTATGATAAGCTTTTTGATACATATCACAAAATTTAGCCAATTCATTATCAGACATTCCATTAGTAACACTTCTTAATGCATATGTACAAGTAAAGAAACCATCTGGATTCAAACAAGGAAGAAAATCTATAGTATAAACATTAGGATCAAAATCTTTAAATACACCATTACCTTTAGCAATATTTTCCATAAGAGTAAGAACATAATCTACTCCTATTAATTCATCACCCTTTAAACCAGCAGCACATACTAATCTAATAGGACCATTACCTACTCTATAATGTTCTATACTAAAACCACTTTTACTCTTACCTAATGATGACTCTTTATAAATAGAATTACTTTGTTCACCATTAAGACATAAATTATTAAGTCTTTTATAAAAACTATCATAATCTAAAATACCATATTTAATATCATACTTTGTCATCATTAAGTCCCTCCTTATTCTATATTAGTATATCATTATTATTTTATTTTTTAAATATAATCAAACCATTATTTAATAAATTAATACTATCTATGTTATTAGCACCAAATATACATAACAATATACTTATAATAGTTATAAATACTACTATTCCCTTATAATAATACTTTATAAAATCTATTAACATATCATCAAAGAATATACATATACCTAATAAACCAATAATAAAATAACTTAATAATAATAAACAATTATTATCATAATAATTAATATAAATACCTAATACCATTAATAATAACATTACAATAATACCTATCTTACTAAAACCATTTATATTCCATTTAAATAATAAAATAGGACTTAATATTATTAACCAATAATTAAAGAAACCTAAATTCCATATATTAGTTAAAATAACTCTATAATTACTTAAATTAAAATTAAATCTATCAACAAAATAACTTTCTAAAAAGCTATTAAAATCATAAAAAGAATACTCTAATAAACATATAATACCTACAGATAAAATAAAACCAAATAGATAACTAGATAATCTCTTCATACCATTCTTTTTTTGATGTCTATTAATAAAATAATCTAAAGTAATAAATAAACCAAAACCAAAAAACATACCTATTAAATAGTAGTCTACTATAAAAGTAATACCGGCAAGTATTCCACATAAAAACATTTCTTTATTAACTAACATCTTCTTCTTAAAATGTCTAAAATAATAATAAAAACATACCATTACTAAAGATAAAATAAATTCAACAGAAGTACCTCCATTTAAAAAACTATTACAAGTAACAATACTTACTAATATTAAAGGAATACATATCTTAGAAGTATACTTATTAACAAATAATCTAAATATTCTATAACTGCTAAATAATAATATAGTATTACTTAATATTTCTAATAGAAAAGGAATAAATCTACCATGATTATATAATTTACCTACCATATAATTATTAACACTATTACTATCATATAAAAAAGAATTATTAGAGCAAAATAAAATCATAACAAAAGAGATAAAAAAGCAATAAACAAATGTCTTAATTAATAATTTAGTGCTTGGTTTTATATCACTCATATTATTCACCTAACATAATTATAACATATAAAAATAAAGACTTATAAAGTCTTTATTTTATTGAAATTCTTTTTTTAATTCTAAAGCAAGTTCACCTTTACGAAGTATTTTAAATTCCTTATTAATAGCAGATACTATAGTAGAAGCACTTGCTACCAATTCTCCACCATCTTCTATAAAATCAACATTCTTAGCTAATTCCTTTTCAATATTTTTAACATTAGTAATAGTTTCACTACCACTTATATTAGCACTAGTACTAATAACAGGTCTACCTACCATTCTAATAATATCTCTTAAATCATCATTATCAGGAATTCTTACTCCAATAGTATCTTTACCACCAGTTAATAAATCACTAACAGTATCTTTCTTCTTTAAAATTAATGTCATCTTACCAGGCCAATATCTATTAACTAACCTATCTTCTATTTCATTAGTAATACTAACATACTTTCTTAACATATATGTATCAGATACTAATATTAATAATGGTTTAGATCTATCTCTTTTCTTAATCTTATATATTCTATCAATAACATCATCTTTTGTAGCATCTCCAACTAATCCATATACTGTATCAGTAGGAATAATACCTATTTTACCATCTTTAATATATTCTACTATCTTATCAATATCCACAATATCACCTATTCCCCAAATACTGCTTTATTTGCTAATTTTATATTACCATCATCATCTATTAACATAGCAGCTTCAAAATCTAAACCTTTACTATATTCAAAATCTTTATACTCAATACAACTAGAATCAGAAGATTCACAAGCAAAGTTTACTTTAATAACATAACTATCATAATATTCTTCACCCTTATATTTAACTTTACCATAATTAGATACTAAACTAATCTCAAACATAGTAGTTTGATCTTCAACCATATAACCATTATCTACTAAATATTGTTGAACTTTTTCAGTATATAATTCTCTTAATTCTTTATAATAGTCTCCACTGTTCTTAAAAGTAAAAATATTTTGAACTTGATTATTAGCATCTAAACTAACATATAACAAATAATTAAATTCATCTTTTTGTTTCTTTAACTTCTTAAAGCAAGTAGATTTTTCATCCATACAAGAATAAGAAAAATCTACTAAATAGTCTCTACCGTCATAACTATTATAACCATCAGATCTTATATTACTTAATTTCATTGTTTTAATATTCTTCTCATCAATAATCTTATTATTTACACCATATGCATAAAAAGAAGAATAAAATGCTTGACTAAAAGTTCTATCTTTATTTAAACACTTATTTTCTTTATTTAAATAAGGATATGATTTACCATCATTACAATATAATTTACTATAACCAAATCCTTTATATAAAACTCCTCCATCTACATTTTCTTTAATATATATTAAAGGATGTTTATCAAAGAAAGTAACTCTAATAGTATCGTAAGCAAATACACATAACATAGCAAATATTACTAAAAATACAATATTACCAACAAATTTACGATATTGTCTTCTATGTAATTCTTTCTTAACAGCTGCTTTATCATTAACATCTACTCCATAAAATATATTAGGAGGTGTCTCTTCTGGTTTTCTATCTACAATTTTCATATAATCACCTACTATACAAATTATAACATAAAAAAGAAGAAGTATTACCTTCTTCTGTTATTTATTGATAATAAAATTCTTACCAAATCTAATATCTCAGATAAAACTCCAGCTACATATGTCATAGCAGCTGCTGTTAAAACCTTTTTAGCTCCTGGTTTTTCATCTTCTGTAACTAAACCATATTCAGAAATTTTATCAAGTGCTCTAGCACTAGCATTAAACTCTACTGGTAAAGTAACTATTTGAAATACTAAACCAAATAATACTAATACTAATGCAAAATATAAAGCACCCATATATTGTAATATTAAACTAATAAAGAATATTATATATGCAACTTTAGTAACTAAATTAACTATAGGAAAAATAGCACTTCTAATCTTTAACCATAAATAACCTTCTTTATCTTGAATAGCATGACCACATTCATGAGCAGCAACTGCTAAAGAAGCAATAGAATTACCATGAAATATATCTCTAGATAAACGTACTACTTTACTTTTAGGATCATAATGATCAGTTAAATTACCAGCAGTTTCTACAATATACATATCTTTCATACCATTAGCATCTAATATTTTTCTAGCTACATCAAAACCAGTAAGATTTTTACTATTATTAATTTGCTTATATTTACCATATGTACTTCTAAGCTTAATAGAAGCTATTATAGGAATTAAAATAGCAAAAAGTAATAATATATTCTGAATAATATAATTATTCATTAAATCACTCCTAAATCACTTAATTTAACCCTTAATTTATCTGCTTTCTCAAAATCTTTATTATTTCTATATTCTAACCATTCTTTATATAAAGATTTAGCATTATCATCTAAATTAACTAAATCATATTCTAAACCTAAAATGTGATTAATAAGTGAAATCTTATCATAAGTATCTACAAAATCTTCTTTATTTCTTAATTTAGCATTTAATTCTTTAACTAAATCTAATAAATAAGTTATTAAATTACTAGTATTAAAATCATCATCCATAATTTCATTAATCTTAATATCTTCTTTTAATTTACCTACTTCTAAATTATTAATTTGTATTTCTAAATTAGCTTGTTTTAAAGCATTATAAACTTTATCATTAATAGTTATACATTCTTTAAATAAAGCATCAGTAAAATCAAAAGGTAATCTATAACTAGTCTTTAAAATACTTAATCTAATAACATTAGCAGGATACTTTTCTAATAATTCATGAGCAGTAATAAAATTACCTAAACTCTTACTCATCTTAACCCCATTAATCATAACATGACCATTATGCATCCAATAATTAGCTAATTTAGTACCCCATGCTGCTTTAGCTTGAGCAATTTCATTTTCATGATGAGGAAACTTAAGATCAACTCCTCCACCATGTATATCAATATTATTACCAAATAATTTATGTATCATAACAACACATTCAGTATGCCAACCAGGTCTACCTTTACCAAATGGACTATCCCAAGTAATACCTTCTTTAGTCTTTTTCCATAAAACAAAATCATAGGGATTTTCTTTATTTTCATCAACATCTATTCTACTACCATAGTCTAAATCATCTACAACTTGACCACTTAATTCACCATAGTCCTTAATACTATTAACTCTAAAATAAACATCATCACCACTTTGATAAGCATAACCTTTATCTAATAATTCTTTAATAAAAGCAATAATCTCATCCATAGTTTCAGTTACTCTAGGTCTATAATCTATATCTAAACAATTTAAAGCTTTAACATCATCTAAATATATTTGAATATATTTATCAGTTAATTCTTTCTCAGTTATACCAGCTTCCTTAGCAGCTTTAATAATCTTATCATCTACATCAGTAAAATTACTTGCATAATTAACCTTATAACCACGATATTTAAAATATCTATAAATCATATCGAAAATAATAACAGGACACATATTCCCAACGTGTGCATAACTATATACCGTTGGACCACAGACATACATATTTATAACACCCTCATTTATTGGTTTAAAATCTTCGATTTTTCCACTTAAAGTACTATAAAATTTCATCTTTCATCTACCTCCAATTATTTCCTTAAGTACTCATATTTTAACATAAAAAAAAGAAGTATTAAATACTTCTTTTATGCATAAGCACTAAACGCTATCATAACTAAACAAATTAAAGCCATAATAGCAACAAATTTCCAAATATATTTTAACCATTTACTATAAGGAACATTTAAATAAGATAATGCTATCATTAATATAGAACTAGTAGGTGCTATAACATTAACTAAAGCATATCCCATATGAATTAATAATGCTGAATCTAATAAATTATCAACATAATTAGTAGCAATAGCACCACCAATATAATATGTAGCATAATCTAAATCTATTACAGTAGCACCATGTATTACACTACCAAGGAATATTCCAAAAATATTAAATTCTGTTCCTAATAATGAATGAACTATTGCCATAGGCCAATTAGAAGTATAATAAGCAACAAATAATGAATGTATTAATACATATACAAATGCAACTTTACTAATTTTCTTAATACCAATACCATAACTATCAATTACATCACTTAAAGATATCTTATTACTAATAGCCATAATTAAAGTAACTAATACTAATATAAATGTAACACCAATAATATCCCAATTACCAAAAGCAGTAAAATTACCTAATAAAGAACTAAGTACAGTAGTATTAAATAATTCCCATTCTTGAACTTTCTTTAATATATTACTAAATAATTCAACATTAAAGCTAGTTTGCCAATTAATATATGCAAGTAATATAACTATTAAAGCTAAACAATATAATAAAACAGTAGGCCATATTTTCTTCCTTAAACTAGGTTTTACTTTAGATTCATCTACTTCATTAATAGCAAACATATCAAACTTAACATATTCAGGATTCTTAATCCTACTATTCATATGCATTATAGCAAATACATTATATAGAATATAAGAAACAACAAACATTAATACTTTAATTAACATACCACTCTTCATAGTAATACTAGCAGCACTAAGTAAATTAGTATAACCATAAGAACCAAATGTTTGACCTAAGAATCCTATAAAAATACCACCAAAAGCAGCACTTATAGCAGTAAGTCTATCACAACCTCTTCTTAAATAAACAGTAATAATAAAAGGTGTAATAAATACTAAAGATAAAATATTATTAGTAATAGAAGTATATAAACCCATTAATAAAGTAATAACTAACATAGCAATATGTTCTCTACCTTCTATTAATTCACATACTTTAGTAACTATCTTTCTATATGATTTAGTTCTTGATGCAAAACCATAAAATCCACCTATTGATAATAGATAAAATATATCAACAGCTTTAATATAGAAAGCTTGACAAACAAATAAAAATAAATCAAATATTCCCAATCTTTCTATACCAGTAGAATTATATACACCATTAGTATATACTCCTCCACCAATAAACCATGTAAGTATAGTATAAATTAATAATATACTACCTAAAATAATAACCTTATCATTCTTTTTCATACTCTACCTCCCTATAAAAAATTATAACATAAAACAAACTATATTAACAAAGAAAAACAAGTAAAAACCTCTTTTTATAGTTTTACAATTATTAAAAAAATGATATCATATAATAGGAGATGATAGAAATGGATCAAGAAAATAATACACAAGTAACACCAGAAAATAATATTCAACCAGAAGAAAAACAAGGAAAAGGAAAAATAGGCATAATAATTGCTATTTTAGTAGTCGTATGTGCACTAGGTATTGGAGGTTTCTTTATACTAAACAAAAAAGATGATAAAAAAGAACCTGCTAAGACCGAAGAAAAAGAAAAGAAAGAAGAAACACCTAAGAAAGAAGAAAACAAAAAAGAAGAAGAAGATTTCTCAACATATAATGGATTATATAGTAATGGATCTAAACAATTAAGTGTTTATTGTAAAAACAAAAGAACTTGCTATGTAGATTTTTATGAAGATGAATATACTCTTTATTTTACTCAAACATCAATAAAAGAAAATGAAATAAAAGAAGATTCATTCACATTAAAATTTGAAAATGGCACAGCAATTGTAGAAGAAATAGTAAAAGAAGATTACTATGAAAATGGTATTAGTGGAACTTATAAAAAAGAAAAAGAATATACAGAAGAAGACTTATATAAAAACAAATATGGTGATATAGAGTTATTAAAAACAAAATATAATGGTTACTATACATTAAATAAAAATAAAATGTATATCTACCAAAAAGACAAAGATAAAGTAAGAGTTTATATAATAGGATCATTTGGATCATTTGACGTTGAATTTGCAATTCAAAAAGATGGAACATTAACTACTGATTTCTTTGATGATGAATACAAAATAACAATTACTGATGATAGTGCAACATTTGAAACAACTAAGACTGATAAAGAAGAAAAAGATAAAGATGGAACTTATAAGAAAGAAAAAACTCTTGATTATAAAGATATAATAGAAAACATCGAACCATAACGATGTTTTTTTTATGCAAAAAAATAAGAACTTATAGTTCTTATTTTCTTTCTTTCATTGTAGGGAATAATATTACATCTCTAATAGATTCTTGTTCAGTAAATAACATAATTAATCTATCTATTCCATAACCTATTCCACCAGCAGGTGGCATACCATATTCTAATGCTTCTATGAAATCCATATCTATATCATTAGCTTCTTTATTACCCATATCTTTTTCTTTTAATTGAGCTTCAAATCTTTCTAATTGATCAATAGGATCATTTAATTCAGTATATGCATTAGCACATTCATGACCAGAAATAAATAATTCAAATCTTTGAGTAAATCTACCATCTTCTGGATCTTTCTTAGTTAAAGGAGAAATCTCAATAGGATGACCATATAAGAATGTAGGTTCAATTAAAGTCTCTTCTACATACTTTTCAAAGAACTTATTAACAATATGACCAAATTGTTTTTCATGTTCTTCTAATTCAATATCATGTTCTTTAGCTAATTTTAAACATTCATCTAAATCAGTAATCTTTTTAAAATCAATACCAGTTTGTTCTTTAATAGCATCTGTCATAGATACTCTCTTCCACTCACCAGCTAAATCAATATCATGACCTAAATAATGGAATGTAGTCTTACCACATACTTCTTTAGCTATAGTCTTATACATATTTTCAGTAAGATTCATCATACCTTCTAAATCAGAATAAGCTTGATATAATTCCATTAAAGTAAATTCAGGATTATGTTGTGGATCCATACCTTCATTTCTAAATACTCTACCTATTTCATATACAGACTCCATACCACCAACTAATAGTCTCTTTAAATTTAATTCAAGAGCTATTCTTAAATACATATCTAAATCTTGCGTATTATGATGAGTAACAAAAGGTCTAGCACTAGCACCAGTTAATAAAGTAGTTAATATAGGAGTCTCAACTTCTACAAATCCTTGATTATCTAAGAAATTCTGAATACATCTAATAATTTTAGGTCTCATAATAGCAACCTTCTTAGATTCTTCATTCATTATTAAATCAACATAACGTCTTCTATATCTTTCTTCAATATCAGTTAAACCATGGAACTTCTCTGGTAGTGGTTTTAAAGCTTTAACTAAATGTGTATACTCTAAACATTTAATAGTTACTTCTCCAGTTTGAGTCTTCATTACTTTACCACGAACACCAACTATATCTCCAATATCAGCACTCTTAAATAAAGTATATGTTTCTTCTCCTACATCATTAATAGAAATATAAATTTGAATCTTACCAGTCTTATCTTGAATAGTAAAGAATGATGCTTTACCCATCTTTCTTATAAACATAATTCTACCAGCAACCACATATTGATCATCCATATTTTCAAATTCATCATGTTCAACAGAAGCATATTTATCTTTTATTTCTTGTGCAAACCCAGTTCTATCAAATCTATGACCAAATGGATCCAACCCCTGCTCTCTTATCTTTTCACTTTTTTCTCTTCTTACTAACTCTTGTTCAGTAAATTCTCTTTCCATAAAATACACCCTTTCTAAAATAAAAAACAGGAATAGTCCAATTAAGGACGAATTCCTGTTAAATCCGCGGTACCACCTTAGTTCATGTTTCCATGCTCTTTAATCATTGTAACGTAATGACTACGACCCACTCCCATAGCTTTCACTTAATTACTAGTTTTTATAAACTTTTCACCAACCGTTTACTCTCTAAAAAAACATCTTGTAATAAGTCCTATCTTCTTCGTGTTTATGAACATATATTACTAACTTTTTCTAAAAAAGTCAATTTACTTTGATAAACGAATAAATTTTCTATCTTTTTTATGTATATCTAATGAACCTAAAAATTCTTGTAAAAGAATAATATCATCATCTTGATTATTAAAAGCTCTAATTAATTCATTAGGTACCCTAGTCATAAATCCATTATCTTCTACCCATTTTAACATCTCTTCTTCAGTAGCATATTTACCAAATGGCCAAGGAAGTTCTATAAATTGACGTCCCATATTCATAAAACCTAATTTACAAAATCTAGTTATATAACCTGCTTTACCATATAAATTATAAGCACCATATAATAAAGTATTATATATACCATGTTCATTAAAAGATAAAAAAGTATAATTTAAAGTTTCACAAGGTATATCACTTTTACAAAACATCTGTATTCTACTAGGAACTATACCAGGTCTACAATTAGTTCCCTTTTTACTAACATTCCTAAACATATTAATACTTTCTAATCTACTTAATAAACCAGGATATATTATTCCATCATCACTACAATAATCGTAATTAATTTCACAAGAAACATCTTTATCTTTATTAAATTGAGTAAAACATACTCTATAAGGATAACATGTATCGTCTACTATAGAAGGTAATACACAAATATTTGCTTCATTACCATTTCCATCTATTACTGATACATCTGTAGAAATATCACAAACATCACCTAAATTATAATTTATTCTAGGTTTAATAATATACTTACTCTTTTCTATTTCAGCTAAAGCACCTGTCATACCTTTTTTAAATTTAATAGTATCACCATTACTACGTATTAATAAACCATGACCAGTACACATAATAACAAATAATAATTCTTCTTTATATAATAAACTATATAAAGAAACACCCTTATCACCAAAATTATCTTTAATTTTCTTCTTTAAATAAGGCATCTTATTTGTTACAGCTTCACTACTAACATTAATAAATTCCATTAGTCTTTCTTCTTTCTAAGCAACATATATTTATGAATATCTTTTTCTTCAATAACACCATTCATCATATTAGCTAATTTATCTATTAATTCCTTACTATGACTTTCTCCATTATACAAACATAACAATTCTTCTGGCACTTCAATACCAAAACCTAACTCTGATAATTCACTAATAACATCTTCTTCTGTATAAAATCTACATAATGGCCATGGCATCTCTAATGGAGTACCATCTTTTTTAACAAAATAAGATTTTAAATATCTATTTGCAGTTCTTTCTTTTACTAAAGTATAAGAACCTTCTCTTAAAACATTTAATAAACCATGCTCAGATATAGCAATAAAGTTATAACCTAACATATCATTATCAAAACTAATTAATTCATAATGACTAAAACTATTTGGTATAAATCCATGATCAAAATCTTTATGTTTAGAATGTTCTCTATTTATATATACAGATTCCATTTTTCTATTTTTATAATAACCATATATAGGAGATTTACCATCTTTATCTTGCATAAAATGATGTCTGTATCTTATTTCACATAAAGCATCTTTTTTTTCATTATATTGAAAATAAGAAAAAGCACCTACATTACCTTCTTCAAATTCCATAGGATAACTAATTACAGCATGTAAATTACCATTCTTATCTTTACAAACTACTTCATCATCATCAAATAATTGAAAACCATTTGGAAAATAATGAATATCATCTTTAAAATAAAAATCTACACTACCGTCTTCTTTTAAACCAAATGGTAATACATTATCTCCATCTATATATACACAATAAGTACCACATCTACCTATAAAACTTAATTTATCTTCATCTAAACAAACAAATAATAAAACATCTGAATCACCAAAATAACTAGTTAAAACACCTTCTAAACTAGGTACTTTACATATAATATCTTCTCTATCACAATTAATTATTTGCATTGTACTCTCTCCTTTAATGCTAAAGTAGAACCATCTAATGTACCACTAACACTTAATGCTTTTAATGATTCTGATATTTCAATAAACTCATCAAATTCAGGTCCTAAGTTACAATTAAATATATCAACTAATTGTTTTGGAGGTTTTAAACCAAATCCATATTTACCTAATCTTCTTTCAATATCATCAACACTATGTTGAATACCATAAGGATAAGTAGTAATAGTATAACCTCTAAAATCATTTTTAATAATTCTATAATATCTACTTATACTATTAGTTTTTTGTAAACTATAAGAACCTTCTCTTAAAAATGGAATTAAACCATAATCATGTATAGTTAAAATATCAAACATAGCATCTCCATATTTACCATCTACTCTAACATATCTTTTATAAGTTCTAGGAATATGAAACTTCTCTTTTAATAAAACATTTCTTTCAAAAGCAATAGCAAATGGATCTTTATTAAATGTTGATTCATATACATAACCTTTCTTAGAATCATCACTTTTATATTGTTGATAACTAATAGTTACTCTTCTATCTTTATGAGGATTAAATTGTAAATAAGCAACTATTCCATTTATTCCATCTCTATCCAATTGACCATTTTCTCTCTGATAATGAATTAAAGAATATTTAATACCAGTATTAGTATCTGTAACAGTATCAATACCATTAATAGATTCATAATACCAACCATCAAATTGAGCACCTTCTATTTCAAAATTTTTGCCTAAAGAAAATGCTCTGTGAACTGTCTTCCCTCCAACTAAAGAGAATATTATTCCAAAACCTTCATCATAATATAAACATCTATCTTGATCTTTATACTTATACATATTAAAAATACCATTAAAATCAATGTTTAATTCTAAACATAAAGGTATCATATCTTTAAACTTATTAACATCGTCCTCATCCATTACTCTAAAATCCAACATAAGTATCCCCCCATATGTAATTATTTATTATAAACAAAACAATAATATTAAACAATAAAAAAAATAGATAAAATCTATTTTTCTAATCTAATACCTCTTCCTTTTACAGCATTATATACTCTTAATAAATAATTATAATAATCTCTATACTTACTAATTATCTCTTCCTTAACACCATCTACTAATGATGACCCTATCTTTTTTTCTATTCTATCTATAATTCTTAATATATTACTTTCACTAATAATATCTAACTTATTTCTAAATATATTTAATTCATCTTCACTTAAAATAGATAAATATTCAGAAATAGTATTATCATCATGACCAGTCATAGAAAAACTAAAATAACAATCTCTATTACCCAACCATTCATTATCAAATACTGGACCTAATCTTAATCTATTAATATCTATCAAAATATTACCAGCGTGTCTATCACTATTACCAATAATAATATCAAACATCAATAGTCTTCTAAAATCTTCTAATAAATCAACCACTCTATCTTCAGAATAAATAGACATAAACATTAAACTAACATCATATAAATTATTCTTACCTCTATCTTCACCATAATAACCTGTTAAAATATCTTCTAAGAATACATAATTATAATTACTAAAATCTTCTGATAAAGAACCAGTAAAGCCATCCAAACAAGCTATATCATATGGAATAGCATCTATACCAAATTCTAATGCAAATTCATAACCTAATAATTCATTATATGTTTGATTAGTAGACTTACTTCTTTTAAAGAAATATTTTTTACCATCATGAACAAAACTTATAATATTATGTGAATTATCTTTTCTTACACCACTAAATAAAGAATTATTAAGTGAAATAAACCCCATATTATCCCTACGCTTTAACATAGGCATCACCATTATTTAAATTATAACAAAAAAAGTAGATAAAAATCTACTTTCTATTTTGTCTAAATCTCTCATCTGGATCTAAAATCTTTTTTCTTAATCTTATAGCACTAGGAGTTACTTCTACATATTCATCATCTTCAATAAACTCTAATGCTTCTTCTAATGAAAATGTTCTAGGTTTAATTAAAGCAATAGCTTCATCACTACCAGATGCTCTTGTATTAGTTAATTGTTTATTCTTACAAGGATTAACATTTAAATCATTATCTCTATTATGAATACCAACTATCATACCAACATATACATCTTCAGCAGGTCCAACTATTAAAGTACCTCTATCTTGTAAATTCCATAAAGAGAAACCTAATGTCTTACCATTCTCCATAGATACTAATACACCATTCTTACGACCAGATAATTCACCAACATATGGTTTATAACTATCAAAAGAACGTATCATAACTCCTTCACCTTTAGTATTAGTTATAAATGCACTTCTATAACCAATTAAACCTCTAGTAGGAGCACTAAACTCTAAATGAGTATAATTATTATCATCATTAGTCATTAATTCTAATGTAGCTTTTCTCTCTTGTAAATCATTAATAACAGTACCACTATATTCAGATGGACAATTAACAATAACTTTTTCAAATGGTTCACATTTAACACCATCAACATCTTTATATAATACTTGAGGTTTAGAAACACTTAATTCATAACCTTCTCTTCTCATATTTTCAAGAAGAATAGATAAATGTAATTCGCCTCTACCAGATACTTTATAACCATCTGAACCAGGTAACTCTTCAACTTCTAAACCAACATTAGTTTCTAATTCTTTTTCTAATCTTTCTTTAATATGTCTACTAGTTAAGAATTTACTAGTTTTATCTTTACCAGCAAACGGACTACTATTAACAACAAAATCCATACTTAAAGTAGGTTTCTCTATAACAATAGGATCCATACCTTCTGGATGATCTTTATCACAAACAGTATCACCTATAGAAATATCACTACAACCAGCTATAGTAACAATATCTCCATAATAAGCTATATCTGCTTCTACTCTTTTAATACCTTCTGAAATAAATAACTTAGATATTCTAAATGATTCAATGGAACCATTATTTCTAACTAAAGAAACAGTTTGACCATTCTTTATACAACCTTTACTTACTCTACCAATTCCTAATCTACCTATAAAAGAATCATAATCTAAAGAACTAATTTGCATTTGTAAAGGATCATTTTCATTACCTTCATAAGGTTTACATTGTTTTAATACAACATCTAATAAAGGACTAATATCTTTACCTGCTTCATCTAAAGATAATTGAGCAATACCTTCTCTAGCAATTCCATATACTATAGGGAAATCTAATTGTTCATCAGTAGCATTTAATTCCATAAATAGATCAAATGTCATATCAACTACTTCTTGAGGTCTAGCATCCTTTTTATCTATCTTATTAATAAATAAAATAGGTTTTAAGTTTTGTTCTAAAGCTTTATTTAATACAAATCTAGTTTGAGGCATAGGACCTTCAGCAGCATCTACTAATAAAATTACAGTATCAACTGTTTTCATAATACGTTCTACTTCAGAACTAAAATCAGCATGTCCAGGAGTATCTACAATATTAATCTTATAATCCTTGTATCTAATAGCACAATTCTTAGAATAGATAGTAATACCTCTTTCTTTTTCAATATCATCACTATCCATTACACGTTCTACTATTTCTTCATTTTCTCTAAAAACACCATTTTGTTCTAGTAATGCATCTACTAAAGTACTCTTACCAGCATCAACGTGTGCCACAACTGCTATATTAATTATTTTATCCATATAACAAGCCCCATTTCTTTTTTAAAAACCGCTATAAATAGTAGCATATTTTTAAAAAATTAGCAAGTTATTCCATAAAAAAAAGATGACTACTCATCTTTCATTTTAGGCAAATCCATATTAGAATCTTTTTTATTCTTTACTTTTTCATTAGATTTTTTATTTTTTTCTTGTTTATCTTCATTCTTTAAATCTTCATATCTTTTATTAAATAAATATATAAAAGCAAATAAAGCAATTAATAATTCAACAATTGAAAAAGTTAAATTATATACACGTAATACAATTTCATTTATATTACCACCTAAACGCAAAATATTTAAGCCTACATCTTGAAGTAAATACATTGGAACATAAGTAAATAACGCAATCAATATAATAATTAATAATTCAAAGAAATGAAAAATTAATTCACCAAATGAAACCTTCATAACATGATCAATATAATCTTTAAAACTTTTTCCAAAATCTTTTAATAATTTAAGCATTATCTTTTACCTCCTTTTCTTCTTTTGTTTCAGGCTTAGCCTGTACTTTCTTAACAACCTTTACTTCTTTTACAACTTGTTTATCAACAGGTTGTTCTATTACTGGTGCATTTTGATTAACTTGATTATTTTCTTCTATATTAACTATATCATCTTTTGGAGAAAAAGTAACTCTATTATATGTTAAATTATCTTTTAATTTAATTTCTTCTACTATAGACACTTCATCAACAATAATAGGTTCACTATAATATCTAGCTACTTTATAAGTTTCTGGATCTTTATTAATATCAACTTGTTTAAGATTAACTAATAAATCAAAATTAACAACTTCTTTAATAAACATTTGTAAATTAGGAGTTTTACTATATAAATCACCTAAATCTAAATAATAAGGAGAATATAATATAGGAGTACCCTTCTTTAATAAAGCAATAGTAATAATATCTTTTTTAACATTTAAATCTCCAATAATACCATTCAAATCATTAGTTACTAATCTAAAATTCTCATCATAAATATAATAGTATCTAGATGAACCATAATACATCTTAATATCACTAGGTAATATTAATTTATTTTTTAATCCATCTAATTTAATACATAATTTAACTAAAGAATCAACAAAACTAACATAATCTGTAAAATTAATATTAGAAAATAATTGTTGTTTAATAGTAGCATTAATAGGATCATCTATTCTTGCTTTAACAGCATCAAAACAATCTGATTTAATCTTAGAAAATCCTTTAACACCATTTAATTTCTTAATTACTTTCTTAGTCTTAAGAGTTGCATAATCTTTAATACTTAAAATATTTTCAAAATAACTTCTATATTTAGAATTATATAAAATCATAATAGCTTGTTCTTCAACAGATAAGTTATCTCTATACTGTTTAAATAAATCAGTAGCTATTTCATTCATAGGCATCTTATTTATCCTAATATCATCTTTAGCATCTTTAGGATACTTAGAAGCAATATCTTCATAATTAGAATTATTCATAGCTTCTTTTAAATAATCAGCCAAATGATATATACTTAAATCATTTAAATAAGAATATTTCTTTTCTACATCTCTTATTTTATTTTGAACATAATTCTTAGGAACACTAACACTACTATTTTTACTTGTTCTTTCTATCGACCTAAATCCTTTAGTTAAATCTTTCTTAAAGAAAGAAGATAACTTATCATTTAATGCCATAATATAATCAAGTTTCTTATTAACTGTCCTTATCTCATTTCTAATATCATTTTCTTCTATTTGTGTTTCATAGAATCTATAATTGTTCTCTAAATTATAATTTAAATTCCAAGCATCATTTAAGAATGTAGCAGCCTCTTCTACACTAGGAGGAGCAACTCTATATTGATTATATCTATCTTTAATAATCTTCTCAGTATTTTCATCTATACCTGTTAAATCAGCAACTTCAGGTAATAATTCCATTTCTCTTTTTATATCAAAATTATTATATGCATCAATTTCCTTTTGTAAATCAAAATACTTACTTCTTAAACCATTCTTTAATGTAACCAAACCTAATAAATATTCCATTTGAATACTCTTTAATTCATCATATATTAACAATAAATTACCTGCTTCTAAAATAAGTCTTGCAGATAAATCTAAAGCACCCTTTTGTTCATCTATTAAATCAAATTCAGCTATGTTAAACATTTCACCTTTAACCATAACTTTATCATTACGCAAGAATAAAACTTTAGGATTTACTATTTCATAATTATCTAATCCAATTCTAGCATTATATTTTAAACCATTTTCTTTAATCCAATTAAATCTTTTTAAAAACTCTTCTAATTCATCTTTAGATTCAAAGAATTTAACTCTTTCAAGTTCACCATAATATTCATCTATAAAAGAATAACAAATACCAATAGTATCTCCTTTTTTATATATAAAAGGATGTTTATTAGTAGAACTAAAACCATATTTTTGTAATATCTCGAGTACTATATCTTTATCTAACATACAACACCCTCCTATTTTTCTATTATATTATAACACAAAGATACCAACTTATTGATAAAAAATATTATAGTGTTGTATAATAAAAAAGGAAGTGATTATATGCATATAGAAAAAAAAGGAGCAAGTTTAATATCTCCTATAATATCATTTATAATAGGAGCTATACTATTTGCCAAATCAGAAGATGTATTTAATACATTAACCTTAATTATAGGTATATTATTAATTATTTACACTATATTTAATGTACTATCATACTTACATTATTCAAAAAAAGGTATTAAAGATCCTAGTAAAATCTTTACTGCATTCGCAACATTTGCATTTGCAATAGTATTCTTATTCTTTAATGAAATAATATATACAGCATTTAACTTCATTGTAGGAGGCGTAATCCTATTCATAGGATTAAATAGATTCATAAAAGGAATATCTCATAAAAGAGTTCCTTTAATAGTAATGTCCAGTATACTAATAGTATTAGGAGTATATACTATATTAGAAGGAACTAATATCTTCTGGAGTTTAACAGGTATTATAATAATGCTTAGTTCAGTAATAGATATAATAAACTTCATCATGTATGGAAAAGAAGATAATGAAGAAGTTAAAAAATTACAAATAGAATCAAATACAGAATTAATAGTACCTAAAAAAGAAAATAAAATATTTAAAAAGAAAAACAAAATAAAAGATATTGATCCAGAATAAAAACCAGTTAATAACTGGTTTTTTTATTTAACTCTTACCCATTTATATTCTTTTAATAAAACATTCACATTATACCCAGAAGATTCAAGAGCTCCTTTAACTAACTTTATTGCATTTTCAACAAATCCTAAATACACAGAAGAATCCAATACTACATTTTCTTTATCTATACATTTATCTAATTCTCCAATAATACTTCCATCTTTTGTTGTACAAACATAATCTTTTTTCTTATAACCTAATAAAGCATTATTAGTAGTTAATAATTCAATACCATTATTACTATAATCTTTTTGATAAAAAATAGTTAATGTAATAGATTCATTTCTTTCAATATATACAAATCCATTATCATGTCTAGAAAACTCAGAAACACCATTTGTATTATTTTTAATACATTTACCACCAGAAGCAACTAAATCAGAACATACATATCCTCTATTTTGAAAATAATTTGCTAATAAATTATATCTACTATTCATATCATAATGAACTTCTTTTCTAGTAGCATACTTAACAGATACAACAATGATAACTAAACAAAATAAAACAAAAGCGGCTTTTTTAGCCAGTTCAATACGTCTAGCACGTCCTCCATACATAACCAACCACTCCTATATTATTATTTTATCACAATTTTATATCTTCGTTAATAAACTCTTCATCCATTAACAATTCATGAATCTCTTCCTCAGCATTATCTAAATAAACTTCTTCTATTCTATCTACTCTACATTTCTCAGATAATAAAATAGCACTAACTTTACCAACGGCTTTCTTAACATCATCATTAATAACTACATAGTTATAATTAGAAACCTCATTTATCTCTTGATAAGCTCTCTTAAATCTATTTAATATTTTATCTTTACTTTCAGTCTTTCTAGCTACCAAACGTTTTCTTAATTCACTCATACTAGGAGGCATAATAAATATAAAAATAGCTTCAGGTACTAATTCTTTTACTTTTAAAGCACCTTGTACCTCAATTACTAAAATAACATCTATACCATTTTGTAATCTTTCTTCAATACTTTCCTTTGGTGTACCATAATAATTACCATTATATTCAGCATATTCTAAGAAATCATCATTCTTAATCTTTTCTTCAAATTGTTCTCTAGAAATAAAGAAATAACTAACACCTTCTTTATCCCCAGGACGCATTTCTCTTGAAGTACAAGAAACACTTACCCAAGCATTCTTCTTATTCCTTTTAACATATTCATTAACCACTGTATCTTTACCAGCACCTGAAGGACCACTTATTATAACTAAAGATCCCCTATTTTTTTCTTTAATAATATTACCCATAATATACTCCTTTTACGTATTATATTATACTAGTTTTTTATTTTACTATAACTTTTATTTATATCATCGTTATAATCCCACAAACCAAGTTTTCCCTTCACATAAATTGGTTCTTTATACATAACAATATCTTCTAATTTCCAAGCATATTTTTCTACATGATTACTCTTTCCATATACTATATTATTCTCTTTTAATAACCTATTATTAAAATCTTCATCAACTAAAATACAATCAACTAAATTGGCTTCTCCTACAATATAACCCATCTTATAATCTAAATTATATAAACTAAATCTAGATACCATATCTTTTTCTAATTTAGAACCAGCATGTATTAATAATTTACCTCTATATTTAGTTTTCCAACTTCTAAACTCATATTTTTTATAACCATTTACTATTAAACTAGCCCATGGTTCCCTTATAGTTAAAACTTTCATATTTACCCCACTAAATCATCATATTTAACATTTAATACTTTAACAATATCTTTAACATCTATTTCTATAAAATAACCTATCTTACCACCACTAAATATTATTTTATTAAATAATAAAGCACTTTTATCTATAACAGTATTTAATACTTTTTTCATACCAATAGGACTACATCCTCCATGTACATAACCTGTAATAGCAAGTAAGTTCTTCATAGGTAACATCTCTATATTCTTTTCATTAACACTACATGCCGCTTTCTTCAAATCTAATTTCTTATCTACTGGTATAACAAATACATAATAATTACCACTCTTACCTACAGTTACTAACGTTTTAAAAGTACTATCTATATTAACATTTAACATTTTTGCACAAGTAACACCATCTAATGCTTCTTTTATATCTAAAACATATTCTTTATATTTAATATTATTACTATCTAATATTCTCATAGCATTAGTTTTAACCATAATACCACCTATACTTATTATACCAATAAAAAAGTAATTCTAAAAAGAATTACTTACTCATTAAATCACATATTAAATTAGTTAATTCAGTAGGATTATCAACACTTAATCCTTCTATCAATCTAGCTTGATTATATAAAATCTTAGTATACTTACTTAATTCATCCTTATCTTCTTCAAATAAATCTCTTAACTTATTAGCAATAGGATGATTCTCATTAATTTCTAATACTATTTCAGCCTTAACATTTTCACCAGTAGGCATACTATTTAATACTTTTTCCATCTCTAAAGATATATTACCTTCTGTACTTAAACATACTGGATGATTCTTTAACTTATTAGTAAATCTAACATCTTTAACTTCAGGTAATGCATCCTTCATTATTTTAAACATATCTTTAGCATCATTATTAACTTTTTCAAGTTCTTTCTTCTCTTCTTCACTATCTAAATCACTATTATCAGAACTTACATTAGCAAATTTCTTATCTTCATAATCAATTAATGCTTGAATAGTAAATTCATCTACATAATCACAAAGATATAATACCTCATAATCTTTCTCTTTAAATCTTTCTACAGCTGGTAATAAATCTATCTTATCAACACTTTCTCCAGAAGCATAATAGATCTTATCTTGACCATCTTTCATTCTACTAACATATTCTTTTAAAGTAACTTTTTTCTTTTCTTTAGAACTATAGAATAATAATAAATCTTGTAAAGCATCTTTATTCATACCATAACTAGAATAAATACCATATTTTAATTGCATACCAAATGCATCAAAGAACTTCTCATAATCTTCTCTATTATCATTTAAAAGATCCTCTAAAGCACCTTTTATCTTCTTTTCAACACTCTTAGCAATTAACTTTAATTGTCTATCTTGTTGTAATACTTCTCTACTAATATTTAAACTAACATCTTCACTATCTACTATACCTTTTACAAAACTAAAATAATCTGGTAATAAATCAGCACACTTATCCATTATTAAAACACCATTAGAATACAATTGTAATCCTTTTTCATATTCTTTAGTATAGTAATCATAAGAAGCATGACTTGGAATAAATAATAAAGAATCATAACTAATTTGACCTTCTACTCTATTATGTACTACTTTAATAGGTGGTTCAAAATCATAGAACTTATCAGCATAATAACTATTATATTCCTCCTTAGTTACATCTTCTTCTTTTCTCTTCCAAATAGGTATCATACTATTTAAAGTTTTATCTTCTTTAACTTTAACACCTTTAGTATCTTTATCATCTTCATATTTAGTTTCCTCTACTTCCATAATAATAGGATACTTAATATAATCAGAATATTTCTTAACAATACCTTCTATTCTTCTTTGTTCTAAGAACTCATCATAATTATCATCATCAGTATTATCTTTCAAATATAAAGTAATTTCAGTACCAACAGTATCTTTATCACATTCATTAATAGAATATCCATCACTACCATTACTTACCCATTCAAAAGCTTTATCACTACCAAAAGCTAAACTCTTAACACTAATCTCTTTAGCAACCATAAATGCAGAATAGAATCCAACACCAAATTGACCAATAATATTAATATCTTTATTAGTTTCATTAATCTCTTTAAATAAAGAAGAACCACTTTTAGCAATAATACCTAAATTCTCATCTAATTCTTCTTCGGTCATACCAATACCATTATCAATAATCTTAATAGTTCTATTATCCTTATCTAACTCTAATCTTATATTAAAATCTTCCTTATTTAATTTAACACTTCTATCAGTTAAAGACTTATAATATAACTTATCAATTGCATCACTTGCATTACTAATTAATTCTCTTAAAAATATTTCTCTATTTGTATAAACAGAATTAATCATCATATCTAATATCTTTTTAGATTCAGTTTTAAATTGTTTCTTTTTCATATCTTTCATCTCCACAGTACTTATTATATCACTCTAATTAGCACTGTCAATACAAGAGTGCTAATAAATTAATAAACATTATGTTGATTTAATATTCTAAATAAGATATAATTTATATAGGTAAAAGGTGATTTTATGGATAGGAGAATAATTAATACCAAGAAGAAACTAACCAATAGTTTACTTCTTATCATCAAAGAAAAAAACATAAATGACATAACAGTATTAGAATTATGTCAAAGAGCTGATATTAATCGTACTACATTCTATAAATACTACAAAGATGTTGATGACTTAGTTTATACTATAGAGGAATCATTAATAAGTGAACTTGAAAAAGGTATAGTTAATATCAAAAGAAATTTCTTGATAACATATACTGGACAAATAATTGAACAAATTGCAGAACATAAAGATATCTACACAGTATTATTAAGTGAAAATGGGGATCATAAACTACTAAGAAAGATATTATCTTTAGTACATAAACAAAGTCTTGAAGAATGGGAAAAATTACTCAAAAAAGCTACAGCTGAAGATCTAGAGAATATAAATAATTTCATAGTAGATGGATCTACCGGAATTATTGAAAACTGGATTAAGCATGATTGTAAAGAAAGTCCACAAACAGTTGCTTTATTTATTAATAAAATATGCATGAGTGGCTTAAGTAGTTTCATATAAAAAGATCTAATTAATAATTAGATCTCTTTTTATTTGTTCCTCATCATTTCTCTCAAAAAATAATAAATGTAATTTAGAATCATTATCTATGTATAAATAATACTCATTTTTCATAGAAGTAACAGAATATTCTACATCTTCACTATCTAACTTATTCCTTATAACCATAGGTAATTCATTCTCATCTATTAAAAAACTTTTTAATAAACTCTTATTATCTATATTAACTCCATTTTTTAAATCAATATTATATACAAGAACATTCTCCCCTTCAAATGAACCATTATAATAATTACTAAACTTTATTAATAAAGAAACATATTCTTTATTAATATAATAATCATATGTAATATATCTACCTTTAATAAATACATCATTCTTAATTATATAATCATTAACACTAGATAATATAAAACTCTTAATTTCAGTATTAACACTACTAATATTACTATTATCTATATTAATAACAGGAATATCTAATTTATATATGTCTAATCCATCCATATTAAAACTCTTATAATCATCAAAATATAAATAGTCTTCCAATTCTTTTATTTTCTTAACAACAATTGGTTCTTCTTCCTCTTTTGTATCAGTAGTAACTTCTTTACCACAACCAAATATAACTAATAATAAAAATACTATTATAAATAACTTCTTATTCATAACATCACCAATTAAATTATAACATACAAATAAAAAACAGACATAAGTCTGTATTATTTAGATTCTTTAGTATTCTTTTTCTTCTTAATATTTTTATTAACTAATCTAACTTTAACTCCTCTAAGAGCTCCAAATTTCTTTTTAGTTCCTTCTGGTAAATTTGCTTTATAAGTTCTCATAGTGCACCTCCTCGTTTAATAACCATTAAATTATAACACGTATTATACAAAAAATACATAATTTTTCAATTAAAACAACATTTTAACTATACTTGTAACAAAAGAAGCTATTACTAAAGTTATTAATAAAATAAATATAGTCGAATTAAATCCCTTCTTTTTTTTAACAACATCATATATAACATATACATAAAATAAGAATAAAACTACTAAAATCATAACTCTAGATATATTACTAATCCTATTCATAATAACAAAAGGAAATAAAATACTTAAAAATATAATTAATATAAATGAAAACAAATAAAACTTACCAAACAAAACCTTTATATCATTTGGTAAAGAAGCTTTATATTCTTTATTATTCTTTTTCTTTTTCATAAGCTTCCCTAACTGCCTTAGCTAATTGATCAGCACAAGAAGTATTTCTCATCCCACATAAATTACCTAATAACTTTTCTTCTATATAATCAACAGTTTGACCATCTAATAATTTAGAAATAGCTTTTAAATTACCATTACATCCACCAGTAAATCTTATATTAGTAATAATATCTCCATTAATATCAAATTTAATTTCAGTAGAACATGTACCTTTTGTTTTATAAACATATTCCATAATATCACCTACACATACTTAGAATTTTCTGCTTTATTATCTTCTTTATCATATAAATAACCATCTGCTTTTTGATAAATAATAGTTGATTCACTTTCATCAATATATACACCAATTATTTTATCATTATCAACAGATTCTTTAACATACCAACTATTACCAATATCATCTTGAGTTAATACAAAACCATCTTCCATTAAAAATACACTATATTTCATATAATCACTACTATTTAATACATTATCACAATACACTATCTCATATCTTTCATTACCTATATCATCAAGATAAGAATTATATTTACAAACTTTCTTTTCTCCCAAAACAGTATATAAAGTATCAACTTTTTCACTATTAAAAGAAACATAACCTATAACAGAAAATGATCTAACAAATGATTTATATATATTAAATAAACCAATTAAGAAAACTAATAAGAAACCAACTACTAAAAAGATTGCACCATATAAAACATTTTTATAATCTGTCATATTATCATCTCCTTAATAATACTTATACTATACATAATTATAACAATTTATTACCAAAATAAAAAGTAGGTATTAACCTACTATTAAAGGATTAAAATTATTAACTACCATAGATATTATTAACAAAATAATTATTAATATAGAAAACTTTTTACCTACAAAAGTAATAGTTTTCTCAAATATATACTTATTTTTAATAAAATCATATATTAAACAAATCATTAATATAAATAAAAATATAAATAAAGGAATAGATAATATATTCATTTTAAAAGCATCTACTATTTGAAACTTAATTAAATATCTAAAAGCTCTTGTCATACCACAACCAGGACAGGCAAGACCAATATGATGTAAAAAGAAACATTCTATTTCACCATCAGATATTATTAAGTAATAAAAAAGTATCATTACGATACTTATTATTGTTATCTTAAATAACCTATTTTTCATTAATCAGCTAGAGGAACACCATTAGCATCAGTTTTAACTGAACCAGTTAAAATTAAAATACCATCAATGAAAGGCCAAATAGCACCAAGACCACAAGTTAACCAAGTAGCAGCGATTTGTCCAATAGCAATTCCTGTATAACCTAAATAGAATCTACCAACGCCAAATGATCCTAAGAAAATTTGAAGTAAACCAGCAACTAATTTAGATTTTTGTTGAGTACCTGCTGGTGCTTGAGCTGGTTGTTGAGGTGCAGCTCCACCTACTGGAGTACCACAATTAGGACATACATTAGCATTATCATCCATTTGAGTTCCACAATTACCACAATACTTTGCCATAAATAAATCCTCCTTTATATATAATAATTATTACACAAAAAATTTATTTAAACAACAAAAAATTATAATATTAACATAATAAAAAAAATCAGTCATAAGACTGATTATTTTATTTCAATTTGTTTAACTTCTTTAGCTTTATCTTCAGGATTCTTTTTAGGAACCTCTATTTGTAGAATACCATTTTTAAATTCAGCATTGATGTCTTCTTCTTTAATATCGTCACCTACATAGAAACTACGAGAGCATTCACCATAAAATCTTTCTCTATGAATATATTTTTCTTCATCTGGGTTATGAACTTCTTTATTAACTTTAGCAGAAATATTAAGATAACCATTTTCAAGACTTAATTTAATATTTTCTTTACTAAATCCAGGTAGATCAACATCTACTATAAACTTATCTTTCTTTTCTCTAATATCTGTTCTCATTAAATTTCTTTCCTTTTTAGGTGGTAAGAAACTATCATCAAAGAAGTCATCAAACAAATCAAAGGTATTCTTTCTTGGTACTAACATCATATCAATCATCTTCCTTTCATCGTATTAAAATATGATTAATAATACCATAATAAGTCCTTTACTTATTACGTCCTAATAATAACACTATAATTAGCACTTGTCAATAGAGAGTGCTAATTTTTTTAAAAAAATGTAAAGTTTATTTATTACTAAATACCATAAAATAATTAAATAATAACAAAAGTATGATATATTAAGAATATAAGGAATGATTCATAATGGACGAAAATAAATATACAGGAAGACAAATAGCTATATTAACTGATATTCACGGTCTATTAGAACCTACTCAAGCAATTCTTGATGATATTGAAAGAAGAGGAATAACAGAAATATATTCACTTGGAGATAATATAGGTGAAGGTCCGAATCCAGAAGAAGTAGTTACTCTTTTAGAACAAAAAGGAGTAATGTCAGTTGCTGGTAATGCAGAAGAATATGTCAGACTAGGCTTAGAACCATTCCCATATATTGGCAAAGGAATAAAAGCCCAAAGTAGCCTTTGGACATTAAGTAAATTAAGTGAAAAAAGTATTGGAACAATTATGCTATATCCCCATTTTATCGATTTAATGGTAGGTGGAAAAAAGATTGGCTTATGTCACTTTGCTAATGATGTTAGATGGGACTTCCGTAGAAGAAGTACTTGGTCTTATCAAGCAGGATTCGATTTCCAAGGAACAGGAGAAAGAAAAATTGACGATATATCTAGACAATTTCATGTTGTAAATTCATATCAATATGATAGAGAACTAAGAAGCATAATAGATAATCCACATCTTACTGAAGAGCAAAAAAAAGGTGCAATAGATGCATTAGAAAACCCTTTATTTGGAGGAAGACCAATTGAACTATATGATGCTATTATACAAGGACATGTACATTGGAAATTATATGATCCCAATAACCCAACATCATTTTATTCAATAAGAGCAGCAGGTATGGCTTATAGACAAGATAAGAAAGATAGTGCATCATATGTTATTATAAAAGAAAGAACAGATTATAAAGGTTTTGATATAGAAGAAATATTAGTAACATATGATAGAGAAAAAATGATAACATCTATCATAAATTGTACTAATCCTGATGATAGAATCAGAAAATTTACAGCTATAACTCCTGATGAAATAGGAGTAAAATTACAATAGAAAAGGAAGATTTATATGGTAATAGCCGCTATAAATGAATTAGGATATTATCGAGTAGGATGGCTACTAAAAGTATCCCTTAAAATAATATTTGTTGTTATACCAATAGTTATTGCTATAAGTTGTATAATGGATATCATGAAAATAATAACTAAACCTGATGAAGCAACTAAAACACCAAACATTATAATTAGGAGAATAATATCAGGTTTAACAATATTTATGATACCAACATTAATTAACTATTTTTTTACTGCACTAGTACAATATGATGATTATATGATAGTTAAATACTATGAAGGAGCATCTAGAGAAAAAATAAAAGAATATGAAGAACTTGCTAAAAAAGAAGCACAAGAAGAAAAAAATAAAAGAGAAGCAGAAATGAAAGTACTAGGTTTAAGAAGAGCCGAAGAAGAAAGAAAACAAAGAGAAGCATCAGAACAGCAACAAACTGGTGATACAGATTCACCACCATCCGGACAAGACACACAAGACCCAGGAACTGATCCAAGTACAGGCGGTGGTACACAAGGTGGAACTACGCAAGGAGGAGACGGAACCTTCGGAGGTGTTACTGTTAAAAATGGTGTCTTCTATATTCCAAACAAAAGAGCTACTAGTGATGCAGAAACACCAAAACAAAGTGGAAAATATGGTACTAATCCAATCTTTTGGAGTAGACTAGAAAAATTAATAAATGATGCTGCAAAACAAGGATACAAAATAACAGTATCTAGTGGTTGGAGACCATATTCAACGCAAAAAAGTAAATGGGATAGTTCATCAAGATCATGTTCAGAAAGATCCAAATGGGTTGCTTGCCCAGGAGGCTCAAGACATGGATTTGGTATTGCAGCCGATTTAAAATTTAACGGAAAAAGTTGTAATCAAAGTTCATGGAATTGTAATGCAGCAGCAAAATGGGTACATGATAACGCTGGAAAATATGGTTTAAAATTCAGAATGTCTTGGGAACCATGGCATATTGAACCAGATCAAGTAAAAGGTGGAAGTTTTGGTAAATGTACCGCAAAATGTTAGGTGATAATATGAAAAAAATATCATTATTTATATTAATTCTATTATTATGTAGTTGTAATGCCAATTATAAAATAATAATTGAAGATAATAAAATATATGACGAAATAAATATTACAGAAAAAAGTACAATTGTAAATGGTGCCAATCAACAAAAAATGGATGATTTTGAAGATGAATTAATTGATTGGGAAAGAGATTATGACTATTATACAAGAGAACTATTTACTGAAAATGATTTAACAGGTTATAAATACACATATGATTTTACTTTTGATCAATATGATACATTATCTCAAATAAGTAAATGTTATGAAGACTTTAAAGTAACACATAATAATAATTCATTTAAAATAAACACATCAAATGATTTCTTATGCGGCACTTATTATGATAACGTTGATAAAATAGAAATAACTATAACAAGTAAATATAAAGTAATTAATTCTAATGCAGATAAAAAAGAAGATGGTAAATACACTTGGATTATTAATGCATCTAATTATAGAAATAAACCAATTAATATAGAAGTAGATCTAACAGAAGAAAGTGAAGAAAAACCTGATAAAGAATTAAATATAAAAGCAATTATATTTATATTAATATTTATCTCTTTAATAGTAATAAATATAATATTAAAGAAAAAAGAAAAAAAACTCTAAATAATTAGAGTTTTTTTAATACCATAAAGGATATTTCTTAGTAATATTTTTAACATCCATTAATAATTCTTTATATAATTTATCATCATTTAAATTCCTTAAAGCTTTATCAATTATTCTTGCTATTTCAACAAAATCTTTTTCTTTAAGACCTCTTGATGTCATAGCAGGACTACCTATTCTTATTCCACTAGCAGTCATAGCACTTTCCGTTTCTTTAGGAATAGTATTCTTATTAACAGTAATATGAATTCTATCTAATGCTTTTTCAGCATCTTTACCAGTTACTCCTACAGAAGATTTAACATCTAATAATATTAAATGATTATCAGTACCACCACTTACTATCTTGTATCCTAATTTAATAAATTCATCACTCATAGCTTTTATATTCTTAATTACTTGAGTTTGATATTTTTTAAAATCAGGTTGTAATGCTTCATAAAAACATTGTGCTTTAGCAGCAATAACATGCATTAAAGGGCCACCTTGAATTCCTGGAAATACTACTTTATTTATCTTCTTAGCTATTTCTTCATTATTAGTAAGAATTATTCCTCCTCTTGGTCCTCTTAATGTTTTATGAGTAGTTGATGTAACAACATCAGCATATGGAATTGGTGAAGGATGTAATCCAACAGCAACTAATCCAGCTATATGAGCCATATCTACCATCAAATAAGCCCCTACTTCATCACATATTTCACGAAATTTTTTAAAATCAATAATTCTAGAATATGCTGAAGCACCAGCAATTATCATTTTAGGTTTCTCTTTTTTAGCAATTCTTCTAACTTCTTCATAGTCAATCATTTCTGTCTTTTCATCAACACCATAACTAACTATTTCATAATCTACACCACTAAAGTTTAATTTATAACCATGAGTCAAATGACCACCATGACTTAAATCCATTCCTAATACTTTATCTCCATGATTTAATAAAGCTCTATATACAGCCATATTAGCACTAGAACCACTATGTGGTTGAACGTTAGCATAATTACACTTAAATAGTTCCTTTAAATGCTCAATAGCTCTTGTTTCAAACATATCAATATACTCACAACCACCATAATATCTTTTACCAGAATATCCTTCTGCATATTTATTAGTTAAAACACTACCTTGTAATTTTAAAACATCTTTAGAAACATAATTCTCAGAAGCAATTAATTCAATATTCTCTTCTTGTCTTTTCCTTTCTAATCTTAAAGCCTTCTTTAAATAATCATCCATTCTCTCTACCTCTACCTTCTTAATATAATTATAAACCAACTAATTTAACTATACTAGTTTAATGCGTACATTTTACACATTATTACATAATAAAAAAACCTCTAATTAGAGGTTTTAAAATGTATGTCCAAAAGACTCCTCAACAAACCTAGGAACAGGATAATTACCTGGTTCTGGTTCATTACCAACATATTGATAGAATTGTCTAAAATTACTCATAACAACCCTTCTCATAGCAGCCATTTCACTTGCATTAAATAAGACTGGTTTACTTAATCCTTCTACTTCTTGATATAATCCTGTATTAGAATCAAATAAAGGATATACATACTTACCTTCACTATCTACTCTTACATGTAGAACAAAATCTAAAAATTGTTCTGTAAATGTAATAGCTTCATCTATCAAAGGAATTAATACTTCTCTATACTCTTCATGTTGTTCCTCTATCATATGTTGTCTTAATTTTTCTAAATAACCACCATTAGCAAATAATTCAAAAGAAGAATAATTTCTTAAATTAACTGTAATAAATTGATCTAAATGGAACCATATAGCTTTAATTGAATTACCTTTAGTTCCACCTCGAAGAATAGCAATTCCTCTTTTTAATCCATTTGGATTATTTGGTTCTTCACCAACATTACTAAAGAAAGTATCTCTAGAAACACTATCTATTACTTCTTCTCTTGATAATTCTCCTTCTGTAGTATCTCTATCATACCTACTCTTATTAGTCTTTTCCCAAGAACCATTAATTCTTTGATTAAATATATCTAACTTATCCATATCAGTAGTAATAGTCATAATAGCACCTATTACTTTTCTCAATACAGAATGCATCTCAGGTGTAATTTCAACACTTGTTTCTTTACCCGCAACAACATCATTTAAAGTAGTAGCAAAATCTACACTTAAAATCTTATTACTAATATTTTCTAAACGATCATTTATAGATTGACCCAAATTAGAAGATTTTACTTTAAAATCCTCTGGAGGTCTAACACCAAATAATTGTTCAAGAACTGTTAAGTCTTCTAATCTTTCCGGATTTTCATATAAACCTTCTAAAACACTAGAAGGATAATAATGTCTTAAATAATTATCTAAAGAATTTATCTTTTTAACAGTAGCTTCATCTAAAGAAGCACTTTTCTTCTTTATTTCAGAAACCAATTTAATACATTCAATTATATAAGAAGCAATATCACTATGAAATTCCTTCATATGATTAATATTACTCAAAGTATCATATCTTGCTCTAATAGGTATTTCTGGAGATTTTTTAAATACTTCTATTAAAGTTTTCTCTAATTCTGTAATTAATTCAGGAGTTAAAGAAACATCACCATAAGTAACATCATAATGACTAATATCACTATTTGGTTTACCATGATACTTAATAACAACAGACATTAAAGTATGCATAACAAAAGTCTCATCCATATTACCATTACAACGTATTAAATCTTGAACTATCAAGTTTTGCATAGGGAAATAATACCCTACTTCAGCATGACTCTCTAATAAAGAATAATTACCACTTAATTCCCCATACTTAACATAACTATCATCAAAACTAGGATAATATAAAGCCTGATATATTCTACCAATATCATGATACATAACAGCTAATACAGCTAATTCTCTTAATTTAGGATCTTTTATATCCAAAGTATGATAAATAGTCATAAATACCATTCTTGAAGTATGAGCTAATTTAGCTTCTAAATTTAATAATCTATTATGTTTAGCTAATACTTGAGCATCAAAATTATTTATACTACTAAATAATTTATTTTTAGCTTCTTCATCACCTTTTTTTAAATTAACATATTGATATAAATAATTAGCAATATTATTCAAAATTAGGTTATTATCTACATCTAAATGAGTTCCTACTATCTGAGAACATCTATTTCTAAAAAAGTTACTAAAAATATCATTAAAACGATCTTTATATGTTTCATCTTCTAATAAATCTTTAATATGAATTTGATAATTACTTACTAAATATCTATCAAATTCTACTCTTATCTTTTCTAAAGATAAACCCATCTCTTTATCAAAAGCAGATATTTCTGCACCATTCTTATCTTTTAATAAACCAGGTGGAAATAATTCATCAAATCCCATATTCATTAATTCAAATACAGATTTATTATAATACTCTATAAAGAAATGAATTGATCTTTTTAATAAATCAGAATTCTGATCAGATCTACTCATATTTTGTAATAATTCATTAATATCTCTATCAGAAATACTTTGTATATCTATTCCTAAAGGAACGTTAAAATAACTATCAAAACCTTCCATACTATTTCACCTTCCTTTTATTATCTGCATTATATCTTTTTACAGTTCTTAAAAATAAACCAAGAGTATCTCTATTTAAAACATCATCAAATATATTAAAATCAATCCCATATACCCTTGAAAGATCACCTTTTAATGTATTCACATTTTTTCTTTCTAATAACCATATAAACCCATATAATTCATTAATAACATCACTATCTACCACAGTTAAATCAGGTGGGAAAGTTTCTAAGTATTTCTTATAATTATCAGAATCTAAATATTCTGGTATACGTTCATTTAATAACGTAGCATACGGAATAGAATATTCAGACAATTCAGAAGAATGACTACCTTCAAAAGAAAGTATCATAAAACACATATATGTTAGACTATCTAAATTTTCTAACATCTTAAATGATTTATGTTCTCCTAAATATCTCATAAAATTATTAAAGTCATTTATATTAGGTGAAGCAGAAATATCTATTAAACAAGTTAATAACTCATATGAAGTAGAACGCTCTACAACACTCTGATAGTCGGGATGATTATATAATAAACCAACATTATTTTGTAATTTATTAATATCACTAGTTTTCTTTTCTATCTCTTTATCTATTAACAAACTATATAGTTCTTCAAGACTATAATTATCTTTAAGAAAACTATTCTTTAATTCATCCATTTCATCATCAACAAAATTAAGTCTATCAAAATAATTCATTTCATCACCTCTATTTTAATTATATCATTTCACTAATAAAATAATATATTAACTATACAACCACTATGTAAATAAACTAACTATATTCTTTCTATAATATTCTAAATATATATCATAATTCTCTTTATCATATTTATATGCTCTACACATTCTTATAATATATGTAATATATATAATAGATTTTTTATACTCTATATCTCTATCAAAATATTCTAATAATTTAACTGTTTTTAAACTACTAAAAATACATACATTAGAAAAAATAGCAAAATAGAAATCATATATTGGATCTCCTACTAATCCCATAGGGTCAATATAAAATAAATCTCCATTATTAATTATAAAATTATGTGTTCCAAAATCTCCATGTAATAAATATTTATCTACTTTATATTTAGAAATAATATCTATACATTTTCTAACATCATTATCATTAAATATATTTTCATCTAACATTGATAATGAATACTCTATTTCATCTTTTAAAAAACCATCCCAAGTTTTATGATCTTCAAATAAATAACCATATCCATCATAATCAATTTCTTTATAATTAGATGTAGTATCATACAATATTCTAACTATATCATTAACATCTATACTATTATCATATTTATTACCTTTAATAAAAGAAATACACACATAACCCAAATCATAATTTATATAATATAATCTTTGATATCTTTTACCTTTATACTTAGAAAAAAACTCATTATAAACATCTAATTCTAATTTACTAGTCTTTTTTATTAAATATTCATCTTTAATACTAAATACAATAGCATCAGTAGCACCCTCAGAATATATTTTTATATCTTTATCCAATACTTTAATATTCATCTTTAATTCAAAATCTTTAATTACTTCATTCATAGTATTCACCTAGCATTATTATATCATTTTGTTAATAATATGTTATACTATGTCTGTTGGTTGATAATATGGCAAATAAAAATTATTACAATTATTATGAAATAATATTTAGTTTAAGAAAAGAATACCTAAAGAATCAAGAAATAATAAACAAATTATTATCATATATAAGAATCTCAAATAGTCCTTCTGATGAATATAATTCTAATTTAGTATTTAAAACAAATAATAAAAACAACATAGATTCTTTATTATTAATAATAAAAAAAAGACAAACTTGTATTAGACAAATACTAGGTTCTTTATATAGTTCTCTTGTCTATAGCGATCCTGATTTAAGAGCAGGATACTTTTCATATGCCCTACGTTTATCAGAAAATTATATATATTTATTAGATGATTGCCAAGATGGAAGATATCTTAATGCTAAAGTAGAAATAACTAATCAACAAGAATTTATTACTTTATATAGACAATTATTTAAAAGAGTTCCATTTAATGGTAGAAACTATTTAATTTTACCAAAAGGATTTATACAATTAAGTAATAATGGTATTCACTTATTTCATGTAGAAAATGATGATTATAAAAATAGTATGAGATTAGATTATAATGGTATTGAAGATACAATAACAACAAATAGTCCTCCATCACTTGAACAATTGATGGAACTAAAAATAAATAAAGATAACGTACCTACTACCTTTGAAAGTATTATTGATAGAAATATGGACGAATTCTTATATTCTACTGAAGAAACAAGTAAAAAACATGAAGGTATATATACCATTGAAGATCAAGGTCAACAATTAATATTAAAGCCACAAAAACAAATGCATCAATAAAAAACACTAACAATAAAGTTAGTGTTTTATTTTTACATACCAATCACAGACTTCTTATATAATTATGATATAATACTTATACAAAGGCGAGTTATTATGGATTTTGAAAAAACATTTGAAAGATTATTTAAAACAAGAAATATAAGCAGACAACTAGACCAAGTTGGACATGCATATTTAGATGCGTTATTTGATAATAAATCATTAACATACGAAACAATGATTACTTTTATTAACGAACATAAAAAAGAATTAATAGAAAGTGCTTTAAATGATGAAAAATTAATAGATAATTTTCTATGTGAAGAACTAACAGTAGATAGAACAAAAAAGCATTTAATAACTGAAGAATATCTAGAAGACTTAATTAATAAAATTAATAATAAAAATTTCGAACCTAAAGCAATATTATTTTATTTATATATGATGCAAATATATAATTTATTTGGAAATAAATATGATAGTAACACACTAAGAGAAATATTAAATCTAAATCTAATACATGTACTAGAAAATTATAGAATATTACATGAAGATGGAGATACTATTTTAAATAATAGTGAAAAACGTAGATTAACAGATATATTACTGGCTTGGAATAAAAAATGTGGAAAAGAAATATTACCATATATATTTCAATTAGAAAATTTAAAAAAATATATAACTATATTATTAAATTCAGATCAAGTTAAAAATAATCTAGATTATCAAAACAGATTAACATTTCTTTTAAAAATATGTGAATATAGTATTGTTATAAGAGATACTGATCAAGTGCCTACTCCAGAAGAAGTAAAACAAATAAATAGTTTATTCAGTACTTATGATTTCATAAATAAATCAATTGCGTTAGATACTTTAAATACAGGAAATATTATGTTAGTACACTTTATTAGAGATACAGAAGTAAATTATCAAATAGTTGGTAATAATATTATAGATATATCTAATAAGAATAGTGATACCTTTGATACTAGACAATCAGATTTCTTTATTAAAAGTTTTTGTGAGCATGTAACAGCAATTATAGAAAAACAAACAGGCAAAAAGTTTGATATAGAAGATCCTGAAATGCGAAGAATGCTAAATGAACAAATAATCATCTTTAATAATACTTTTAATTATAGACCACTAGATAGATTACCAATAAAAAAGAATGAAACTGGTTATGATTTAAAGACATATATAAGAGAAACAGATAGTAGAACCTCTTGCTCATTTATTTTAAATTTAAAAGATAAACAATCTACTCATCTAGATAGAAAAATAGGATTAATAATCAGGCCTACATTAGAAGCCATTTTGTCTACCAGTTTAGGTTATACATCAGAAAAAAGTTTCTATGATTTTAGAGTAGACTCTTTCCCTTGTACTGAAATATTCTCTCAATTAGGTACAGATCATTCTGTAAACGAAACATGCATAGATGCTAGTAAATGTGAAGTAATTGGAGTACTATTGCTAAGTGATGAACCTGAAATAATAGAAAGAGCGCAAAAAATAGCAGTTTCTTATAATACAACAATAGTGAAATTTAAAGACGAAAAAAATGATGCACAAATAATAAAACACTAACTTAATAGTTAGTGTTTTTAATTATCTACCACCAAATTTTGGATCTTTTTCATACATCATACCAATAACATTTTGTAATGCAGAATTATTATTTATTAAAAATTCTTCAACATCATATGGTACAGAATTAGATACTTCAGCTATAGCATCATAAAAAGATCTTTTATCTAAATCACTCAATCCGTAAGCATCAACTATTAATTGAGCAGCTCTCTTTGAAGGTATTCTTCTACCTTTTTCCATATCAGATAAATATGGAGCAGTTATTCCCATTCTTTTAGCAGCTTCACGAATACCTAATTTAGCTTCTACTCTAAACTTTTTTAAATAAAATGTACAAATATTATTTATCATATAACTTCCCCCTCAAAATTCAATTAACTATTATAATAATATTTCTATAATTGTCAAAAAAAGATTCAGATTACTATCTAAATCTTTTTTAATAAACCATTATAAGTATCTAATACTATTTCTTTTATTATTTCACTATTATCTACATCATCTACCAAATACATTGATTTAGCATTATCATATGGAATAACTTCTTGTAAATTATATTTCTTATTATTTTCTACAATCTTAACAAGTAACCTATCATCATATATTCCCCCAAATAATGTACTTTTATAATATAGTAAATATTCACCCATCATTGGTTCACAAGTTATATCACTTAATACTTTTAATTGTTCTAATATATAATCTTTATAACTTTTTGTAGTAGACATAAAATCAACACCTAACATAATTATAACAAAAAAATCGAACTATAACAGTTCGACTAAAACTCTAAATGGCAGGGGTAGCAGGAGTTGAACCCACATCAGCGGTTTTGGAGACCGTTATTCTACCATTGAACTATACCCCTAAAAAAGTAGGCAATTTCATTATAACACATTTTATATTTAAGTAAATAATTTTCCTATCAAAAAACATATAAAAAAGCCTCATACAAGGCTTTTTACTCTTCATCTAATGCAATTATTATTAAATTATATAAATCCTCAGAATACATATTATAATTAACTAGTCCAAGTATAAAATTTAATAAATCACTCTTTTCTTCAATATTTAACTTATCTACATTTTCTATACCTAAATATTTACTACATATAATATTCTTATGCTCTAATATTAATTTTCTTCTCTTCTCCAAATACTCATCATATAGTTCTTTTTGTTCCTTAAGATCATCTTCATCACTAAATAATTCATCATCATATTCAGTAGTATCTTCTAATCTTAAATCTCTTATTTCATTTTCTAAGAACTCAATATTCATACTAGCACCATCTAAATATGCTTTATATGAATCTAATTTATTCATAAACTTATCAACAGATTTAATTCTATCAGTAGCATACATTAATAAATCTTCTTCATAATCACCATGTAAAGAATAAGTATTACTTACATTTACTTCTCCAACTATTCTATGTCTTAATAATAATTCTTCTTTATCCATTAAGAACAAATGTAATTCATCATAACAATTACTCTTATTAACAGATCCATCCCAAGCAATATCACAATAATATGCTTTATTTTCTATATATACTTTTAATAATGCATAATCAGTAGCTCCTAATAAAGAATGAACTTCTTGACCATTAAACACACCTATACTATCAGATGCACCTAATGAATAGACTATTTCAGACTTAATACCAGCAAAACTTAATAAGAATTGAAATGCTTTAGCATATGATAATCTTCCACCCTTTAAATATTTAAAAGTATTAGCTATACCACATAATTTACCTAAATCATTTTTAAAAAACAATGTATCTTCATTAACAAATGATATATTATCTATCATCCATTTATACATAATTACAAATTTCTCCATAGGAGAATCATTTTTATAAATATACTTATCAACAATTCTATTAATATATTTAGCTAACTTAGTAATTTCTTCTTTATCATAAGCATAATAAGCATGTTTTCTCAAACCAACATACTCTACCCATTCAGAATTAGTAAACATTATATTTTTATCAAAACATAATAATTGTATATCTTTATAATAATTTACATCTAAAGAATATCTGATTTTACCACTATTTGCTACTGCAAAAGCAACAAACTGTTGTTTATTTTTTAAATGTTGATTATCATACATTGTCAAAGATTTTAATCTAGATAAGTTTTCAAATCCTTGTATCTCAATTAAATTTTCATTAGATACTATTCTTACATCTATTAAACTATTAGCTTTCTTAAACTTAATAGTAGTTAATGCATTTTGTTCTTTAATAACAATTTTCTTTAAATTAGGAAGAAATCTAAATATAGCTTCTAATTCTTCATTTGTAATAGAAGGAAAAGAACTAATTTCAATCATTTCAATACCTTGAAAGTATTCTATATACTTAAGATCACTTTTATACATATTAAGATATTTAACATTTTTAAGTTCACTATCAATAACACTAAAACTTAAATCATCAAAAAATGATGGATTTAATTGATTTTTAACCCTTAAAAATAAATTCTTAGGTAATATGACCATAAACAACCCTTCTATTCTATTATTTATTATAACATTAAAAATAATATATTTAAACAAATAAAAAAAGCCCTAAGGCTTTTTATTAATATCCAGGTAACAAAATATTAATAATCTATCATAAAAATATCTCAGACCAAAAAAGATATCTTTATATTAATGATTTTCCATAGTTATAATTACTTCAGATATAAAATTATCTAAATCTTTCATATTCTCATGTTTACTTTTAACAACTTCTATAAAACTATCAAAAGATTGACTGTAACCATCAGCAGCATCTCCACGGAAAGAATCTGCTAATCCAGCACTATGAGCCTTAAAGCTATCCAGCTCACTTAAACATGCACTATTAATTGAAGACATAGTAGCTTTCCATCCTTCTAGAACAGATGGTTCTATATATGCTTCAGAACTAAAATTATCAGCCATAAAACACCTATGAATATGCCCTTTCTAGTTCACTTGCTCTTGTATTCTTATTTTGAAGATATTTAATAAAACCTTCAATATAATTAGCAAATTTTTTGTAATTATCTATATATTCATTTGCTTTCGCAATAAACGAAGTCTTAACTAATGCATCTTTCCAAGCAGAAGATTCATTCATAGTATTCACAAGAGATACCAACTCAGCAATTTTAGCATTATACTGAGTTAAATCTTTAGTTAAATTATTAATTACTGTCATAACTAAAGGATCGTCATGAAAATAACCATCTGACATAAAAATTCTCCTTTTTACTATTCTTGTTCAGCTACATTAGCAGCAGTTTCAACATCCGAAGCAAATTTCAATACTTGCTCATAGAATGTCGCGAAAGTTGAAGCAAACGCATCCAATTCTGCTCTCAACTCACTCGGTTTTCTTTCACCATGGTAAGTACCTAAAGACTCATCATTTATTTGACTTAAATATTTATTGATTGTTGTAAACAAATCATTCATATTTTTTGCATCTCTTCTTATATTATTTGCCCTTTGACGTGCGTCTTCAGGCAACATTTTTAATTGACCATCAATAGCCATTATTTATTCCTCCTTATATATTAAATTATCCTTATACTACACTTCTAAAGCGCGAAGCCAAATCCGCCTCATCTTGATCTATTTTATTGGCAGTAGAGCTAATCATTTCTGCAGCTTCACCAAGTGTTTCAGCAACATCTAAAAATGCTTGTTTTTTATCTAAGACAATATTTTCAAATTCCTGTGCTAAACCACCACAGAATTCTGATGAAACAAGTATATCTATATTTTGATATAAATCAGTTACTGTAGCCTCATAATCGCCTTTAGCATCATTTATATTATTGGTCCAGTTTCTCATTTCACCAGTATTATGTCCAACTGAATTTACCATTAAATTTCCTCCTTTATTATCTTAATTATATCATTACTATTTTCAATAAACACTTTTTTTACATTAATATGACATAAACTTTACTATAAAAAAACTAGTATAAAATACTAGTTTTATTCACCATAATATGAAGACATATCTCTTGCAGAATATCCACCTAAAGAACTATAAGATCTTGTAGAAATAACAACACCATTTTTAGAACCAGATGCTTCTGCACATATAAATCTACCATTTTCTACATCATTTCTCAAAATAAATATAGCATGAGAATCAGATGCTAAAATATCTCCAGGTTTTGCATCAGCATACTTAACACCAGTTCCTTGTTGTTTTAAACCTTTTGCAACTGTTGTACCTGTATCTCCAACTGTACCTTGATTTCTAGCCCATGAAGCGAATGCACTACAGTCTACTCCTGTTGCTAAATGATCAACATCAGTAACATTAACATGTCCTCCGCCCCAGTCATAATCTAATTTTAAACCCTTATTAGCAGCCATACCAATAATGCCTAAAACACTATTAATAGCAGCGGCTCTACCAGTATACTTAGCATGAACATCAGCTAACATAGCATCTACTTCAGACTCACTATAATAATTATATAAGGAATCACCATCTGACATCTTTGTTAATTTACCAGATTGGAATAAACTTAATAATTCATCTAGATTATACATATATATATTAGTCTTCTCTACTTCATAATCTACTATTGTATATTCAGAAGTTATAGATTTAATACCATTTAAAGAAGAATTAGCATATGATTTATATGTAGACATATTCGTCTCACATTGACTAGATAATCTTTGAAGATTTGCTAATGCAGAAGAATAATTACTAGCATTAGGATCTAATCCTCTTATTTGAGAATCATAATTTTCTTTATTATCTTTAGCAGTTTTATAATTTTGAGCATTATTTAAAGCATTAACCATATTATTTAAATAAGAAACATAATTATTTACTTTATTAAAACAATTTTTAATATTAGAGGATAAATTATCATGAGCACTACCAGCCCATCCATCATCTATATCTACACCTTTTAACTCCTTAACTTTAGCATTAATTTCATTAATATAAGAACTTAATTTACTAGCTATTTCAGTATAATTCATACAATCACCTCTATACTATTTGTGAACCACCAGCTGAAGGCATTAGATTTTTATATCTATTACCTGTAGCAGTAATTTGATTATCACTATAAGAAGTTGTACCATTAGATCTAAATGATAAATACTTATGATTTCTTACACCAGCTAAAGCATCTTTTACAGCAGTTTTAACTGTTTCAGGAGCATTACCATTCATATATCTCTTATAACTACCATGTTGATATACAACAAATTGATTCTTAGCTGTTGCTTGAGCAACAGGATCAGTTCCATGACTTCTTATCCAAGCAGGAGTTTCACATCTATTTAGAATAGTAGTAATAACAGCTAATGCATCATCATATGATTTATCACTTTCAGCTGCTACTATAGCAGTTAATAATTCAATATCTGAATCTGACAAAGTATATGCTTTATTACCAACAGTAACTTCGAAACCTTTTTCAAGATTATTATGATACTTACTAACATCTATATTAGGATCCCCAGAACTAATAGTAACAGAAGTAGCATTTATTTGAGATCCGCCACCTGTACCTCCAGATGAAGATCCTCCACCTACAGTATAACTAGTTGTTGTATAAGATCCTCCACCAGATCGGCTTCCACCGCCACTTCTAGTGCCACCACCTGTAGTATAAGTTGTTCTATTACCAGAAGTACCAGTTGATTCTACAGCATTTGAAGCAGTTAAATTAGTAGCAGTAGTATTTGGTTGACCCCAATAGTTACCAGTATTAACAATCTTAGTAATATCTTGATTCCATTCTGGATGACAACTACTTGTTCCAGGATTAGCATGCTTACTACTATACCAAGAATCTTTATCTACAACGAATTCAACAACACATTTACCGTCATTATGACCCCATTTATTACATCCGGAATCATTTTGATTTTTTATATCTCCAATGATACATTTTAACACAGTACCATCTTTTTGATAAACATCTATATAATCACCAACATTACCAAAAGTAGTAGTAGTTGCAACAACATATCTATCTCCTATTTTAGCAAATCCTTCAGAATCAAAATTCATACCAGCATCTGAACGAAGTTTATATTGTTTTGAAGAAGTATTTGTAATACATTGCCAACCCATATAAGTATGAACACTACCTAATCCATCTGGTAATTCTATAGTAGATGTTTGTGTGCCTGTTCCTAAAGCTGCTCCATTTGTACCACCACCAGTAAAATCATTAGAATCAAATTGTATTAATTTAGCAGCATAATTAGATATATTAGTTATAACATTATTCAAATCTTCCTCTAAAGCACTTGCACTTCCAGATAAAGAAGAAGCTCCTGAAGAAAGACTAATTCCATCTATATCACTTATTCCACTTAATGTAGTTTTTACATTATCCAATACTGTCTTAAGACCACTATTGCCCGTAGTTAAAGAACTAGCTTTAGTAACTAAATTCGATTTACTATCAATATTTGTAGGCATCCAACCACCTCTATTATTAATATTATAACATAGTAAACAAAAAGAAAAAGTTCTAATAATATAGAACTTTACAAAACTATAGCTAATAAATCATATTCTCTAGAATCAATTATTTTTACTTTAACGAAATCATTAATCATAATACCTTCTTTATATTCTACGTAAATAACACCATCTTCAGAAGGAACATCTCTATAACTTCTAGCTATAAAATAATCACCATTCTCAGTAATATTTTCTATTAATACCTCATATTCATTACCAATTAAATCCCTTAATAAATTACTAGATACTTCTTGTTGAATTTCCATTATTTTATTTCTTCTACTCTTTTTAACTTTTTCTTCTATTTGATCGTTAAACTTAGCAGCAGGAGTACCATCTTCTTTAGAATAAGCAAAAGCACCTAATCTATCAAATCTACTCTCTTTAACAAATTTACATAATTCATTAAAATCTTCTTCTGTTTCGCCAGGAAACCCAACTATTAATGTAGTTCTTAATACCACATCAGGTATTTCTTTTCTTAATTTATTAATTAAATTAATAATAGAATCTTTATCACTTTTTCTATTCATCTTCTTTAATACATTATTAGAGATATGTTGAATAGGTAAATCAAAATAAGAACAAATCTTATCATTATTTTTAACAACTTCAATTAACTCATCATCTATTGATTCAGGATAACTATATAAAAATCTTATCCATTTAAAATTAAATCTACATAAATCATTTAATAATTCAGCTAATCTACTCTTACCATATAAATCAATACCATATTTAGTAGTATCTTGAGCAATAACAACTAATTCTTTAATACCTTTTTCTTCTAATCTCTTAGCTTCATCTAATATTTCTTCATAAGGTCTAGAAACATATCTACCTTGAATATAAGGAATAGCACAATAAGTACAAAAATTACTACAACCTTCAGCAATCTTTAAATAAGCCATACTGTCTCCCGTTGTAATTACTCTATCTTTATAATCTAACCTGTCGATAACTTTAGACTTATTAACAAGTTCTTCTATCATACTCCACATATCACTATAATCACTAATCTTAACAAATAAGTCTACTTCAGGTAATTCTTTTTCTAATTCTTCTTTATATCTTTCAACTAAACAACCAGTTACAATTAAATACTTACATTTATCACTTTTATATTCAGCCATTTCTAAAATAGTATTAATACCTTCATCTTTAGCAGATTCAATAAAACCACATGTATTAATTAAAATAATATCAGCATCTTCAGGATTATTTACTATATCATAACCATGTTTCTTAAATAAACCTATCATTTCTTCAGTAACTACTAAATTTTTAGAACAACCCAAAGAAATAAACCCTATTTTCATTCTTCTCACCTCAAAGTCCTCAGTATTATATCATAACAAATAAAAAACTGATACTATGTATCAGAATTTTTTACTAAAGTTACTTTAGTTGTCTTTGTATCATCATTTCTAATATACTTAATTGTAATTGTATCTCCAGCTTTATACTTATATAATTGATATCTTAATTCAGCACTTGACTTAACAGCAACATCATTAATTTCAACTATTAAATCACCTTTTCTTAATCCACCAGTATCTGCAGGAGAACCTTCAACTATATCAGTAACAATAACACCAGTAGCATCATCATCTAAACCATATTCTCTTCTAGTAGAATTACTAATATCAGTCATATAAATACCAATTTGTGGTCTAGAAGTATCTTCACCATTAATAATAGCATCTGCATATAAAATAGCGTCTTCTATAGGTATAGCAAATCCCATACCTTCAACACCACTATCAACTAATTTCATATTAGTTAAACCAATAACTTCACCATTACTATTACATAAAGGTCCACCAGAGTTACCACTATTAATAGCAGCATCTGTTTGCATTGATTTCATAATATAATTATTAGAATAACTATTTAAAGCAACAGCTACTTCTCTATCTTTACCAGAAAGAATACCTCTAGTAACTGTCCAAGCATATACACCACTATCTAATGGAGCACCAACAGCAAATACAGTATCACCTAAACGAGATTTTTCATTATCTCCCATTTCAGCAACTACTAATTCTTTATCTGTTTCATAAGATAGAACAGCAACATCATTATACATATCACTACCTTCTACCTTAACCTCTACTTCTGTCTTATCAGTAAATACTACCTTTATAGTATCTCCACCTTTAATAACATGGTGGTTAGTTAATAAATAATATACATTTTCTTCTTTTTTATAAATAAAACCAGAACCAGTAGCATATAACTTACCATCTACAAAATTCTCTACTATAACAACAGAATCATATATTTTTTCAACAGCATCAGCTATACCAGTATCAGTAACAGTAACTTCTTTCTCAGTCTTAGTTATATTAGTAACAGTTGTATTTTTATAATCAGGACTATACTTTAAAAACAAAAATATTCCACCAGCACCTGCTGCAAAACTACAAATCATAAAAAACAAAATTAAAATAACTAAACCAACTTTACTTTTCTTTTTTGGCATTTCACTATAATTATCAGTTTCCATGTTCATCCATCCTTGCTATATCTTTATAATTCAAAGGAATTCCCATCCTATCAAGAATCTTATCAATCTTAATAGTCTTAATCTTTCCATCTAATATATCTATTTCATATGATAATTCATTAATTAACAAAGTAAAATCTTCTTCTCTCAGCAATTGTTTTAAAATAATAATTAAAGCAAATACATCATTCTTACCATAAATATATTCTCCATCTTCTTTTGGTATACCTAAAAAACTATGATAAGCAGTATCATCTATCACTCTTTGAGTCTTATGATCATACATAATATCTTCATGAGCACATAGATTTCTAAAATTAGCTAATAACGATAAACTAGTCATTAAAGTATTAACACTAATACCATAAACACTAGCTATTTCTTTTTGATCTTCTGGTTTTAAAATAGTATATAATTCAGAAATAAGACCAAAAGATAAAACTTTAACAACTACCCAAAAAGGAACATATCCATAATTAGTCATATAATGCATTGTAGCACTATGTTGTCCTCCATTAATTCTTATCTGTCTCTTAATCTTTTTCAACAAATCATTCACTTGTCTAACTCTATCCCCAGATCTATCAAAGTTAGCTGGATTTAAATAATACTTTTCTTTAATACCATATTTTCTAGACAATTGATAAGAGAATATACTCTTAGCATTATTTTCTACTATTAAAATATTCTTAAAAAATATATTTCTTATTTGTCTATCAAAATTGAACATCGCATATAATTCTTTAAACTCTGTCCCCGGAATAAACATCCTATCTTTCTCTGACTTCAAGAATAGATGTCTATATCCTGATAGAAAAAAGTAATTTTCTCTTAAAAGAACATCTTTAGCATAGTAATAATCATCAATAGTAAGACCCTTACTTTTTAAAATCTCAATTTGTTCATCAATGGTTTTAAATGTTTTTATCATTCAATAGCCACCACCCTATTTATCTAGATTATTATACCACAATTAAGATTTCAATTAAATGATATATTTGAAATATGTACATTATGTTATAATAATGTGAAAAGAAGGTGAAAACTATGCCATCATGTACAACACACTATATTCATAGTAATGAAGTATATAAAATACTAAATAAAGAGACAAAAAAAGATATAGAAGCTAATAAAGATATATATAATTTATTTGCTCAAAGTCATGATTATTTCTATTATAGCTTTAATAAAGATATCAAAGATATTGGTTTTCAAGGACACCATTACTATACAAGAGACTTTCTAATTAATATCATTAAATATATAAAAGATAATAAATTACAAAATAATAAACAAACACTATGTTGTTTATATGGTTATATTACCCATTATGTCTTAGATTCTATCTGTCATCCTTTCATATTTTATAAAACAGGAGTCTATAGACATAATAAAGAAACAAAAAAATATAAAGGTCTACACGCTAAAATGGAAAATGATATAGATTCAATTTATTATGAAAAATATTATCATAAAAAATATAATGGCTTTAATATATCAAAAGAAGTAATAAAAAAACCTAATTGGAATACAGAAGTTACTAATTTATTAAATCATGTCTATTCAAAAACATATAACATAGATAATATAGAACCATTATTAAAAAAATGTGTTAAACAAATGAAACTAACTACATATCTAACATCTAAAGATAGAATAGGTTTAAAACTATCTATATTTACAATAGTAGATGTATTTACCAAAGGACAACTAGCTAGTTATAGTACACATCATAAACCAAATATAGACTATTTAAATAAGGAACATAAAGAATGGACAAATCCATGTTATAAAGAAATAACATCTAATAAATCATTTGATGAATTATTTGATGAAGCAACTAAAAAAGCAGCTCAAATAATTGAAACTGCTCATAATTATTTATTTAATAATAAAAGTTTTAAAACTCTTGATATCATAACTAATTTAGATTATGCATCTGGTATAGATATAGATAAAGACAAGAGAATGGAATATTTCGAATTTTAGAAATATTCTTTTTTAATTCAATAAAATACTAGCAACTATTACCAATAAAGAAAACACTAATATAATAAATACTAATAAACTATTAGATAAAATATAACCAGAAGGTGCATCTTCATCAGCCATTAATTTTAATATCATAGTTTGAGTTAACTCTTTATCAGGATCTTCATCCTCTTCTATAACATTATCTTTAGAAACACTATATCCATCTAAATAATAATTATATTCATCATTAGGACTATAATCATCTAATAATAAATTATCTTTATTACTACTTAAAATAACCCCTGAAATATCACAATATTGATCAGTTATTCTTATTGCATGTAATAAATCATCTTTAGTACTATTTACCTTCATATTAGTCTTAAAACTATAATCAGTCCTATATAAAGGAAGACCAATACCAAATAAATCTAGCATAGAATCATATATATCATTAGCATTAACAGCTCTACCTCTCTTACTAGACCAATCAAAATATCTAGAATCTAAACCAATAGCATCTATTAATCTAACACCATCTCTTTGTTCTACCTTTTTAATATAATCCATAATAGTAACTACTTTACTACTCTTTTCAGGTAAAAATTCAAAATCTTCACAATATACTAATTCTGTATCACTAAAATACTTTCTAACTATCTTAATAAAATCTATAAAATATAAATCACCATTACTAGGATTTTTACCTACATACTTATTCCAAGGACAATTTAAATATAAAACATCATTTTGTCTATCATTAGCTATATCACTAATAACATCTATCTGTCTAAATCTATAACCCTTTTCTTTAGCCCAATTAGCTAAATATTTAATATATTCTTCCCAGAACAATAATACTATTCTTCTACATTCCTCAGGACTCTTATTAGCTAATTCTCTTTCTAAAGAAGAAGGAAATATATTAGCATTCAATAAATTAGATAACTTAATTTGCTTACCATGTTCTATAGCAAAATCAAATACTCTTTCTAAATGTTCTAAAGAAATAGCATTTTTATTAAATTCACCATCAATAAATAAAGGAGAACTACTTTTAACAACCATATCCATTCTTGAATCTAAATCATCATTTACTAAATCAACATTCCTCATAAAATTACTACGTAATTTCTTCATATCATCAAAAGATATCTTTTCTAACATAGAACAAATAGTAATATTAATATCTTTATATTTATTAATTAATTCATCTCTACCTCTAATAAAATATAACATTTTACCCTCTAAAGAATAATCTAATGCATCTGCTTCATCATATAATTTAAATAACTCTACCATTAATACATTAATACTATCTCCAAAGAATTTATCAGGATTTGAAACATTATGTTGTTTATTATAGTTTTCTAACATATTATTAATAAATGTCTTTTCAGCTTCTTGTGGATCTACACGAACATCCATTAAACTTGCTAAAGAAGCATCAACTATCTTAATAGCTTCATCATAACTACATTCTAAAGACATATACTTAGTTACTAAATCTTCTACTTTCTCATCACTTATCATACCGGGATAATTTGAATTTAATTCACTAGCTAAATCCCTAATATGACTCTCCAACCTTATTCTTTCAGTCCCAGTCATATAAAACACCTCTTAAACCAAAATAATTCACTAAATGTATAATAACACACAAAAAAGAGATTATCATCTCTTTTATTTATATACCTCACTACTAACATAATAATACTTATTATTTTCATCCAACTTAAAAATATGTTTAAAAGTTAAATTATCACTACTCTTTAATTCATAATAATGACTTTCTGCATCATAAGAATGTAAATAATAATTACTATAATTAGTATTTACTTCTATACCAACTCTTTTATCAACTAAATAGCCTTTATCATAAATAACAATAGTATTATCTTCATCAATAGTTACTTTAACTATTTCAAACTTATTAATTATTTCTCCTCCATCAGTAGCACTAGAAACTACTTTACCACACATATAGCTTCCATCTTCTTGTAATAAACATAGCAAATTATCTTTAGGTCTATATTCCTCCACAAGATCAACACTACCATTTTTAAAATCTACTCTTAAACCAGATTCTAAATTAGATTTAGTAATATAAAATACTTTACAATAATCTTGATTAGTTGAAGTACCATCTTCATTTTCAATAGAATCTACTAAGAAATTATTAGCACAATAAATAGAACCATACCAAGAACGAGGAATAGTATCTTCTTTATAATATTTATTATTTAATACATTATCAAAAGCTATTTTAAGTTTAACATCATTATCTAAAGAATCTATATTAGCTCCTTTAGAATTATATAAATATACTTTATTTTTTAAAAAATTATCTAATTCAGCAATAGTTTCACTAAATTCACTATTATTAGTTATATCTTTTGTTCCAATTTCAGTTGCAATAGGAGTAGAGTCTTCTTCTTCTAATAAATATTTATTAGCTAAGTAATATCCTCCACCTACACCTAATCCTAGAAATATTACAAATAGCAAAAATTTCAAAAATCCGCCAGATTTATTTCTTTTAGCCACGTGAACATCTCCAATCCATAACATAATTATATCAAAAAATATCACAAAAATCTTGTGATATTTACAAAAATAATCAACATAGTGTTAAGTAAATCAATTTATAAAAGTATTTACCATAAATTCATAAAACTTCTCTTCTTCTTCAAAATGAGGAAAATGAGATGATTCTTCAAATAAAATATATTCTTTATTATCACATTCTATACTATCAAAGTATTCTTTTGCTAACTTAGGATTAGTTGTTCCATCATATTTACCCATTACCATATAAACTGGAATATCTACTTTATTAACTATCTTATCTAAAGGTTCTTTAATTACTTCTTCCCATAATATATCCATATATTTAGAACCATAATAATATCTAATACCATCTAATAAATTAGACTCTCTACTAAATAAATAACTTCTAGTTAATTCTTTACCAATATCAACATTTCTTTCTTGATACCCATATTTATGTAAAATACTTCTAGGTACAGACCTTGTTCCATTATCTATATCATCTTTAATACTTTCTAAATACTTAATACTACTAATGTTATTATCTTCTTTTAATATTTCCATTATTTCATCATAAGTATATTGTTCACTCTTAATAGAATCAACTACTTGACCAATACCAACAAAAGCTAAATAATTATCTGGTTCTTTATTAACAGCTAACATACCGATATAAGATCCCCAAGAATGACCAACTAATATTATTTTATCTACATCTAAATAATCTTTAATATATTTAGTTAACTCCAATAAATCATTAACATGTGTCTCAATATGCATATCACTATAATCTTCAAAAAAATGATATGAATTACCTGCTCCTCTTTCAGCATAATTAACTACTATAAAATCTTTTTCTAATAAATCTTGATACTTTCTCATAAAAGAATAATCAGGTAAAGAAGGACCCCCATGTACATATAAAATAACAGGATTCTTCTTATCATTACCTCTGATCATAACTTCTAATTTAGTACCATTTATATCTACATTCTTTATTTCACTAATACCATTATCTATTTTCTTAGTCCAAGTAGGATGACATATATAAATAATTAATAATAATAAAATACAACCAATAACAATTAATACTTTCTTCATATTTATACCTCTTAATTATTTTAACATAAAAAAAGTCCTAAAAAGGACTTAAATTACACCAATCTCTTTAAAGTATTTAATAATATATTCCATAGCTATATCTACTTCTGCATCACTAAAACCATGTCCAGCACCTTCTATAGTATGTAACTCACTATCTTTATAAATAGAAACAGCTCTTTCAGACACACTTACTGGAACAGTATGATCATCAGTACCATGTAAAATTAATATTTTCTTATCCTCATTCTTTATCATATCAAACATATTCAAATCTCTAATATCAGTAATATAGTTTCTACCAACAGTAATACTACTAGTAATAGGAAATTCATCAGGAACATTATTATCATCAGGAAATCTATTATTAATAAAATCAGGTAAAGTTAAAGCTGGGTATAATAAAACAGCACCTCTAATATCTTTATCTTCTACAGAAATATAAGCACTTAATAAACCACCTTGACTAGAACCCATTACTATAATTTTATCTTTATCAACAAAATCCCATGTTCTAATTTCTTCTATAGCTAATTTTAAATCATCTAATTCTGTCATAATAGACATTTCAGTAGTTTTACCATCACTTTTACTTCTAGAAGAACCACCTCTATAATCAATACATAAAGTAGCAATATCATTTTCTAATAACTTCTCAGCATAATAACTTCCAGCTCTATAAGTAGCACCTAATCCATGAGAATAAATAACAATCGGTACTTTGTCTTTCTTATTAGGTTTATATAATTCAGCATATATCTTTTGTTTTTCATCATTAGTAAAATAAACATCTTCTACACTATAATCATTCAAATTTTTACCAGTTTTACTACTATATCCTAATACCATAACTACTACTATAATACATATAATAAATAAAACTATTATTATTCTTTTCTTCATATTCTTCACCATTTACTAGAAAAATTCGGTTATACCGAATTTACTACTTCATTTTTTCTTTTTTTAAAAATATTATATAAAACAATTAACACTATACCTAAAACAAATTCACCTAATCCAATATATAATATTCTATTAAAATTCATCTCTCTAAATACTTCTACAGAAGAATCACTACCAGATATAAAACCCTGAGAGAATTTAACAATACCATATAACAACATAATTAATATACCATCTATAATAGTAGGTACTGCAGTAGGTATCATCCATTTAATATAAGACCAATTAATTAACATTAATAAACCAATTAATACTAAAATAATAGCTATAATAACAATTCTAAATGTAGTAGATATAAATTTAGTAAACCCTACAACTAAATTAGTAAAAGATTCTCCAGAATCTCCTAATTCTTTATCCATATCTTTAAACCTATCATTAAAAAATTTATTAATATCTTCTTTTGATAAATTTTCTTCTATATATTCATCTTTAACTTCTTCCCCAGTTAACTCTTCAATTTCTTTCTTATGATCATCTATATAATCAAGAATCATATCATATTCCTTATCAGTTATTTCTATTGAACCACTTCCAGATTTATAATTAGAATACTTATCAAATACAAGATTAATAAATTCTTCAACTCTTTTATCTTTATACAAACTTTCAACTTTTTCTAATTTATCATCATCTAAACCACTATTAGCAGCTTTATCTAAATTATCATTAATAACTTCTTTAATAGCAGAACCAATTATATTATTTTTAATAAAATCTTCAGCTATAAAAGATAATGGTAATATTAATAACAATACAAATAAAACAAAACTAATTAGTATAGAACCTAATACTTTTAATACTTTCATATAATACCTCTTTCTAAAATAATTATAACATAAAAAAAGTTCGATTATATCGAACTTTTTGAAACATTGAAATAAATTATCTCTTACTGAATTGTGGAGCACGACGTGCTTTTTTAAGACCTGGTTTTTTACGTTCTTTAGCTCTAGAATCTCTAGTAACAAATCCGTTAGTCTTAAGTACTTTACGATAAGCATCTTCTCTAGATTGATCAGCATCTGCATCGAATGCTAATAATGCTCTAGTAATACCTAATCTAATAGCACCAGTTTGACCTGAGAAACCGCCACCTCTAACTGTAACATCAACATCGAATTTATCTTCATTTCCAGTAGCAACTAAAGGTTGTTTTAAATCCATTACTAATACTGCAAAAGGCATATATTCATTAACATCTTTACCATTAACAGTAATCTTACCTTTTCCTGCAGTTAATCTAACTTGAGCAATAGAACGTTTTCTACGTCCAGTAGCTGTCCATACTTGTTTATTAGCCATAATTTAATCCTCCCTAGTTTACTTTCATTTCAGATGGTTTTTGAGCAGCATGTTTATGATCAGGACCAGCATAAACGAATAATTTCTTACCCATTTCTCTTCCTAATCTACCTTTTGGTAACATACCACGTACAGCTCTTTCAACCATTTCTTCAGGATATTGAGCAATCATTGTTTTAGCAGTTCTTTCTCTTAATCCTCCTGGATATCCACTATGATTGTAATATTTCTTATCAGTTAGTTTCTTTCCAGTTAATTTAACCTTTTCAGCATTTACTACGATTACGTAGTCTCCACAATCAACGTGAGGTGTATAAGTTGGTTTATGTTTTCCTTCTAATACAGTAGAAACTTTAGTAGCTAATCTACCTAAAGCAACACCCTCAGCATCAATTACATACCATTTACGTTCAACAGTTTCTTTTTTTTGCATAAATGTATTCATTATAATTTCCCTTTCACGATTCTCCTCTGCTTCAACTTCCCACATCTAACAAATTTGAATCAATAAAATGTACCGATTAAAATTATAAGTAAATAAACAAAAAAAGTCAAACAAATTATGACTTTTTCTTACTTTTTTATCAATATTCGACACTTTCTAGATATAATCCACTAGCTGGAGCAGTATAAATACTAATTTCATCCTTACTTTCTAAAGCATTCTTAATATATTCTATACTCTTATTTCCCCTTGCAACATCTATCATAGCTCCAACCATATTCCTAACCATATATCTATAAAAACTCTTACCACTAAATGTAATATTCATAATATTATCTTTCATATCAAAATTTATATCATAAACAACACATTCTGTATTATCTCTTTCTCCAGATACAAAATTATGAAAATCATGAACTCCTATAAATAATTTAGCTACTTCCTTCATCTTATCTATATCTAATTTATATTCTGGTTGATAATAATAATCATTCTTACAAGGATCATATTCACCAAAATTAATTTTATATACATATTCTTTCTTTAAAACATTAAATCTAGCATGAAAATTATCATCTACTTCTTTAACATCACTAACAAATATATATGGTTTAACTAAACTATTTAAAGCCTCTTTTAAACCATATGTATCAATATTAATATCTAATTTAAAAGAAACACATTGACCATGAGCATGAACCCCTCTATCAGTTCTCCCTGCCCCTTTAATTAATACTTCTTTCTTATTAATCTTACTTAAAGCTTCTTCTAATACTTTCTGTACACTAGTTTCTTCATTAAGTCTCTGAAATCCATAAAACTTACTGCCATCATAAGCTACCTTAATAACATAATTCACACTATCTCACCACCATAATATAATAAACAATTAAAAATACATCATATAAAACTATTACATAATCAATAAATGATAATTTCTTATGATAATTATTTCTTTTATTATAACCATTAAACCCCTTTTTTAATATATATCTTTCTCTTTTTCTTAAATCTTTTTTACTATCTCTATAAATATCTTTAATACTACTTAATACTAAACCCCATCTAACTATAAAAGATCTATATCTAATATCAAACCCATTATATTCTATATTATCTACTCTATTATTAAGATTCTTAATAAATAACTCTTTAAAACACAATAACTTATAAAATTTATATTTAATTCTCTCTTTATATATACCAATATTAAATATACTACCTAAACTATTACTTAAATCTTCTTTAGTAGTACTAAGAATAATTACATATATAAATAAAATAGTAAAAATAACATATAACAATATATAAGTAATAGACATCCAACTATAATTCTTATATAAAAAGAAAATATATAAGAATATCAATAATAATTTAAAATTCCATATTACTTTTAAATATTTAAATACATATATATTACTAAATAAAACAAAACCTAATACTAAACTTATATTACATATAAATAATATATTATTAAATTTAAAACACAAAACAATAATATATACTATAAAAGATATTATCTTAATAATAGGATTCATATTATGAATAATAGATTCTTCATAATTATAACAATGATTATACTTATCTAACATTTCTATATATTTCCTTAATTAATTCTTTAAAATCAGTATATTCCAATATATTATGCCCTAAAGAATTAACATACTTAGTAAATTCTACTATTTTAGGCATTTCCATATACTTATAAAGTCTATCATCATAAAAAATATCTTTATCTCCATCAATAACTAATTTCCCTCTTCTAAAAAGAAATACATTATCAACAAGATTAAACATAAATGTTAAATCACTACTAATTAAAATAATTGTTTTCTTAAAACTATTCTTTAATTTTAAAAATAACTTCTTAAAATATTCTCTCTCTTTATAATTTAATCCCTTTTCAAAATCACATAATATTAATACTTCAGGATTATAAGAAAGTAAACAAGCTAATTCAATCTTTTTAGATTCAACAAAAGATAACTTATTAGGATCTCTATCTAAATAAGTATCATCTAATCCTACCATTTTCAAAGAATCCATTATATGTTTAACTACATTACTACATTTATACTTATAATTAGCCATAAAACTCTTTATTTCATCTTTAACATTATTATTTAAAAATAATTTATTATCAGAATAAGGCATATAGCCTATCTTTCTTCTAATTAATTCAACATTTTCAATATGACTTGTTCTCTTAATAGATTCTTTATCTATTATTAATTCGCCCTTAGTAGGTCTCTTTATACATAATAATAATTTACCTAATACATCTAAATCATTACTAATAAAAGAAACAATACTACCACTATTTATTTCTAAATTTACATCTTCAAAATACTTCTTCTCTAAAGAAGAACCTTTATTATCTACATAAGAAAGATTATTAAAAACTATTTCCATATATTTTTCACCAACTCTTCCTTATTAAAATAAACTCTATTTAAAACACCATATAACTTTAATTGTAATGATAAATCATATATAAAAGGTAAAGAAAAACCTAATCTCTTTAATAATTTCTCATTCTTAATTACTTCTAAAGTCTTACCATCTATAGCACTCATACCCTTATATAAACATATTAAATAATCACTATATAAAACATCTTCCATATCAGAAGTAACATTAATTAATATAGTATTATTACTATTTAAATAATTTAATAAAAGAATCTTAGTTCTATAATTCAAATCTATTAATAAATCATCTATAGCTAAATAACTAGGTTTAATAATAGCATAAGAAAGAATTTTAATTAAAGTTCTATCATTTCTATTTAAACTATCAATACTTCTTCTTAATAATTTACTAATATTAAAATATTCATTTATTTCATCTAATCTATCATTAATAATATCTATATCTAAATCAAATTGTTTTAAAGAATAAATAAGTTCTTCTTTAACATTATCATTAATAAATTCAGCATCTCTAAATACAATACCAATTTCTTTTCTTAACTTTGCAAAATTATCATCATTAACTAAAATATCATTTATATATACTTCACCTTTATAAGGAATATCTCCATTTAATACTCTTAATAAAGTAGTTTTACCACTACCAGAAGTTCCTATAATACATAAAGTTTTATCTTTTCTTAAAGTATAATTAAAATCTTTAAAGACAGTGATTCCCTCATAAGATACAGATAGATTTTTAATTCTAATGTTTCCCACTTCTACCACCTACTTAAAAATCTATTATACATAAAAACAAAAAAAAGAAAAGCATTATTTATACTTTTCTACTTTAACAACTTTACCAGCTTCTAAAGATTTAGCTACATCAATAATTCTTTGATTACTAGAACCTCTAAATTCCACATCAAAACTCTTTAAAGCAATAACAAATCTACCATCTACTAAAATATCTATATATTTTAAAGCTTCCAAATATTTAGGATTCTCTTTAGCTAAATCCATTACTTCTTCCCAAGTAAATCCCGTATATGTCCATACATTCATACCACATTCTTTAACACATTTAGCTAATTCAATTAATGCATCTATTTGATATAATGGATCTCCACCAGAAAAAGTAACACCATCTTGATATTCTAATTCTTTAATCTCTTTTTTAACTGAAGCTATAGATTTTTCAATACCAGCTTTAAAATCCCATGTTTCTGGATTATGACACTCAGGACATGCATGACCACATCCTTGAAACCAAATAACAGCTCTAATACCTGCCCCATCTACAATACTATCCGTTTGTATACCATCGTACGCTAAACGCACAAATCCTTTTTTCATAAAAATCACTCTACCTGATTTAATTATATCAAAAAAAGGATAACTTGTTATCCTTTATTAACACTTGTAAATTTCTTTTCTAATAATTTAATAGGTTTAGATTTATCTCTTAATATTTCAGATATAGATAAATCATTATGTATATTATATATTACTTGAGCAACCAATTTAGAACAATCACTTATATGTAACCAAGGTTTCTTTTTATATTCTTCAGGAATATATGAAAGATTAGTAGTATATACACCATCTATTAAACCTTGTTCATAGAATTCATCAAACTTATCTACTCCTCTAGTAAATAACGCATATGTTACAAATATATAACAATGTTTAACACCACGTTTTCTTAGTTCAACAACAGTATCAAACATACTTCCACCACTACTAATCATATCATCACTAATTAAAGCAGTAAAACCATCTAATGCAGCATTACCACAATAATCATGTGCAATAACTGGATATTTACCATCTACTAGATGATTATAATCTCTTTGTTTAACAAAACTACCTGCTTCTCTATGAATATAAGGAGAAGCAAAAGAATTTAAATAAACATTTCTTCTACCAGTAGCACCATTATCAGGAGCAACAAATACCAAATTTCTTAATCTTTCTATATCTACATCATGAATGAAGTCAGTTAAAATTTCATTAGTTGGATAAAAATTATCAAATTCCATTCTATGTACAGCATGTTCTACACCTTGATCATGTGCATCAAAAGTAATAAAACTTCTAACACATTCAATAGAATCTAATTCATGAAGCATAGCTCCACAAGATAAACACTCTCTAGTATTTCTTCTATGTTGTCTACCATCATATAATAAAGGCATTACAACATTAATATGACCTGCATGCATATCACATGCACCAATACCATCTTTTAATTCAGCCATCAAATCATTTGGACTAGTATGATTTTCAAAACCATGCATATTATAAGTTAGAGAATAATTACCTATATCAGTTAAAGTAAATACATTTTTACCTCTAACTGTAGACCCAATCTCTACCTTTAAATGACCATCTTCAAAAAAATTTTCTTTTATAGGTAAGATAAAAGTATATTTCTTTTTATCTAATCCATACATTTTTAATAAATGATCATCTACTTTCTTTCCAAGTTCTAAAGCACTTTTAAAGACCATTAATCGTAATCTTTCTTCTTCAATTTGTTTTCTTTCCATAATTACCTCCCCTTTAAGAAATTAACAACTTCATCTATACATTCATTTGGAGTAGATGCACCAGCCATAACTCCAACTTTCTTACTATCTTTAATTTTAGAAACATCTAAATCATTTATATCTTCTATAATAATTGAATTACTACAATTCCGTAATGCTACTTCATATAATTTTTTAGTATTAGAACTATTCTTACCACCAACTATTATCATAGTATCAACTTCTTTAGATAACCTTTCAGTTTCTTCTTGTCTAATACTAGTAGCATTACAAATAGTATTGTTTATAACTATTTCTTTATCCACAATCTGACTTTTTATCAATTCACATAAATCATTAAATCCTTTTACAGAAAAAGTAGTTTGAGCAATAATAGCAACTTTATTACAAGAACTATTATTAATGTTATTAACTAAATCTTCTATTTGAGTATCATTCTCTAACACAAAAGAATTATTACCACAATAACTATAAGTACCAATTGCTTCTGGATGATCTCTCTTAGCAATTAACACTACATAGTAACCATCATTTACATAATCTTTTGCAATATCATGTATCTTTAACACTTTAGGACAAGTTAAATCTAATAATTCTACGTTATGTTCTTTAGCTAGTTCATATATTTCTTTAGGAATACCATGAGCTCTAACTATAACCTTAGAATCAAATATATCATCCAAATTATCTACAATAATAAGACCTTTATTAGTTAATTTATCAACAACGTGTTTATTATGTACTAACTCACCTAAACAATACAAATTACCATATTCTTCTAAATACTCCTCAGTTTTCTTAACAGAATTAAAAACTCCTCCACAAAAACCAGCTGTCTTACCTATTACTACTTCCATGCTATCACCACATAAAAAAGCAGATATTAAAAAATACCTACTTTTTATTCTTTCTTGTCCTCATTAATAATTTTTAAAATAACTTCACCATCTCTAGTATACATATACTTCTCCCTAGCATAACGTGCTATATAGTCAGGATCTCTTAATTTATTAACTTCACTCTTTAAGGATGCTTCTTCTTCTAATAATTCTTCTTTTCTCTTTAACAATTCTTCAGTTTCTTTTTTATTATTCATAATTTGCATCCAGTCACTAAGTACTGTACTTATCAGAATAGCAAAGAATAAAGAAGAGAAAATAAGCATCACTAAAGCCTTACGTTTATGACTATTTTTCTTTACTTCAACTTTTTTCTTCTTATTAGACATAAAGACCCTCCTTATCACTATTAGTATAACACTAAAATAAAGAGTTCTTTACAATATTAATTCGGTGTTTTACAGACAATATACACCATAGAAAAACTCAAGACAAAATCTTGAGTAATTATTATAATTCAATTTTAACTAGTTCTTCACCAGTTTTTTTCATTTCTTCATAAGCACCGAAGATAGCATCCTCAAACATCTTACGTGTTTCTTGGTTTACTGGATGAGCTATGTCATCATAAACACCTTCAGATACTTTTCTACTTGGCATTGCAATGAACATTTTATCATCACCTTGAATCAATCTGATTCCTGTAACAACAAATGCCTCATCTAGAGTAACTGTTGCAATAGCTTTCATACGAGAATCTTCTTTTTCCTTATTACGAAGTACTACCTTTGTAATTTTCATTAATTAACACTCCTCCCAAGTTTATCAACTTAAGATAAGTGTAAGACATATTTATCAAAAAATCAATAAAATTTTTGAATTATACCACATAAATCAAAAAAAATTAAGCAAAAAACTTAATTTTTTTTAACTTGTCGTAAAGACAAAATTTATAAGTAACAATATTAGCAACAATAAATACTACTAATCCGCCTAATATATCATAAAAATAATGCTGTTTAGTAAATACAGTACTAATTGCTACAAAAAACAAATAAATAATCATTGGCCATCTAAATTTCTTATTTAAATCTTTAGTTAAAAACAACGTAAACATTGCTTGAAAGCTATAAGAACAATGTATAGAAGGAAAACAATTAGTAGCTGGATTATCAAAAAAATATGTAATGTCTAATGCTAGCTTTGTTAATTTATCCGTAGAAGGTATAACTCCATGATCAATTATAGTTGGATAACATAAAAAAACTATATCACTAATTATTGTACATAAAACACAACCTATCATTGCATTCATAAAGTTCTTTTCACTCTTTTTAAAAATACAATAATAACTAATAAATAAAACTGGATAAAAAGAATTATATATCCAAATACTTCTAGGTATTAAAGGTATCTTATCATCTAAAAAAAATTCAATATAATGATAATTTGACTGAAATAGTTTTATAAACCAATATAAAGCAGCTTGACCTACTAAAACAACTAAAACAGTAACCCAAAACTTTTTACTCTTTATCATTTTTATCACCTAATTCATTAACAATATCTACAAAACAATCCAAAGGAACTTGTTCTGCTCTACATTGTAAATCTAACCCATAACATTTTAAAACTTTTTCTATAATATTTAAATCATACTTTTTAAGATTATTTCTTAAATTTTTTCTCTTCATAGCAAAACAATCTCTAACAAAAGATTTAAATAACTTCTCATTACAATTATATTTTTTATTTTTAGTACTAAATTTAATAACAGCACTATCAACATTAGGAATAGGATCAAAACACTTTCTACTTACAAAGAATAATTTATTAATATCATAATAATAAGAAAGTAACACACTAATAGAACCATAGTCTTTACTACCTGGTTTAGCACTTAATCTATCAGCAACTTCATTTTGAACCATTAAAACCATTTCTTTAACATTCAATCCATCATTAATAACCTTTTCAATAATTGGAGTCGTTATATAATATGGTAAATTAGCAACAATATATAAATTATTATATTTAACATCTTTTATATCATCAAAAACATTTGCTTTTAAAAAATCATTAAATATCACTTTAGTTTTATTATCTAAATATTTATCTAAATCCTTCTTAACCCTAACATCTATTTCATAACATATTAAATTAGCATTAAATAATTTTAAATATTTAGTTAAAGCACCTTGTCCAGGTCCTACTTCAATAATTAAATCATCTTCTTTAATATCAACAGAATCAATTATTTTAGTTAAAACATTCTTATCTTTTAAGAAATTTTGACCCAAACTATGTTTATGTTTAAAATCACTCATTACAACACAACCTTAAATATTATATATTCTTTTAACATTATCTTCTGTTATTTTAGATAACTCCTCTAAACTAATATCTTTTAAATCACAAATATATTTAGCAATATCCATAATATGAGAAGGATCATTACTTTCTCCCCTAAAAGGAACAGGAGTTAAATAAGGAGAATCTGTCTCCAAAACAAAATTTTCCAAACCTAATTGTAATACAACATCTTTTAATTTACAATTTTTAAAAGTAATAACACCATTAATTCCCAATAAAAAACCCATTTTAATATAAATCATAGCTGTTTCATAACTACCACTAAAACTATGAATTACACCTCTAACATGGTGTTTTTTTAGTGTATTAATAGTATCTTCTGTTGCATCTCTACTATGAATAATAACAGGTTTATCATATTCCTCAGCTAATTGTAATTGCTTTTCAAATAACTCAATTTGTTTATCTTTATTATCATTAACCCAATGATAATCTAAACCTATCTCTCCAATTGCAACTATCTTATCATCATTAATATGTTCTCTAATAAATTCAATATCTTCTTCTTTATAATCTTCTACACTTTCAGGATGAATACCTAATGCACCATACATACCTTCATATGTAAAAACATAGTTCAAAACTTCCTTATTTGACTTCATATCCGTACCATTATTAATAAAACGTGGAATTTTGTTATCCACACATTTTTTAACTAAAGCAGACATATTTTTATAATACTCTTTATATAAATGACAATGAGTATCAGTAAACATATTAATCACTCCCCATCTAATTATAGCATATTATAGCTAAAAGACCAAAATCCCATTATTTCCCGGGTTATAATTATTTCCCGGGCAATAACTACACAAAGTCCCTATTTTAGGCACTTTCTATCTAATCACCCATTTCCCGGGAAATAAAACGGCCTATTTTCCTATTTCCCAGGAAATAAAAAGGCTGATTATCATATAATAATCAGTCTATTTAGATTCAACTTCAATACGATCAAATAAATGAACAGGTTCAGCTAACTCTGTACCTACTTTTAAACCACCAAATTCATCAATTGTATCAAATCCACACAAATCAGTATTTAATTGCTTAAAAATCTTATCAGAAGTATCAGTTAAGAAAGGATTCAATAAAACTGCACAAATTCTAATACTTTCTAATAAATTATATAATACAGTACCTAATCTTTCTTTCTTAGATTCATCTTTAGCTAAACTCCAAGGCATAGTATCATCAATATATTTATTACATTTTCTAAGTACATCAAATATCTCTTGAATAGCTTCTCCTACTCTTAATTCATCCATTTTATCAGTAACATTTTTCTTTAATGCAAGAACACTATCTATTAAATCTTTATCTAAATCTTCAGATACATTATGTTCTTGAACAACACCTTCAAAGTACTTTTTATTCATACTAACAGTTCTATTTACTAAATTACCTAAAATATTAACTAAATCACCATTAATTCTCTCAATTAATAAATCTCTAGAATAAACACCATCTGATGCAAATGGAATTTCATGTAAGAAATAATATCTAACTGCATCTACACCAAATTCTTTAACTAAATCATCAGCATATACTACATTACCAACAGATTTACTCATTTTACCATCAGCCATTATTAACCAAGGATGACCAAATACCTTTTTAGGTAATGGAATATCTAAACTCATTAAGAAACATGGCCAATAAATAGTATGGAATCTAATAATATCTTTACCAATTAAATGTAAATCAGCAGGCCATAATTTCTTAAATTCATCTGTATCATTACCATCAGTATCATAGCCTATATTAGTAATATAGTTAGTTAAAGCATCTAACCAAACATAAACAACATGTTTTGGATCAAAATCAACAGGAATACCCCATTTAAATGAAGTTCTAGATACACATAAATCTTGTAATCCAGGTTTAATAAAATTATTAATCATCTCATTCTTACGAGCAACAGGTTGAATAAAATCAGGATGACTCTCTATATAATCTTCTAATTGTTTTTGATAATTACTTAATTTAAAGAAGTATGATTCCTCACTCTTCTTTTCTACAGGTCTACCACAATCAGGACATACTATTTCACCTTTATCATTCTTAACAACTTGACTCTCAGTCCAAAATGATTCATCTGGTGTACAATACCAACCTTCATATTTACCTAAATAAATATCCCCTTTATCATACATTTTCTTAAATATATGTTGAACTCTCTTTTCATGATCAGGATCTGTAGTTCTAACAAATTTATCATAACTAGTATTCATTACGTCCCAAATATCTTTAATAATACCAGCTTTTTCATCTACAAATTCTTGTGGTGTAACACCAGCTTCTTTAGCTTTTAATTCTATTTTCTCACCATGTTCATCAGTACCAGTTTGAAAATATACATCATAACCTTCTAATCTTTTATATCTTGCAATAGCATCTGCTAAAACAATCTCATATGTATTACCAATATGAGGTTTACCAGATGTATAAGCTATTGCAGTACTAATATAATACTTTTTCTTATCCATAATAAACTCTCCTTTTTATTTACCAGTAGAACCTAATCCACCAGTTCTTTCCCCTTCTATTTCTTCTTCATCATCTACAGTTAAAAATTTAGAAAATACTCCTTGAGCCAATTTATCTCCTTTTTTAACAACAAAATCATCTTTTCCAAAATTAACTAATCTAACACTAAAATGACCTTCATTAGATGGATTATTATAAAAATCACTATCTATTAAACCAACACTATTCATTAAACAGACATTGTATTTATAACCTTGACTACTTCTACTCAAAATATATAAACATTCATCATCATTCATACATACTTTAAGTCCAGTTTTAAAAGTCATAGCTTCTCCTGGTTTAATAATACCATCTTCTAAACTTTTAATATCATATCCAGCACTTTTCTTAGTACTTCTCTTTGGTAATTCAATACTATCATACAGCATCCGATCATCACCAAAATCCTTTTTAAATTGTTCAAATGATATCTTTTCAAACTTTCTCATAATAATCCCTCCTAAATAAAAAAATTCATAATCTAAGGACGAATATATATCCGTGGTACCACCTTAGTTTATGAATTATCATACACTTATTATCTTAACGCGAATAACGATTTAGCTCCAGATTCATATTCCCTACTTCAACTATGATCACTTTCACCTAACAGATCTCTCTAAAATAGTACTATACATAAGGCTCTTTCCTTCATCACTAATTAAAACTACACATAATTTAACATAAAAAAAGAGTTTTTACAACTCTTTTCCTTTTATTTCACTTATTACTTCTTCCATTAAAGGAACTATATAATATAAGAAATGTTCCTTTTGATTTAATAAAGTTAACGCAATAATAACTTGATTATGAAAATACTTTAATCTGAACCTAGGATTTATATTATAAGCTTTAATAAAGAATTTATCTCCCTCTATCTTATCAGATATCTCTTTAGGTAATTCTATCTCTATTTCCCTATCACTTTGTCTTACATTAACTATATTTAAAGTTCTAGCTTGTTTTTCAAACCATTCTTCATACATATATATTTCAATTTCTTTACTAATCTTACCAAATCTATCTTCTAATTCATTTCTTATTTCCACTAATTTATTATAACCATCAATTTCATTAATCTTCTTATGTATCTCAATCTTAATATCTTCATCAGAAACATAATCATCACTAATATGAGTTTCTACTTCTACTAAAGACTTATTAGAAGTATCTTCTTCATCTTCAGGTACATATTCTCCTTTTAAACGTCTCATCTCTTCATCTATCATTTGCATATACATTTCTATACCGACTGTATCTACAAATCCAGCTTGTTCTGACCCTAATAAATCACCAGCACCTCTAATAGATAAATCTCTCATAGCAATTCTATAACCACTACCTAATTCAGTAAATTCTTTAATAGCTTGTAATCTCTTAACTGCCATATCATTTAATAATTTAGATTTATCATACATCAAATAAGCATAAGCAATTCTATTACTACGACCAACTCTACCTCTAATTTGATAAAGTTGTGATAAACCAAATCTATCAGCATCATAAATAATTAAAGTATTAGTATTTGGAATATCAATACCAGTCTCAATAATAGTAGTACATAATAAAATATCATATTCATAATTAACAAAAGATTCCATAACATCCTCAAGTTCATTTTTATTCATTTGACCATGAGCTACAGTTATTCTAGCCTCAGGAACTAATTCATGAATCTTATTTCTCATACTTTCAATAGATTCTACTTTATTATAAAGAATAAAAATTTGACCATTTCTAGCTAATTCTTTATATATAGCATCCTTAACTATTAAATCATTTTCTTGAATAACATAAGTTTGAACAGGATATCTATTTACTGGAGGAGTATCTATTAAACTTAGATCTCTTAAACCACTTAAAGCCATCTTTAATGTTCTAGGAATAGGTGTAGCACTTAAAGTTAAAACATTAACATCATTTTTATACTCTTTAATCTTCTCTTTATGAGTAACACCAAATCTTTGCTCTTCATCTACTATTAATAAACCTAATTTAGCAAATTTAACATCATCACTTAATAATCTATGAGTACCAAATACTAAATCAATAGTACCTTTTTCTAAACCTTCTAAAATCCTCTTAGTTTCTTTACTACTAGTAAATCTATTTAATAAAGCTATTTCTATTGGATAATTCTTAAATCTCTCTACAGCGTTCTCATATTGCTGTTTAGAAAGAATTGTAGTAGGACATAAATAAAATACTTGTTTATTATTTAAAATAGTCTTAAACATTGCTCTAAAAGCTACTTCTGTCTTACCAAAACCTACATCACCACATAAAAGTCTATCCATAGGTATTTTACTTTGTAAATCTTTATCTATATCATCAATAGCTTTTAATTGATCATCCGTCTCATCATAAATAAACTCACTCTTAAATACATCTTCTTCTGCATAATTATTATATGCAGGACCTTCTATATTACTTCTTTGAGCATATAATTTAATTAACTCTTCACTAATATCTTTAATCTTCTTTCTTAAAGATTGTTTCTTCTTAACCCAACTAGTACTATTTAATCTATCTATCTTAGGAACACTACCTTCTTTACCAGCATATTTAAATATAGTACTAATCTTCTCTACTGGAATATATACTTTATCATTACCAAAATAATTAATTTGAATATAATCTTTCTTCAAACCATTCTTAGTTAAAGTAATAACTCCATTATAAATACCAACACCGTGTTGACTATGTACAACATAGTCGCCAATATGTAACTGACCAAAGTCTTTTATTTTCTTACCAATATGATAACTATTCTTATAATTAATAGTACCATTCTTTACTCTTTCAATATCATTTTCAGCAATAAATACATATTTATCAAAAACAAAACCATTATTAATCTTTTTATAATAAATATTTATTTCATTATCTAAAAATTTATTATTCTTAACTACATGATAACTACTTAAAAAAGGCTCTAAACTCTTTAATTGATTTTCTCTACTTAAACAAATAACAACTACTTTACCAGCAGCTAATTGTTTATCACAATATTTTCCTAATAATTCAAAATTACTATTAAAATTCTCTATTTCTTGAGCTTTAAATCTTAAACCTTTACCATAATCATTATCATTTAAATCATTTAAATATATAACTCTATCAAAAGATAACTCTTCCATATTAAACATATGTTTTTTATTAATACCTTCATTAGAATTATATTCTTCTATATCTTCTAATAACTTATTATAACTAATATCTATTTGATCTCTATTAATCATAACTAAATAAGGATTATTCATATAATTTAATAAAGAATCATTATCATCACTAACTATTTCTGTATAAGGTTTAACCTTAATACTATCTAATTCTTTAATAGATAACTGAGTAGATTCATCAAAATATCTAATAGAATCAACATCATCACCAAAAAACTCTATTCTAACAGGATGATCTTCATCTAAAATAAATAAATCAATAACAAATCCTCTAACAGCATATTCACCAGTATTAGTAACAATACTCTCTTTAATATAACCATACTTATCTAATAAATCTAAAATATCATTTCTCTTAATACTAGAATTCTTATCAATATTAAACTCTAAATTATACTTATTCTTCTTATTAGGTAAATATCTTAAAAAACCCATTAAATTAGTTATTACAATACATTTTTTATTACTTCTAATATTATCTAACGTCTCTAACCTTTTAATCTTTAAATCAGGACTTATTGCAACAGCAACACTAGTTAAAAAATCATCCATAGGAAATAAATAAACATCATCAATATATGTCTTTAAATGATCATAATAACTATTAGCTTCATATAAACTATTAGCTAATACTAAAACACTTCTATCTTGATTATTAAATAAATTTAACACGTAAAAAATGTTTAACTCTTTTGTTAAACCAGATATCGTTAAACCATTTTCAATTTTAAAATAATCAGATAAAAAATCCATTCAACCACCTAATTATATCTACTCATACATTCATTTATATCATACTTAATAAAAGTATCAATTATTTCTTTTGTAGTATCACACAATTTATTAAATTCTTCTATATCTTTCTTACTAAATTTACCTAAAACATAATCTTTAGTATCTATATCTTTATTATTAGATATACCTATCTTTAATCTAGGAATACAATCAGTACCTAAATTACTAATAATAGATTTAATACCATTGTGTCCTCCAGAAGAACTTTTATATTTTAATTTATAACTAAATAAAGGTAAATCAAGATCATCTTGAATCACTAAAATATCATTAACATCTACTTTATAAAAGTTTACAAAATCTCTTACACAGTTACCAGATAAATTCATATAAGTAGTAGGTTTAATAAAAATAACATCTTTATCATCATAATATAAACCATTAAACTTACTCTTCCATTTAACATTACCTAAATAACTATCTAAAGTAAGAAAACCAACATTATGTCTAGTATTTTTATATTCAGTTCCAGGATTTCCTAAACCAATAATTAACTTCATATTAATCACCATTTTCAAATATGCCTTTATAAGACTTATGACTTAACACATCTATAGGAGGCATTATTTTTAAACTACCACTATTACCATTCTTAGTTGCTTTAATTAAAACCATGATAGCTTCTTTATTATAACCAGCATATACAAACTGTAACTTCTTAACTTTAAAATTATACTTATTTAAACAATTAAGAATTTCTTCTAATCTATCACACCTATGTACTATATACAAAGGCGCTTTATTCTTTAATATATATTTAGCAGAAGTACACATATCTTCCAAATTCATAGCTATTTCATGTCTAGCAATCGCTTTTTCCTTATCTTCATTAATCAAAGAAGAATCTTTATCATATTTAAAATAAGGAGGATTACAAGTAACAGCATCTACACTTTCTGGAAGAATATATTCTAAAGCTTCTGTAATATTCGCATTAACTATATCTATTCTAGATTCCAATCTATTTTCCATAACACTCATCTTTGCAAGTTTATATATCTTCTCTTGTAATTCAAAACCATATATTCTTGCATTAGTTTTTGTAGACAAAATTAAAGGTACTGGAGCATTACCAGTACAAAAATCTACAATAGTTCTAACAGATGACTTTAATTCAACAAATTCGGCTAATAAAATAGAATCTAATGAAAATTTGAACTTATCATCATATTGATAAATATATAATCCATAATCAAATAAATCATTTAGAACGCTTGCCACTATCCAACTCTATCTCCTTTATTATTCCATCAATATCAACTTTATATTTTCTTTTCAAAATATCAACACTAATTACTTTACCAGATTCATTGTCTACTTTTACAGTTTGACCAACAGCAGGTAAACCAGCTTGACATCTACAATATTCTTCATCTTCATATGTTAAACAACATAACAATCTACCACATAAACCATTAATTTTAGATGGATTTAAAGCTAAACCTTGATTTTTAGCCATATTCATAGTAACTGAATCAATATGATTCAAAAACTTACTACAACATAATTCTCTACCACATAAACCTAAACCACTAATATTCCTAGCTTTATCACGAGCACCTATTTGACGTAATTCTATTCTAGTTTTATATAAAGCAGCAAGCCTTTTTGCTAATTCTCTAAAATCAACACGTTCATCAGCAATAAAATTAAATAATAATTGTTTTCTATCTAAAGTATAACTAGCATCTAAAATCTTCATATCTAATCCCAATTCAACAATAAGATCTTTAGCAGATTTTAAACATTTTTCAGCATCTTTTAAATTTTCTAGATAAGTGTCATAATCTTCATCAGTAGCTATCCTAACAATATCTTTCATATCATCAATAGAAATATTAATTTTACCATCATCAACAGAATTCATAACAACACCTAATTGAAGACCTTTTTCTGTATCAACAACTACTCTAGTATTTTTTTCTATTTCTAATGATTTACCATTAAAATAATATATTTTACCTTCACTTTTTAAAGTAACTCCATAAATATTACTCATAATATTTCCTCATTTCTATAACAAACTTATCTAAAATCAAATCTATATTAACATTACTTAAAATATACTTCAAAATTTCCTCTATCAAAACAATAATATTTATAATATTTTCCTTCTTAATATTCCTAACCATAGGAATTAAATCTTTTCTTTTACCAAAATAACATTCATTAAAATAATATAACATCTTTTTAAAGAATAATTCTAAATCTGCTCTTTCAGAATATAAATCAATAACATTCTTAGTACATAAAATATCATCCTTATTATTATATATAGAATTTAAAAATATCTTAATATTATCTAACATTTCATCATCTATATTAAAACCAGCAATATCGTATGTACAATTAATAACCTGACATCTACTTTTAATAGTAGAAATAATTCTTTCGGAATTATTTGTTACAAAAAAACCAATAATATCATCATCAGGTTCTTCTAAAAACTTTAATAAAGCATTACCAGAAGAAGCGTTTAATTTATCAGCTTCTTTAATAACATAAACATTATATTTAGAAAAAACAGGTTTAGTACTAAACTTTTCTTTTAATTCATTAATTTTATCTATTTTAATACTTAAAGTATCAGTATCAATAATAAATAAACTTGGTAAATTATTAGTATCTATTAAATTACATAAATTACAATTATCTAATGAACAATTATCTTTATATTCATTAGGACAATTAATTAATTTAATAAATTTAAACAAATCACTATAACACTTATCATAATCATTAGTTTCAAGCAAAAAAGCATGAGGAAGTTTATTCTCATGAAATCTTTTAACCAAAGAATCGAAATGAGCTGATTGAAACATATCCTCACCCCACTAATAATTAAGAAATCTTCTTACGATCATTTAAAGCTCTATCTAAAGTCATATCATCTAAATAATCAATTTCAGCACCCATAGGAATACCATAAGATAATCTAGATATTTCAACATCCTTACCTTCAAATATCTTTTGTAAATACATAGTTGTAGTTTCACCCTCAATAGTTGATTTAAGAGCAATAATTAATTCAGGATGTTCTAATTTAGAAACTCTATCAACTAAACTAGAAATATTAATATCTTCAGGATTAATATCATCAATTGGAGAAATTAAACCATTTAACACATGATATACTCCATTAAAGTTACCTGCTTTTTCAAAAGCAAAAACACTCTTATAATCCTCAAGAATACAAATAACATTCTTATTACGAGATTCATCAGAACAAACATCACAAATATTCTTATCTGTAATATGTCCACAAATCTCACAAGGATGTAAATTATTATGACAATCAATCATAGATGAACTAAAATTCTCAACATCCTGTTGATTAAGTTCCAATATAGATAAAGCCATTCTTTCAGCACTTTTATCTCCAATACCAGGTAATTTCTTAAAAGAATTAACCAAATCAGCCAAAACACTAGGATAGATCATTAAAATAAACCGCCTAATTGACTACTATAAGCACCTAAAACCTTATCAGTTTCTTTGTCAATCTTTTCCATAGCATCATTTACAGCTATAGTAATCATATCTTCTAAAACATCTTTATCATCTGGTTCGATATCTACTTTAATTTTTACAGAAGAAAGCTTCTTATCACCTGTAAAAACAACATCAACCATTTCAGATGTACCTGTAAATTCCTTCTTATTTAATTCATCTTTTTTCTTTGTAATATCACGTTGCATTTTTTGTGCTTGCTGCATTAAAGCTTGCATATTCATATAACATTCTCCTCTATTCTACTTCCAACATAGATCCAAAAACATCATCACCTAAATCTTCAATATCGCTTTTAGAAGCTTTAGATTTAGATTTGGATTCTTTTTTAGATTCTACATTTTCTTCCACATAAATATATTTTATTTTATTTTTAACATTTTCTCTATACTTTTTTACTTCTTCTTTCCATAAATCATTACTAACAGCAACAAATCTATAATTTAAAGAAGAAAAAGTAGTAAATAAATTTTCAATATTCAAAATATTCTCATTAATCAAATCATTAGTAGAATCAATTTTACTACTAATAATAGCATATCTACCACTCGCAGCTTGAATAACAGTATCAGAAAGTAATCCAAAGATTTTCTTATCAGATAGTTTTAAACCACTTACAAAATCATTCCAAAGAGGAATTAATTCTTCTTTCTTAGCTTTATCAGCTTCACTAAAACAATTAGAAATACGTAAATTAATATCAAAATTAATCTTGAATGTGTTGATAACTGGCTCTTCTACAAATTCACTAGAAACAACTTCAGGCTTGGTTTCACCTTGCTTAGATATACTTTTAGTATTATCTACAATATTAGATTTAACATCATTAACAATGCCATTAGAAATTGGTGAATTTAAAGCTAAATTATTTCCCAAATTATTTCCCAAAGCAGGTTTAAGATTAACATATTTCAAAATAATAACTTCAATTAAAACAAAAGGATCAATTTTAACATTAGAAACATTACTTAAACTCTCGTTCAAATCAAAAATCAAATTAATAACAATATCAAAATCTGAATCATACTTACCAGTCTTAATACCAATAGCATAATCTCTTAAAGCATTAACCAATTTCTCAACTAAAACAGAATAATTAACACCAGAAGACTTAATATCATCAAAAATTGAAATTAAAGTATCAGAATCATTACTAAAAATAGCATTAATTAAAGAATCAATTTTCTTAGAAGAAATACTACCAAAGTAAGAATTAACTAAATCCAAAGTAATTTCAGCATTATCATTAGACAACTGATCCAACATACCTAAAGCATCTCTCATACCACCAGCAGATAAATTAGCAATTTCAGTTAAAGCATCATCAGATGCAGAAATAGATTCTAAAGAACAAATATATTTCAAACGATCAATAATATCTGAACTAGAAATAGGTTTAAAATCAAATCTCTGACATCTAGAAAGAATAGTAATTGGAACTTTTTGAATATCGGTAGTAGCCAAAATAAAGATAACATGCTCAGGTGGTTCCTCTAAAGTTAATAATAAAGCATTAAAAGCACTTGTTGATAACATATGAACTTCATCAATAATATAAACTTTATAATTCAAACTAGAAGGAACTAAACGAACACTATCAATAAGGTCCCTAACTTGATCTACACCATTATTTGAAGCAGCATCTAATTCAATAATATCAGGACTATCTAAAAAGCTAGAACAACTAATACATTCACCACAAGGATTACCATTAACAGGATGCTCACAATTTAAAGCTTTGGCAAAGATTTTAGCACAACTTGTTTTACCTGTACCACGAGGACCAGTAAAGATATAAGCATGCGAGTGTTTACCAGAAGTAATAGCATTTCTAAGCATATCAATAGTATATTTCTGACCTACTACATTATCAAAATCAGAAGGTCTATATTTACGATACAAAACCTTATAACTCATAATAAAACCTCCTGTGGATAATTATACCAAAAAAAAAAGGAATTATCTCCTATTTTCAAAAAAAGTTGTTAATAAATTTTGCAAAATTTCCTTTTGAATATCGAAACCAACAATTTGATTTTTAACAATCAAATTATCACCATAAGAATATTTCCCAGAACGAGATAACAAATAGAACACTTTATCTAAACGCGATTCCTTAATAATAGCAGAACACATATCGCAAGGTTCTAAAGTAGAAATAAGATAATAGCCATTTAAACGCCAATCACCAATAGATTTCTCAGCAGCTAATATAGCAGAAATCTCAGCATGATTCAAAACACTAAAATCAAATTGACGAGTATTAGAAGAAATACTAACAATATTTCCCTCATGATCTAAAACCGCTGCAGAAACTGGAATTTCACCAGAATCAAAAGCAGATTGAGATAAAGAAACTAACTTGTTAATAAGATTTATATCAAAATTCATAAAATCACCCAAAATAAAAAGTGCACACGTACAGAGGCTATGTAAGCTGCTACCTTCCGATCCTGACTTGGTCATAGTATATCCGTTGCACAAACATATATTACCAAAAGAAATAAAAATAATCAACTTTAATAATGTTCCACGTGGAACATATACACATTTTTAAAAAAACAAATTCAATGTTCCACGTGAAACATCTATCATTAAATGCATTTTCTTCGTTTCATATATTATTTATCAACAACTATGTTCCACGTGGAACATATAGAACAATATTTATTAGATATGACTATTTAAAATTTGATAAACAAATATAAATAAACTAACAAACCAATATAAAAGCAATAATAATATATTTATAAAAATTAGTTAGTAATATATATAATTTAGATTCTAAAATTTATATCTATGTTCCACGTGGAACATTATCAACAACAAAAAAACTAGTATATATTACAATACTAGTTTTCATATGTTCCACGTGAAACATTAAATATCATCAAATTCATTATCAGAAGAATCATCTAAATCATCTTCTGCAGCTTCCAATAACCTATCAAGACTTGTATCGTTGTTAATAACTTCATTATTTTCAACATCATCGATATCTTCAGAAACAGCTTCATCAGCCTCCGAAGCCTCATTATTAGGGAGTTCTTCAATCTCATTATTTCCCAAATCAACACTTTGTTGATTATCTTCTTTTTCTTTCTCTTTATCAACGATACTTACAGTAGCAACTGTATTCTCATCTCTTAAATTTATTAATCTAACACCTTGAGTAACACGACCAAGAACATTAATTTGATCTAAAGGCATTCTCATAACCATACCAGCATCGGTAATAATAACAACATCAGTATCTGGACGACAAATCTTAAATGAAGCAATATCACCATTCTTATCAGTAACACTTAAAGCTTTAACACCTTTGCTACCACGCTTAGTAGTACGATAATCAGAAACCTTAGATTGTTTACCATAACCCTTCTTAGTAACAATTAAAATGTTATCCTCTTCTGAAGCGATTTCAGCCCCAATACAGAACGAATCATCTAATTCAATACCTTTTACTCCAGAAGCAGTTCTACCCATCACACGGACCTCATTTTCATTAAATTTAACCATGCGACCTTTACTAGAACCAAGAAGAACCATATCATTACCAGAAGTCTTACGAACTGTTAATAACTCATCATCTTCTTTAAGAGTAATACAAATCTTACCACTTGTTCTAATATTATCAAATTCACCAACAACAGTTCTCTTAACTAAACCTAACTTAGTAACAAATAATAAATTAGTAACTTCTTCTTCAGGTTTAATCTTAATAATAGAATTAACCATTTCACCCTTTTCAATTGGTAAAAGATTTAAAACAGGTAATCCTTTAGACTGTCTACTAAATTCAGGAATCTCATAACCTTTAATTCTATAAACCTTACCTTTATTAGTAAAGAATAATACATAATCATGAGTATCAATATTAATCATATGTTCAACAAAATCTTCTTCATTTGTTGCCATACCTTTAATACCAACACCACCTCTATTTTGACTCTTAAATGTATCTGAAGTAGTCCTTTTAATATAACCATTATGAGTCAAAGTAATCATAACATCTTCATTTGGAATTAAAGATTCATCTTCAATATAATCAATAGCAGTCATATCTATCTTAGTACGACGTTCATCACTATATTTTTCTTTAATTTCTAACATTTCAGTCTTAATAATATTAAGAACTTTCTCTTCACTAGCTAAAATAGATCTTAATTCATCAATTTCTTTTAATAAAGCTTCTAATTCAGCATCTATCTTATCTCTTTCTAATCCAGTTAATCTTCTCAATCTCATTTCAAGAATAGCTTGAGCTTGTACTTCAGTAAGACCAAATCTATTCATTAAACCTTCTTGAGCTTCTAAATCAGTCTTAGCAGCTCTAATTAATTTAACAACTTCATCAATATTATCTAAAGCAATCTTTAAACCTTCTAAAATATGAGCTCTCTTCTCAGCTTTATCTAAATTATATCTAGTTCTTCTAATAATAACTTCTTTTTGAAAATCAACATACTTAACAATTATATCTTTTAAACCAAGAGTTTTAGGAACACCTTGATCTAACATTAAGAAAATAATACCAAAATTAGTTTGAAAATCAGTATGTTTATATAATTGATTTAAAATTACTTGAGCATTAGCATCTTTCTTTAAAGTAATAGTAATCTTAATACCATCTTTTAAATCAGCATGATAATCAGTAATACCATCAATAACTTTATTATGAACTAACTCAGCAACTTTATTTTTTAAATCTAAAGTATTAATACCATATGGAACTTCATCAATAACTATATAATTTCTACCATTTTTCTCTTCTATAGTAGCTTTACTTCTAATAGTAATAGTACCTCTACCAGTTTCATATGCTTTCTTGATACCAGAATTACCTAAAATAATAGCACCTGTTGGAAAATCTGGACCTTTAATTATTTGCATTAATCCATCAACATCAATATCAGGATTATCTATATATGCTACACAACCATCTATTACTTCTCCTAAATTATGAGGAGGAATATTAGTAGCCATACCAACAGCAATACCCATAGTACCATTTACTAAAATATTAGGGAACCTAGAAGGTAAAACTCTTGGTTCTTTTTCAGTACCATCGAAGTTATCATCCATATCAACAACTTCTTTACCAATATCTCTTAATAATTCAAGAGAAATTTTAGAAAGTCTTGATTCTGTATAACGCATAGCAGCTGCACCATAACCTTCGATATTACCAAAGTTACCATGACCATCTACTAACATACAACGATAACTAAAATCTTGTGCCATTCTAACCATAGCTTCATAAATTGAAGAATCACCATGTGGGTGATATTTACCCATAACATCTCCAACTATCTTGGCACTCTTAACATGAGGTTTATCAGGAGTAAAACCAGATTCATACATAGAATATAAAATTCTTCTATGAACAGGTTTTAAACCATCTCTTAAATCAGGTAATGCACGCGATGTAATAACACTCATTGAATAATCTAAGAATGAATCTTTTATTTCTTTAACAATATTATTATTTTCTACTCTATCCATACATTACACCCCCTAAATATCCAAATTTTGTACAAATACAGCATTATCTTCTATAAATTTACGACGAGGTTCAACTTCATCACCCATTAATTGAGAGAATGCCTCATCAGCTAATCTAGCATCTTCTACAGTTATCTTTCTTAATACTCTCTTGTTGATATCCATAGTAGTTTCATTTAACTCTTCTGGATCCATTTCTCCTAAACCTTTCATACGTAAAATATCACGTTTAGTATTAGGAGCTAATGTAGCAAGATATTCATCTCTTTCTTTTTCATCAAGAACATATTTTCTTGTTTGACCATGTTTAATACAGAACAATGGAGGTTGTGCCGCATAAACATGTCCAGCTTCAACAATAGGTCTAAAGAATCTATAGAATAATGTTAATAACAATACTCTAATATGAGCTCCATCAACATCAGCATCTGTCATAATAACAATCTTGTCATATCTTAATTTACTAAGATCAAACTCATCACCAATACCAGTACCAAATGCAGTAATAATAGTTCTAATTTCTTCATTACCTAAAGCTCTATCTAATCTTGCCTTTTCAACATTTAATATTTTACCTCTTAAAGGAAGAATAGCTTGAGTCATAGAATCTCTACCTTTAATAGCAGAACCACCTGCTGAATCTCCCTCGACTAAATATATTTCACATTCACTAGGATCTTTACTCTTACAATCAGCTAATTTACCATAGAAATTAGTAATATCTAAATCACCTTTTCTACGAGTAGCTTCTCTTGCCTTTTTAGCAGCAAGTCTAGCTCTTGTTGCCATAATAGACTTTTCAACAATAGTTCTTGCTTCAACAGGATTTTCTAATAAAAATCTTTCTAATCCTTCACTAAATACATCATCAGCAATCTTTCTAACTTCAGCATTACCTAATTTTGTCTTGGTTTGTCCTTCAAATTGAGGATTAGGATGTTTACAAGAGATAATCATAGCTAAACCTTCTCTAACATCATCACCAGTTAAAGGGTCATCATTATCTTTTAATAACTTACTATTCTTAGCATAATTATTCATTATTCTAGTTAAAGCTCTCTTAACACCATCTTCATGAGTTCCACCTTCATGAGTGTTAATATTATTAGTAAAAGAATAAATATTTGAATTGTAATCATCATTATATTGGAATGCTACTTCTAAAGAAATACCATCTTCCATACCTTCAACATAAACAACTTCATCATGTAAAGGTTTCTTATCTTTATTTAATTTAACAACAAATTCTTTAATTCCACCTTCATAATGGAATTCTTTTTTCTTTTCAACATCTCTTAAATCTTCAAGAGTTATTTTTAAACCTTTATTTAAAAAAGCTAATTCTTCTAATCTATTTGCTAAAGTATCATAATCATAAACAGTAGTTTCAGTAAATATAGTAGGATCTGCTTTAAAACTAACAGTAGTACCTGTTCTATCTTTATCACAAGTATCAATTATTTTTAAAGGTTCAACAGAATGTCCACCATTCTCAAATCTTTCAAAATAAACATTTCCTTCTCTATATACTCTAACTTCTAACCATTCAGATAAAGCGTTAACTACAGAAGCACCAACTCCATGTAATCCACCAGATACTTTGTATCCTCCACCACCAAATTTACCACCTGCATGTAATACAGTAAAAATAGTTTCAATTGTGGATAACCCAGTCTTTGCATTAGTTCCTGTTGGCATTCCTCTACCATTATCTTTAACAGTTATTACATTATTCTTCTCAATAATAACTTCAATTGCATTACAATAACCTGCTAAAGCTTCATCAACAGCATTATCAACAATTTCCCAAACAAGATGATGCAAACCTCTTTCACTAGTAGTTCCAATATACATACCTGGTCTTTTTCTAACAGCTTCAAGCCCCTCTAATACTTGAATATCACTATCTGTATATTCTTCTTTCATAATTAACCCTCCAATACTTTACCCTCTTCAATCTTAAATAACTTACTCTTCTTCAAGATAACATTACTAATCTTACCTATATCAGTAGTAGTTATAAAAGTTTGAACATCTTTATTAATTAAATTTAAAATATTTTTTATCTTATCCGAATCCAATTCACTAAATAAATCATCTAATATTAAAATAGGATAATCTTTATGAATATTATAAAAAATATCTAATTCACTTAATTTATAAGCAATAATTGCATTCTTTTGTTGACCTTCAGATCCATAATCCTTAATTAATTGCTTATTCATTTTAAATATAAAATCATCATGATGTACACCAATAGATGTCTTTCCAAGAATAATATCTTTATTTAAATTTTTCTTATAAAGACTATTAATCTTATCCTTATCAAAATTATCAAAATCAGATACATAATTAATCTCTAAATCATCTATATTACATATCTCTTTATAATAATTTCTAATACCTTTATTTAGATAATTAACATATTCAACTCTAGAATTATATATTTTTTCACCATAATCAATTAATTTATTAGTTAATATATCCAAATAATCATATGAACTATTACCATTCAAATTAACTGTCTTTAAATACATATTCCTTTGTTTTAATATTTTTTCATACATATTTAAATTTTTTAAATATATATTATCTAATTGTGATATTTCCAAATTAACTGCTTTTCTTCTTATACTAGGAGATTCCTTAATAAATCTAAGATCATCTGGATTAAATAATACAATACTAATTTTTGAAATATAATCACTTAATTTTTCAACTTTTGTATTATTAATCTTTACCCTTTTTCCATCATTTTTAATAATAATCTTATAATTATTGACGTACTTATCCTGTACTCTACCCTCTACCTTGCAAACATCCTTATTGTTCATAATTAAAACTTTATCAACTGAACCCCTAAAAGATTTTGTAAGACCAAGTACATAAATACTTTCAACTAAATTAGTCTTCCCTTCACCATTATTTCCATAAATAATATTATAAGTATCAGAGAAATCTACATCTAGTCTTTCATAATTTCTAAAATTTACTAATTTCAAGTGCTGTATTTTCATTTTAAGCCTCTTTTTTGACGTGTATTTGAAAAAAAGTATTAAATAGTACTCCCATACCACAAATACATTATAACACAAAAAGCTACCTTTTAGTAGCTTTTTTCTCTATATTCTGAATTTTTCTTACTTTTAATATATCTTCAATTCTAGAACATCTATACATTTGATTATCAATAATAGCACATGATACATCTAAAAGTATCTTTTTCCCATTTTTAAGCTCAATAATAGACTTATCTTTAAACTTATCAGGTCTTATTATATGTCTATATGATAACCAAGAACATTTTTTATTTCTAGGTGATAAAGTAGGAAAAAAGATAAGATCAAAACTTTCTTCAACTATAACAGGTACTTTATGAGTATAACCTGCAATATTTAATACACCTTGTTGTCTACCTTCTAAAGAACTTCCAAAATATTCACAACTTTCTTCCATTATTTCTAAAGGTTTCTTGTCGACAACAAATGACTTATCCACTTCATATACTATTGTTTTATCTTCTTTAGGAATTAAAGCAACAGTATCACTATTAATTTCATAATTTTCCATATCTAAACCTCCTCTCTTTTTTTGATAAAAACCTTTTACCATCAAAAAAGACGAAAAAACGACGAATTTCGACGAAATTAATAAAAAAATAAAAATAATTCATAAAAAAACCACATTTTTGAATGTGGTATTTAATTATTAATATGTTTTAATAGGTAAAATTAATTGAATTAATGATTCATCAGTTGCTGACTTAATAACTATAGGTTTAACTTCACCATTTAATAATATTAATATATCTTCATCTTTATATGTTTTTAACGCATCTAACATATATTTAGCACTAAATGAAATATCAATATTAGTTTCAGTATTAGTTTCAACATCTAATTTAATTTCTACTTTACCAATTTCAGATGCATAAGAATTAATTATCATTTGATTATTCTTAATTTTCATCTTAACAATATTTTTTTCCTTACTTTGAGTAAGTAATGCAGCTCTACTAATAGCAGAAGTATATTCACCTAACTTCGTATTAATCATATATGAAAATTCAGAAGGAATTAAATTATTAGTATTAGGATATGTTCCAGATAATAAATTACTTTGAAAAATAATATTCTTATATTTAAATAATACCTTATTACTAAATATATGCATCTCTACATTTTCATCATCTGTAATAATATGATCTAACTCTATAATATTCTTACCTGGTAAAACAATATTTACTTCTTCTTCAGTAGGATTATCTAATTTAATAGTCTTTTTAGCTAATCTATATGAATCAGTAGCAATACACTCAAATACATCCCCTACTATTTTAAAATTTAAACCAGTTAATAAAGGTCTTAATTCTTGATTAGAAATAGCAAAAGAAGTTTGACTTATAATATCTTTAAATAAGAAACCTTTAACTATAATAGGATCTTTAACTTCTTCTAATTTTAAACTAGGATATTCTTTAGGATCTAAACAATTTAAATCATATTGACTATTATCACTATATATCTTTATCTTTAAACCATCTAACAATTCAAAATTAATAGTATCAGAAGGCATAAATCTAATTATATCTAATATATATTTACTTTGTACTATAATAGAACCTTCTTTTTCTACATTCTTTATACTACTCTTTTCTATAAAAGATCTTATAGTTAAATCACTATCACTAGCAGTTAAATATAATCCTTCTTCATTTAAATCAAATTTTACTCCATTTAATATAGGTATTATATTCTTAGATGATACAGCTTTTACTACATTAGCTAAGTTTTCTAATAATAAATTTTTTTCAATCGTAAATTTCATTCAAATTCCTTCTTTCTTTTATTTTAATATAAGTTATTATTATTATACAGTTGATATTGTTAATAAGTCTTTTTTTATCCACAATTACGTAGAATTTTATGTGTTTATTTATTGTTGATAATTATCTTTTTATTAACAATTTTTTTATAAATTACAATTTTGATTTAATTTCATTAATTATTTCTTTTAATTGATTATTATCTTTTAAATCTTCTTCTATTTTATCACAAGCATGTATTACTGTAGAATGATCTCTTCCACCAAATTCTAAACCAATTCTTGGAAATGATTCTTCTGTAAGCATTCTACATAAATACATAGCAACCATTCTAGGATAAACTATATTAGCACTTCTCTTTTTACCTTTAAGTACTTCAACAGTAATTTTATAATAATCAGCAACAGCTTTTTGAATAGATACAATATCATTCATATTATATATATTCTTAGTTACATAGTCTTTTAAAGCTTCAGCAACAAAAGCTAAATTAATTTCATCTTTGTCAGGTGGATACATTGCTGTATAAGCAACTATTCTATTAATAGCACCCTCCAAACTTCTAACGTCAGTATCAAAATTATTAGCAATAAATTCAATAGCATCATCACTTACTTTATTAGATATATTTAAATATTTCATTTTATCTCTAATAATTCTACATCTTAATTCAAAATCAGGAGGATAAATATCAACAGGTAATCCCCAAGCAAATCTACTTCTTAATCTTTCTTGTAATAATTGCAAATCATCAGGACTTCTATCTGAACTAATAATTATTTGTTTATTTCTCCTATGTAAATCATTAAAAGTATGGAAAAATTCTTCTTGTGTTTTATCAGCACCTACTAAGAATTGAATATCATCTATAATTAATACATCAATATTTCTATATTTTTCCTTAAATTCTTTAGCATCATTAATAGAATTTCCTTTATCACTTATACTTCCAGTAAAATCTTTTTTAAAATCATCACTACCAGTATATAAAACTTTATATTCAGGATGATTTTCAGTAATAAAGTTACCAATTGCATGCATTAAATGAGTTTTTCCTAAACCACTCTTTCCATATATAAATAATGGATTCCATTGAGTACCAGGATTTTCAGCAACAGCTAAAGCTGATGTCTTAGCAAATTTATTTGTATCCCCTACTACGAAATTATCAAAAGTATAATTAGGTATTAAATTACTTTCGAAGTTATTATTTTTAGGAGGTTCAATATTATTATCAATTACCTTCATAATAGTATCTTCAAGTTGATTATTATTTAATTCATTTTTTAAATAACATTCTAATTTTTTTTCTTCCCCTATTACCTGAGTGAAAGAATCAACTATCAAATCGTTATAATTAGTTGTTAATATTTTTTTATGTATAGGCATAGGTACCTGTAAGATAATGGTATCACTTGTTAAATCAACTAATTTAGTATCAACAAACCATGTTCCAAAAGAAACATTAGCAACTTGATTTTTAATAAGATCTAGGACTTTATTCCAAATTTCGTCAAGATTCAATACCATCACCCCACTCTGTACAAACTAGTACAATTATTTTAACTCATGCTGTTGAAAAATAAAAGTTAAAAACAAAATAAAAAATCATATCAACAACATATTAACAAAATTACCCACAAGTTATCCCTTTAAATAACTATTAAATCAAAAGTTATTAACTTTATCAACAAATTTCTAATTAACATGTGAAAAAAGTTATCAACATATCCACAGGTAATTGTGGATAAAAATTATAATACTTTAAAATAGCCATAATTTCTTGACATTTTTTTATTTATAATATTATAATAAGAGAGCTATTCAGATGTGGAGGTGTTATCATGAAAAGAACTTATCAACCAAATAACAGAAAAAGAGCAAAGAAACATGGTTTTTTTGCAAGAAAAGAATCTAACGTTTTAAACTCAAGAAGAAATAAAGGACGTAAAAGAATAGTTGTAAAATAAACCACTTAATAACAGTGGTTTTTTATCTATAAAAGGGAGTTACTTTATGAAAAGAATAGAAACTATAAAAAAACAAACAGAATTTAATAATATAATAAAGAAAGGAAAGTTTAATAAAAATGAATTCTTTATTATATATATAATGAAAAGCGAAAATGAAAATTCAAAATATGGAATAGCAATTAGTAACAAGATAGGTAAAGCACATCTTAGAAATAAATTAAAAAGACAAACAAGAACTCTTATAGATAAATATAAAAAATTATTCAAAAACTATTCTAATTATATTATAATGATTAGGAAGAGCTGTGCAGAAGCTGATTATGAAACAAAAGAAAAAGCTTTTAAAGCACTTATAGAAAAATAGGTGGGGCAATGAAAAAGAAAACAAAACTGTTGATAATTATAATATTATTCACAGTAATTACTGGTTGTACTAAAACATTAAAAGATGATAAAAAAGTAGTTACAAATCCAGAAACTGGACAGTCACTAACATCAAATATATTATGTCAACCAACAGATCAAAAATTATATGACTTATATCAGGAATATGATAAAGACCTACAAGTTCAATTAGAAGATTTACCTAAATGTAGAGAATTTACTCCTAGTAAATTGAAATATCAAAGCTTATGGGAAACTTTATTTGTTAAACCATTAGGCTATATAATTCTTAAATTAGGTTATTTATTTAGAGATATGGGTTTATCAGTAATGTTAATTGGATTATTAATAAGATTAATACTATTTCCATTACAAATAAAAACAATTAAACAATCAGAACAAATGAAAAAATTACAACCAGAAATGGCAAGAATTGAAAGAAAATACAAAGATAAAACTGATCAAGAATCTATGATGATGAAAAGTCAAGAAACAATGGCTTTATACAAAAAATATAAAGTTAATCCAGTTGGAGGATGCTTATCAGCATTTATTCAATTACCAATATTCTTTGCATTCTTAGAAGCAATTAATAGATTACCAGCAATATTCGAAGGAACATTCTTAAATACAACATGGAATTTAGGAATGACACCAGGAACTGGAATTGGAAAAGGACATTATACATACATAATATTAATTGTATTAATAGTTGGAACAACATGGTTATCATTTAGAAATACAATGGCAAGTCAAAATCAAAATACAGAGATGGCTCAACAAATGAAAATGATGACAACATTCATGATCGTTATGATAGCAGTAATGTCATTCAGTTTACCAACAGCAATTGCACTATACTGGGTAGTAACAAATGGATTTGCTGTAGTACAAAATATAATTGTTAAAAAAACAATAGGAAAGAAGGATTAATATGAAGTTTGAAGAATTCGAAGGAAAGAGTTTAGAAGAAGCAAAAGAAAAAGCTTTGGAAGAATTAGGAGTAGAAGAAACAGAACTTATAACAAAAACTGAAGAAAAAAAGGGAAAGTTATTTAAAGGAACAACATATGTTTATAAAGCTATTAAAATCTCAACAGTTGCCGACTTTCTAAAAAATAAACTAATAGACTTATTAAAAAACATGGGTATTGAAGCACAACTAGAAACAAGTATTAGAGATGAACAAATTAAAATTAAGATGTACTCTGATAAGAATAATATCTTAATAGGAAAGAATGGCCAAACATTAACAGCTATTCAAACAATATTAAGACAAATGGTATTTAATGAATTAGATACATACCCATATATATTATTAGATGTAGAAAACTATAAAGAAAAGAAAATGGGATATCTTGAAAGAGATGCAAAAAGAATTGCTAAAGAAGTATTAAAAACAAAAGTAGCAGTTAAACTAGACGATATGAATTCTTATGAAAGAAGAATTGTTCACAATGCATTAACTAAATTTAAAAATATTTCAACAGTTAGTGAAGGTGAAGAACCACACAGACATATCGTAATTAGTTATAAAGAAAATGAAGATGAAGAAGAATAAAATCTTCTTTTTTTTATACACAAAATTATTTCCCGGGAAATAATTTTATAAACATTCAAGTGACAAATTATATCTAAAATAATATAATTTTTATTTCCCGGGAAATAAAATTAAGTTATTATATTAATATAATATATTAATTTACAAATATATAAAAAGTGATATAATACAAAACCAAAAGGGAGTGGAATTATGAATGATACTATATGTGCAATATCAACTGCTCAAGGAGTAGGAGCAATTGCAATAATAAGAGTAAGTGGAGAAGAAGCCATAACAAATGTTAATAAAATCTTCAAAGGCAAAGATTTAACAACAGTTCCTACACATACAATACATTATGGACACATAATAGATGAAAATAACAAAGAAGTAGAAGAAGTATTAGTATCAGTAATGAGAGCTCCAAAAACTTTTACAACAGAAGATGTAGTAGAAATAAATACCCATGGAGGAATAGCATCAACAAATAAAGTATTAGAATTATTATTATCAAATGGTTGTAGATTAGCTGAACCAGGAGAATTTACAAAAAGAGCATTTTTAAATGGAAGAATAGATTTACTTGAATCAGAAGCAATAATGGATATGATTAATGCAAAAACAAATACACAAGTAGAACTAGCTATGAATCAAATAAGTGGAAAAGTTTCAAATCTTATAAATAAACTAAGAGATGATATGATTCAAATAATATCAAATATAAATGTAAATATAGATTATCCAGAATATGATGATGTAGAAATAATAACTAATGATGTATTAATACCAAAAATTACTTCATTAAAAGAACAAATAGAGAAAATATTAAAAGAAAGTAAAAATGGAAGAATAATTAAAGAAGGAATTAAAACATCTATTATAGGTAAACCTAATGTAGGTAAAAGTAGTTTATTAAATGCATTATTAGACGAAGAAAAAGCAATAGTAACAGATATAGCTGGTACTACAAGAGATATAGTAGAAGGACAAATAAGTATTAATGGAATAATTCTAAATATGATTGATACAGCAGGAATAAGAGACACTAATGATGTCATAGAATCTATTGGTGTAGAAAAAAGTATAAAAATAATGAATGAATCTGATTTAATATTATTTGTAATTAATAATAACGAACCATTAGATGAAGATCTAAATAAATTATTAAAAGAACTAGAAAATAAAACATATATAATTATAATTAATAAAATAGATCTAGAATCAAAAATAGATATAAATAAACTTCATGTTGATAAATCAAGAATTATCAACATGAGTATAAAAAATAATATAGGTATAGAAGAATTGAAAAACAAAATAATAGAATTATTTAATTTATCACAAATAGAAAATGAAGATCCTACATATTTAAGTAATGCAAGAAGTATAGGAATATTAACCAATTGCTTAAATTCAATAAAAGAAGTAGAAAAAGGCTTAAAAGAAAATCAACCTATAGATATGATAGAATTAGATATTAAAAATATTTGGGAAGAATTAGGTCGAATAAATGGAACAACATATGAAGAAGAATTATTAGATGAAATGTTTTCAAGATTTTGCCTAGGGAAATAAAAGAGGTGAAAACAATGTACGACATAATAGTAGTAGGTGGTGGCCATGCAGGATGCGAAGCAGCACATGCATCAGCTACTAAAGGACATAAAACATTACTTATAACTAGTAATATAAAAAATATAGCAGATATGCCATGTAATCCTCATATAGGTGGAAGCGCTAAAGGAATAGTAGTACGTGAAATTGATGCTCTAGGTGGAATAATGGGAAAAGTTGCTGATAAAACACATTTACAAATTAAAATGTTAAATGTTGCCAAAGGACCAGCAGTACAAAGTTTAAGAGCACAAGGGGATAAAATTGCCTATCCAAAAGAAATGATGAATGTCTTAACTAGTTTGCCTAATTTAGAAATAAAAGAGGGTATGGTAGAAGATTTAATTGTTGATAACTCAACAGTTAAAGGCATAATATTAGAAGATGGAACTAAAATAGAAGCAAAAAAAGTTATTTTAACAACAGGAACATACTTAAAAGCAGATATTTTAGTAGGAAATACAAGAACTAGAAAAGGACCACATGGCGAAAAGCCATCAAATTTCTTAAGTGAAAAATTAGAAAATTATGGTTTTAAAATAATTAGATTAAAAACAGGAACACCTCAAAGAATAGAAAGATCTACAATTGATTTTTCTAAAACAAAAATTGAACCTGGAGATGATAAATTATTAACTTTTAGTTATGATTTAAAACCATGTTATAAAATAGAAGACCAAGAACCATGTTATTTAACTTATACAACAGAAGAAACTCATAGAATAATAAGAGAAAATTTAAATAAATCTTCAATGTATGGTGCATTAGATGATATTAAAGGAATAGGACCACGTTATTGTCCTTCTATAGAAGATAAAGTAACAAGATTTGCAGATAAAGAAAGACATCAATTGTTTATAGAACCAGAAAGTAGATACTATGATGATATATATCTACAAGGTTTCTCAACATCAATGCCTGCAGATGTACAAGAATTAATGGTACATAGTTTACCTGGTTTTGAACATGCAAAAATATTGAAATATGGATATGCAATTGAATATGATGCAATATATCCAACTCAATTAAATGCTAGTTTAGAAACTAAAGTATTAAAAAATTTATATACAGCAGGTCAAATAAATGGAACTAGCGGTTATGAAGAAGCGGCTTGTCAAGGATTAATGGCAGGTATTAATGCATCATTATCATTAGAAGGAAAAGAACCATTAGTATTAAAAAGAAATGAAGCATATATAGGAGTATTAATAGATGATTTAATTACTAAAGGAATAAGAGATCCATATAGATTATTAACATCAAGAGCAGAATTTAGATTACTATTAAGACATGATAATGCCGATTTAAGATTAAGACATAAAGGATATGAAGTAGGTTTAATTAATGAAGAACAACATCAAAGATTATTAACTAAAGAAGAGAATATTCAAAAATTAATTGACTATATGAAAGAAACAAAATTAAAAATAACACCAGAGATAAAAGATAAATTTATAAATAATAATTATGATGTACCAAATGCATCATTATCATTAGAACAATTAATAAAAAGACCAGAAATAACTATGGAATTTTTATCATCTGTAATTGATATACCATTTGATGAAGAAATAAAAGAACAAGTAAGTATAAATTTAAAATATGAAGGATATATTGCTAAAACATATAAAGAAGCAGAAAAGATGTTAAAATTAGAACAAAAACAAATTCCAGAAGATATTGATTATGATAAAGTAAAAAATATTGCTTCAGAAGCAAGACAAAAATTAAAAGAAGTAAGACCAAAAACAATAGCGCAAGCAATAAGAATTAGTGGTGTAAATCCATCAGATATATCAATATTATCAGTATATTTAAAGAGGGAATATAATAATCATGAATAAAGAATTATTTATAAAAGAAGTTGAAAAATTAGGAATAAATTTAACAGAAAAACAATTAAATCAACTAGAAATATATTGTAATTTTCTAATAGAATATAATACTCATACCAATTTAACTTCCATAACAGATCCTGAACAAATATATTTAAAACATTTTTATGATTCAATAACTTTTTGTAAAGCAATAGATTTATCAAAATATAATAATTTAATAGATATAGGAACAGGTGCAGGATTTCCAGGAATGGTATTAAAAATAATATACCCAAACCTAGAAGTAACCTTACTAGATTCTAATAATAAAAAAATAACATTTTTACAAGAATTATCTAAAAAAATAGAAATAGATAACATTAATTATTACCATGGAAGAGCAGAAGATTTCGTAAAAAATCATAGAGAAACATTTGATGTAGTAACAGCAAGAGCAGTATCAAATTTATGTGTATTATCTGAATTATGTCTTCCATTAACAAAAATAAATGGTTATTTTATACCAATGAAAGGTTCCAATGAAGAAGAAATATCTGAAGCAAAATATGCAATTGAAACATTAGGAGCAAAAATAGAACAAATAATTAAATTTGAATTACCAGTTGAAGAAAGCGTTAGGAATATTATAAAAATAAAAAAAGAAAAAAATACACCAAAAGAATTTCCAAGAAGATATGACAAAATAACAAAGACACCATTGAAAAAAAATGCTAAATAATGTATTATAAATAATAGGAGAAAGTATAAAAAAGGGGCTGATAGCAATGAATTTAGAGCAAACAGTATTACAAGTACCAGTAGAGGATATAATACCTAATAGATTTCAACCAAGATTAAATTTTGATGAACAAGGATTAAAAGAATTAGCAGATTCAATTAAAGAACATGGTATAATTCAACCGCTAGTATTACGTAAATTAGGAGATAAATACGAAATAATAGCAGGTGAAAGAAGATATAAAGCAGCAGGTATGGCAGGTTTAACAACTGTTCCAGCTGTAATTGCTAATATAGATGACAACAAATCAGCTGAAGTAGCCCTTGTAGAAAATGTTCAAAGAAGAGATCTAACAGCTATAGAAGAAGCAAGATCTTATAAGAACCTTCTTGATAAAGGCTATCTAACTCAAGATCAATTAGCAAAAAGAATGGGATTGTCACAACCATCTATTGCTAATAAATTAAGATTATTGAATTTAGATGAAGAAGTACAACAAGCTTTACTAGAAGAAAAAATCTCAGAAAGACATGCTAGAACATTATTAACTATAGAAGATAAAGCTGTTCAAAGAGAATGGTTACATAGAATAATAAATGAAAGATTGACTGTTAGACAATTAGATTTAGAAATTAAAAAATTAAAAGAACAAGAAAATGCATACAATCCAACAGGTGAAATACCTGGTTCAATACCAACAGATGTACCAATAGTAGGTAATAGTCCATCTGTTGAAGATATAAAAGCAAATGCTCGTGATTTGTTTGATAATGCAAAGAGAATGAGTACTGAAGATATAATGGCACCACAAAAATTTGTAGATGAAGTTGTTGAACCATTAGATGATAATGATTCTAGTGAAACATCAGGTGGATTTACAACAATACCTGAAGAACCAACGCCAGAATATCAAGAACCAAACCCAGAACCAATGCAATATCAACAACCAATGATGCAACAACCAATGCCAGAAGCAAAAGTTCCTGAATATCAAATTGCAACACCTGCTTCAACAAATAATTTTGTACCATCTGCAGGTATTAAAGAACCAAGTGGTAATAAATTCTTTGATTTTAGTAACTTAGAAGAAGCAGAAAGTGATCCACTATTAAATATTTCAAATGATAATCAACAACCAATGAATAACGAAAGAAAATTAGAATTATTTGATTCACCAGGTGAATCAACAGAAAGTGATTTTGTAAGTTTGACTCCACAAAAAGATGAACCAATTCCAACAATATATGAACCTCCAACAAAAGAAGAAGTTAAACCAAAACCAATGGATTTCACAAAAGAAGATTATGGTCCAAAAGAATTAAGTAATAATAATAAATTCTTTACACCAGTTCAAGAACAAAGAGAAATTGAAATGGTTGAAGCAAAAAATAACCAAGAAGTAGATCCTATGGCTGCAGTTTCTAACCTTACTGCAGAAGAAACAGAAAAAGAAGAATTAGAAAAAGATTTAAAATACGCAATAGGAAAAGTTAGAGATTGTATTCAATCACTTGGAGATGAAGGATTCTTTATTAGTGTTGAAGAAATTGATTTTGATCAAGATTATCAAATAACAATACAAATAGATAAAGGCAACTAATAAGTTGTCTTTTTTAACAAATATGATATTATAAACAAATAAAAAAAGAGGAATTACTATGAAAAAAAATATAAATATAAAATTATATAAAGATGATATATTAACAAATGAATATAAACATATAAATAGTTACTATAATGATAACGTTTCTTACATAACAGATAATATTCATAGTAAAATTACAAATACAAGTTTTATAAGAGAAAACGAAGAATATAAATTTAATATAAATTTAATTAAGAAAACAGCATACTTCTTATTAAAAGAAAAGAATGTTAAATTAATAATCAAAGTATTTGAAAGTTCCATAAAAAGAACAAATAATAAAATTGAAATAAGATATAAGATAGAGACAGAGGAATCAACTACAAAAATAATAATAGAAAGTGAATGATTAAAATGGCTAGTTTTATTGAACAAGAAGAACAATATATAAATAAAAAAATTAATGAATTAGGATATAAAGTAGAAGAAGTAACATTAAATCCATCATCAAGACCAGAATTTGGCGATTACCAATATAATGGAATTATGACATTAGCTAAATCTAATAATGAAAATCCAAGAGAATTAGCAACAAAATTAGTTGAATTAATTCAAAAAGACAATCATTACAAAGAAATTAATGTAGCTGGTCCAGGTTTTATCAATATAACATTTAGTGATGAATCATTAATTAAGCACGTAAATGAATTAAATAATAATATAAATTTAAATTATGAAAATGATAATCCTAAGAAAATAGTAATGGATTATGGTGGAGCAAATGTAGCAAAAGCATTACATGTTGGACATTTAAGAAGTGCAAACATAGGAGAAGCATTAAAAAGATTAGCATCTTCTCTAGGAAATGAAACTATAGCTGATGCTCATTTAGGAGATTGGGGAAGACCAATTGGGTTGGTAATGTTAGAAATTAAGAAAAGATTTCCTGATTTACCTTATTTTGATGAAAATTATAAAGGAGAATATCCAAAAGAATCTCCAGTTACGAATGACGATCTTATGGAAATATATCCAATAGCATCTACTAAAGCTAAAGAAGACGAAACATATATGGAAGAAGCTAGAATTATTACTTCTAAATTTCAATTAGGAGATAGAGGATTAATGGCTTTATGGAACCATATAATGAATGTATCAAAAACAGATATAAAAAGAGTATATGATAGATTAAATGTAACATTTGAAGTTTGGGAAGGTGAATCAGATTCATACCAATATATACCTAAAACTATAGATTATTTAGAAAAGAAAAACTTAGTAGAAGATAGTGAAGGAGCTAAAGTTATACATCTACAAGAACCAGATGATGATCATGAAGTACCACCAATATTATTAATAAAATCAAATGGCGCAGCATCTTATGAATCAACAGATGTAGCTTGTTTACTAGAAAGAATGGAAAAATTTAATCCAGACGAAGTATGGTATTTAACTGATATAAGACAAGCATTACACTTTGAACAAGTATTTAGGGCTGTTTATAAGTCAGGTATTGTACCAAAAACTACTAATTTGGAATTCATACCATTTGGAACTATGAATGGTAGTGATGGAAAACCATTTAAAACTAGAGATGGTGGAGTAATGACTCTAGAAAACCTTATTGAGATAGCTAAAGTAGAATGTGAAAAAAGAATTCTTCCAAATATAACTGGAGAAGAAAGAGATAAAATAGCAGAACAAGTTGCAATAGCAGCAGTTAAATATGCAGATTTAATTCCATACAGGTTAACAGATTATAACTTTGATCCAGTTAAATTTGCTGATATACAAGGAAAAACAGGACCTTATTTACTATACTCAACAATTAGAATGAAATCATTATTAAAAAATGCAGATAATAGTAATATAAATTATAAAGAATATAAAACAATAAATAGTAAAGAAGCTAGAGATATTATTATTCAACTATTAAGTATTAGAAACGTATTACTAAAATCTTTTACAACAAGATCATTAAATGATATAACAGAATACTTATATAAGATAACAAACCTATATAATAATTTATATGCTAATTATAGAATCCTAACAGAAGAGAATAAAGATTTACAAGAATCATGGTTATTATTGACAAAAGTTGTTTTAGATAACAATAAGAAATTGCTAGATATTTTGGGCATTGAAGTACCGGATAGAATGTAAAAGTATTATAAATATATAATTTACTATTGCACTATCACAAAAAAAATGTATAATTATTCCTAGTGAATTATTAGGAGGACTTTTTATGAAATTAAAAGACTACACAAAAGAAGAGTTAGAAGCTATGTCATATGACGATATAGCACTAAAAGTACTACAAGAATCAAAAAAGAAAATGAAAATTAATGAATTATTCAAAAAAGTATGCGATTTACTAGGATTAAGTGATGCAGAATATTTAGATAAATTACCAGCATTCTTTGACGTTTTATCAACAGATGGAAGATTCATTATGGTAGATAAAGGTCTATGGGACTTAAAATCTAGACATGTAACTAAAGTAGTTATAGATAATGAAGATGAAGAAGACGAAATTGAAGAAGTAGAAGACGAAGAAGATGAAATCGAAGAAGAAAAAGATATCTATTCTGAAGAAGATGAAACAGATGATATCGATGACGACGACGATTTAAAAGATCTAGTTATAATAGATGAAGATGAAGAAACAAATGGAATTTAATCCATTTGTTTTTTAAAACTAATAAATAATATGATATAATACGAGCGGAAGGCGTGAATACTATGTTTGAAAAACTAGATGCTATATCAGAAAAATATCAAGAATTAACAAAACAATTAACTAATCCAGAAGTTTTATCTGATTATGAACAATTAAAAAAATTATCTAAAGAACAGAAAAATTTAGAAGAAACATATAATAAATATAATGAATATAAAAAGACAGTTTCTAATTTAGAAGAAGCTAAACAACTTGTAAATGATCCAGAAATGGGAGAAATGGCAGCATTAGAAATAGAAGAATTAACAACAAAAGAAGAATCATTATTAAAAGAATTAGAAGTATTATTAATACCTAAAGATGAAAATGATGATAAAGATATAATTATGGAAATAAGAGGAGCAGCAGGTGGCGATGAAGCAAACATCTTTGCTGGTGACTTATTTAGAATGTATTCAAGATATGCAGATAAAAATGGTTGGAAGTTAGATATAATAAATGAAGAACCAGGTACTTCTGGTGGTTATTCTCAAGTAGAAGCCAAAATAAAAGGAGAAAATGTATATTCAAAATTAAAATATGAATCAGGATCTCATAGAGTACAAAGAATACCAATTACAGAATCTAATGGTAGAATACAAACATCTACTGCAACAGTATTAATAATGCCAGAAGTAGAAGATGTAAATATTGAAATAAATCCAAATGATTTAAGAATAGATGTTTATTGTGCAACAGGACATGGTGGACAAGGAGTTAATACAACACCAAGTGCTGTAAGAATTACTCATTTACCTACTAATACAGTAGTAACTTGTCAAAATGAAAGAAGTCAATTACAAAACAAAGCACAAGCTATGGAAGTATTAAAAGCACGTTTATATCAAATGGCACAAGAAGAACAAGATGCAGCTGTAGGTAGTGAAAGAAGAAGTAAAATCGGTACTGGAGATAGAGCAGAAAAAATAAGAACATATAACTATCCTCAAAATAGAGTAACAGATCATAGAATAGGTTATACAACTAATAACTTAGACAAAGTTATGGATGGAGCATTAGATGAAATTATAGAAGCTCTACAAACAGAAGATTTACAAAGAAAGTTAAAAGGAGAATAATCTCCTTTTTGTGATTTATATGAATGAAATAGAATATTTAAAAAAATATTTACATAAAGAAGATAATCTAGAAAATGCTATAGAAAGATTAAAGAATGGAGAACCAGTTCAGTATATAGTTGGAGATGTAGATTTCTATGGTAATACATTAAAAGTAAATAAAAATGTCTTAATACCAAGACCAGAAACAGAATTTCTAGTAGAAAAAACATATAACTATATTAAACAATATCTAAAAGAAGATATTTCTATACTAGATATAGGAACAGGTAGTGGATGTATAGCAATATCTTTAAAAAAGTTATTACCAGATACAAAAGTAACAGCATGTGATATATCTCCATTAGCTTTAGAAGTAGCAGTTGATAACTCAAAACTTGTCAACAGCGATATAGAATTTATTCAAAGTGATATCTTCTCTAATATCAGTGATAAATATGACTGTATAATTAGCAATCCTCCTTATATAAGAGAAGATGAACAAATAATGGATATAGTTAAAAATAATGAACCACATCTAGCTCTATATGCTAAAGATAATGGATTATATTTTTATAAAGAAATAATTAAACAATCAAAAGAACATGTAAATGATAAATTCATTATAGCTTTTGAAATCGGAGAAGAACAAGGACAAGATGTTATAAATATTGCAAAAGAATATTATCCAAACGATTTAGTAATCTTAGAAAAAGACTTACAGCAATTAGATAGATATTTATTCATAGTAAGAAAATAAACATAGTGTTTATTTTCTTTTTTTGTTAACGTAAACCAAGTATTAATGAATTGACAAAGAACTATATAGATTATATAGTAAATTTGAGAAGTTATACTTCTTAAAAGAGTGGTAAAAATGAAGAAAATGATAATAGAAGGACAACATGAATTAACAGGAGAAATTAAAATTAGTGGAGCTAAAAATAGTGTAGTAGCATTAATTCCAGCTGCAATTCTATCTGATGATGAAGTAACTTTATATAATGTACCAAATATTTCGGATACTAAATCATTAATAGATATTGTAGAATTACTAAATGGTAAAGTAGAATACAAAGATGAAGTAATGAAAATAAACACTACTAATATAGAAAATAAAGTAGTACCAGAAGAAATGGCTAAAAAGCTTAGAGCATCTTATTACTTTATGGGAGCTTTATTAGCTAAATATAATTATGCAGAAATATATTTCCCAGGTGGATGTAATATTGGAGCAAGACCTATAGATTTCCATATTAATGGATTTAAAAAATTAGGTGCAGAAGTTACAATCGAAGGAAATAAATATGTATTTAAAGCAGAAAAATTAAAAGGAGCTAGAATATATTTAGACTTTGCATCTGTTGGAGCAACTATTAATATAATGTTAGCAGCAACTAAAGCAGAAGGAACAACATATATTTCAAATGCAGCAAAAGAACCTGAAATAGTAAATGTTGCTTCTTTCTTAAATAGTATGGGTGCTAAAATAACAGGTGCTGGAACTAGTGAAATCAAAATAGTAGGTGTTAAAAAATTACATAAAGGTGTAATTGATGTAATACCAGATAGAATAGAAGCAGGAACATATGTAATAATAGGATCTCTACTAGGAAAAGATTTAACTATAAGTGGAATAATAGAAGAACATATAGAAGCTTTATTATCTAAATTAAAAGAAATGGGCGTTAAAATAAAAGTTAATAAAAATAAATTAATAATTAATAAACCAGATAAATATAAAGCTATAAATGTTAAAACATTAGTATTCCCAGGATTTGCAACAGATTTAGGTCAACCAATGAGTGTTCTATTAACTCAAGCGACAGGTATGTCTATATTCGAAGAAACTATCTATGAAAATAGAATGGGTCATATAAAATATTTACAAAAAATGGGAGCTAACATAAGACCAAGTGAAAAAACAGCAATAATAACTGGACCTACACCTCTTAAAGGAGAAGAAGTAGTAGCAACAGATTTAAGAGCTGGTGCTGCTATGGTAATAGCTGGTCTTATAGCTAAAGGAAAAACTACTGTTAATGATATAGAACATATTCTAAGAGGATATGAAAATATAGTAGAAAAATTAACTGCAGTAGGAGCAAAAATAAAAATTAAAGAAGAAGAAAACTAACATTTTATTAGTTTTTTTTTGATAAGATAAATTTGACATCAACTCTAATATTTGATAAAATGTGTAGCATGTGATGGTGCATTATCCTAGTCACATATACTATTTGAAGGTAGGGCTAAAAATCTACCAAATTGTACTGATAGACACTTTGCATATCTGCTTGATTCGCCCAGATTCGGGTGGTTATGTAATTTAAGATTTAAGGATTGTCATAATGGCATATGATTAACTTCCTTTTATCCCGTCAAGCATCCAATGACCAGTGCATGTCGTGAGTGGTTATGTGGGATTTCAATGATTAATATTGAATGAAAATGTGATTGCAAAAGCGAATAAGAATAGTCACTATGTGTTAGAGAAATTCTCTAGGATGTCATGATTATAAAGTTTGAGGTGCGGACTAAGTGGTAATCGAGTATTCGAACAGGTAACATTCGGATAACACTTTCAAAGAGAAATCGCCAAAGAGTAATCGATGGTAGGTGTTAGAGAAATTCAACTCGACCAAAGCCGTAAAATTAATTTATAGTATACCATTCATTTTTTTTACTAATACTTTATAAGGAGAGTTAATATGAAGAGTAATGTTAACTGGATATATAAAGTTTTTTTATTGACTTTTATATTATCCATAGTTTTTAGTGGTATATCCGCTGCTATTACAAATTCTTTTAATGAGATAGTATTATTTATCATATTATTATTAACAATTTTATTAGGAATTGTCTTTGATATGATAGGTGTTGCTTTCTTAACAAGCAAAGAAGCTTCATTACATGCAAGAGCTGCTCAAAAAATAGCTGGAGCTAAAGAAGCAATTGCTTTATTAAAAAATGGAACTAAAGTATCATCAGTATGCCAAGATGTTATTGGAGACATATGTGGTATCATCAGTGGTAGTTTAGGAGCAGTATTAACAATGAGTCTTGTAGATCTATTTGATTTACCAAACTTATTAACAACAATAATAATAACAGCTGTAATATCATCATTAACAGTAGGATGCAAAGCAATATCAAAAGAAATAGCATCTAAGAATAGTGATAAAATAGTATTTACCGTAGGTAAAATTATACACTTTATCTCATTTAAAAAATAAAAAATACTTGCTTATAAAAATTCTTATGATATAATACATAAGACGAAGAAATTACTATATCTATAAATATAGATATGGCGGAAGGAGAAAATAAAATGAAAAAGGGAATACATCCAGAAGTAAAAGATTGCAAAGTTACTTGTGCTTGTGGAGCAACATTTATGACAAAATCAACTAAAGATGAAATACATGTTGAAGTATGTAGTGAATGTCATCCATTCTATACTGGAAAACAAGGAAAAGCTAAGAAAACAGGATCAGTTGAAAAATTCAATCGTAGATATGGTTTTAATGAAGAAGCCTCTAAATAGAGACTTTTTTTATTGCCAAAAAATGATATACTTAAAATAGGTGATAATATGAAGAAAACAATCATAGGAGGTATTCTAATATTAATTGGTTTATTTTGTTTATACGGATATGTATCTATAAAAATATCTGAATCGAAAGCAAATAGAAAATTAGAAGATATAGTATTCTTATCTAAAAACGAATATCTAGAAGAAAATGAAAATAAACTAGTAATATTAAGTGGTCAATTTATACCAAAAGAATTAGCAACAGATGATCAATTTAATACTAATATTATTTCACCCGTAATAACAAGATTTGTAGAATATTATAAAAAAATAGATGACAATTATCGTTGGGAAGTACAATACGAAGAAAGTGAAAAATATAAATATAAAAAAGAAATATTTACTGGATCTGTATCATTAGGTGAATTTACTATTACTGGAGATACATTAATAAAAATGTCTAATAATAAACCATATCAAGGATTCAATAAATATGATGCAGAACAATATAACTTAAAATTAGAAGAACATAAAAATACAAGTACTTATTTAACCGAAGCACCTAATGTAAAAAATGAAGATAATAATTCAAAATACGAAGATAAAATGCGTATATATTATACATATTATGATATGTCTCAAGTAGAATCTAAAACAATAGTAGGAACACAAAGAGATCATAATATAGTATCTACAGATGATTTTGAAGTACAAGTATATGATGGAACCAAATCACAAACAGAAGTAATTAATAGTTTAAGAAAAACAAATACAAGTGGAGAATTGTTCTCTTTAGGAGCATTCCTTCTATTTGAAATATTTGGTGTATATTTAATAATAACAAGAAATAAAGATAGCATTTAAATGCTATTTTTAATTTGTAATAAAAAATGCTATAATAAAACTGGTGATAACTATGGGAAAAGTAGGCTACTTAATAAAAAGAATAACATCAATGAATTATAAACAATTTTTTGATTGCATTGATTATGTTCATGATAAAACCAAAAAAAATAAAATATATATCTTTTTTGATATAGTATCATGTGGATTAAAGTACCAAGCTGGATATAGTGATTATAAATTATTTGAAATGTATGATTTAAATAAACAACAAAGAAAAACTATAGTTACAAGAGGTATAAATAATGCAATAGTAAAAAAATATAATAATCCAGAATATATTAAATATTTCCATAATAAATTAGAATTTAATAAAAGATTTAATAAATATTTATTAAGAGATTGGATGGAATTAAAATCAGATAATCTTGATGAATTTAAAGAGTTTACTAAAAAGCATTCTACTATCATTGTAAAACCAATTGATGATCAATGTGGACACGGTGTTGAAAAAATAAAAGTAAATAGTAAAAATGTTGAAGAAATATATAATAATCTATTAGAAACAAAAAGATTTTTAGTAGAAGAAGTAGCAACACAATGTGAAGAAATATCTAGATTACATTCAACATCTATTAATACAATGCGTATAGTAACACTTAATAAACAAATAGTAGCAGCTTACTTACGTATAGGAAATAATAATAATGTAGTAGATAATTTCAATCACGAAGGTTTAGCAGCTCCTATTAATATAGAAACAGGTATTATAGATTATTTAGCTATAGATAAACATGATCATGTATATGAAAGACATCCTGTAACTAATGAACAAATATTATGGTTACAAATACCTAAATGGGAAAGAATTAAAAGATTTGTTGTACAAGCCAGTAAAGAAATACCAGAAATGGGTTATATAGGATGGGATGTATGTCTAGGAGATAAAGGACCTTATCTAATAGAAGCGAATGAATTCCCTGGTAATGATATATATCAATTACCACCACATAGATCTAATGGTATAGGAATGCTACCAAGATTCCAAGAAGCAATGAATAAAAAAGAGGAGGAATAATATGAAAATAGCAATAGCAACTGATCATAATGGAGTAGAAGAAAAACAAAAAATAATAGAAAGTTTAATAGAATATACTTTTATAGATGAAAGTACTGATAATAATCCAACAGATGATTATCCTGATTTTGCCTTTAGAGTAGCTAAAACAGTTATGAGACATGAAGCAGATTTAGGAGTATTAATGTGTGGAACAGGTATTGGTATGAGTATTGCAGCTAATAAAGTAAAAGGTATAAGAGCAGCTCATTGTTCTAATATAGAACAAGCTAGATTAGCAAAAGAACATAATAATGCCAATATAATTTGTATAAGTTATAAACAACCTATTGAAGAAATAAAAAATATGATTAAAACATTTGTAGAAACATTACCTTCTACAGAAGAAAGACATATAAGAAGAGTAAATAAAATAGTTGATTACGAAAGAGGAAATTATAATGAACTATAAAACTTATATATATGCCATAACAGCATTATTAAGTGTATTTGCCTTAAGTGGAGTAAATTTTGAACCAATAATAAGAAAGAATAAAAAGATAGAAGCAACAATCTTAGTAGTGTTATTAGCTTTAGCATTAAGTTATTTAACAACAAACTTTATAACTGACTTCATAAACTTAAGCGCTATAATCAAAAAATAGTGTAAAGAATCTAGAAAAAGTCTAATATAAATGATATAATTTAATTACGAAGGATGATGGAAATGAAATTGAACATTCGTGGCGATAAAGTCACAGTAACTTCTGCAATGAAAGAATGCTTAGAAGAAAATCTTGAAAAATTAAACAAATATTTCGAGAACCCTGAAGATATTGAAGCTAATGTGTTGGTAAAAGTAAGAGGCCTAGAACAAATAATTGAAGTAACTGCCTTAACAAAAAGATTCACACTAAGAGCTGAAGAATCTAATGAAAACTTTTATGCTGCTGTTGATTTAGTTGTAGCTAAATTAGAAAGACAAATAAGAAAAAACAAAGATAGATTAAATAAAAAATATAAAAATGTAGAAAAATTAGAATTTAATTTTGATTATGATACTAAAGATGAAAAAGAAGAAGAAAATGAAAGTTCTATTGTAAAAAGAAAAGATATATCTATGAAACCAATGGATGAAGAAGAAGCAATGTTACAAATAGAACTATTAAACCATGATTTCTTTGTATTTAAGAACATTGATGAAGAATGTGTATCTGTTCTATATAAAAGAAAAGATGGCAATTACGGTATTATAAATATGAAATAAGGAGTAAAAACTCCTTTTTTTCTACTAAAATAAAGTATTCAATTGATATTTGAATATTAATTTGTTAAAATAGATTGCGTGGAGGAATGCAACATGGGAATATTTAGAAAATTAATTGACTCAGAATATAAAGAATTAAAAAGATTTGAAGCTATAGCTACACAGATAGATGACTTAAGTGATGAAATGGAAGCATTATCTGATGAAGAGTTAAAAGCTAAAACACAAGAATTTAAAGAAGAATTAGAAAATGGGAAAACACTAGATGATATAATTGTACCTGCTTTCGCAGTAGTTAGAGAAGCAGCATATCGTGTAATAGGTGAAAAACCTTATTTCGTACAATTATTAGGTGGACTAGCAATTCACTATGGAAACATAGCTGAAATGAAAACTGGTGAAGGAAAGACATTAGTTGCAACAATGCCTGCTTATTTGAATGCCTTAACAGGAAAAGGAGTACATATCATTACAGTTAATGAATACTTAGCAGATCGTGATAGTAAATGGATGGGAAGTATTCATGAATTCTTAGGATTAACTGTAGGTGTTAATAAAAGAGAAATGTCTCCAGAAGAAAAGAGAGCAGCATATAATTGCGATATCTTATACTCAACAAATAACGAATTAGGTTTCGATTACTTAAGAGATAATATGGTTGTTAGAGCTCAAGATAGAGTACAAAGACCATTAAACTTTGTTATTGTCGATGAAGTTGACTCAATCTTAATAGATGAAGCAAGAACACCATTAATCATTTCTGGTGGAAAATTTGAAGGAAAAGACTTATATCAACAAGCAGATAGAGCTGTTAAGAAATTAAAAGAAGAAGATTATGTTGTAGATGAAAAAACTAAGAGTGTATCATTATCTGATTCAGGAGTAGAAAAAATAGAAAAAGCATTCCATTTAGAAAACTTATATGATTTAGAAAATGCAGTATTAGTTCATCATTTAAATCAAGCATTAAAAGCAAATTATGGTTTTAAAAGAGATGTTGACTATGTAGTAGAAGATGGTGCAGTAATAATTGTAGACCAATTTACTGGACGTTTAATGCATGGTAGACAATATAGTGATGGATTACATCAAGCAATAGAAGCTAAAGAAGAAGTTAAAATAAATGAAGAAACAAAAACTATGGCTACTATTACATTCCAAAACTTATTTAGAATGTATAATAAATTATCTGGTATGACAGGAACTGCTAAAACAGAAGAAGAAGAATTTAGAGATATCTATAATATGTATGTTATCCAAATTCCAACAAATAAACCTGTTATAAGAGAAGATTTACCTGACCTAGTATATGCAACAGAAAAAGGTAAATTTGCTGCTATAGTAAGAAAAATTAAAGAAATACATGAAACAGGACAACCTATACTAGTTGGTACTATTTCAGTTGAAAATAACGAAAAATTAAGTGCAATGCTTAAGAAAGAAAATCTACCTCATGAAGTATTAAATGCTAAGAATCATGAAAGAGAAGCAGAAATCATAGCACAAGCTGGTCAAAAAGGAGCTATCACAATAGCAACTAACATGGCTGGACGTGGAACCGATATTAAATTAGGTGAAGGTGTTAAAGAACTTGGTGGTTTATGTGTAATAGGTACAGAAAGACATGAATCAAGACGTATTGATAACCAATTACGTGGACGTTCAGGACGTCAAGGAGATCCAGGTATGTCTCAATTCTTCGTATCATTTGATGATGACTTAATGAGAAGATTTGGTACAGATGGAATTAAAAACTTATTAATTAAAGTAGGTTTCTCTGATGAACAAGCAATAAGATCTAAAAGATTTACTAAGAGTATAGAAACAGCTCAAAAGAAAGTAGAAGGAAACAACTATGATACTCGTAAATCATTACTAGATTATGATAATGTAATGAATGAACAAAGAGAAATAATCTATGCAAGAAGAAATGAAATACTAGATCAAGAAAATATTTCAGAAAGAGTTGAAGCAACATTCGATACAAATATAGCTAATTTAGTAGATGAACACATCGATCCAGATGGTGTATTTACTGAAGAAGGTAAAAAAGAAATGATAGAATACCTTAATACTAACTTAATTAAAGGTAAACCTATTGAATATGAAGAAATAGAATTCTTAAATAACGAACAAGAAATTAAAGAATTATTAACAGAAAAAGTTAAGAATGATTATCAACTTAAGATGAAAGAAGTTCCAAAAGAAGTTAAAGCAGAATTTGAAAAAGCTATTTCATTAAGAGTTATAGATGAAGCATGGACAGATCATATTAGTGCAATGGATCATTTAAGAGAAGGTATTGGATTACGTGGATATGGACAAATAAATCCATTACAAGCTTATACAATGGAAGGATATGAATTATTCGACCAATTAATGGCTGGTATTGAATCTAAAATATCTATCTATTTATTAAAAGCAGTAGTAACACAAAATACTGAAAGAAAAGAACAAGCAACTAATAGAATAGTTCATGATACACACATTAAGCAAAAAGGAACTCCTATTAAAAAAGATAAAAAAGTAGGAAGAAACGATCCATGCCCATGTGGGTCTGGTAAGAAATACAAACAATGTTGTGGCAAGTAGCCGATAAATAAAGGGTTTGCGATAATTCTGTTCGCATAGAATTTGTTCGCAAAAGGCCAAATGTTCGCAAAATGTTCGCATAAAATTCAAAGTTTTGTATAAAGGTAGTTATTTTACCGATAAAATAAAGGATTTCTCAATGCGAACAATGTTAACAAAAATACAAAACTAGCACACTGATGCTAGTTTTTTGTATTTTAGAAAGAAAGGTGTGGGAACATATGGCTGATATTAGAATATACAAAAGAGGAAAAGTATATCAATATCAATTTGAAATTGCCTCTCAAGGAGGAAAAAGAAAGTATATTAATAAGAGTGGCTTTAAAACTAGAGCAGAAGCTCATAAGGAAGGAGTAATAGCATATAACAATTACTACAATGTAGGTAAGAAGATTCAAACACAAGATATGTCATATTCTGACTTTTTAGATTATTGGTTAGATACATATTCTAATTTAAATTGCAAATATGCAACAATAATGACATATAACAATATTATTAAGAATCATTTAAAACCAAATATAGGACATTATAGAATATCCCATATTGATTCTAAAACGATTCAAGAGTTCATAAATGATTTATATGTTAAACATGGATTCTCAAAATGGTATTTAAAAAACATATTAAAAGTAATAAAAGGATCATTTAAATATGCATATTATAATTTAGGATATATTTCTGATAATCCTGCTGAAAGAGTTCATATACCTAAATATGATGTCGTTACTGGAGATCCTGCTCATATTTTTACTCAAGAAGAAGTAGAAAGAATATTAGAAAGATTTAAAGATACACATTCTATTTATTATTCATTTCTTACAGCGTACTATACGGGAATGAGAGTATCAGAATGTTATGCATTAACATGGGATTGTATTGATTTTGAAAAGAAAACTATAACAATAAATAAAAACATTATTAAGAAAAATCAATTTGGCTTACCTAAAAGGAAGAATATTACAAAAGGTCATTCAGTTGGAGTTTGGTATTATGGCACATGTAAGAATGAACAAAGTAGAAGAACAATATCAATAGGAGATAGATTAGTAAAAGCATTAAAAGAATACAAAAAGGAACAAGAAGAAAATAGAAAGTTTTATGGAGATGCTTATCTAAAACACTATGAAAAAAGAGTAATAAATGAAATAACGAATAAAGAGGAGATAAAGATAGTTGATGCCAAAGCAGAACTAGAACTTGCATTACCTGAAGCTCAATTAGTGTTTATCAAAGAGAATGGACAATTTTTAGGAACAGATTCATGCAAGTATGCTTTCAAAGTAATTCATTATGAATTAGGAATACCTTGCAGATTTCATGACTTTAGAGATACACATGCTACAAGATTGATAGAACAGGGCGCTGATATTAAAGCTGTGTCCAAAAGATTAGGACACTCGACCATTATGACTACTTATAATATTTATGTTAGAGTGACAGATAAAATGGAAACAGATACAGTTGATAAATTTGAAGATTATACCAATACATTAGATATCCCCAATACGGTGGATAAACCATATTTAGACTAAACACTTGCAATTTTATAAAAAAGTGTTATTATAAAAAGCAATTAATTAATTGGAGCTGATGTCTAATGAGAAATAAAGCACTTTTAATTTATACACGAAAACAATTTATAGGATTAATTAATAAATTCACAGAGAGAATTTGACTTTAATGTCACTTTCTCTCTTTTTTGTTGGAGGGTTTTATGGTTAAGTACGATAAAAATGGAAATTTAGAAACTGCTTTGCTAAATGATGATGGTACATTAAGTGAGAGAATAATAGAAAGTTATGATTATATAAAACTAAAGAATGATTTTAATCGTATTTTAGAAATAATGGAGATTAATTTGATTCATCATCAAATATACAAAGAACAATTGAAATATGAAATAGATGATAATTTAGAATTTAAATTGTTTTTTGATAATAATGAAGAGTATTGTAAAGAATTATCAAGAAATGGAATGAATGGAGTTATTACTTATTCAATGCAATATTATGATTCAAGTACTTCAGCATGCCAAAAACTATTGGCACAAGTAAAAAATGCATGGGGTTATTTAAATGAAGTAGAAAGATTCATTATTAAAAGTCTAGAATTCGATAAACCACCTCTCACAAATGAAGATTTAGAAGATCTATTATCTACTTACAAAAATAAGCTTTTCATATATAAAAAATCTGGATATATAAAATTAGGAACTAGTCTAAAATTAGGAAGTAATAATCTAGAGCCTGAAAAAGCAAAAAAAGACTTATATGATTATCTTAAATGGTATCATGAAGTAAATAATTTAAATAAATAGGAAAAATTTAGGAAAAACGGCAAGAAATCTTTAGGATAAACCTAGAGATTTTTTTGACATGGAGTAAATGAACGTTCTCCTAGATAATGATATTGAACAGAGGCCGAAGTTCAGTAATTTAGAAAAGGAGAAATAAAATGAAAGACGATTACATAGTGATATATGCGATAGTACCAAAATATATCTATGAAACCAAATTATTAACACCAGAAGAAAAGCTTATTGCTGAACGTATAATTTATTTATGCAAAAAGGAAGGATATTGTTGGATAACAAATAGAGCATTAGCAGAAATGTATCATATAACAGTTGATACAGCTTCTAAACACATTAGAAAATTAGAGAGAATTGGATTAATAAAGTGTGCTTATGATCACAACGATAAAAATACCAAACGTATCATTCGATTGGTAGAGGACATATGGAATAAATGGTCTATAAGAAATAGTTCAAATAGACTAGATAATATAGATTATTCAGACAAACATAATAATAAATATAATAAAAAGATAGAATATGAAGATAATACACCAGAATGGATTAAACATCCAGAAATGTGTAAGTCAGAGCCACCAACACCAGAAGAGCTCGCTGAATTTGAAGCAATATTAGCGGAGTTTAAGTAATGGAAGATAGATTAATATATACAGTACAAGAAGTTGCTAGTATTCTTCATTCGAGTCCAAATTATATTTATGAACTTATTAGAAAAGGATATTTACCAGCAATAAAACTTGGAAGTTTAAAAGTATTAAAGCAAACTCTTGAAAGATTCTTAATTCAAAATGAAGGAAAAGACTTATCAGATATTAATAACATAAGGAAATTAGTTACTAATATTGAAATAGAGGTACAGAATGGCTGAAGTAAGAATAACGAAGAGAGGAGAAGTATATCAATATCAATTTGAAATAGCTCCAGTTAAAGGTAAAAGAAAATATATAAATAAAAGTGGTTTTAAAACTAAAGCAGAAGCTATTGAAGCAGGAAATATTGCTTATACAGAATATATCAATGCTGGGAAGCCTTTTAAAGAATCAAAACTATCATATAGTGATTATTTAGACTATTGGTTAGATAATTATTGTAAGAATAATCTAAAATACAACACAATAGAATCTTATAGAACAATTATTAATAAATATATAAAACCAAAAATAGGAAAATATAGAATATCCTCACTTACAAGCGTAGCATTAAATAAATTCATAACTGAAATAGTAAATGAATATGATTTCTCTAGAGAGTACTTTAAGAATCTTTTAAAGGTTCTTAAAGGCTCATTTAGAGAAGCATGTAATTCTTATGGAATTATTAAATATAATCCATCATTGACCCTTAGATTGCCTAAAATTGATAAATATGATAATGATGTTAAACATTTATATACAAAAGAGGAAATAGATATCATTTTAGAAAAGTTTAAAGACAATGAACCATTCATCTGTGCTTTTCTTACATCTTGTTTTACAGGAATGAGAACTGGTGAGGTGTTTGCATTAACATGGGAAGATATAGATTTAGAAGCTGGAACAATAAATGTTCAGCATAGTATTTATGATAAACCAAAAGATAAATTTGGAAGATGGTATCTTGGATCAACAAAGACCATATCTGGCCAAAGAAAGATTTATATTGGAGATACACTAAAAATAGCATTAACAAACTACAAGCAAATGCAGAAAAAACTACAAAGACTTTATGGGAATGAATATAAGTATTATCACATTGAAGAAGTGAAAAACGAATATGGCAAAGTTGTTGAAAAAAGAATAGTTGCTAACAACAATAATGATAATTATAAAAACATAAATTTAGTGTTTACTAGAAGAGATGGAACTTATACAGGAACGGATTTAATAAGATATCCATACAAAGTAATTCATGAGAAACTTGGAATTGAGAAGTGTAGATTCTATGACTTAAGAGGGACATACGCAACAAAAGTCTTAAATAGTGGAACAGAAATAAAAGAAGTAGCTAGTCTATTGGGACACAGAAATGTAGAAACAACAGAAAACTATTACATTAGAAGTATAGAAGATAATAGAAGAAATGCAGTTAATGAATTTGATAGTAAAAATACGACAGATGTTATAAAAAGTGTAATAGGATTTCAAATAAAAGAAGGTGAATCAGTATGAATTATGCAATATTCAGAAGTGAACCTATATATACATTAAATGATCTTGCTCAAATCGGATCTCACAATAAAAGAGAAAAAAAAGCATATAAATCAAATCCAGATATTAAACTCGAAAAGACTAAAGATAATATAGAATTAGTTTCATTAGATATGAAATATGTAAAAGGATTTTATGAGAAGACAAAAGAGTATAGAAAAGAACATGAGGAAAGAATGAAAACCGAAAGAGAAGATAGACAAAAGACCTTTAGACAGATGTTAGATAAATCCAAGAGTGTAGTAGCTGATGAAATGATATTTACTACTACACCTGGATTCTTTGATGGCAAAAGCAAAGAGGAAATTAAAAAATGGGCAGATACATGTATGGAATTTGTTTATAATGATTTAGGATATACAAAAGAACAAGTATTACATGCAACAGTTCATATGGATGAAAAAACACCTCATATACATTGTGTAGTAATTCCATTAATAAAAAAGCTAGATAAAAGGACAAATACAGAACGATATACCATCTCTAAAAAACAATATATCCACGACAAGAATCATCTAAGTGATTTACAAGATAAATATTGTGAAAGATTAAATAGAGATGGATTTGAATTAGAAAGAGGTATTAAAAACAGTGATACAGAACATATATCGATAAAAGACTTTAAAAAGATAACTAGAAGTCTAGATAATCAATTAGAAGTGAGAAATGAAAAATTGGATGTAGCCATTTCAGAACTTGAAAACAATATGAAAAGTAATAAGACAGTCATGTTTGATAAGGATTCAGTAAAAATAAAAAAAGAGACATTTGAGTCTATGAATAAAGTGATAAATGAATCTAAAAAGCTAAATGGACTGAAACCTAAAATGAAAAAGGTTATCGATAATATGGAATACTATACCAGCAATTATAAAAAGACTTTTAATGATAATAAGAAATTAAATAAAGAAATAAACGGATTAAATATAAAAGTTGAGCAATTAGAAACCAAACGAACAGCTTTAGAGCAAACATTACATACTTTAAAAGTGCTATTACGAGAAGTGATGGATTTTATAGTTTCAATAATAGAAAAAGGATTTTTACCAGATAAAGAACGTGAATATTGCGAAAAACAATTTGGAGAACATATGAAATGCAAGCCAAGGCAATTATATGTTGAGTACAAATCAAAGCATAAAGATAAAGGAGATGATTTATCCTTATAAGACTATCTTTAAGACAAGATAGTAACACACTATGATATTGGCAGAGCCAATAACAATGTGTGCCAAGGATAAACCCTTTGGAATCCCATTAAGCACCAATACTACAAACTATCGTAAGTAGTAAAGGTGCCTTTTTTATTTCATCATCGAGATTCATAAAAAAGAAAAATACTATCGCCACTTTCATTGCTAAAGCAACAAAACGTGCCACGTATTTTTAATTTCAAATTACTTAAAATGAAACGTAATTTGCTCGTAATATAAATAATATTCCGATGGTTCACTAAATTCAACAAATGTATAATAAATAGAGATGAAAATTATAATATCTATGTTATAATATTTTCAAAGGAGGAACTTTAGATGAAAAAGAAATTTTTAGTAGGTTTATTAGCAGTTGTTATGTGTTTTGCATTAGTTGGATGTGGTAAAACTGAAAACAAAGATTCAGGAAATGGTGGTTCAACTAATAATGGTGGTTCATCTGAAAACAGTGGTTCAACAGCAATTTCAGATATCAGCACAAGTAATTATGTTAATGTAACTAAAACTAATTTTGGAATTGATCCAAGTGTATCAGGTTTAAAAATTAGTAAAGCTAAAGCACAAGGTAGTTCACAAATTACTTTAGTTTATTCTATCGAAAGCGGTTCAGAAGAAGAACTAGTAAAAGCATTCTTTGAAAAATGCTTAAATGCTTCTGATGATAAAGCTGTTTATAGACAAGAATGGCCAAATGATGGTGGATATAATGTAACAGTTGGAGAAAAAGTTACTAGCTGGAGTTCGTGGCTACAAGACGAAGCTTATGATCAAAACTGGTTCTACAAAGTTGGTGGAAAGACTATTGCATTTGGTGGTAGTGAACAATCTGGAAAGACTTTTGAAGTAACAATCAATTTTAAATAGTATAAGAGCTCCATTTGGAGCTTTTAAAATGATCAGAAGATTAAGACATTCCGAATAATAAAATTATAAATACATGATATAATTAATATGTAGGTGGTAATAATATGAATAAAAATATTAGTATATGTGGTTTGGATTGTAGTAAATGTTATTGTTTTGAAAATAAAATGTGTATTGGTTGTAATGCTTGCAAAGGAATAGTTTTTCATACAGGTGGTAAGGAATGTGCAATATATAATTGTTGTGTAACAAAACATGGCTTTAATAATTGTTTAGAATGTAAAGAAATTCCTTGTGATATATGGAAAAATACTCGTGATCCAAAATATACAAATGAAGAATTTGAAAATATTATAAATGAAAGAATTGAAACATTAAAAAATATCAAATAAAAGAAGTCGGAAACTTTTGA
>JAFXZC010000010.1 GCA_017541445.1 Bacilli bacterium
AGATTAGCGTTTAAGTAGGAGGGAGTGAGAAATATATGAAAGAGTCATATTGGGGCTACTGGTTAATATTATTAGGAATATTTATATTAGTAGTAATGATTTTTACACAAGATGCGACGACAACAACAACACAAGATTATTATCAATTGAAAGAAGTAGCCAATAGTGCTATGTACGATTCAATAGATTATGCATATTTTAGTCAAACGCAACAAGTAAGAATAATGAAAGAAGTATTTGTAGAGAACTTTGTAAGAAGATTTGCAGAGACAGTAAGTGCTACAAATACATATCAAATAGATTTCTTTGATATATACGAAGCTCCTCCAAAAGCTAGTATAAAGATATCAACGAATACAGGAAACTATTTAATAGCACATGAACAAACGGATTTCGATGTAGTAAATAGTATAGATATAATAGTAGAATATACAGATGCATTACATAGAGGATCAAGTTCATATGTATATAAAGAATGCGATTATTACGCTGCTGGTTAGAATGAAAAGGAGATAATAAAAATGGGAAATATAATGGTTTCGTTAAAAAAATTTATTAGTAATAAAAATACTGTTACTATTTTGGGTGTTTTGTTAGGATTATTTGTTTTGTATTTTGGTTATACTTGGAGAGTTAATCAATCAACTAATCCTGTTTCTATACCTTATTGTTTAAGTACAATGACTGCTAAAAGTCGTATTACTGCTGATAATATTGGTATTGTGTCAGTTCCTGCTGAATTAGTTCAAAATTGGCAAAATATTGTTAGAGATCAAGGATTTTTAACTGATGCTAAATTAGTTTCATTTGATTCTAAAATAGCTGCAAATTCCTTCTTCTTTAAGGAGAATATTATTGAAGAAAGTAAAATGCCTGATTCAGTGTTCTCTGATATTCCAACAAACTATACTATTTATGCTTTGGGCGTTAGTCTTGAGAAAACATATGCAAATGCAATCTTCCCTGGTAATATGATTGACTTATATGTATATACAAGGGATCCTAACGATAAAAAAGTTGTTTATGGTAGATTTATAAAAAGTATAGAAGTACTTGCTGTTAGAGATAGTACTGGACAAAATGTTTTTGATGATAAGGATAATTTAAAAGCTCCTTCTCAATTATTGTTTGCTGTTCCTGAAGAATACTTCTTATTACTTAAAAAAGCTGAAAAAATTGGTGGTTTTGAAATAGAACCAGTTCCAAGAAATGATTCATATACAACACATGCTTCTGAGACACAAATTGTTAATAATGAAATTAGAGATATGATTGTTGTTCAATCATACCAATTCCAAAATGAATGTATTGATTTAGATAATTGTGTTAGTTAATATGAACATATAAATGATATAGAATAAAAGAGGGTGTAATTTATGGATGACAAAAACGTTTTCTCGCAGATGGATTTTGGTCCTCTTTCTGAATTTTTAGAAGATGATGATGTTACCGATATTTCGTATAGTAATAGTGGCCAAGTATGGTTAAAAACATTATCTAGAGGTGTATTTCAAGTAGATAGACCTGATATTAATAATGCGTTTATGGAAAAACTTGCATTCCAATGTTCGAATGTTATGGGTCGTACATTTAATATGGCCCATCCTTTCCTAGATGCTGAAAGTGCCGAATTACGTATGAATTTCGTTCATGATTCTATTGCTACTAATGGAGTTGCGTGTCTAATCCGTAAAACTCCTGCTAAGATTCGTCTTAATAAAGATAAATTACTTAATGAGCAATATATTACTGAACAGATGCATGACTTTTTAATAAAGTGTGTTTGGGGTCATTGTAATATAATGGTTGCTGGAGAAACTGGTTCAGGTAAAACAGAGCTAGTTAAGTATTTAGCAAGTAATACTAAAGAAGATGAGAAAATAATATCTATTGAGGATACTTTGGAACTTCACTTAGATAAGATTTTCCCACATAGAGATATAGTTGCTATGAAGACTAATAATATTGCATCTTATACAGATGCGTTAGTAGCCTGCATGAGACAGAACCCTATATGGATTCTACTTGCCGAGGTTCGTTCTGCTGAAGCTGTTATGGCAGTTCGTAACTCTATTTCTTCAGGTCACCACGTTATTTCTACTATCCATGCTGATAAAGCTAGTAGTATACCAATGCGTATGTATGCTTTGCTTGAAGGTAGTCAAGATATTGAACAATATTTGTCTTCAATTCATAGATATATTCAAATTGGTATATATGTTAAAGGTTATTATTCTAAAGCATTGGATAGATTCCAACGTGAAATATTAGAAATATGTGAGTTCTATGTTGATGAAGATAATAGGCCAAAAAGTAATACTTTATATTCTAAAACTTTGGATGGTAAGGTAACTTTACATAATCCAACTAAAAAGTTGTTAGATTATTTAGCAATAGGTAATGTTTATTTTGAGTCAGATGATGTTTTTGGTTTAGGAGATGCAACAGAAAAAATAGATACATCTGGAATGAGGGATGGCTCTCAAGATAATTTAGCTACTAAGCAAACAGGATCTATTCAAAATATGTCTGCTATTATGAATGGTGCACAAGCACAACCTGGTGCACAACCAGCTGTTGCTCCTGTTCAGGGTGTTCCTGCACAACAACCAGCAATGCCTGGTGTTGTTCAACAACCTGTACAAAGACCTGTAGTACCGCAAGGTGCTCAAGTGGTTCAACAGCCAATGGTTCAACAACCAGTTATGCAACAACCGGTTGCTCGACCAGCAATGCCTGGTGCGGTTCCACAACCAATGCAAGCTGTACCTTTACAGCAACCTATGGCTCAGGGAGTAGTACAGCAAAGACCAGTAGCAGTTAATCCTGGTCAAGTTCCAATGCAAGGAACTGTTGTTAATCCAGCTGCAGCTGGATAGAATGCTTAAGGAGGTATGTTTATATGGAATTAATAATTTGGTTAGTTATTGCAGCATTTGTTTTAGCATATAGATATAATAATGGTGATAACATTTATAAATTCTTTTCAGATACAGTTGCAAATGTTTATAATACCTATGCTCCTTATAGCTTTAGAGAAGTTAGAGAAAAAACTAAAGAGTTAGGTTATGAATATACTGCAAAGCAATATGCTTTTCAATGTACAATAATTGGTGGCGCTGCTGCTTTGATATCATTCATTTACTTTTATAACGTTTTAGTTACAATGATATATGTTATTATAGCTATTTGTTTTATCCCTTATTTAGGATATTTAAGAACACAAAGGTTATACAGTGAATATATATTTGAACAAATTCAAGTATATACCACAAACGTTATTATGGAGTTTAATACTACTCAAAGTTTCGTTAAAGCTTTGGAAGGTGTTAGAGATTCAGGTATATTAGAAGATCCTGTTTTAAGAGATGTTAAAAAAATGATACAAATGTCATATGAAAATGGTACTATTGATGAATCTATAAATTTCTTTAATGAATTGTATCCATATTATATGGTTAAGAATATGCATCAATTGTTCTTACAGATTACAAAAGAAGGTGCTAAAGATTCAGGCGAAGCTTTAGAGTTGATGAGTTTGGATATTGATGCCTTAGTTGAAAGTGTTTATAAAGATAGAATGGATAGACAAGTTTTCCATACTAAATTTATTACTTTCGGTATGGTTTTATTCTTATTGGTTATGGTAATGCAATTGTTATTTGGTAGAAATGAATATAAAAAGATGCTTGAGGAATGGTATGTTCAACTTATATTACATTTGGTTATTATTATTAATTGTTATTTCTTAGTAACAGGTGAGAAATATTATAATGAAGATGTAGGAGTTGAGTAAATTATGTATATTGAGATATTAGTTGTCGCTGCAATAATTTTCTTTATTCTTACATTAAATGGTTATATTAAACCGAATAAATTTATTCAAGATAATCAAGATTTTTTCTTAAAATTAAAAGAAGAGGATTATGATTTCTTGGTTAAAGCAAAATATGGTGATGGTTTAGATCCTGATGTTTTGTATGAAAAAAGAATAAGAAATGGTCTTATTGTTATTGTTGCTTTGATATTTATAATGTTAAGTAATCTTTCATTAGTTAAAATCGTACTATCATTTGTTGGTGGTTATGGTATGTTTAAGATGGATTATGCTAATTTAAAGAAATATTATAAGGCTCATTTAAATAAAATTGATAGTTTATTACCTTATTATTTAAAAGGTTTAGAAATTTTGATTCAACACTATACTGTTCCGGTTGCTTTAGGTAAGTCAATTGGCGATGCGCCTGATGTATTTAGGGATGGATTAGTTGATTTGATTAATAAGATTAATGCTGGTGATAGTTCTGTTATTCCTTATATGGAATTTGCTCAAACTTATCCAGTTAGAGATTCAATGCGTATGATGCGTTTGTTGTACAGATTAAGTTTAGGACGTCAAGAGAGAAAGCAAGAACAATTAATTACTTTCTCAAAAACTATTTCTAATTTACAACAAAAAGCAAGAGAAACAAGATATAAAGCTAGACTTGATAAAATGGAAAGCAAAACTATGAGTATGTTAATATCAACTGGTTTGTGTGTTATGGTTCTTTTGGTTATAGCTGTAATGCGTATGATGGGGTCTTAATGTAATAAAAATATATTGCAAAAAATGTATATTTTTTATATAATAATATTGTATAGTAAAGGAGGAATAACTTAAATGAAAGAGGCTACAGGTGAATTAAATATGACAGTTGTTACTGTTGTTGCAATTGCTGCAGTTGCTGCATTCTTCTATGCATTCGTATGGCCTGCAATTAAGAATAATATTGCAAGAAATACACATTGTGCAAATGCAATTTGTGAAAACTCTTGCTCAAAGGGTGTATGTAATTGTACATATATTGATGAACAAGGTTCTTCTCACACTGTTAAATGTAATGCTCAAAATGAAAAAACTTTTAATGAATAATATTTATTAAAAGTTATAGTAATGTAAATAATTATTTATATTCGTAAAGGAGATGCGAAATGAGAGAAGCTACAGGTGAATTAAATACTTCGGTAATTGTTTTCATAGCCGTGGCATTGCTTGCGGCTTTTTTCTTTATGGTTATTTGGCCTATTATAAGAAAAGATATGAATGTTCAATCAAGTTGTGCAAATGCAATTTGTGATGTTGGTTATAATTCAAATTATATGGTTGATTGTTATTCCCCTGGGGATAAGTCAAGAGTTTTTCAATGTCCTTTTAAGGGTTAGGTGATTGTAGATGAAAGAAGCTATAGGTGGAAGTTACTTATTTATATTAGTTATTATTATGGTTGCTTTATTTACTTCTTATGTCAGCATTTCAACCAATTACTCTAGATGCTATAATATAAAGGATGAGATTATTAATTCTATTGAAGCACATGGTGGTGTTGATCACGATACTTTGACAGAAATTAATACCTATCTTTCTAATATTGGTTATAGATCTACAGGTACTTGTCAAGATCCTGCTGCAAAAAAGTTTTCAATGTCTAATAATACTGGACCTGTTTTTTCTGAAGCCGCAAATTATTGTATTAAAAGACATCCTGTTGAAGCAAAGAAGGTTACAACAAATGGTGTAACTGGTCATCCTAAAACAGGTGCTTATTATACTGTTACTGTTTTCTTTAAATTATCTATGCCAGTTATAGGTGAAATGTTTTTCATTCCTTTGTCTGGAGAAACTTCAATATTATATGTTGGTGTTTGTTCTAATTCAATTTGGGGCTCTGGCGTATGTGAAGATGGTGGTGTAGGATGAAAAATGCTATATCTAGTGTTTGGTTATTAGGACTAGTTGTTTTGTTCATATTTTTATTCTCAGGATATCTAGCTGTAACCATAAATTATACGAAAACCTTTAAAGTTAAAAGTGAAATGTTAACTATGATAGAAAAACAAAAAGGAGTTGTAGATATTTCTACTCCTACTTTGAAAAGTTCTATTATAAAAAGTGGCCAGCAAGTAAATTCTAATATAGGATCTTTACAAGTAATGAGTTTATATTTGTATGGATCTGGTTATAGAACAACTGGTACATGTGATACTATTACTGAGTCTTCAATGACTGGTAAGTGGTATGGTGTTAAAGAGTTGGGTATACCATCTGGTGGATCTGGTGGAGATGTTACGCCAGAGGTAGAAGAGGTTGTTTCAGGCCATAAATATTATTTTTGTTTCTCTAAAGGAAAAAATAAAAATAATAGTGTATTTTATAGAATTCAAGTTTTTTATAAAATGGAATTCCCTGTTATAGGTGATATTACAACATTTAGAGTTCAGGGTACTACTGCTGATATTTTTAATCCAACTTGTGCTGCGGGAGAAACATGGTGTAGATGCAGTGCAACAGGATGTCATTAGAAATATTGTGTATGATTAAAAGAAAGGGTTGTTGACTAGTGAATGTTATTGTTTCAAATCGTTATGCTGCTATGTTGTCAAATCTTAATATCGATTTAATTAAAAGTATTAATGGTGAATTTGATGTTGATAATTTAATAGCACAGTTTGATAATTTTTTCTTTAATAAAATGATATTAGATATTACTGCGATTAAGAATTATCAGGATATTTCTCAAATTCAAAGATTATCTTTTGGTATGGATATGTCTAAAGTAATTTTATTACTAGATGATTCTCCTATTGTTAATAGTGAGCAGTATTTATCTGAATTGGTTTCAATGGGTATTTATAATTTTACTAGAAATATAGATGCCATTTCATATTTAATTGATAATCCTAATTCATATAAAGATGTTGCACAGTTCCATGTTTTAGGTGGAGCTGGAGGTGGATTTAATCCTGCTCAACAAAATGGTCGTGGAGGAAGAGGACCACAACAAGGCACTTTCATAAATGCTGGAGCTATAAATGTTCCATCGATAGGTGGTACTCGTGTTATTGGATTTAAAAACTTAACTGATCATGCTGGAGCTACATCTTTAATATATATGTTAAAGAAACAATTACAAGATAATTATAATGTTTTAGGTGTTGAATTAGATAAAAATGATTTTTTGTTATTTAATGATCCTGATTTAAGAAGTATTAGTAGTAAAGAACTTCAATCAATTATAAAAAATCCTATTAATAATTATAATATTATTTTAATAGATATAAATAATAGTCCAGAAGAGGCTAATTGTACTGAAATGATTTATTTAATTGAACCAAGTACAATAATGATTAATAAAATGATGAGAAGAGATAGAAATATCTTAGAGAAAATTAGAGGTAAGAAAGTTGTATTGATTAAGAGTCTTCTTGATAATGATGATGTAAGAAGATTTGAATCTGAAGCTGGATGTAATGTTTTTCAAAATATTCCTCCGCTTGATGATAAGAAAGATAAACATAGAGTTCTTGATGAATTTTTGAATAAATTAGGTTTTGATAAAAATAGACCAGCAGAAAGTGGTAGAAGTGTTAAATTGTTTGGTATTGTAAAAGAATAGATAAATACTTGACAATATTGCCTTTTTTCAATACAATTATATTAGAAATGAGGGAGATGTATATATGTTTTTAGACGCTGTTGTAGGAACTGCTAATGGCTTTTGTGATTCTACTAGAGATATTTGGCAACTAGTAGGTAATATTCTTAGAATTGTTACTATTGTTTTAATTGTTTGTGTTATTATTTTTGGTATTATCGATTTTGGTAAGGCTGTTGTTGCAAGTAAGGATGATGAAATTAAAAAAGCTGCTAAGTCTGTAGTTTATAGAATTGTTGCAGTTATTGTTATTTTCTTTATTCCTACATTAGTTGGTGCAATTTTTAAAATGATTGGATTCTTCAACGATAATGTTGCATCTGATTATGATATTTGCGCAGATTGTATTAAGAGCCCTAATAGTGGTTGTAAAACTAAATAGTTGGAAATTAACAATTAATTTGTATTTAAATTGTGATATTTGTTTTAATATCACTTTTTTTATGTTATAATTTATGATATGAGGTGGGTTGTAAAATGAAAAAAGTATTCGTTTTTATTTTTGCATTATTTTTGTGTTTTGGTTGTATAAATTTTGTTAAAGCAAATGCTTTAGAACCTGATTATATATATAAATTAGATGATGTCGAAGAAGAATGTGATTCTTTATTTGGTAGTGTTGATGATGAAGATTCTACTGCACATTTTTTAGATGAATTATTTGGAATCTTTAAGTGGATGGCTCCTTTATTATGTTTAGCTTTCTCAATTGTTGAGTTTGTTAAAGCTGCAGCTAGTCAAGATAAAGAGGCTTTAAGTAAAGCTGGAGTAAAAACTGCTAAACGTGTTGCTTTAGCTTTGATATTATTTTTTATTCCAACATTAATTAATTTTTTATTCCCTCTTTTGGGTTGGTATAGTACTTGTGGTATTGGTTAGGAGTGAATTAATGTGAATTTATTATTGATAAGAGAAGCAATTGGTGAAGCTTTTTATGGTGTTTTGTTATTATTAGATGGAGCTATTTATTCTTTTATAGCAAGTTCTTATAGAATTTTTATGGCTGTTGCTAGTGCTCGTATATTATCATCAGATGCTTATACAGATATTGCTAATAAGATATATGTAATTATTGGCGTAGTAATGCTTTTCGTTCTTGCATATGCAATTTTAAAAGCGATTATTGATCCTGATCAAATGACAAAGGGTAAGTTAAGTGCACCAACAATTTTAAAAAAGATAGTTATTGCAGTTTTAGGTTTGGCTTTAACTCCTGTATTTTTTAATCTTATGTATCAAGGTCAAGCTTTGTTTATGGAAAAAGATGTTATTACAAAGTTGTTCTTTAGAACTGGTAATGACTCTGTAAGTGTAGGTACTGTTCAAGATGGAAATGGTAATTCTGTTTCAGTTGGTACTGTTAAATATAATGAACAAATTAAAAACGTTGGAGGAGCTTTAACAGCTGCCTCTGTTTGGCAAGCTTTCTTCTATCCTGATGGAGAGGATCCTAAAAAAATAGAAGCTGATGCTGGTGAATTGTATGTTAAATCTGCTGTTACTGGTGTACTTGCTGTTGCAACAGGTACTTTAGCAGCAGTCGGTGCTGCTAATGGATGGAATCCGGTTGGTTGGGTATGTTTAGGAATAGCTGCTATTGGTTTTGCTATTACTGCTATTTCTTCGCATAATAATGCTGACACAATAAGTCAGTATACTGATAAAAAAATAACTTTAGAGGATGCTTATGGAATAGCTTCTTCAAATGGTAACTTTTATATTTTCTGTGCTTTTGTTCAAGAAGTAATAAAAGGTAAAATTCATTATACTTATATTATTTCATCAATAGCTGGATGTTTTGTATTATATGTATTTATTTCATTTAGTATTGATATGGGATTTAGGGCAGCTAAATTAGCTTATTATCAAATAATAGCGCCTATACCGTTAATATTATCTGTATTACCAGAATTTAGTGAGAATTTTAATAATTATATTAAAGATGTTATTAGAACATTTGTTGAAGTATTTATTCGAATATCGGTTGTTTATATTTGTATTTATATTATATGTCACTTGACCGATTTGTTCTCGACAACAGAGAAATTGTGGGGGAATCAAGACTTATCAACAACTGAAACAGTACTTGCTTTAGCTGCATTAATTTTAGGTTTAGTTGCATTTGCTAAAACAGCACCAAATTTAATTGGCGAAGTATTTGGTATGAAATCTGGTTCAATGAAACTTGGTATAAGAGAAAAACTTGCTAATGGTGGTTTATTTACAGCTGGTTCTATTGTTGGTAGCCAAATTTCAGGTTTAACAAACTCAGCTGCAAATATGGCAAGATCTGATAGATTTAAAGATACTAATAGTTTTACACGTAGGGCTGCTATGTTAGCTGGAGCTGGTATGAGAGGATTCGCAAGAGGATCTTTTGATTCGACTTATAATAGACTTAAAGAAGGAAAACCAGTTGGTAGTTTACGTGAAGCAATAGATAAATCTGCTCGTGCTGGTGAACGTGCTGGAGATAAAGAAACAAGATATAATCATGGTATTTCTGCACAAGGTGCAGCTGCTGAAAAAGTACGTGAAGCACGTGAAGAATTACGTCGTGCAAGAGCTACAGGTACAGCTGCTGAAATTGCTGCTGCTGAAGCAAAACTTGATGAAGCAAGGAAGAATGCACGTACTACAAATTATGAAACAGATCCATTCCATGATAGATTGGAAAGTGCAAGAAGATATTTTGTTGGTACTGCAGATTTGAAGAGTGATGAACAATTATTAGGTGCTTATTCTTCTGGTTCTAAAACAAAGGATACTACAAGAGATTCAGTTGCAACTGGATTCAAAGCACAAGCTGCTGAAATTCGACAAATGGATACAGAAATTGAGAATATGACTTTAGATAAAATGTCAGATTCTGATAAAGCGAGATATATGAGACATAAAAATCCTGGTACAACTTATGCAAATGATGCAGCAGCTGCTGCAGCATTTAATGGTATGGCTGATGATGAACAACGTGAAGGATTGAATTTCAGAATTGCAGAATTACAAGCTCGTCGTAAGAAGATGAACGATGTTATGGAAACTGCTGAAGACTTTGCTTGGGTTGATAAGTTAGCCAAAGGTGATGAAAAGGCCATGAAGGCAGCCAACTCAATGTTAGAGCAAAGTTACATATGGAAACAAAATGCTTCTCAATCATTTGAGTATATGACTAAGGTTTGGGATCAAGATGCAGCTGGACACTGGGGGCTTCATGATAGAAGAGTTACAACTACAGTTGGTGAGTTTGTTAAAGATTTCATGGGTACTGAAGCACTAGAAGGTAGATTAAATGAAACTCAAATGGCTGCAGCACTTGCTGCTAAGGATAAAGTATTCTTAACTAGAGACGTTGGTGGAGTAAAACATATTGTGGAAGTAACTAAAAATGCTGCTGGTGGCTATGATTATATTGATAGAGAAGATGGCCATCAAAATGGTACAACAGGTCATTGGACAGAAGCTCAATATACAGAACAAGCTAGAACTGGTCAAGCTGTTGAAAACGTTTCTGCTTCTAATATAATTTCTAATGCATTTAGACGTAGTCATGTTAGACTATCTAATTACATCAACCAAACTAAGCAAAGACAACGTCAAGCTAGTGGTGGAGGCGGCGGTGGCCGTAAATAATACTGAAGGAAAGGAATGTGTGATACATGAATACAAATTATTTAATTCCTGCAAACTCAAAAAAATCTCAATTGATTTTGAGTTTGTTTACACCATCTGATTTGATAATTTTGTTAATAGGAATTGTTACTTCAGTTGTTTTGTTATTATTATATAAAGAAAATAATTTATTTGTATTAATTGGTCTTGCTAGTCCAGCTTTAATAGCTGTCTTTCTAGTTTTACCAATACCAAATTATCATAATGTTATGACGTTAATTGGTAATGTCTATAAATTTTATACAAATAGAAGAAAATATGTGTGGAAAGGTTGGTGTGCATGTTATGGCGATAATAGAGAAAGCGAACAGCGCGGCATCTCAAGATTCTAATGCAAGTACTAGTGCAAAATATGCTGAAGATTGGGTACCTATTAAAAACATAATGAATGGTATGATTCAACTAGATAATGGCTATTATGTTACAGGTATTAAAGTATCTCCAAAGAATATTTTTATACTAGATAATGATGAAAGAGAAGGTGTATTATTCAATTTACAGAATTTTTATAATATGATTGATTTTGAATTCTGGTTGATTGTTGCAGATAGACCTGTTGATATTAATTTATATCTTTCTCAATTACAACTTTTATATCAAAAAACAGCTGATGGTGCTATTAGAAAATTAATTGTTCAAGATATTAATAAAGCTAATGCATTTATGAGTGCTGAATATAATGTTGTTGATACTGAATATTTTATAATTTTTAAAGAAAAGAGATTAGAAATTGTTCAAAAGAGAATTCATAATTTGATAGCTAGTTTAGCTAATGCAAGCATTAATTCTACTCAGGTTTCAAATGCCGATTTAAGAATGATATTAGATAACTTCTTAAATGGTGGAATGACAACTACATTTGGGACGGTGATGACAGGATGAATCTTAAAAGTGAAATTGCTCCTAAAGGAATGGAGTTTAAACCTACAGAATTTGTTATTAGTGGAAAAAATGCTACTATTTTAACTGTTATTAGTTATCCTAAATATATTAATCCTGGTTTTTTAGCTAATCTTACTAATATATCAGGTGTAAAGATTGTTGCTAAACATATACCAATTGAATTCTCAACTATTAGGGATATGTTGAATAAAGAAGTTAGCGATTTAAAGATGAGATATCAAACTGAAAAGGATCAAACTTATCAAGAATCAATTAGACAAGATTATGAATCTTTGGAAAACTTTATTTCAATGTTAGCTGCAACACAAGCAAGGATATTTGATTTCCAATTACATGTTATGATTACAGCTAATAATCCTGAAGAATTAGAATTGAAGAAAGTTCAAGTAAGAAGTTATGTTGATGCTTTAGGTATGAAAGCTATACCATTAATGTTTGAACAAGAAAAAGTATTACGTTCTATAATACCTATATTTCCAAAACCAGATATTGAAAAAAGAATTGGTACTCCAATTCCTTCAATTACAATATCTGCTATGTATCCTTTTGTATTTGATAGTATAAAAGATCCTGGAGATTCAACACTTCTTGGTGTAGATTTCTCTGGTGGTGTTATATTATTTAATCAATTCTTATTTAAAATAAAGAAAGAACATAATAGAAATAATGCTAATATTATTATTTTAGGTACTTCTGGTAGTGGTAAATCTACTGCTGCTAAATTATTAATTAGAAGTCATATTAGAAATGGTTATAAAGTTATTTGTATAGATCCTGAAGGTGAACTTGAGGAAATGTGCAAGAATGTTAAAGGTAGTTATCTAGACTTAGGTAAAGGTGGAGAATATGGTATGATTAATCCACTTGAAATAGTTGCTGATGCTGATGAAGAAGAATTAGCACAAGGTTTAGGATATACTGTTTTAACAAGAGCATTACAATCTTTAAAAGCATTTATGAAATATCTTACTCCAAGTATTGAAGAAGATGTTTTAGCAATGTTTAGTGAAGTTGTACAAGATACTTATAAACGTTATAAAATTGATTTTGATTCAGATTTTAGTAAATATAAATCAGAAGATTTCCCTACATTCGATGATGTATATGCTACAGTAAAAGGTAGATTATTGTCTATGCCTGATAAGACTCGTGAAAGAGATATTATGGAAAGACTTGAATTAAAGATTAGACCTTTGGTTAGAGAATTAAGATATTATTTTACTGGTCATACTACATTACAGATTGATAGTGATATTATTGTATTTAATATTAAAGAGTTAATGAATAGTGATGAAAATATTAGAAATGCTTTATTCTTTAATATTTTGAAGTTCGCATGGGGATTAAGTCTTGATAAAGAGACTACTACTGTATTATGTGTAGATGAAGCACACGTTTTATTATCTACTAGAAATGAACTTGGTGCTGAATTCTTAGCACAAATGCAAAGACGTGCTAGAAAATATAATACTGGTACTATAATTATTACTCAACAACCAACAGATTTTGCTGCTCCTAATGTTTTAGTACATGGTAAAGCAATATTTGATAATGCTTCTTATTATTTAGTTATGAATTTGAAGAAACAAGCTGTTGAAGATTTAGGTTTATTAATAGATTTAAATGAAAGTGAAATGGATAGTATTAAGTATTATAACCAAGGTGAAGCGTTATTTATTTGTGGTAGTAGACGTATGAGAGTTCATGTTGTTTGTACTCAAGAAGAACTTGATTCTTTTGGTACTGGTGGTGGATTATAAAAAGCACTTATGTGCTTTTTTTTATGTTCTTTTTATGATATACTTTTTTTGATATGGTGGTGTTCAGTAGATGAATAGTGAAATGAAAAATATGGCTTCAAGACTTGGAATTGGATTCCCAGAAGATGCAACTGAACATGAACAATTAGCAGCAATAGCAAATCAAGTTGGTATGCCTGATTATTATTATAATTCTTCGGATAATGCTAAATTATATAATACATTATCTGATATGTGTGGAGAAAATGGTATTCCTAGTGATATTGCAGGTACTCCATATGATCCTGCTTTAGAACCTGATTATTTAAGTGATGAATATCAAAGAGAACATGGTAAACATGGTGATGAAGAAAATCCAGAAGGAGAAGAAAATCCAGAAGGAGAAGAAAAACCTGATGGAGAAGGAAAAGATGGGGAAGGTAAAGAAGGAGAAGAAAAACCTGATTCAGGTGATGATTCTCCAATTCCTGATACTAATAATCCTGTAGATCCTAATAATCCTAATCATCCTGGTCAGGAAGGTCCTGGATTTGATCCTAATAATCCAAATGGTGTACCAGGTCAAAATGGTGAACCTGGACAAAATGGTACTCCTGGTCAGAATGGAGTAAATCCTCCTAATCAAACACAAGATCAAAGAGAAGCTGGTACTCATAATCCTGGTGAACCAGGAAGTAATGGTTATGGAGATGTAAATCCGAGTCAAGGAGGAACTTCTGGTAGTGATACTACTTCTGGATCAAATGCATCATCTGTTAGTAGTGGTGCTCAACAAAATCAAACTACTACTTCAAATCATGGTGGTGGTTTACCTTCTGCTCAAAATGGTGGAGATAATGCAAATAAACCTGGTAATGGTGTAAATAGACAAGATGGTAATTCTCCAACTGGTAGAGGACAAAAACCTAACTCTGGTGGTAATAAAGGTGGTTCAAATGGTTCTGGTGGAAGTTCTGGACCTAAACCTGCTGGTAATGGTTATGGCGCTTTAATGAATAGAAATAAAGGATCTTCTTCTGGAAGTGGAGATCCAACTAGTAATGCCAGACGAAATATGAATCATAATAGTAGAGCTAATAGTGGTAATGGTGACGGAGGACAGAAAAAAGGTGGAGGCCGTTCAACTACTTCTGCAAAGGGTAGTGAAGGTGCCAAAGGTGGCCTTTTATCTGGGCTAGGTTCTAGACTTAAAAACGGTATATCAAAAGGATTAGGCCTTGGTAGAAAAGAAGACCGTGATATAGGTGACGATGGCGGTGGCGGAGGTGCAGGTTCAAAAGCTGCATCTAAAGTTAAAGATCAAATAAAAAGAGCTATTTTAGCTTATTTAAAAACACATCCTTTTGTTATTTTAATTTTAATTTTAATATTCTTTTTCTTCTTTATTATTTTCTTTATAATAATTGGAGGAAATGGTAAAAATTCAGGCGGAAATCATAATGCTGGTTTAGAAGGTAAATCATGTAATTATAGTTTAACTGGCGTTTTAACTTCTGGAACTGTTGATTTAAATAATGTTCAAGTTGAATTAGTTAATTGTGATGCAAAGAAAGATAATTATACTGTTTTAGAAACTATAGATTTTGAGAAATATGTTGTTGGTGTTGCTTTAGCAGAAGTAAGTTGGTATAGTGATTATCCTGCATATTTTCAAGCTCAAATAGTTGCAGCTAGAGGTTTTGCTTTAAAGAGAAATCATTCAATGTGTCCTAGTCATCCAGATGATTGTTTCTATGGATATAATCCAAATACTGGTAAGATCAGATTAAGAGCATGTACTAATGATCAGGTTTATTGTGATTATGATAAAACATGTATGAAATATCCTCGTAGTGGTAAACCTACTTTATATGGACCCGAGGCTGAGAAAATGTCTGGTTCTACTGTTTGGAAAAAACAATTGAGTGAATCAACTAAGTCTGCAATATTAGCTGCTGCTGATGAGGTTAAAGGTAAAGTATTAGTTGATAGTAATGGTGAAGTAGTATTTACAAATTTTGTTAATACTGATCAAAAACAATGGTTTCAATATGCAAAACAGGGTATGAATTATGAAGAAATTCTTGTAAAACATTATTCAAGTAAAGGTGCTAGTGGAATGTCTACTTCAGAGTGTACATATGCAGGAGTAGATTATGGTGATTATACATTATCTAGTGAAGGTAAAGGAATATTACATGAACCTTTAGATCAATTCTTACAAAGTAAAGGAACTAGCCTTGAAGAATTTAACAAATTAATTGAATCTAATGTTGATAAGAACGGATATGGTACTAGAGCTGGTGTTGTAGCTGCTGCTGTAACTTTAATTGGAGAACTTGGTGATAAGTATAATGTTAAGGTTCCATATTTCTGGGGCGGTGGCCATGGTGATGGTGTTAATGTAGGTGCTCAAGCTAAATGGGGTAGTACAAAATGCCATACATATGCTAATGGTCAATCATATAATTATTGTGGTTTAGATTGTTCTGGATTTGTACCATGGGCTATAAAAAATGGTGGATTTAATAGACAACAAGGTTTAGCAAGTAGTTTCTATAAATCAGATGGTGCTAAGAAGGTTACCTTAAATTCTAATAGTGCTGTATTACAACCTGGTGACTTATTAGAATCTAGTCATCATGTTATATTAGTTGTTGGAATTGATGAATCTAAAAAAGAATATATTTGTGCAGAAGCTATGGGTAATGCTTATGGTGTAACATTCTCAAGAAGAGCATTTGCTCCATCAGGTTATTGGGGCGTTGATTTAACAGACTATTATAGTAATCAAGCCAATGTAAGGAGTAAGTAATATGAAAAAGAAAGTATTATTAATTATAGGATTATTATTTATATTAACTGGTTGTACTTCAGAGGTTACTATTACTATTACTGAAGATAGAATAGTTGAAAATATTAACATAGATAATTATCCTGGTGGTGGAATTACAAAAAATGATATAAAAAATGGTTATAGACATTTTGTTCCTGCATATTTTAGTACTTATATTGCTGATTCCGAACCTGATGAACGAAGAGGTGGAGCTGCTTATTATATTTTTTCAATGAATGAATTAGGTAATGGATATCGTATTAATTATAAATATGATTTTCCTATGGAAAAATATTATGATTCTAGAGCTTTAAAAGAAGCTTATACAACTTCATCTGTAATTGATGATGGTCAATATTTAACTATAGAAACATCTGAGAAGAATCAATACTTATTTTCATATCCTGAATTAACAAAATTAACTATAAATATTGTTGTTCCATATGTTGTAGTTGATTCTAATGCAGATAGTTGTAGTGGAAAAAAATGTACTTGGATATATACTCCTTCTAGTAATTCTAAAAAAATATATATTAAGATGAGAAAACCTACTAGTAGCAATCAAAATCCAGTAATAATACCTGATGATAATAAAGATAACAATAATAACAGTAACAACAATAATGAGAATAATAATGAAAATAATGCTGAATATAAACCAGGTGTTCCTGCTGAATATAAAGAATCAGATAGTGAAAATATGATTGATTATAATCCTAAAGATTATAATGATGAAGAAGATGAAGAAGAAAAAACAAAATATATTTGGGTAATAATTATATTTGCAATAATCTGTTTTCTCATAGCTGTTGTAGTAGTTAATAAAAAAAATAATAAATAATAGGTAAAAGGAGTTAAACTCCTTTTATTTTTATGTGTTTGTGTAGTATAATAATGATAGGTTTTGAGGTGGTTGTATGAAATTTCGTATTTCTGGTAAAGATGCTATATATGTAGTAGCATTTTTATTACTACTATTTTATTTATGTACTTTATTAACAGGTAATATTCATACATGGAGTTCTGATGGATCATTCGCAGGGCTAAATCCATTTCCTGGTTTAAGTGGAGATGTTATTGCATCTACATTTATTATCTTTATTCTTGCAATAATATTAATATTTGCAAGTGTTTCTTCTTATGTCTTTGAACGTAAAGATGGTATTGGTTTAGAAATTAAAGATAAAGAGAGTAAAGGTTATAATAGATGGGCTAAAGAAAAAGAGATGAAAGCAGATCCTGGTGTTGTTGAAGTTGAACCAACTGCTCAGGAAACTAATGCTGCTGGAATTCCTTTGATAAATGATGGTAAAAAATTATGGGTTGATAATGGTGAATATCATAACTTAGTTATAGGTTCTACTGGTTCTGGTAAATCTCAAACTTGTGTTGAACCAATGGTTGAGCTATTAATTAAAAAGGGTGAGTCAATGATTATCACTGACCCTAAGGCTGAGTTATATAGAGCTGCAAGTGATTATTTAAGACAAAGAGGATATCAAATAATTGTTTTAAATTTCCGTGATCCACAAAATGGTAATGCGTGGAATCCATTAACTTTACCATATCAATATTATAAAGATGGTAATAAAGATAAAGCTACTGAGTTATTGGATGATGTTGCATCTAATATCTTATATGATCCTAATAATAAAGGTGAACCTTTCTGGGAAAAATCTGCTGCAGACTATTTCTCTGGTTTATCATTAGGTTTATTTGAAGATGCTACTATAGAAGAAATAAATTTAAATTCAATTAGTTATATGAGTACTGTTGGTGAAGATAAATTTGCTGCTAGTAATTATATTAAAGAATACTTTACTATGAAGGGTGAAGCTTCTAATGCATATATATTTGCTTCTAATACAATAAATGCTCCTACTGAAACTAAAGGTGGTATTTTATCTGTATTTAGACAAAAAATAAGACAGTTTGCTTCTCAAGAAAACTTATCTGAAATGCTTGCTTATAGTGATTTCGATATGAGAGACATTGGTAAGCAAAAAACTGCTGTATTTATTATAGTTCATGATGAAAAAACTACATATCATGGCTTAGCAACTATTTTTATTAAACAATGTTATGAAACATTAATAGATGTTGCTCAACAAAATGGTGGTAAATTACCATATAGAACTAATTTTATATTAGATGAGTTTGCTAATATGCCTCCTTTAAGAGATGTTACTTCTATGGTTACTGCTGCACGTTCTCGTGCTATTAGATTTACTTTTATTATTCAGAACTTTGCACAATTAAAGAGTGTTTATGGTGATAATGATGCTGAGACTATTAAAGGTAACTGTGGTAATTTAATTTACTTAATTAGTACTGAATTAGCTGCACTAGAAGAAATTAGTAAAATGTGTGGTGAGGTTAAGTCTGATGATAAAGATAAAACTGCTAGTACTCCATTAGTAACTGTTACTGATTTACAAAAATTAAAATTATTTGAAGCAATTATTATTAGATGGAGATTAAGTCCATTTAAAACAAAATATACTCCAAACTATAAAATGAATTGGGGACATCCTAAATCTGAAGCTTCTTTTATTACAAGACAAAAGAGAGAAGTTAAAAACTTTGATATTAAAAATTTTGTTAAAGAAGCTAAACGTAAGAATATGTTAGAAGCTTTTGATAAAGAAGGTGGCGGTGCTCCTGCTGGTGGTGGTATGGGATTTGATCCATTCGCTGGTGGAGGTGCAAGAGGTGGAATAAATCCTTTTGCTAAACCTGTTGGTGGTTCTTCTTTTGACGATGGCGGTGATTTGTTTGGTGGCGGTATGTCAGGTGGTAATGGCTTAGGCGGCGGACTTGACTTAGACGCTATGATGAAAGATATTGATAGAAAGATTGCTGAATTAGATGCTGAAGAAGCTCGTCAAAAAGAAGAAGAAGAAAAGAAAGCTAAAGAAGGTAAAATTGTTGAAGAAAAGAAAGATGATTTACCAAGTACTACTAAGTTAGAAAATACAAATCCAGATATTGTTATTAATAATATAGAGAATAATTATAATATTGATAATAGTAAAGAAGAAACTAAAAAAGAAGAAGATAAGGTTGAGAATGTTAAAAAAGAACAAATGAATTTATATGATGATTATGATGAAGTAAAAGTACCTAATAATTCATATAATATATTTAATACTAATATTCAAAACAATGAAGTTTCTATTGGTAAAGAAAAATCTAATATTGCTGTTGCAGTAAGTAGTCCTGATGATGATTTATTCAATTTTGATGATTTACCTAAAGTAGAAAAAGCTGAAGTAGTTAAGCCAACTTATAATAGTGGTGAAGTTGTTTCTACTGATAATGATGTTGCTTATAATTTATATTCTAATTTACAAAAGAATAATAGTTCTGATGATATTAAAAAATTAGAAGATACAAAGAAAGAGTTATTTGAAGACGATAAGAATGTTATTAACTATTCTGTAGGTAAGAAAGTTTCAGATAGTAATAAAGATACATCAAATAATAAGTTCTTTACTTTTGATAATGATATAAAAGAAGATATTAGGGAAGATTTATCTACAGTAGATGGTTCTGTTATTAGTGCTAATAATAAACTAAAAGAAGATATATCTGATGTTAATGATTCTGTTGTTAATTTTAATGATAGAATCAAGTCAGTTGATGATGATATTAAATCAATGAATGAAGATATTAGTAATAATATTATTGATTTCAATAATGATGTAAATGATAGTATTGATGAAGTTAAAGATAATGTTATTGATTTAAATAAAAAGACTGTAAATCAAGTTAATAATATTAATAATGTTATAACGAATGTTAAAGAAGCAGTTGATAACAATGTTGATAAAGTAAATGTTAACATAGATCCTGATAAAGTAGATGTAGGAAATAATGTTATTTCTGATGATGAATTCTTTGATGATTTCTTTGGAGATGATTAATTCATCTCCTTTTTTTATGAAAAATAAGGTATAATAGAATTGTGATGAGTATGGAAATAATATCAATGCTAAATGAATTAAATGAAATGTTAGAAAACTTTTTAGCTAATGCTGGAATGTGGGCTCCTTTTTTTAGTACTATTTTAGTATTTTTTGAAGGTATTTTTGCTTTTTTACCATTGGTTGTTTTTGTAACTGTTAATGTTGAATCATTTAATTTATTAATTGGTTCTCCGTGGGGAACTATAGTTGGTATATTGATTTCTTGGGTTTTTTCTGTTGCTGGAGGATATTGTACTTTTTTATTATGCAGAAAGGGTTTACAACGTTTTTTTCTTAAACATTTTAAGAAAAAAGGTTTAATAAGAAAATTTGTTGATTTTGTAAGTACAGCTAAATTTAGTTTTATTGTATTATTTATGGCTTGTGCATTTACACCTTCATTTATTATGAATGTAGGAGCTGGTTTATCAACAATGAGTAAGAGAAGATATTTATATATAATTTTAATAGGTAAGTTCTTTTGTGTATGTTTTTTAGCATATGTAGGAACAGGTTTAATTGAATGCTTGACTAATCCATATAAATTTATAGAAATGATAATAATGTTATTTATTGCTTATTTCTTTTCAAAATATGTTAGTAAAGTGTTTGATTTAGATAAGGAGTAAAAATGAATTATTTAATAATTGGTTTATTATTTGTAATAGTTATTTTACAAGTATTAATACTTACTAAGAAAAAAGATGATAATGATTTAATTGAAAGATTAGGTAAATTAGAAAAGAATCTAAATAAAGATTTAGGTGAATTTAAATTTGATATAAATAAATATTTAAATGAAGATTTTAATAAATTAAATAATAATGTAGAAGAGAAGTTATTATTAATAAATGAAAAAGTAAATGAAAGAATAGATCAAAATTTCGAGAAAACAAATAAGACTTTTAATAATATATTAGAAAGACTTACTAAAATAGATGAAGCACAAAAGAAGATAGATAGTTTATCTAGTGATATTGTAAGTCTTCAAAGTGTTTTAACAGATAAAAAGACTAGGGGAATATTTGGAGAAGTAAATTTAAATTATGTATTATCAAGTGTATTTGGAGAAAAGAAAGGTAAAATATATGATGTTCAATATACTTTGAGTAATGGTTATATTGCTGATTCTATTTTATTTGCTCCAGAACCATTAGGTACTATTTGCATAGATAGTAAATTTCCATTGGAAAATTATGAAAAAATGACAGATAGGTCTTTATCTAATAGTGAAAGAGAAAGTGCTAGTAAATTATTTAAAAATGATGTTAAAAAGCATATAGATGCTATTAGTGAGAAATATATAGTACCTGGAGAAACTACTGATGAAGCTATTATGTTTTTACCAGCTGAGGCTATATTTGCAGAAATAAATGCTTATCATCCAGATTTAGTGGAGTATTCTTATAGTAAGAAAGTATGGATATGTAGTCCTACTACTTTAATGAGTACTTTAACTATTATTCAAATGATATTAAAGAATATGGAAAGAGATAAGTATGCTAGAGTAATACATATTGAACTTAATAAATTAAGTAATGAATTTAGTAAATATAGAGAAAGATGGGATAAATTATCTCGTAGTATAGATACTGTTACTAAGGATATTAAAGATATTAATATAACAACTGATAAGATAACTAAAAGATTTGATTCTATTAATAGTGTAGATGTTGGTTTATTAACACACAATGATGAATAATCATTGTGTTTTTTGTTCTAAAAAAGGGAGGAAAATGTGCTTTTTTTTATAAATTGTGGTATTATCTTCTTTGTCACATGGGGGGTTACTATTGTGAGAAAGAATTATAGAAGATATAGATATGTAAATATTAAACTTAGAAGAAGAATACTTTCATTATTCTTAGCTCTTTCACTTGGAGTTGGTGGTTTTGTTGTAATTAAACATTTTACTGCTAAAGTTAAATCAGATAAGCCAATAAATTTATCAAATAAGGGTGAAATTGTTTCTGTTTTAAATGAAACTCCATCTAATTCTGCAATGGAAGAATTATTACGTTCTGCAAATGCAGATGTATTTTATGAAGAGCCAGTAATAGAAGAACCAGTTTATGAAGAAGTAGGTTATGAAGAACCAATTGTTAGTACTCCAGAACCTGTATTACCAACTGCAACACCAGCACCTATTAATAATTTTAATAAAGGTGATAGTGTAGTTACTACTACAACTGTAAATATGAGACTTCGTCCTGATCAAGGAAGTTTTAAATTGGGTGAATTGCCAGGTAATAGTACTGTTGATAGAATAGCAGCTATTGGTAATTGGGATTTAGTTAAATATAATAATCAATTAGCTTTTGTATGTTCTGATTATACAAGAGAAGCTGATTATGATTATAACAATGAGTATTATACTTTAGTTGAAGATAGTGATATTGTAAGAACAACTTCTAAATTATATTTTAGATTAGGTCCTTCTCAATCTGAACAAAGTGTATTTTTATTAGATAAAAATGAAGAATTAATTGTTATAGGAAGATCATATAATAATGCAAATCCTGATGATGAATGGTTACTAGTAAGAGCTAGGGGTCAAATAGGATTTGTTAGTGCTCAATATACTAGATCTTTAAAAGAAACTATTCAAAGTATGGATCCATCTATTGAGAATGTAGAAGTTAAAAAAATAGGTTATTTAAATACTGATTCACCAGTATGTTATAGTCCAAATGGTTCTATAATAACATATGCTGATAAATTTCAATCTGTTCAAATTTTACAAGAGAATAATGGTTGGTATTTAGTTAATATAGATGGTGTTATAGGTTATGTTAATAGAAGAAATGTTACAAAAGTAGATGATATTGTCATTATACTTGATTTAAGTGATCAAAGAACAATAGTATATGTAGGAACAGATATAATTGCTAAAGAAAGATGTACTACTGGTAAAAAGAGTACACCAACAGAAATAGGATATTTTGCTCCTTATGGTATATCTGATTATCATGAATTCCCTGATGGAGTTCATAAAGCGGTAAAATTATGGATGCCATTTTACCTCGGACAGGGTTTACATGATGCGTCTTGGGAAGATGAAGATGATTTTGGTACTGTAGGACTAAGTCAAGGTTGTGGAAGACAAATGGATTGGCTTGCTCAATTAATTTATAATTTATGTAAAAATAGATTGTCTATAACTCATGTTTTAGTACAAAAATAAAAATAGAAGAATTATTATTCTTCTATTTCTTTTTTTATAGTTTCAATTATATCATCACAGTATTTGGTTATTTCTTTAATATCTTGTCCTTCTAACATAACTCTAATTAAATTTTCAGTACCTGAAGGTCTTATTAATAATCTACCATTATTACCTAATTTATTTTCTATTTCTTTTATTTTATTTTGAATATTTTTATTATCTTTATATGTTTCTTTTATTTCTTTGGATACAGGTAAATTCTTTAATACTTGTGGATATTTATTCATAATAGATGCTAATTCAGATAATGATTTATTTTCTTTAGTCATTATATTTAATATTTGTAAACATGTTAACTCTCCATCACCGGTATTAGCAAAATCTTTAAATATAATATGTCCACTTTGTTCTCCACCAATAATATAATTATTTTTTAACATATTTTCTAATACGTATCTATCGCCAACTTTAGTTGCTTCAAAATTAATATTATTAGCTTCACAGAATTTAATAAAACCTAAATTAGACATTATTGTTCCAACTATAGTATTATTCTTTAATTTTTTCTTTTTCTTTAAATATAATCCATATATAGCTAATGTGTAATCTCCATCTATAACATTTCCTTTGTTATCAATAAATAGACATCTATCAGCATCTCCATCATATGCTATTCCACAATCTAGTTTTTTTTCAACTACAAATTTTTGTAATTGTTCTAAATGTGTAGAACCGCATTTATCATTAATATTATAACCGTCTGGAGTATTGTTGATAAATTCTACTTTTGCATTTAGTTTTTCAAATAGTAGGGGAGCTGTTACTGATGCAGCACCATTTGCTGTATCTATACCAATATGTAATCCATCTAATTTAGTATCTATTGTACTTACTAAATAATCTACATAATCATTATATGCATTAGTTTCTTTTCTATATGTTCCAACTAAATTATTATCTTTTGTTGTTTCAAAATCATTTAGTATTATATCTTCTATTTGATCTTCTATTTCATCAGCTAATTTAAAGCCTTTATTATTAAATACTTTAATACCATTGTATTCCTTTGGATTATGAGAAGCTGATATTACGAAACCACCATCTGCTTTATATTTAGTTATTAAATAACTAATAGCTGGAGTAGGTATTACTCCTAAATCAACTATATTAGCGTTTTCTCCTAATACACCAGCAGTAAGTGCTGATGTTAATAAATCTTTAGACACTCTTGTATCTGTTCCTACTAAGAATGTTAATTTCTTTCTTTTCTTTTTTAGTATTCTTGCTGTAGCAGCACCAATTTTTAAAGCTAATTCAGAATCTAGTTCTTGAGTTACTAGTCCTCTAGCACCATCTGTGCCAAATATTTTTGTCATTATCTTTCTTCCTTGTCTATGATATTATCCATTGTTTTAACTATTTTATTTGCTTTTATAACACCTCTAACACTAGTAAGAGGATAGATTTGTGAATTTGAGTAAATAATAGTTCCTGGATTTAATATGGAACCGCATCCTACCTCAACATTATCGCCAATTATAGCTCCAATTTTTCTTAATTTAGTATCATATGTTTTATTATCTTCTTTGATAATAATATTTGTTTTATTAGATTTTAGATTAGATGTAATTGCACTAGCTCCTAAATGGGATTTATATCCTATTATGGAATCACCTACATAACTGAAATGTGGTACTTGTGTTTCATCATATAGAATTGCATTCTTTATTTCACATGAATTACCAAATACAGCTTTTTTTCCTATAATAGCTGATCCTCTAATAAATGCATTGTGTCTTATCTCTGCTTCTTCATCTATTATACATGGTCCATGTATTTCTACTGACGGACCTATCTTGGCTGTTTTATGTATCCAAATATTATCTTCTTTCTTTATATAGTCTTCATTTAGTGTATTACCTAATTCTATTATATATTCTTTTATATTTGGTAATACTTCATAGGGATATTTATATTTCTTTATAAAACTATCGGCTATGCTATTATTTGTTTGTAATATATCTTTTGTTAACATATATTCCCTCCGTTAAAGTATATTATATATCATATTTACTTTTTTTAAAATATGGTATAAAATTAGAGGGTACTTATTGAGAGGTGAGTCTTATGGAGAACATAGGAATATTAAGATAATAATAGGTATTTATTATTTATTTTAATTATTTCTATGATAGCTTATTTTATCATTTATAGAAAAAAATATGGAGTGTAATAATTTTTGTTATGGATTGTAAAATATTTAAGGATAAAAGTATTTTAATATTTTGTCCACATGAAGATGATGAAATAAATCTCGTAGGGGGATTACTTCTTGAACTTAAAAAGATTAATTGTCATATTAGAGTAGTTTTTTCTACTAATGGTGACTATTATATTGAAGGTAAATATAGGATTAGGGAAGCTATTGATAGTTTAAAAATATTAGGTATAGGTAAAACTAATATTACTTTTTTAGGTTATCCTGATCAAGATCAATGTGATGATAATCATTTATATATGTCTAAAGGTAATTTTATATCTCATAATGGTATAAAGTATACTTATATGCCTGAAGGAAAAGAATATCATTATATTAAACATCATAAACATTGTTTAATTAATAAAAAGAATTTTATTGCTGATATAGAAGAATTAATATTAGAAGATAAAGCTGATTATATTATATGTGTAGATTATGATTCTCATTGTGATCATAGGGCTTTATCTTTGGGATTTGAAACTGCTATGGGACATGTTTTAAATAAAACTAATTATAGACCTATTGTATTAAAGGCATTTGCTTATCCAACTACTTTTAAGGGTGTAAAAGATTTTAAAAGTGGTAATTTGGGTAATAGTAAGTTTAATAGGGAAGATAATGCTTTATATGAATTACAAAATCCTTATTATAAATGGAGTAATAGAATAAGTTTTAATACTAGTGATGTTACTAGTAATAAGTTATTAATATTTAATAATTTATTTAAAGCTATTATGAAACATAAAACACAGCAAATGATAGATGAAGCTTATTCAGTTATAAATTCTGATCAAGTATTTTTCTTACGTAGAACTGATAATTTAATATATAATGCTAAAGTTAAATGTAGTTCTGGTAATAGTAAGTATTTAAAAGATTTTATGTTATTTGATAGTTCTAATATTATGAAAGGTTATAGTTCTTATCCAATTATAGATAAAGGTTATACAAGTATTAAAGATAAGAAGAAATATATAGATATTAGTTTTAATAATAAAGTTAATATTGAGGAATTAAATATATATAAATATGTTAATTGCTCTAATGAATTAGAATATATTACTTTAATATATGATGGTATTGAGAAAAAGATTAAATTAAATAAAGATAACTACGTTTATAGATTAAATAATTTAGGTCTTAGAAATGTTTCTAATTTAAGAATATTATTAGATAATAATATTGATATTAGTGAGTTGGAATTATTTAATAGTAATACTATATATGATTATAATCATAATAATATAAGTAGTAGTGCTGTTAGCGTGATGGATAGAATAGTTTTTATGATAGACGATATGATTATATATTCTTGTCATAAAATTAATAAGTATTTTAATCAGTTTAAAAAGATATAAAAAAACAACTTTTATAAGTTGTTTTTTTAATAGTCTATTTTCATAGCTTCTTTAACTTTTTTCATTTGTTCTTTTGCTTTAGCTTGAGCATTTTTAGTTCCTTTATCTAGTATCTCTTTTACTAGTTCTGGATGTTCTTCATAATATTTTCTTTTTTCTTTAATTGGTTTTAAGAATTCATTCATTTTTTCAATTAATTCTTTTTTACATTGAACACATCCACGTGAACCTTTTTTACATTCTGAACAAATAGTATTTAGATTTTCGCTATTATTTACTAATTTATGATAATAGTAAACCATACAAATATCTGGATTAGCTGGATCATCTTTTTTTATTTTATTTGGATCTGTAATAGCAGCCATTATCTTTTTGTTTATAGTATCTTCATCATCTACTAAATATATTGCATTACCTAATGATTTACCCATTTTATCATTACCATCTAGACCTTTTATACGTGTATTTTTACTTAGATATTGTTCTGGTTCTTTTAGAGTATTTCCATAGATAGAATTAAACTTTCTAACTATTTCACGACATTGTTCTAGTAAAGGCAATTGATCATCACCAACTGGTACTAGGTCTCCATCAAAACAAGTTATATCTGCTGCTTGTGATACAGGATAACCTAAGAAACCATATGTTATAGATTCTCCATCATTACCAAATAGTTCTTTCTTTTGAGATATTTCAGATTTAACAGTTGGATTTCTTTGTAATCTTGATACAGTAACTAGGTTAGAGTAGTAAACAGTTAATTCAGCTATTTCTGGTATTTTTGATTGAATAAATAGATTAACTTTTTCTGGATCTATACCTATACTTAATAAGTCCATTGTTATTTCATTTATATTTTTTCTTACTTTTTCTGGATTATTGAAGTTATCAGTTAAAGCTTGTACATCAGCTATTTCAAGATAGAAATCATAATCATCTTGTAGAGCTACCCAATTTTGACCAGCTCCAAAGTAATGTCCTAAATGTAGGTTGCCTGTTGGTCTTAGACCGGTTAAAATTGTTTTTTTCATATACAAATCACTTCCTTCATATTAGTATTTTATCACAAATTGAAAAAAGTAGGTGAAATTCCTACTTTTTATAATACATGGTTTAATCTTCCATTTTTTTCCATGCTACTAATTTTTAGTTTTCTACTAATGTTAGCACGTCTTAATATTGCGCCAGAAACTTGTTTAGACATACCAATTAGACTTTTCCAATCCTGAGAGTCATTTGTAATATGTCCGATATTAACTTGTTTAATTTTAGCTTTGTTTAAATACATATCAATTAATATACCAATATCAACACCATAGTCTTTTTCAAATGTGATCTTCTTAAGTAGTCTTTTTTTACCTGCTATAATACCACTTAATGGTTGGTCAAATTTGGATAGTTTAGGGAAAGTTATGTCTATTAAAGGTTTTGCAACTAATTCAGTAACACGACCACCTTCACGTTCAAAAGTTGATTTAACAAAATCTGCTTTTTTATTAACGATAGGGTCTGTTAATAAATTAATGAATCCTTTCTTATAATTGCATATGTCGGCATCGACGAAGGCTACTATGTCACCTTGAGCAACTTCTAGACCTGCTTCCATTGCATATCCTTTTCCTCTTTTTTTACAAAGGATAACTTTTGCACCCATTTCTCTAGCAATATTGCCAGTATTGTCAGTAGAATTATTATCAACTACGATTATTTCATCAACATTGTTATTTTCTTTAATGTTCTTTAAAACCTTAGCTATATTTTTTTCTTCGTTTAGTGCAGGTAATATTACACTAATTTTCATGTCTTATAACTTATTTCCTCTCTTTCTGACATAATAATTATATAACAGGTATAAAAAAAAAGCAAATTTCAATATATTTTGAAATGTAGTATAATGGAGGTAGGTGATTTGATGAAGATTGTTTTTTATAACAAGTTTTTACTTAGTGGTGGTATAGAAAAGTGTATAGAATTATTAAGTAAATATATTTATAAGGATTATGAAATAGAAGTTGTTTATTCTGATAGTTCTAAATTAGATCCTAATATTGTTAATATTTTAGAAAGATATGCTAAAGTATATGAATTAAAAGCTGGAATGAATATAGAATGCGATATATGTATTTGGTGTTATTTATATTTTGATTATTATAAATTAAAGAGTATTATTCATGCTAAAGAGTATATTGCATGGATTCATAGTATGCCAAGAATATTACCTGATTGTTTATTAGATAATGTTGATTTTGTTAATGATTGTTCTAAATTTATTTGTGTAAGTGAAGCAGTTAAGAAACACTTAGAAATAAGTAAAGAAGGAGAAGTAATTCATAATTTTATGGATGAAAGTATTAAGAAACTTGGTGAGGAAGGCAATCCATTTGATGGTGTTGGTGAAGATATATTAAAACTTGCTGTTGTTAGTAGATTATCAAATGGTAAAGGTTTTGAACGTTTATTAAATTTAGTTAAATCTTTAAAAGCAAATGAAATACCATTTAAATTAATTATTGTTGGTAAAGGAAGAGCTAAAGAAGCTGAAATTAGAAGTTGGTTTGAACAATATGAAGAAGTTGAATTTGTTGGTTATCAAGAAAATCCTTATCCATATGTTAAAAATGCTGATTATTTAGTTCAATTAAGTGATGATGAAAGTTGGTGTAATTCAATTACTGAAGCTAAGATATTAGGTGTTCCAGTAGTAGTAACTAATTTTGAAAGTTCTTATGAACAAGTTAAAGATGGTAATAATGGTATTATTGTAGATTTAGATATTATTGATTATACAACTACTATAGATAGAATGATTGGAGAGAAGAGTAATCTAAAGAGAAATCTTGTTGGTTTTGAATTTCATAATGAAATATCTAAGTGGTATGATATTTTTAATGAGGTAGAAAAATAAAGGTCTTTTTGTAAGACCTTTTTTTTGTTATACTTAGAATAGTGATGAATATGAAGAAAGAATATGAAACTATTAAATGTAAGAAATGTGGTTATGAAAATGTTAAACATGCAGAAAAATGTAAGAAATGTGGTACTGCATTTAAAGCTACATTAAAATCATGTCCTAGATGTGCCAAAAGAAATGATATTAATGCAAATAGTTGTGTTAGTTGTGGTTATAGATTTGATAAAAAAGAAGCTTCTGTATGGGTAAATTTAGGTATTACTATAATATTTATTATAGCTTCAATTGTTTTAGTATTATTAAATAAGGAATTTATTGTAGAAAAAGTTCATTGGGGATTAAAAATATTTGCAATAGTTATGCTTGTATTTATAGCTTTAAATACTTTAACTTATGGTAAAAAAGATATAGTTCAGTTACCTGGTGATGAGAGTGAATTGTTAAATGAAAATGTTAGACATTTCAATTTTAGTACTTTGATATTAATATTAGCTACTATTATAGTAATAATTGCATGTATTGTTTGTTATTTTGTGTTTTATAGATAATTAAACTTGCTTTTATTATTTTATCTTTTATAATATTGAGAGTTTGTGGGTGATTAGATGGAAAGATTACAAAAAGTTATTGCTAATAGCGGTTATACTTCTAGAAGAAAAGCTGAAGAATTAATATTAGCTGGTAAAGTATCTGTTAATGATGAAATAGTTAAGGAATTAGGTATTAAAGTTAATGATGATGATGTTATTAAAATAGATAATAAGGTATTAAATAAAGTAGAAAAAAAGGTTTATTATTTATTAAATAAACCTTGTGGATATATTTGTAGTTTAAGTGATGAAAAGGGTAGAAAAGTAGTTACAGATCTAATAGAAGGGGATATTAGAGTATATCCTGTTGGTAGATTAGATTTTGATACTACTGGTTTATTAATATTAACTAATGATGGTGAATTAACTAATATTCTTGCTCATCCTTCTAATAATGTAGAGAAAACATATAAAGCTACAATAGATGGTATTTTAAATGTAGATGAGATATATAAATTAAAAGATGGTATTGTTATTGATGGTATTAAAGTAGTACCTACTAGAGTTAAAGTTAAGAAAAAGAACCTTAATAAGAATAAACAAATAGTTGAATTATCTATAGTTGAAGGTAGAAACCATATAGTTAAAAGAATATTTGAAAGTATAGGTCATCCTGTTATAAAGTTAAAAAGAATTAGATATGGTAATTTAAATGTAGATGATTTAAGATATGGTGAATATAGAGAATTATCTTTAAAAGAAGTTAAAGAATTATATGCATTAAAAAAATAAGACATTGTCTTATTTTTTTGTTTTTAATTAAGCAGTAGCTCCTGATTCTTCTTCAGCAACTTCTTTAACTTCAATTGCTCCTACTGGGCAAGAATCGATAGCTTCTTGGATAGGTGTAGCAACTTTACCTTCTGCGTCAAATAAACTATCTTGAGATTTTGCATGTGATAAACCAGAATCATTAAAATCAAAATGTTCTCCATCAACTGCTACGCATGCGCCACATCCTATGCATTTAGTTTCGTCTACACATAGTTTTTTCATATTCATCCCTCCGTATTCATTATAATATAAATAAATATAAAAAACTATAAAAATATTATTAAATATGATATCATTATAAATGAAAGATAGGATGTGTCGCTATGCAATCAAGAATGAGTAAATATTACAATAGTGATGAACAAAATAGTGAAAATGAAGATAGAGTTCTAATAAGTAGATCTAATAAAAATAAGGAATTATATAAAGAAGTTGGAAATTTAGAAATTGAAAACTATGATTCTAATAATAATTATTCTGTTATTGGTACTGCAAATAGTGAAATTGACATTGATAAAATAAAAGATATGCTTGATAAAAAATATAAAGAGGAACCAAAGAGTAAAAGTATTGGTGATGCTACTCAAATTGATTTGCCAGAAATTAAACTTGATGAGACTAGGGAATATGATATTAATGTTATTTTAAAGAAAGCTAAAGAACAAAAAGAAATAAATTATGAAGAAGAAAGAAAGATGAAACTTCGTAATACTCAATATGATATTTTAAAGAATTTAGATATCGATGGTCATGATGATGAGGAAGAGGAAGAAGATTCTTTAGAAGAATTAAAAGAAGAAGAAAAGAAAAAAGCTAAAGAAGATAAATTAAAAGAATTAATTGATGAAGTTGAAACTTCAGAAGAAACAGAAGAAGATACGGATTTAGCTTTAGATATATTAAGTGATTTACGTGGAGATGCTGATGATACCAAAGAAATTGGTGCACTCGAAATGGAAGAAGAAGATCTTGAAAAGAGTAAAGCAAACACAAAAATACTTGAGACTAAAGATATTCCTAAGGAATTATTTGAAGAAACTGATGAATTTACAAGAACAGATATTATAAGTAATGAAGAAGAATCTGATGATGAAGAAGAGGAAGAAACTGAAGAGATAGATACTGTTGAATTAGATACAGCAGAGTTGGATACAACGGAATTAGATACGACTGAGTTAGATACAAAAGATATGTCATTTACTGATAAAGATATGTTTAAGACAGAAGATTTTGAAGATTTTGCTGATATTAAATCTAAGAGTGGTATTTTAATTAAAATATTAGTGTTAATAATAGTAATTGCTATATTAGCAATAATTGTATATTTTGTTAATGATAAATTAAATTTAGGACTATTTTAATAGTCCTTTTGTACTAGTTTTATTTACTATTTTGTGATAATATTTATTTATAATGTATTGTGGGGGATTCTAATGGAAAAGATTACAATTAATGAAATACAATACGAAGTAATTGTTAATGAAAGAGATGCTATCGATAAGGATGTTTTAAAAGAAAAAATTACTGATTATTTTGATAATTATGATTATATAGTTGGTGATTGGGCTTATGGAAAAGTAAGATTAAAAGGTTTTTATGATAGTAAAAATAAAAATTGTAAAAAATTTAATGATATTGCTCATGTTAATGACTATATTAAGAATAACTGCGCTTATGGGTGTAGATGGTTTGAACTGAAAAAATGTAAGTAATGTCATATTGAAAATGCAGTGGGGGTTTGTTATAATTATATAGAATAGGAAGGGATTGCGTGTGCCAGAAAAGATTTCACTCTTGAAGGAATCTGGCGAAAAATTGAACTCTAATATAGTTTCAATTTTTATGATTCCTGATACAGGCAAAAGATATATTATTACAACTGAAAACGCTGTGGATCCGCATGGACTCACTGTTTTGCATGTGAGTGAAATTCGTGACCATACCCTTGTAAAAGTAGAAGAAGATGAAGAATGGTCTGCTATTAAAACAATAATGAGAGCTATTATTTCTGGCAATGTTGGTTCTTATCAATATTTAGCTACTATGCAAACTGCTAAAATTGATAATGTTTATTCAAGAGATATTTCAGTATCTTCATCTGCTGCTAAGCAAATGACTGATAATTATAATGCAGCTGATAAGATTGCTTCTCCAACTGAAGCAAATAGTGCTCCTTCTGAGGATGCTATGGCAGCTATTACTCCTGGCGGAGCAAATGTTCCTGCTGCTTCTATATTCCCAAATGGTGGGGTTAAACCAACAGAAGAAAATGAAATAAGTCCTGGTATTGCTGATATGGCTGCACAGGTAAATCCTGTTGCATCTCCACAAACTGTTCAAGCTGCTTTACCAGAAGATACACATTTAACTGCTGCAAGACCTGCTCAAGTGGTTGCTACTGATCAAGTTGCTGCTGCTGTTCAATCAGTTCCAGTTCAACAATATCAACAACCACAATATGCACAACCAATGCAACCTGCTCAACCTCAATATGCACAACCAATGCAAGGTGGAGTAGTTGATGCTAGTCAAATGGTTAGACAACAACAATATGGAACTATGGATCCTAATATAAATACACAGATGAGTACTATGGGTGTTACAGCTGGTTATGGAACAATGGCTCCTATGGATAATGGAGTTTATGCATATAATCAACAAATGCAACCTGTTGTTAATCTTGATGCTATTATTGCAGAAGCTCAAGAAAAATTTAATGAAAGTATTAGAACTTTGGTTTATTCAATATATGAAAAGGTACAAAATGAGGGAGTTACTAAACAAGTTGTTCAACAAACAGTTCAACAAATGCAACCTGTAATGCAACAGGCTGTTCAATCTATTCCTACACAACAATATCAACAGCCACAATATGCTCAACCAATGCAACAACAACCACAATATGCACAGCCAATGTCATATACTCAACAAATTCCTGTTGTTAATGCATATCCGCAAGGATATCAACAACCTATGTTAGTATCTGCAATTAATGATAATAGACAATAAATAATCTGGTAACAGATTATTTTTTTGCATAAAAAAAGAGTTATATTTCTGTATTAATAACTCCTTCAATTTCTGGTATTTCTTGTTTTAAGGTTTCGTATAAACCATTTTTTATTGTTTCATCAGAAAAGAGACAAGCAGCACAAGCACCTGTTAATTTAACGTATACTATTTTATCTTTATATTTTATAAATTCTACATCGCCACCATCCATATTTAAATATGGTCTAATGTCTTCTAGAACAGTTTTAATTTTATTTTCTATGTCCTTTTCCATAAAAATCACCTTTAATATTATATCTAAATTATTATTTGGTGTAAATGAATAATTATGATATAATACATTACGAGAGGTGGAATAATGCCAAATATAGAGGTAGGAGGCATTGTTAAGGGTAAGGTCACCGGTGTAGAAAATTATGGGATATTTGTCCTTGTTGATAATAGTTATACAGGTTTAATACATATATCTGAAATATCAGATAATTTTGTTAAGAATGTATTTGATTATGTAAATGTTGATGAGGAGATTTATTCTAAAGTAATAGCTATTGATGAAGATAATAAAAGATTAAAATTATCAATTAAAAATTTTAACTATCGTACAGGAGAAGATACATTTAAAGATGATGTTAATGGCTTTAAGCCCTTACAGGATATGCTACCTAGTTGGATAGAAGAATATAAATTAAAAAATAATTTGTAGTTCTATTAAGAAACTGTTAATCAGTTTCTTTTTTCTTTATAATTAATTCTTGTTATGATATAATTTATAATAGGTGAAGAATATGAAAAGGGGAAACTTAGTATTAGAAAATGTACCTAAATTAAATACTTTTGTATTAATGGCTAAATCTAATGAACTATTAATTAATTATGTTAATAAGATTTCTAATAAAAAAGTTAATTCAATGAAGTTTGAATCTGATTTTGATTGTGTTTCTCTAGATCTTTTATATACTTCATTGAAGGTAATGAATAATAATGATAAACTTACTACTAAAGAATTTAATAAACTAGATAAAGATGAATTAAAGTATTATATAAAAAGATTAAAAGGAATGAAAACTATAACTAGTCAAGTTCCTACTATAAAGAAAGAGGAACAATTAATTAGTTATATTAAGAATGCTTTATTAACTGGTTCTTATGTTGTAAATACTAATAATACAGTTAGATTTGATAATGGTTTAGTAGTTGATTCTTTATGGTTAGTAGATTTTGCTAATTTTATAGTTAATTCTTTATATTTAAATGCTAATTTATCTGATGATAGTAGAGAGTATATACTTAGAGTAATTGAATTACCTAAAGATAATAATATTAAAGATTGTAAAAAATATATTAAAAGTATTAAATTATATGAATATAGTGTAAAGAAAGATAATAAAGGTCTTATTAGTTATAAGGATGTTATGTATCTTAAAAATATTCTTTCTGATATTAAAAAATATGATTTTAGAAAATTAAAAACTATTAATAGTTTATTATCTAAAGAAGGATATAATTTATCAATTAATAAATTAAATGTTGTATTAGATAAGAATGATAGATCTAAAGTAGAAAAGTTATTTAATGAAGAGTATTATGATGCTTTAAATGATTATTTAAAGAATATATATGTATGTAATGATAGTAGTTCAAGAAAGAATAAGAGTAGATTATTAGATACTTTAGAATATTTAAGAAGTATTGCACATGCATATATGGCTAATTATTCATTAGATGAATGTAGAAGATTATTTGATGCAGATATTAATAAAGATGAATTATTAGGAGTATTTGCTATTGCTAATTTCTATATTTATTATGTTTATGATGAAAAGTTCTTAGATAGTTATTTTGATTATGAAAAATTAGATTTAGATAAATTAAAACCATCTATTATAGATTATGAAACTAAAGAGTATAAAGATATAATTAGTAAATTATCTGATTATAATAAAAAGATGGTTAGTTTAAATAGTAAGATTAATGATTGTTTAAGTAATGATTTAAAGACTAAAAGAGAAATGTATGAAAATAGTAAAGTATTAGGCGATGCTTGTAGAGAGTTAGAAAGTGTAGTTGCTAATATTAAAGAATATAGAGAACTGTTAAATTATGAAAAGAATACTAATTTAAGTTTAGCTAATATAAATAGAAGTAAAATTAGATATATTAAAGAATCTGTTATGGATGGTATGTATTATTTTGATAGATGTAAAAAATTATTAGTATTTGATTCATATAGTGAAACTAATATTCAAAAAGATTTTCATTTAGAAATAAAATTAGTTGATTTTATAAATGTTTTATTATCTGATCATAATAAAAATTTAAGAATAGACTTTTATTGATAGGCGTTGCCTATCTTTTTCTTTTATTGCTATATGTTTTTATGTTATAATGATTATGAGAATAAAGGATGTAGTGCTATGGCTAATGGTGTTGTTCGTGTAGAAAAAAAGAGAGTTAGTTATGTCGGACTTATAATAGTATTTTCTATACTAGTAAGTGCTTTTTGTTTTGGCCTATATTTATATATTCAGAATCCTCAAAAAGTAAAAGCTTTTTTTAAAAAAGATGAAGTTTATATTGAAGAAAAAACTGATTCAAAAGGAAATGTTATTGTAGGTAATAATGCTTTATTACCAGTAGATTTTGAACATAAAAAAATATTTGATAATAGAGGTTTAGTCATCTATATAGAAAGTGTTGAAAGAGCAAATAATGGATATACAGTAACTGTATTATTTACGTCTTCAGATAGATTAAGTTATGCTGATATTAAAGTAAATGATGTTTTAATTGATGGCTATTCAATTGATACTAGTTTTAAGGCAAGTATTAGAGAACCTAGTGAAGAGGTTACTACTAGTTTCTTTATAAAGAAACAGACTATGGCTGAATTAGAAATGACTCGTTTTACTAAGATATCAATGTTTTTTCATATTGATTTTTCTGAAGATAAGACTAAAGGAGAAGATTTCTTTGGAACAGCAGAATCATTTACTTATGAAAAGATAGATAATAGAAAAAAAGGTCTTATTACTGTTGCTAATAAAGATAATTTGATTATTTATTATTATAAGTTATTACAAGATAAAGAGTTTTATTATTTATATTTTATATTAAAAGGTAATAATTTTAATCATAATCATTATCTACAATTAAAAAAATTGTTGATAAATGAAGAAGTTTATAATTATGAGAACAATTTTGAAATATATATAAGAAATAATTCAATGAAACAATTTTATTTGAAGATTCCTAGGAAAGATTTTGAATCAATTAAAAATTTTCGTGCTTCATTTTATATAATAACTGATGAAGGTGAAGATTATAATAGTAGAGTAGTATATATTACTAATGCAAATCTAATTAGAGTAAAGGAGGAGAGTTATTAATGAATCAATGTGATAAATGTGGAGCAATTCTTGGTAGAGATGAAATAGTTTGTAAGAATTGTGGTAACCCAGTTAATAATCAGGGATTTACTGGATATAATGGTTCTAATAATTTCTATCCTGGTGCTTCTTTGAAAAGTATGGTAGAAAATACTGGTACACTTAATTCACCTCAAGATAATTACAATAATAATATGGGTAATAATATGTTTATTGGTAATATGGGTGGACCAAATAACGGAAATAATAAAAATAGTGGTGGTAAGTTTAATTTAAAAGAATTAGGTGACAAGAAAATTGTTATTGTTATTTTAATAGGCTTATTAGTAGTTGCTTTAATATTTGTTATTTTTGGTAATAAAATATTTGGAGGTAGTGGAGATCCTGTTGATACTGATGATACATTTGAATTAAAGACTCCTACAATTACTAATCCTCCTATAGAAACTGATCCGAATCCACAACCAACACCAACACCACAACCAGAACCAGAGCCAACCCCACAACCTGAACCGGAACCAACACCACAACCTGAACCAGAACCTGAACCTGAACCACAGCCACAAAATTATAAAGAGGTTCCTTTTGAAAATTATGTTTTTGAAATTCCTTTAGATTATAATGCTGCTGAGTATGAAAAAGAAAATAGAAAGATATTATATATTACTTCTAAAAATGGTAATTGGGGTGGAGCTATTAACTTAGAAAAAGGTTCATATAATCAAGTAGTTAAGAGTAAAGAAAATATAAAGAGTAATTATGAATCTCAAGGTTATGAAGTTAAAAGTATAAAAGAGCAAAAGATTGGTAGTTTAACATTCTTTGTATTAGAAATATATGATGATGAATTTGGTAATGGACTTGCTGCTTTTACAAATGCAGGAAGTAATCAAGTATTCTTTATTACACTATATACAGACGATGGTAAATTAGATTATAATGCTTTAGGTGTTTTATCTAATTTAATATATAAAGCTAAATTAAGAGCTCAAGGATATTAAGAGAATAGTATTATTCTCTTTTAATATGTATTCTTTTATGTTATTATACTTAACATGGAGGATTTAATATGGAAGAAATATGGTTAGATTTATATTATAAAGCTAAAGAAGCTTTGAATTCTAAAGAATTATCTCCTTTTATTACTATGGGTACTAATGCATGTGTTATTAGAACTGTTTCTGGTAATATTTATACTGGTATTAATATAGATACTTTTTCTAATTTAAATAGTTGTGCTGAGAGAAGTGCTGTTACAAATATGATTAATCATGGTGAAAAAGAAATAGATAAAATAGTAATAGTTAATGAATTGGAAGAAGTTATTAAACCTTGTAAGAAGTGTTTACCTTATTTATTAGAATTATCTTCTGATGGTAATGATATTGAAATACTAACTGATGTTGCTCCTATTAAAATTACTAAATTATATAAACAATTACCTAATTGGTGGGGAACTTTAAGAATTAAAAAGTAAATATATTTACAAAGAACTGTAAAACAGTTCTTTTTTATTTGACACAATACATGTATAAATGGTGTATAATGTAATCATAGAGGAGAGTAAGATATGAGACCACAAAAAGAACCAATACATATTAATGCTAAACATGGTGACATTGCCGAATACGTTTTGTTCCCTGGTGATCCATTAAGAGCTAAGTATATTGCTGATCATTTTTTAAAAAATGTCAAACAAGTTACTGATGTTAGAAATATGTTAGGATTTACTGGAGAATACAAAGGTAAAAAAATAACAGTAATGGGTCATGGTATGGGTATGCCATCAGTTAGTATTTATGCATTTGAGTTATTCTATTATTATAATGTACAAAAAGTTATTAGAATAGGTACATGTGGCGTATGCAGTAAAGAAGTAAATATTCCAGAAATAATAGTTGCTGATAAGATATTCACTGAATCAAATTGGGGATTCCAATATGATGGCAGTACTAATAGCTTAGAATATCCTTCAGCTGAATTATTAAAAACTATTGAAAAGAAAGCTCATGAAATGAATTTAAAAATTCATGAAGGTACTCTTATTACAAGTGATATCTTTGGCCCTTATGGTAATGATGATGAACAAATTGCTAGAGTTCCAAAAGATTTAAAAGTACTTGGTGAAGAGATGGAAGGATTTGCATTACTTCATTTAGCATACAAATTTGAAAGACAAGCTGCTGTAATAGTAACAGCTGTTGATTCTAAATTTACTGATAAAGTAGTAAGTTCAGAAGAAAGACAAACTTCTCTAGATGATATGATATCACTAGGATTAGAATCTTTAATAGACTAATTCTATTTGATATAGGGGAAAAGTGTGATATGGCACTATGATGCCTAGATAAAAGAGACTTTAAAGTCTCTTTTATTGTGTTATAATATGGGCAGGTGGTTTTATGAAGACAATATTAGAAAAAATTAAATTTAATAATCTTTTAATTAATGATCTTGTTGGTGATGATAGTGTTTTTATAATGAAGTTAGATAATTATGAAATTATGTTTTATGATTATGATATAGATAATGATTATGATTTAAGAAATAGAAATATTTATAAATTAGATGAGTTTAAAATAGAAAATGGTAATGTAATAGTTACTTTATTAATATGGATGGAAGATAGTAAACTATTAGAAAAAGTTACTATTAGTAGTAAAAAAGTATTTGTTAAAGTATATAAGAAAGATAAATTATTTAAAGAAGAAACAATTGAAGGTAAGTAATACTTACTTTTTTATGTTAAAATATTTTTATTAGGAGGGATAATATGTATGCTGATGTTTTAATTGAATATAATGCTAAAAGTGTAGATAAAAGTTTTACATATCTTATTCCTAATGATTTGAAAGATATTATTAAAGTAGGTATGAAAGTAATTGTACCTTTTGTAAATAAAAAAATATATGGTTTTGTTATTAATATTAAAGATATATATGAAGATAGTTATGAATTAAAAAGTATAGATTCTATTGTAGATCCTAATTTTGTTTTAAATGATGAATTAATGGATTTAGGTAAATACTTACAAGAAAGAACTTTATGTACTAAAATAGTTGCTTATCAAACTATGTTACCTAGCAGTATGAAAGTTAAAGAACAAAAGAGTAATTATTCTAAATATTTAGTATATGTTGAATTAAATAAAGATATTAAAGATATAGATGAGTATATAGAAAAATATCCAAGAAGAAAAAGACATGCTGATATATTAAATCAATTAAGAGAAGGTAAAGTATTAAAAAATAATTTTGATAATGCATGTGTTAATGAATTAGTTAAAGAAGATTTAATTAAAATAAGTAAAGAACAAATATATAGAATTAATAAAAATAATATAATAGAGAATAGTATTAATTTAAATGATGATCAAAAGAATGCTATTAATAAGATAAATTTAAATGAATTTAAAGTTCATTTATTACATGGTGTTACTGGTAGTGGTAAGACAGAAGTATATATAAATCTTATTAAGAGTGTTGTTAAAAATAATAGATGTGCTATTATGTTAGTTCCTGAAATTAGTTTAACTGCTCAAGTAGTTAATAAATTCTATGATAGATTTGGTAATGATGTAGCTATATTTCATAGTGGTCTTTCTGAAGGAGAAAGATATGATGAATATTTAAAGATATTAAGAGATGAAGTTCATATAGTAGTTGGTACTAGAAGTGCTGTTTTTATGCCTATTAAGAATTTAGGTATAGTTATAATAGATGAAGAACATAGTGATACTTATAAACAAGATAGTAATCCTAGGTATAGTGCGATAGATATGGCTGAGTATAGATGTAGAATAAATAATATTCCTTTAGTATTAGGTAGTGCTACTCCTTCATTAGAAAGTATGGCTAGAGCTTTAAAGGGTGTTTATAATTATATAGAAATGCCTAATAGAGTTGGTAATGCTAAGTTACCTAAAATATCTGTTGTAGATATGAGAAATGAAATAAAGAAGAGAAATGCTATATTTAGTGATGCATTAAAATTTAAATTATCTACTAGATTAGAAAAAGGTGAACAAAGTATTCTTTTATTAAATAGAAGAGGTTATAGTACTATTGTTAGTTGTAAGAATTGTGGATATACATATAAGTGTCCACATTGTGATATTACTTTAACATATCATAAAACTTCTAATAATTTGAGATGTCATTATTGTGGTTATACTGTTATTAAAGGTGATGTATGTCCTGAATGTAAAGAAAATTCTTTAGGAGAACATGGTTTAGGTACGGAGAAATTAGAATTAGAATTAAATAAATTATTACCTAATGCTAGAATTATTAGAATGGATGCTGATACTACTAGAAATAAAGGGGCTCATGAAGATATTATTAAGAAGTTTGGTAATCATGAGTATGATATATTACTTGGTACACAGATGATTAGTAAAGGTTTGGATTTTCCTTTAGTAACATTAGTAGGTGTTATTAATGCTGATGCTACTTTAAATATTCCTGATTTTAGAAGTGGTGAAAGAACTTATTCTTTATTAAGTCAGGTTGCTGGTAGAGCTGGTAGAAGTGATTTATTAGGTGAAGTTATTATTCAAACTTATGATCCTGATAATTATACTTTAAAATGTGTATGTAATAATAATTATATGGATTTTTATAATTATGAAATGGGTAATAGAAAGAAATTGAATTATCCTCCATATTATTATTTAACTAGTATTAAAATAGCTAGTAAAGATTATGAATTAGCTGGTAAAGAAATTAATAAAGTTAGAAATTATTTAGAGAAAAAATTAAGTAATAATGTTATTATATTAGGACCTACTACTGCTAATGTTTTTAAAATTAATGATGTATATCGTTTTCAAATTATAGTAAAATATAAGAGGGAACCAAATTTATTTAATATATTAAAAGAGTTAGATGGGTTGTATATGTTAAATAATAAGTGTAATATAGAGATAGATAATAATCCATTACAAGTTTAGAATAGAGAGTGGTTTTATGTTAAGAGATTTTTGTAGAACATCTGGTGGTTTAAGAGCAATGTTATTATTAAATATTGTTGTTAGATTAATATTTGTTATAGTACCTTTAGTTATTATAGTAACTAGTATTATATCTTTAGTTAATGTTATTAAAGGTAATAGCCAAGATGAATTAGGTAAATTTATTTGGACTTTTATTAGAAAGGTAGTTGCCGGTATTATTGTATTCTTAATACCTACAATGATTACATTCTTCTTTACTAATTTAACAAATGAAAATTTTTATGATTTAAAGGTATGTATAGAAAGAGCTACTTTAAGTGAAGTTAAATATTATGAAGATTATTATGAACCTGCTGAATCAATTGTTAGTACATTAGAAAATAATCCTTCTAAAGTAGCTGTTGAAGATGTTAAAAATCAGATATTAGGTATGACTAATTTAAGAGGAGAAGATAAAGAAGATTTTTTAGCTAGAATAGATGCTGCTGAATCAAAAACTGATGAATTTGCTAAAATTATTAAGTGTAAAAATGATGGTGGTATGTGGGTTGATAATAAATGTAAGATAGAAGTTATTCAAAATCCTCATGATAGTAATGGCAATGGAAATAGTAATGTTAATGATGGTACTACTGGTGAAAATGGTGAATATTATTACCAAGGTAATGGTAATGACGGTGGTACTATAGACTATAATGGTTATGATGTTGTTCAAACTGCTATAAGTGTTAATGATTATTTAAAGATTGTTGCAAAAAATAAAATTGGTCAAAATAATGATTCTTCTATTTATGGTGGTTATTGTTTAGCGTTCTCTTATATTCATGCATATAGTTTATATAGTGGAAATACTTCTGCTAGAGCACCTGATGCTAAGAATTATTTATATGCTGGTAAATTTAAAACTTATATTGATAGTAAAGAAAAAGTATTAGCTGTTACTTATAATGAAGTTAAGAAGGGTAGACCTGTTATTATTCAAGTTAATGGTAATAAAGCTGGTACATCAAGACACTTTGTTACTGTAGTTGGTGTAAAAAAGGGTGTTACTGAGAGTACTATTAAAGAAACAGATTTATTGATAATAGATAGTTGGGATGGCAAATTGGAAACTATGAATGGTAAAGGATCTGGTACTAGATTCTTAACAAGTGGTGCTGATTGTCATAAAGATTATTCTGGTTATAGAATTCAATATTTAAAATAAAAAAGACTTTTAAAAAGTCTTTTTTTTATCTTATTGCTGAATATGTTTTATGTTGTTCTAATGTTTTTCCTTGTAATCTACATAATGTTTCAAGATTTACAAATTCATAATTATCATAAGCTAATATATCCATTGCTTGTAATGCACCAGGTATTGATGGAGCATGTGCATCATGGAATAGAATTATATCTCCTTGATTTTTAGTGCTTTCAACAGCTGCAATTGCATCTAATTCAGTATTTCTTTTTTCCCAATCTCTTGTATCAACAGTCCATAATATAAATGGCATATCAATAGCGTTTAAAATAGTTTGATTTCTTATTCCACCTGGTGGTCTAAAGAATACTGTATCTTGACCAGTTATTTCTTTTAATAAATCATTAACACTTGTTACTGATTCTTTCATTCCAGCAGTATCATTTTTATATTGTTGTAAATATTTATGAGCCCATGTATGATTACCAATAGTATGTCCTAGATCATATTCTCTTTTTATAGTATCTCTAAAATTATTAGCTTTATAACCAACTACAAAGAAGGTTACTTTATAATTTCTTTTTTCTAATTCATCTAGTAATAAATTTGTATTATCAGGATTAGGTCCATCATCAAATGTAAAAGCAACTAGTTTTTTTGTTTTATAATATTCATCATCTTTATTTTCTATTTTATCTATTACTACTGCATTTAAATTTATTAATTCTGTATTTAGATAAGTTGATAATGCTGTATATGGACATGGTATTGTTGTTTCTTCATTTAATAATGTTTTTTCTTTAAATTGAATATTTATTCTATTATTAGCAAATATAATATAGTAATTATCTTTATTATTAATAGCATCTTTATTAGTATAATTTATTGTATTAGATTTTCTATTAATGTACCAATTCATATACCATACTATTTTTTTATAAAATTCTTCTTCATTAATATATAATTTATCTAATGTTATTTCTTCTTGTGTATTAGTATTATAATATTTAAATTCTTTAGTAGTATTTGGTTTTTCATTTACTACTAATTCTTCTGTTTTATATATTGAATATATATTATCTAGATTATTTATTTGATAATTAATTGTTAATGAAGAAGTATCTTCTTCATATTCTTCTTTATCAATATTATCTTTATAATCATTAGTTTTATTAGTTGATTCTGTATTAATTATTTTGCTTATATATTCATTTGTAATAGTTGGTATAGTAATATTAATATTATATGTTTTAGGAGGTTTTTCTTCTTCCTTATTATCTTCTTTTTTATTAAAAAGTGTAACTAAAAGAACAAAACCTAGTATTAATATTATTAATATAGTAATAACAATTAATAAATGTTTGATGTTTATTTTTTTCATAGTATCACTCATCCATATTCATTATATCTCATTTAATGATATTTTGGATGTATTTTTATTATTTTTTGTTATAATAAGTTTAGTGGGTGATTTAGATGTTGACAGATATTGAAATAGCACAAAAAACTAAAATGAAAAAGGTATCTAGTATTGCAAATAAGATTGGTATTAAAGATGCTGTAGAGTTTTATGGTGACTATAAAGGAAAAATTAATGTAGATAAGGTAAATGGTGAACCTGGTAAATTAATATTAGTTACTGCTACTAGTCCAACTCCATTTGGAGAAGGTAAGACTACTGTTAGTATAGGTTTATTAGATGCATTATGTAAGAGAGGATATAATGCAATGGCTGCCTTAAGAGAGCCTTCTTTAGGACCTGTTTTTGGTATTAAAGGTGGAGCTACTGGTGGAGGTTATTCACAAGTATTACCTATGGAAGAAATTAATCTTCATTTTACAGGTGATTTTCATGCTATAACTTCTGCTAATAATTTATTATGTGCTGCTATTGATAATCATATTTATCAAGGTAATGCATTAAATTTAGATGAAAATAATATTGTATTTAATAGATGTTTAGATGTTAATGATCGTGCATTAAAAGATATTACTATTAATTCTAAAGATTATAATAGAAAAGAAAAATTTGATATTACTGCTGCTAGTGAAATAATGGCTATATTTTGTTTAGCAAAAGATATGGATGATTTAAGAAAGAGATTAGATAATATTTTAATTGGTTATACTAAAGATAATAAACCAGTATTTGCTAAAGAATTAAATGTTACTGGTTCTATGTTAGTTTTATTAAAGGAAGCTATTAAACCTAATTTAGTTCAAACATTAGAACATAATCCAGTTATTATACATGGTGGTCCATTTGCTAATATAGCTCATGGATGCAATAGTATTATTGCTACTAATACTGCAAGAAAGTTAGCTGATTATACTGTTACTGAAGCAGGTTTTGGTGCTGATTTAGGTGCTTTAAAATTCTTTGATATTAAATGTCGTCAAAATAATATTTATCCTGATTGTGTAGTATTAGTTACTACTATTAGAGGTTTAAAATATAATGGAGAAGATGACTTAGTAAAAGGTTTAGAAAACTTAAGAGCACATATTATTATATTAAAGAATTTCCATTCTAATATAGTTGTTGCTTTAAATAAGTTTGCAACTGATACTAAGAAAGAAATAGATACTGTAAGAGAATTTGTTGAAGGTGAAGGTTTAGAATTTGCATTATCAACTGCGTTCTTACATGGTGGTAAAGGTGCTTTAGATTTAGCTGATAAAGTAGTTAAATTAACTGAGAGAGATTATAAACGTCATGAATTATATAAAGTATCTGATTCAATTGAAGATAAGATTAGTAGAGTAGTTAAAGATATTTATAAAGCAGGTAATATTATTTATTCTGAAAAAGCTTTAGCTAAGATACAAGATATAAAGAATAATAAATTAGATAAATTACCAATAGTAGTTGCTAAGACACAATATAGTATTAGTGATGATGCAAAAACATTAGGTTATCCTAAAGATTTTGAAGTTACTATTAAAGATATTAAATTATATAATGGTGCTGGTTTTATAACAGTTTATTTAGGTAATATTATTACAATGCCTGGATTACCAAAGGTACCTAATTATGAACATATTACTATTGAGGGAGATAAAATAATTGGTTTATCGTAATTAAAAAGGAACTATTTAATAGTTCCTTTTATCTTTCTTGTAATTTAACTAATTTAGCTTGTAGTACTAACCTTGTACCAGTATCATTATAACAAGTTGATAGTGTTAATATACGATCATTTTCATTTAATGTAACACCGAAATCATAAATACTTCTATTTTTCATTTCATTTAAGAATGCTGCGTAAGAATTTGTACTACTAAATTCTGTAGTTATATAGTATGATTCTGCTTCTATAGTATATACAGAAAATATTTGCCACATTGTATTATATTTAAATGTTGAAAATTGTAATATTTGATTATCTATATCTGTATACCATTTAGGATCCAATGCTTTAAATAATGAACCAAACATTATTTGATCTTTTCTTCCATGTGCATATATTACTGTATTTTGGTTAATAGTATCAAATGTGTTACGATAATCTGCAAATACCCAACCGGCCCAGTTTTTGGTTCTATCAAACGAATGTGATAGATAATAATCATTATTGGTTGTTTGTACTACTGGGTAATTAATATTTGTGTTATTAACAAATAACCAACCAATTGTATCTTTATTTTCTTTTCTTAAGTCATTTAAATCAACAGAGTATAGTGGTGTTTCAACATATTTCCAATAGATACTTGTTAGTTTAAAATCAGATTCTGGTACATCAATATTATATAAAGTATTACTATCTATTTCTTCTATTATTAGGTCATTAGTTATTTCTTTTAGTACTTCTTTAGAATAAACACCTTGTCTTATCCAATTAACTATTGAGAATAGTGCAATTATAAATACTAATGCAGATGTAATAATACTATATTTATATATTTTATATTTAACAGTTTCTTTAGGTGCATATTGATTATACATTTTCTTGGTTGCAAATTCATTTAATTTATCTCTATATTTAGAATAATTTGTATTATTAACATGTATTTTTCCAATAGTACTTAAATCTATTTTACGAGAATGCTTTCTTACTTTATGGCAATCAATATTATTTGTAATATTATTTAATGCTATAATTGTTAAGTTTCTTTGTTGTAAGAAGAATGTTTTAGAATTAACATTAATATGAATATTATTTTTATTAATTGGTAAAGTAATTAGATTTCTTACTTTTTTTGTATTATGTTCTATATTAGTAATTTTTTTAGAACTTTCTTTTTTAAAAGAATTCTTTCTTTTTATTATTTTTTCTAATCTAAGAATTAGAGTATCATATAAACCTTTTTTTTGCTCAGGTATTATTTTTAATGATACTTGAGTATTCATTAATTTTTCTTCGTTAGGACTCATAGGTTGATTTAATTTTGGAAGAGTAGGTTCATTAGAATTCAATGTCTTTTTATCTGGTTGTGTAGTAGTTTCTTTTGTTGATTCTAAATCTTTTTCATTGTTATTCATTGAATTCACCTCTATTCTTAAAGTATTATAACATACTTTTTAGTGCTTTTGTAGACTTATTGCAATTTTTTGTTCCTAAATTTATTATGGAATTTTGTTTATAATTATTATATAATTATGATAATAAGGAGGAGAATTATATATGAGTAATTGTCCTAAATGTGGAAATCCTATGCAAGATGGAGTAGATGTTTGCTCTATCTGTGGTACAAATATAAAAAGTGTTTTAGCTGCTGATTCTGTTCCTGTAGTTGATAGTCAGGGAGCAGTTGCTGAACAACCAGTAGAATCTACTCCTGTGGAAGCTGTTAAACCAATTGAGGTTGTTTCTGATCCAGTTGCTGTAGAATCTGCTCCTGCTCCGGTAGAAGCAGTTACTCCAACGGTTGTTGAGGCAACACCAGTACAATCGGCTCCTGTAGAGGCAACACCAGTTGCTGCAACTCCAGTTGAGGTAGCACAACCTGCACCAGTAGAAGCTGCGCCAGCAGTTGTTGAACAACCTGCTCAAGTAGAGCCAGTTCAAGCAACTCCAACAGTTGTGGAAGCTACACCGGTAGCTGCTGAGCAACCAGTACAACAAGCTGAAGTTGCTGTTGCTCAACCAGAGGTAACTACACCAGCTACTGTTAGTGAAGTGGTACCTACAGTTGATTCAGGTGCTGTTCAAGAACCTGTTCCTGCTACTGTAGTTGAGGCAACTCCTCAACCAGTTTCAGTAGAAGCTACGCCTGTAGAAGTACAAGCAACTCCTGTAGAGGCAGCACCAGTTGCTGCAACTCCAGTCGAAGTTGCACAACCTGCACCAGTAGAAGCTGCACCAGCAGTTGTTGAACAACCAGTTGTTGCTCAAGCTGAAACTACTGTTCAAGCTGCACCAGTAGAAGCTCCTGCGCCTGTTATTGAACCTACTATAATTCAACCAACAGCTGCACCAGCTGAAGCTCCTGCACAAAATATAGTGTTAGAACCTACAACGGAACCTGAATTATCTGATAGTCCAATTCCTACATCAATAGGTCCAGTTGTTGAAGAAGCTCCTGATAGTGGTACTCCGATACCAAGCATACCTGCTTCTTTAAATACTCCTGTTGTTGAGACGACTGTTAAAGTTGAAGAGAAAAAGAAAAAAGGTTTAAAAATAAATAAAAAAGTTTTATATGCAGCTATTGCTGCAATAGTTGTTATGACCGGTGTTGCAATATTCTTAAATAAGGGTGGTGGAGCCATGGGTGTTGCTCCTAACATCCAACAACCCGGTAATGTAGCACTTTTAACTACTGAAATGGATGGATATTCATTTAATGTTCAAAATGGTTGGAAAGTTGGTAAATCTGACGATAAAGTATTAATATCTAATAATGATGATTCTGTAGTATTAAGTTTATCTTATAGAACAGGTCAAGTTGGTACATATGATGCTGAAGCTATGAAATTAAATATTTTAGCTGATACAAGATTTTCAGAAGTTACTTTTAAAAATGAAAAGATTGAAGATAGGGATGCTTTAATATTTGAAAGTAAATATAATAATTATTTTGTACAATTCTATTATGTTAATAATACAACAGAAACTACTGTAGATGCTGCTGTAGTATATCAAAGTACTGAATTAAAAGATAAATTGGAAAGTGATGTACGTGCATTAATTGCAACATTAAAATTTAATGTTAAGGCATCTAGATCTATAGATTTATATAATCATTATAATGATGAATTTGAAATGTTAGAGTCTATTTTTGATGATGAATCTGAAGATGATGAAGATGAAGAAGAAGACGAAGAAGATGATGATAATTCTGAGGATGAAGAATAAGTAGAGGACCAAAATATATTAATTAATTAGACATTTTAGTAAAATTTGTTGTAAATATGCTGAAAAATAGTAAAAAAGTGTTGATTTATCTTGATTAAATTTAGTATTTTTGCTATTTTTAGTATGTAAGGAAGATGACCTTACGAAATATATATTTATTGGGAGGTAAATAATATGGGAAAACAAGATTTAGTTGAATTTGTTGCTGCTAAAGCAGGACTTACAAAAGCTGACGCTGCTCGTGCTTTAGATGCAATGCTAGAAGGAATCACTACTGGTCTTAAAAAAGAAGGCAAAGTAGCATTAGTTGGATTCGGAACTTTCTCAGCTAAAAAAAGAGCTGCTAGAGAAGGTATTAATCCTTTAACTAAAGCTGCTATTAAGATTCCTGCTAAAACTGTTGCTTCATTCAAAGCTGGAAGCAAATTAAAAGATGCACTTAACTAATTAATAGTATATTAGTTGACTAAGAAGACTTATATTTATATATAAGTCTTTTTTCTATCTGTTTCTTGTTTTTTTTATGATATTACTTTATACTTAGGTTGGTGGTTTGTGTGAAAAAAATTAATTTTAATAAATTAATTCCATTTGTACCTATATTAACTGCACTTATTTTAAGAAAACCAAGTGTTATTAGATTAATATTTTGCTTAGTTGGTATTGGTTTATTTGTATATATGTATTTTAGAGATAAAGATAAGAAATTAATTCCATTTATATTATTATGTTCTTTAATAGGAGTTATTTTTATAGATGGTTTATTTGCTTTAGCTTTTAAAAGAATTCCTGTATTTTCATATAATATTATTTCTTCAGGAAATGTTAGAGTATATAATTCAATAGGTTTAAGAGCTTGGCAATGTGATAAAGATAATTATAAAGATATTAAAATAGATTTTTTTGATAAACAGGGTTATGCTTGTGATATAGATAATCTTTCTACTGTATATTCTAATAGTTTTTTAAGTGCTGTAGTAGAAAATTATTCTGAATATAAAAATCAATATGTTAAGATTAATGGAAAGATTAGTAAGAAGAATGGTTTAAATTATATAGAAATGCAAGCATATGATAGTAATAGTGAATCTTTAAATGGTTATGTAGATTTCTATAGTAATATTACTTTAAGAATATTATTTCCTTCTAATCAAGAAGAATTAGATAATTATGATGTATATGATAATATTACTGTAATTGGTGTTATTAAAAATATGGAAGAAGTAAATGGTAATTATATTATATATATGTATGAATCTAAAATTGCTTCTATAAAGAATGTTGATAATTTTAAAGTTAGTGTTACACCTGAATCTAAATGTAGTGAAAAAATACCTGTATATAATGATATTAATAGTAATGTATATCAATACTGTTTATTAAATGTTGTTGTTACTTTTGAAGATGAAAGTAATTATGATTTAAGTACTGTATTATCAAGTGGTAAAATTAATATTAATAATTTAATTAATGGTTATATACAAAAAGAAGAATCTAGAGAAGATGCTAGTATTATATATAAGTTTGATAAATATAGTATATTGGTATGTGATGAAGGTATTAGTAAAGATATTATTATAGGTAATGATAAAATGTCTTTTAAAGATGTTACATGTGATGTTAAAAATTAGAACTATTATGTTCTTTTTTTTATGTTATAATGAATATAGTAGGAGTTGTTAAATATGGCAAATGTTAAAAAGAAAGCAACAGCTAAAAAAGCTAGTACTAAAAAAAGTACAAGTAAGAGTAAAGGTACTAAAGTAACTAAAGTTAATGATAAGAAGAGAAAAGATCTTTCTTTAAAAGAGAAAAGTAAGGTTAGAGTAGTTCAATCACAAAATGATTATATGAAACCAGTTATTTGTTTAATTATTATTTTCTTAATATTATTAGTTGGTTATTTTATTTTTACACATACTGATAAAGGTAAAGAATTAATAGAGAATATTAAGAATAAAGAAACTATTACTAAAGATGAAAAGAAATTTAAAGAAGAATATGAATTATTAAATAGTAGTAATGTAGTTACTGTTAGTATTAAAGAAAATAATAATGTTATTTATACTTCATTAGATGGTGTTTTAAAGATATTAGATAATGGTAGTGGAATTATATTATTTGGTAATAAAGATGATACTAATACTAGATTAGTTATTTCTAAGATAATAGATAATATTGGTGATAAAGATTTATATTATTTAGATGTTTTAGCTAATGGTGAAGATATTAGAGCTAAATATGAATTTGTTGATTTTAAAATTAAAAAGGTTAAAGATGGAGTAGAAGGATACGATAAATTATTAGAGTATCTAGATGAATATTTAGAAGAATATCAGATAGTTAGGGCAAATGGTAAGAAAACTAGTGCTGAAGTAAAACATTTAGACATTCCTTTACTAATTAAAGTAAAAGATGGTAAAGTAATTAATGCAGTTTCTTCAGTAGGATCTATTGCTGATTATATTAATTTAATTGATAAAGATTAGGATATTATAATATCCTTTTTCTTTGTAAAAAAATATATAATAGTTTATAATACTTTTGAAGAGGGTGATGTTATGATTAGTTTACTTCCTGCAGATACTTATACTGTTATAAATAGAAGTATTATTACAGATGATGATAAGAAAAATATTATTTCTTTATATGAACCTATTATTGGTCCTGTATCTGTTGCTTTATACTTTACTTTATTAAGAGATTTAAGAATTATGGATGTAGTTAGTAGTGATTATACACATCATCATTTAATGAGTGTTATGAAAAGTAGTCTTGATGTTATTAAGATTGCTAGAGAAAGTTTAGAAGCTATTGGTTTATTAAAAACTTATTTTAAAGAAGGAGATAATAATTCTTATGTTTATGAATTATTTAGTCCTTTATCTCCTAAAGAGTTTTTTGCTTCTCCTATATTAAATATTACTTTATATAATAATTTGGGTAAGTTAGAATATGAAATAATTAAGAGTGAATATCAATTACCTAAGATAGAATTAAAAGATTATGATGATATTAGTAAAGAATTAAATATGGTTTATAAGAGTTCTAATGTTATTGAACCTTTAGAAACTAGAGATAAAAATTCTTTAGGTGTTAAATTATTAAGTAATATTGATTTTGATTTATTAGTTTCTAGTATGCCTAAAGGTTTATTAAAAGAGAGTGCTTTATCTAAAAAGAATAAAGAATTAATTAATGAATTAGCTTTTATATATGATTTAGATACTTTAAAGATGATTGAATTATTAAGAACTGTTATTAATGATAAGGGTACTTTTGATAAAGAAGAATTAAGAAAAGGTGCTAGAAAGTATTATCAATATAATAATAATGGTAAATTACCTACATTAGTATATAGAACACAACCTGAATATTTAAAAACTCCTGAAGGGGATGTTAGTCCTATGGCTCAAATAATATATATGTTTGAGAATACTAGTCCTCATGATTTTTTAAGAATGAAGAATAAAGGAGTTAATCCTTCTCCTAAAGAGTTAAAGATTTTAGAATATTTGATAGTAGATGTTGGTTTACAACCTGCGGTTGTTAATGTTTTAATAGATTATGTTTTAAAGAAAAATAATAATAAATTAGTACAAAGTTATATTGAAACTATTGCAGGTCAGTGGAAAAGATGTAATATAGAGACTGCTCAAGAAGCTATTGAACTTGCTAGAAAAGAAAGTAGTAAGAATAGTAAAAAGGTTAATAAGAATAGTAAGAATGATATTAAAGAACCTGTATGGTTAAAACAAGATATTGTTAAAGAAGAAATTAGTCCAGAAGAAGAAGAGGAATTACAAGAATTATTGAAAGATTTTAGGTGATATTATGAGTATTATTAAAGTAGATGAAGATAAGTTAAAAAAAGATTATCTAGATGCTAGTAAAGATACTAAATTTAGAAGATTAGTTAAAACTTTAAATATTAGTGATGATATTGCTATGAAATATACTTCTTCTTTAGAAGATACTGTTAATGAATTAGATCATTGTAGTAAATGTGAAGGTTTAATATATTGTAAGAATAGATTAGAAGGTCATGTTTTTTATCCTAGTAAAGATGATGTTAGAGTTTCTTTTTCTTATGTTCCTTGTAAATATCAAAAAGAATTAATTAAAGAAGAAGAAAATAGAATTAGTAGAGATAAAGATATATTAAATGCTAAGATGAGTGATATATTTAGAGATAAAGAAAGAATAAAAGTTATTAAATGGTTAAAGAATTTCTATGATACATATAATAAGAATGGTAATTTTAAAGGATTATATTTATATGGTAGTTTTGGATGTGGTAAAACATATTTAATAAGTGCTTTATTTAATGAATTATCTAAGAAAAGAATTAGTAGTGAAATAGTTTATTATCCTGAATTACTTCGTGAGATTAAGAGTGATTTTGATACTTATGGAGATAGAATGGATTATTTAGAAAATGTAGATTTATTATTAATAGATGATATTGGTGCTGAAAAAGTTACTGAATGGAGTAGAGATGAAATATTAGGTACTATATTAAATAAGAGAATGAATAATTATAAAACTACTTTCTTTACTAGTAATTTAGATATGGATAGTTTAATGCAACATTTAAGAATTAATAATTATAGTGATGATGAAATGAATGCTAGAAGAATAATAGAGAGAATTAAACAATTAAGTGAAGAAATGGAATTAATTGGTGAAAATAAAAGAAAATAAGGTGGTTAATATGAAGAAAGTTGTAATAGGAATGAGTGGTGGAGTAGATTCATCTGTTGCGGCAATTCGTTTAAAAGAACAAGGTTATGATGTTATTGGTTTATTTATGCGTAATTGGGATTCTTATGCAGATGGTGAATTAGATGGTGCTCCTACTACTGATTTAGGAATTTGTCCACAAGAAGTAGATTATTTAGATGCACAAAAGGTATGTGATAAATTAGGTATTCCTTTACATAGAAAAGATTTTGTTAAGGAATATTGGGATTATGTATTTACTTATTTTTTAGATGAATTAAAAAAAGGTAGAACTCCTAATCCAGATATTATGTGTAATAAATATATTAAGTTTGATATGTTTTTAAAAGAAGCAGAAAAGTTAGGAGCAGATTATGTTGCTACTGGTCATTATGCTCGTATTAAAGATGGTAAATTATTAAGAGCGGTGGATGATAATAAAGATCAAACTTATTTCTTATCTCAAGTATCTAAAGAACAATTAAAGAATGTTTTATTTCCAATAGGAGATATGGTTAAACCAGATGTTAGAAAGATTGCTGAAGAATATGGTTTAGTTACTGCTGATAAGAAAGATTCAACAGGTATATGTTTTATTGGTGAGAGAAACTTTAATAATTTTTTAAAGAATTATTTACCTAATAAACCTGGTAAGATAGTTAATATTGATACTAATGAAGTGATTGGAGATCATATTGGTTTAATGTATTATACTATTGGTCAAAGAAGAGGTTTAGATATTGGTGGTACTAAAGAGAGAATGTTTGTAGTTGGTAAAGATTTAAATAAAAATATTCTATATATTTGTATAGGAGAAGATAATGATTATTTAGTATCTGATTCTTGTATTATAGATGAAGTTAACTATTTGGGTGATGAAAAGATTACTAAATGTACTGCTAAATTTAGATATAGACAAAAAGATGTAGATGTTGAATTAGAGTGGTTAGATAATAATGAAATTTTAGTTAAATATCCACAAGGTGTTAAAAGAGTAACTCCTGGTCAAGCATGTGTTTTATATAATGGAGAAGAATGTCTTGGTGGAGGAATAATTAAAGAAGTTAGAAAGAATAATGAAAAGTTATGGTATTTATAATATGGAAAGATATAGAGAAATAGAAAAAAGTATTATAAAGAAATATCGTAAAGAGATATGGTCTAAGTTTATTAAAGGTATTAAAGATTATAAATTAATTAATGAGAATGATAAAATAATGGTATGTATTAGTGGAGGTAAAGATTCTTTTTTACTTGCTAAATGTATACAAGAATTAGTTAGACATGGTCAAATACCTTTTGAAGCTAAATATGTTGTAATGAATCCTGGATATAAGGATGAAAATATTAATATGATAATTAATAATGCTAAAGAAATGAATATACCTATAGAGATATTTGAAACAGATATATTTGATGTTTCTAATAAATTAAATCCAGAGAATCCTTGTTATATGTGTGCAAGAATGAGAAGAGGTCATTTATATAATAAAGCTAAAGAATTAGGTTGTAATAAGATAGCTTTAGGTCATCATTTTAATGATGTTATTGAAACTACTTTATTATCATTATTCTATGGTGCTGAAATAAAAACTATGATGCCTAAATTACATAGTGATAATTTTGAAGGAGTAGAATTAATTAGACCTTTATATTTAGTTAAAGAAGAAGATATTATTAGCTGGAAAAATTATAATAATTTAACTTTTTTAAATTGTGCATGTAAGTTTACTGAGAAGTCTTCTAATGTAGAAGGTTTTAGTAAGAGAAAAGAAATGAAAGAATTAATTAAGAATTTAAATAGTAAGTGTAAAGATATTGATCATAATATATTTAAAGCTTTAGATAATGTTAATATGAATTGTATATTAGGTTGGCATGATGAAGATGATAGACATTCTTTCTTAGATGATTATAAAGATTAAGATACTTATGTATCTTTTTTTTTGAATATGTTATATTAGTATTAGAGGTTTTATGATATGAAGAGATATTTATTAATTATATTATTAGTATTAATATGTTTTGGATGTAATAAAAAAGATAATGAATTAAAGTGTTTTAATGGTTATGTTTTAGAAGATAATAAATGTAAAAAAGAAATAGATAATACTATTGCTGAAGTTAGTTATTATTGTGATCCTACTTATGAATTAAAAGATTATAAATGTAAGAAATATACAGAAGCACCTATTAAAGAAAGAGAAGGTTGCGATGATGGTATTAAAGAAGAGAATGGTAAATGTATTGGTACTTTAACTAAAGATATAGTACTTAAATATAAATGTGAAAAAGGTACTGAAAAAGATAAGAAATGTTATACAAAGAAAGTTAAAGCTGATGCTTTAACTAGAACATATACTTGTTTAGCTGGTTATACTAAACAAGGTAATATATGTGTTAAAGATTCTGATTCTAATGTAACTAAGGCTCCTAAAACTACTTATAGTTGTGCTGAAGGTACTTCTTTAGCTAATGGTAGATGCTATGTAGAAGAATTAGTTGGAGATGCTAAAGAAGAAAAAACTTGTCCAGACGGATATGAATTAAAAGATAATAAATGTTTAAAAAATGTTGATGAAAATATTAAAAAGATTAAGTATTGTGATGAAGGTTTTGAAATAAAGAATAATAAATGTGTTAAAGATGAAAATCTAGATGCTAAGAAGAATTTTAAATGTCCTGATACATATGTATATGAAAATGGTTTATGTAGGAAGTATGATTATCAAGAATTAAGATAAAGATTAATATATTTAATCTTTTTTTATTGCAATTAATAATAAATAGCGTATAATCTAATATGAAAATCATTTTCAAATTGGTGATGTTTATGGAAAGTTATAATACTAAACAAAAAGATTTAATATTAAATGTATTAAAGAATAAGAAGAAAGAATTTACTGTTAAAGATATATATAATGAGTTAGATAATAAAGTAGGTTTAACTACTATATATAGATTAGTAGATAAATTAGTTTTAGAAAATAGAATTAATAAGAGTATTAAAAATAATATTGTTTATTATCAATATTTAGAAGATTGTAATGAAGAGAATCATTTTTATTTAAAATGTGATAAATGTGGTAGTTTAGTACATATTGATTGTGATTGTATTATTGAATTGAGTAATCATATTTTTAAAGAACATAATTTTAGACCTAATAGAGAAAAGATAATTATTAGTGGTATATGTTCTAATTGTTTAGGGAGAGATTAATAATGATAGATTGTATAGTAGATGGTTTATTTGATACTTTAAAGTTATTACCTTATTTATTTATTACTTTTATATTACTTGAATATATTGAACATAAATTAAGTAAGAAGAATCAAAAAATATTAGAAAAGAATAAAAAAGTAGGTCCTTTATTTGGTGGTATTTTAGGTGGTTTACCTCAATGTGGTTTTAGTACTATGGGAGCTAATTTATATGCTAATAAAGTTATTACTATGGGTACTTTAATAGCTATATTTTTATCTACTAGTGATGAAATGTTACCTATAATGTTAAGTGAAAAAGTTAGTATATTATTAATATTAAAGATAATTGGTTTTAAAGTATTAGTAGGTATTATTATTGGTTTTATAGTAGATTTAGTATATAGAAGAAAGAATAATAATATTAATGAAGAAATAAATCATATGTGTAGTGATGAACATTGTCATTGTGATCATAATAATATATTTATATCTGGTTTAGTACATGCTATTAAAATAGCTTTATTTATATTAGTTGCTAATTTATTTATTAATATAGTTATATTTTATGTAGGAGAAGATAATATTTCTAATATATTAAAACATAATAATATATTTACTTATTTTGGAGCTAGTTTAATAGGTTTAATACCTAATTGTGCTAGTAGTATTATTATGACTGAATTATATTTAAATAATTTTATTAGTATTGGTAATTTATTATCTGGTTTATTAACAGGTAGTGGATTAGGTATTTTATTATTATTTAAATCTAATAAAAATATAAAAGAGAATATTAGTATTTTATCTATAATATATATAGTAGGTGTTATAATAGGTATAATAGTTGATGTAATATTATAGGAGGAGTAAATATGATTAAAAATATATCTATTATATTTATGTCTATATTTTTAGAGAGTTTACCTTTCTTATTTTTAGGTGCTTTTATTTCAGCTATTATAGAAACTTATATTAGTAATGAAACTATTGTTAAATTAATACCTAAGAATAAAATATTAGGTTCTATATTTGGTATATTTTTAGGATTCTTTATACCTGCTTGTGATTGTGCTGTTATACCTATTAGTAAAAGATTAATAAAAAAGAAAGTACCTATTAATGTAGCTATTTCTTTTATGTTAGCTTCACCAATTATTAATCCAGTTGTATTATTATCTACTTATTCTGCTTTTTATAAAAATAATTCTGAGTTATTTTGGTATAGATTATTATTTGGTATAGTTATTGCTTTAGTAATAGGTATTATTATGGGTATTTTATTTAATAACAAGAAAGTATTAAATGAAGAGAATGAATGTCCTGTTCATTATGGTAATAATAAATTAATAAAGAGTAGTACATGTACTTGTGAAAAAGTAGTTAAAACTAAACATAGTTTTAAGAATGATAGTTTATCTATAATTAAATATACTATTTATGATTTAATAGATGTTGTTAAGTATTTAATGATAGGTGGTTTAATAGCTAGTTTAGTACAAGTATTATTACCTAGAAGTATTTTATTATTATTTAATGATTATCAAGTATTAGCTATAGTAGTATTAATGTTATTTGCTTATTTAATATCTTTATGTAGTACTAGTGATTCTTTTGTAGGCAAATCATTATTAGTATCATTTGGTAATAGTTCTGTATTAGCTTATTTATTATTAGGTCCTATGATAGATATTAAAAATACTTTTGTATTATTAGGTAATTATAAAAAGAATTTTGTTATTAGTTTAATTAGTTTAATATTTATAGTTATTTTTATATGTAGTGTAATGGTGGTGATACTAGTATGAAAAGATTTATAGGTATTATATGTATAATATATTCTTTTATTATTTATTATGTATGGTATTTTGATAAGTTAAAGAATTATTTATCTCCACAAATGCAAATATATATTAAATGTATTTCTATTCCTTTATTAGTAATGGGTATTGTATTATTAGTATGTAAGAATATTGAATATAGATTTAAGATTAGTGATTTAATATTATTATTACCTTTAGTAATGTTAATTATTTCTAGTGATGGTAAATTAAGTATGAATTTAGCTTCTAATAGAATGGGTAATTTTAGTAATAATAATAGTAGTGAATTTGAAATAGATGAATTAAGCGATGAAGAAATAGGTACTATTGATATTACTGATAGAAATAAAGAAGTAGAAGATAATAATATAGAAGTTATTAAGAATATTGATTTTGAAATAATAGATGAAAATTATGAATATTTAGCTAATTATTTAACATTTAGTGAAAAGGCATTAAGATTTAAAGGTAAGAGTATTAAAGTAAAAGGTTTTAGTATTACTAGTGCAGACTATTTACCTAATGGATTTTTTGCTTTAGGTAAATACATTGTTAGTTGTTGTACAGCTGATGCAACATTTAGTGGTTTTTATATTAGATATGATATTAGTAAGATAAAGAATAATGCTTGGTATGAAATAGAAGGTATTTTAAACACTGCTAAAGATAATAATGGTCATAGTATTATGTATATAAATGTTACTGATATTAAAGAGTTAGATAGTTCTAAACAAGATCAATATGCATATCCTTGTTATGTATATGATGGTGGTATGTGTAGTGCTGTTACTAAATATGATATAGATTTTGAAGTGTAAAGAAAGATTATTTATTAATCTTTTTTTATTTTGTAACTTAGTTGTAACTTTAGTATTATATATTATTATCAAGAGGTGACAATAATGAAAATTTTAAAAGTGGAAAATTTAACAAAAGAATATGGTAAAGGAAGTACTAAAGTAGTTGCTTTAGATCATGTATCTTTTAGTGTAGAGAAAGGTGAATTTGTTGCAATAGTAGGTGCTTCTGGTAGTGGTAAAAGTACACTATTACATTTAATAGGTGGTGTAGATAGACCAACTTCAGGTAAAGTATTTATTGATGGTAAAGATATATATAGTTTTGATGATGATAAGTTAGCTATATTTAGAAGAAGACAAGTTGGTTTAATATATCAATTTTATAATTTAATTCCTATTTTAAATGTAGAAGAGAATATTGAATTACCTATGTCTTTAGATGGTAGAAGTGTTGATAAGAAAGATATGAATGATTTATTAAAATTATTAGGTTTAGAGAATAGAAAAAATCATTTACCTAATGAGTTATCTGGTGGTCAACAACAAAGAACTAGTATTGGTAGAGCATTAATTACTAAACCAACTATAGTACTCGCAGATGAACCAACTGGTAATCTAGATAGTAAATCTAGTGATGAAATAGTTGCATTACTTAAAAAGAGTAATAAAGAATTAAAACAAACTATTATTATGATTACTCATAATATGGAAATAGCTAAAGAAGCAGATAGAATTATTAAGTTAGAAGACGGTAAGATAGTTGAAGGTGAATAGTTATGAAATTGTTAAATAAATTAACTATTAAGAATCTTAAATTAAATAAGAAAAGAACTATAGTAACTATAATAGGTATTATGTTATCAGTAGCATTAATTACTGCTGTAATTAGTATGTATATTAATGGTTTAAATTCATTAGTTACTTTTGAAAAGATTCAACAAGGTGATTTTCATTTATATTTAAGAGAAGTAGATAAAGAAGATATTAGTAAATTTGAAAATAATAGAAAGATTGAAAAAGTATTAACGGTTAATGATATAGGTTATGCTAATATAGAATCTAATAATACATATAAACCTTATGTATTTATTAAAGGTATGAATAATGATTCTTTAGAAAGTTTATCTATTAAATTAATAGAAGGTAGATTACCTAAAAATGATAGTGAAATAATTATACCTACTCATTTAAAAACTAATGGTAGAGTGGAATATAAAATAGGAGATAAATTAGTTTTAGAAGTAGGAGATAGAATTAGTAATGATGGTGCATATTTAAATCAAGATGATCCATTTATATATGATGAAGAGAATGATAAAGCATTAGAGAGTATTACTAATACTGAAACAAAAGAATATACAATAGTTGGTATTATGGAAAGACCAGCTAATAATTTAGAAAGTTATAGTGCTCCTGGATATACTATTGTTACTTATGAAGAAAATGTTAATGATAAGGTAGATGTTTATATTAAATATAGTAAAGATGGTATTAAAGATGCTTATAGATTAACAGGTGAATTAATTGGAATAGATCCTGATTTATTTGAAAAGTTTGCTAAAGGAGAAAATTTTACTGAAAAAGATGAAGAAAAATTAGCAGAACAAGAAGCTAATATTAAATATGTATATGGATTTAATGAATATTTAATTGGTTTAGAAACAGATCCTTTAGGTACTACTGGTGTAGGCAGTTTAATATTAGTAGTATTTGTTGTATGTTTAATAATAGTTGTTACTTCTATATTCTGTATAAAGAATAGTTTTGATATTTCAATTACTGAAAAAGTTAAACAATATGGTATGTTAAGAAGTATTGGTGCTACTAAGAAACAAATAAGAAGTAATGTATTTTATGAAGCTACTATATTAGGTTTAATAGGTATTCCATTAGGTATATTATTAGGTTTACTTGCTTCATATATATTAGTATTTGTATGTAATTATTTCTTAAAGGGTGCTTTAAGTGAAGGTTTAAAATTTATATTTACGATATCTTGGGTACCATTTGCATTTGCAATAGTATTAGGTGTTGTTACTATATATTTCTCTGCATTTAGAAGTGCTTTCAAAGCAAGTAAAATATCACCAATAGATAGTTTAAGAAATAGTGCTAATATTAAGATTACTTCTAAGAATGTTAAGATGCCTAAATATATTAGTAAAATATTTGGTATTGGTGGAGAAATTAGTTATAAGAATATGAAAAGAAATAAGAGTAAATATAGAACTACTATTATTTCAATAATATTTTCTGTATTTGTATTTATTGCTTTAAATACATTTATGAATGTTGCTTTTGATATAGTTGATATGGATTTAAAAGCTAATGATTATAATATTAGTTTAAGAGCTAATTTTAATAAAGATGAAAAAGATTTTTATAAAGATTTTATTAGTACTACTAGATTAGATAATATTGATAATTATACTATTGCTAGAGAAGAAAATTTATATATAGAGAATCCTAAGATTAATAAAGAATATTTAGATTTATCTAATGCAATTGAAATATCAGGTGAATATATTAGTATTTATTCTTTAGGAGATTATCAATATAAAAAATATATTAAATCTTTAGGTTTAGATTATGATGATATTAAAGATAAAGGTATTTTAGTAAGTTATATGCCTGTTCATTATGAAGAAGATAAAAAGACTAAAGTTAAATATACTAATCTATTTGATTATGAAGTGAATGATATAATAGAAGGTCAATGTTTAGATGATCAAAAATGTAGTTTTGAAGTAGGTTATGTTAGTAATGATAAACCATTTGGTTTTAAAAATATGGATGGTGCTTTCTTATTTATAAGTGATGAATTATATGATAAATATTTTGATACTTGGAATGCTGTTATTTATTTTGATAGTAGTGATGCAGATAAATTACAAGATGATATAGAAGAAGTATTAAAGAATAAAAAATATTTCTTAAATAATAGTAATGAACAATATAGAATGATTAATAATTTATTAATATTAGTTGCTATATTCTTATATGGATTTATTATTGTTATTACTTTAATAGGTGTTACTAATGTATTTAATACTATTACTACTAGTATGAATTTAAGAAGACAAGAATTTGCTATGTTAAGAAGTATTGGTATGACTAAAAAAGAATTTAATAGAATGATTAGATTAGAAAGTTTATTTGTAGGATTAAAATCTTTATTATGGGGTATTCCTATTGGTATATGTTTATCATATTTAATATATAGATTAGTTAGTGAAGATATTGGTTTACCATATAGATTACCTATAGTAGCTATATTAATATCTATAGTAGCTGTATTTATATTAATTACTTCTTTAATGAAATATTCTATGAGTAAGATTAGTAAACAAAATACTATAGAAACTATTAGAAATGAAAATATATAAGAAGAGTTTATCTCTTCTTTTTATGTTATAATGTGTGTGAGGTGAAAGAAAATGTCAAAAGTAAATAATTTCTTTTCGAATATTTCTGATGTTACCCTTGTGTATGTTGATAGAATATTAAGTAAGAATGTGGATTTACTTTCCATGTTATTGGATGGTAAAAGTAGTGTAAGTTTAGTTATTCCAGAAAAAATTATGGATATAATTCCCGGATTAATAGACAATATGTATCAAGATTCTAGAAATTGCAATAATTTTAAAGAGTTATCTGAAATATTTAATTCGGATTATTATGAATCATTATTCTTTAAATATTTTAATGATTATTTATTAGACAATAAAAATGTATTGTTCAAAGAAAACAACTATAATAATAATATTTCTTCATTAGTTAATTCAATTTCATTTTTTGTAAGATTAAAATTTGATTATATTGTATCTTATCCATCTGATTATTCAACGGATTTAGATGATAGTATTTTTAATGCATATCTTAGTTTAAATGATAATTATACTTTTAAATTTGAATTTGTTTATTTTTTAGATTTATTTGTTTCGTCAGTATTAATATGTTTATTATTTATGATGGAAAAAATGGTAAATACAATTGACAAAAACGAATTTATTACAATAATGAAAAAAATGCATAGCCAAGGTATAGAAGACAATATAGCAAAATTATATGATTTGTATTATAGATTATATGATGATGAATTGCATATTATTCCGTGTCTCAATTATGTTATAAATGTAGAGGATAATAAATTTGAATTGGATTGTTTAACTTTTATTGATTATTTAGTAAATAGTAAAACCACTTTTGTTGTTGAATTTATAGAGAATATAAATGAAATTGAGGGTAAAGTAAATTGTCTTGATAAATTAAAAAAAACAATGGATGATAATTATACTTCATTTCAAAATGATATATTTAAGCTAGATGATATGCCTGTTCAATCAATTAGATATTATATGTTAAGAATTGTTGCAATATTAGTAGAAGATCATAATATGAATGTGTTAATACGTGGAATATTAGAATCGGCGAGATATTCAGTTAATCTTTATGATGATTATAAAAAGAATGAGGCATTAAAACAAAAAGAAAGATATTTAAATGACGATTTTGACGATGAAGAAGAAATTGAAAAAGATATTTATGATATAAATAAAATAAAAACAGGCGATGATTTTGAAGTGTTTTTAGAAATGCTTTTTAAAAAATTAGGCTATGATGTTGTTCATTGTGGTGGTTCTGGTGACCAAGGAGCCGATTTAATACTTAAAAAAAATAAAAAGAAATATGTGGTTCAGGCGAAGTATTATGCTTCATCATTAGATAATACACCTGTTCAAGAGGTTTGTGGTGCTATAAAATATTATAATGCTGATAAAGGTATTGTTGTCACAAATAGTAAATTTACTTCAGGGGCAATAAAACTAGCTGATGCCAATGATGTAAAACTGATAGATGGTATTAAATTAAAAGGATTAATCAATAAAGCAAAAAAAATTGATGAAGATATGTTAGAAGATTAGTAAACAAAATACTATAGAAACTATTAGAAATGAAAATATATAAGAAGAGTTTATCTCTTCTTTTTGTGTTATAATACGAGGGAGTGATGTGTATGAAGATATTATTAGTAGAAGATAATCTTAGTATTATTAAAGGTTTAGATTATACATTTAAAAGTAATAATTATGATATGGATTATAAAACTAATATTAAAGATACTATTGAATGTTTAGATAATAAATATGATTTAATAGTGTTAGATATTACTTTACCAGATGGTAATGGAATAGATTTATATAAGAATTATATTAAAGATTTAAATATACCTGTTATATTTTTAACTGCTATTGATGATGAAGAAACTATTGTTAATTGTTTAGATAATGGTGCAGAAGATTATATTACTAAACCGTTTAGTAGTAAAGAATTAATAGCTAGAATTAATAAGATATTAAATAGAAATAAAAAGAATGTTATTAAGATTAATAATATTAAATTTGATATAGATAAAATGTGTGTATATAAAGATGAAGAGATAGTTGAATTAACTAGTTTAGAATTAAAAATATTATCTGTATTATTTAATAATATTAATAAAGTAGTTAGTAGAGAGAGTTTACTTTCTTATATATGGGAATGGACTGGTAATGATGTTGATGATCATACTATTACTGTTTATTTAAATAGAATTAAAAATAAATTAGATGTTGATATTATTAAAACTGTTAAAGGAATAGGGTATAGAATAGATGAAGAAGAAAGTAATTAGCTTATTAATTAGTATTATATTTATTATTTTAATATTTATTGGTCTTAATAAATTAGAATATAATTTTTATAGAAAAGAATTTAATAAGAAGATTAATAATATTGTTAATGAAGTAGTAGATAAGTATCCAGATGTTAATAAAGAGGATGTTATTAACATATTAAATAGTGATGATGATAATGAAGATATATTAAATGAATATGGTATTTATTTAGAGAAAGATAATATACTTAAGAAGAATGAATATTATTATCATATGTTTAATATTTTAGATATTATTTTTATATTAATTGTTATTTTATTATTTGTTATTGTTATATTAAATAATGATTTAAAGAAGAGTAAAAGTATTAAAGATATTACTAATTTAATAGAAGAAATAAATAAGAAGAATTATAAATTAGATATAGATAATAATAGTGAAAGTGATTTATCAATACTTAAAAATGAAATATATAAAACTACTATTATGTTAAAGAGTGAAGCAGAGAATAGTTTAAATGATAAGAAGAATTTAAAGATTAGTTTAGAAGATATTTCTCATCAATTAAAGACTCCTTTAACTAGTATTTTAATTATGTTAGATAATATATTAGATGATCCAGATATGGATAATAAAGTAAGAGAAGATTTTATTAGAGATATTAAAAGAGAAGTTGTTAATATTAATTTCTTAGTACAGAATATATTAAAGTTATCTAAGATGGATGCTAATGCTATTAAGTTTATTAATAGAGAGTTTTATTTATTAGATATGGTTAATGAAAGTATTAGAAATATATCTGTTTTGAGTGATTTAAAAAATGTTAAGATTAATGTTAATGGTGATAAGAATATTAAGTTTAAATGTGATGATAAATGGAATGTAGAAGCTATTACTAATATATTAAAGAATTGTTTAGAATATTCTAATAATGATAGTAAGATAGATATTAATATGAGTGAAAATAATGTATATGTTGAATTAAGTATTAGAGACTACGGATGTGGTATTAGTAAGAAAGATATTAAACATATATTTGAAAGATTTTATAAGGGTAGTAATAGTAGTAATGAAAGTGTTGGTATAGGTTTAGCTTTAGCTAAAAGTATAGTAGAAAAAAGTAATGGTAATATTAGTGTAGAGTCTAGTAAAGAAGGTAGTAAGTTTATATTAAAATATTATAAAATATAAGTACTATTTATAAATAATTTGTTATAATATGTTTGGTGATGTGTATGAAAGATATTAAAGTAATTTTTATGGGTACTCCAGAGTTTTCTGTACCTGTTTTAGAAGCGTTAATAGATAAATATAATGTTATTATGGTTGTTACTCAACCTGATAAAGAAGTAGGTAGACATAAAGAATTAGAGTATAGTCCTATTAAGAAGGTTGCATTAGAACATAATATTGAAGTTTATCAACCAGTTAAAATTAGAAAAGAATATGATAAAGTTGTTAATGCTGGTGCTGATATTGTTGTTACATGTGCTTTTGGACAAATAATACCTGAAGAGATATTAAATGCTCCTAGATTAGGTTGTATTAATGTTCATGCTTCTTTACTTCCTAGATTAAGAGGTGGAGCTCCATTACATCATGCTATTATGGATGGAGAAGAAAAGACTGGTATTACTATTATGTATATGGATAAGAATATGGATACTGGTGATATTATTAGTAAAAGAGAATATGTTATTCAAGATAGTGATAATGTTGGTACATTACATGATAAATTAAGTATTATGGGTAGAGATTTATTAATGGAAACTTTACCTAGTATTATAGATGGTACTAATAAAAGAGAAGTACAAGATCATGATAAAGCTACTTTTGCATGGAATATAACTAGAGAAGATGAACATATTAATTTTAATGTTACTGCAAGAGAAGTATTTAATAAAGTAAGAGGTTTAAATCCATGGCCTAAGGCATATATGATTATGAATGAACAAGAAATTAAAGTATTAGAATGTTTTATTGGTGATAAGGATAGTAAATTTTCTCCTGGTACAATTGAAGAAATAAATAAAGATAATATTGGTATTAGTACTAAAGATAAAATAGTTTATATTACAAGAGTTAAACCTTTTGGTAAGAAAGAAATGAGTGCTTTAGATTTTATTAATGGTTTAGATAAAGAAAAAGTACTTAATAGTATTGTAGAATGAAAAAAAGAATATGTATTATTTTAGGTATTATATTAATTTTATTTATTGTATTAATGTTGTTACCTGATTCTTTTTATAAGAAACATTCTAAATATGGTTGGTTTTATGAAAATAATTTTATTGGTGAACCAACTTATGATGAAACTTTAGAAGGTTGGGATTTATCTATAGATGATTATTTTAATAAAGTATTAAATAATAAATATAGTTATAAATATGAATTAGATAATATTCAAGGTAGATTAATATGTGCTGGTAGAAAAGATGGAGATAAAGAAGAGGGAGAATGTACTTCTCCTAAAGAGATAAAATATACTAAAGAGAATATTAAAGATGCTTATGTTAAATATAATACTAAGTATTTAGATATGAGTTATGTATATGATTTAATAAAAGATCAAGATAAAGATACTACACAAATGGAAGATACTAGATTATTTACATATAATTTAGATAAAGATGAAACAGATATTTATATTTATTGTAGTAAAAGTAATATTAAAAAAATTATTATTATGAATATATATTTATCTTATGTAATAGAGTTTAGTGATATTAAAGAATAGGGAGTTTTTATGCGTAAAAATGTTTTTGGATTAGTGTTAGTTAATGCAATTACTTCTCTAAGAATATTTGGTTCAATAATATTAATACCTATTTTTATTAGGTATGGTGGATTTGTAACTGGTTTTGTTGCATTAGCTTTTTTATTAACTGATTGTGTTGATGGATTTTTAGCTAGGCATTTAAATGCGCAGTCTTTTTTTGGATGTATTTTAGATGCTATTAGTGATAAAGTATTTGGTATTGTTTGTTTAGCTTTATTATCATCTTTTAATCCAGTTTTTTTAGGTATATTATTGATGGAAGTATTAATTACTGTTATTAATAATGTTAGTTTATCTAAAGGTAATAATGTACAATCTAGTTTTTTAGGGAAAGTTAAAACGATTATTATGTCTTTAACAATTATAATTAGTTTTTTAATTATGGTACCTAATAAATTATTAGATTTATTAAATATTAATAGTGGTTTTATTTTTAATATATTACAAAAAGATCCAAGTGATTTAACTACTTGGATGGCTTTAGTAGTATTAGGTGCTGATTTATTTGTATTTAGTGATTATTTACATAGAGCTAAACAACAATCAGTAGAGTATTATAAGAAAGAAAATTTAACTATTAAAGATATTGAAGAATCTATTAATGATTTAGAGAATAAAAAGAGTGATTTATTAATTAATAGTAAAGTAAAGAGATTTAAAACAAAGAAAGAATTAAAAAGAGATTTGTTTGATACAGATTATTATGTTAAACATAAGAATGATAGTTTGAGAGATTTAATTTTTAAATAGAGGGATTATTTATGGCAGATAAGGGTATTTTTACAGAACAATATTTTAGATTTAATGGTATTAATAGTCAGAAGAAAAGAAGATGGTTAATTAATACTTTAAGTTATTGTAAAGAAGTTAGAGATACTCTTTATCCATTAGATGGTAGTTTAGTTACAGAATTATCTATTGTTGAATTTAGTGCTACTAAAGAGAAAGATATTTATATATTAAATGGTTCTTTAATATTACAAGATGGGGATCGTTATGAGGCGAGAACTTTTTGTGCATATATATCTGGTAATGAAATGGAAACTAGAGTCTATTTAGATATAGTTAGAGAAGGTACAGAAAATGTTGTTACTACTAGAGATAGTAAATATCAAAAAACTATAGTTACTAATGAAACTTTTGTAGACGCTGGTGATAAAATATTATCTATTACTTCGTATTGTGGAATGGATGGTAAAATATTTAATGATGAAATTCCTAAAAGAGAAGATAATTTATTAGAAGAGAGAAGTATGCAAATGGGTGCTTTTTAAAGTACTCTTTTTTTGTTATAATTTTTATGGGTGGTTTTATGAATATTAAATTAGATATTATTATGTCTTTAGTAATTTTATTTTTAATAATTATTTATAAGATATATCAATTTAAAAGATATAAATTAATATATGTTGGTAATTTATATAAAAGAAGTAATGGTATTTGTAAAGTATTATTATCTTTAAGTATTTTAATAGGTATTGGTAGTTTATTGTTCTTTTATATTAATAATAATTTAAATATTAAAAATGTTTTATTTAGTATAAGTTTATTAGTTTGTGTATTACCTATAAATTTATTTAATATGTATAGAATGTTTTTTTTAGATGAAGAGAAATATAGTCATATTAAGACTGTTATTACTAATAAGATTCCTGATAAAGAATTATTTAAGAAATATTTAAAAGCTGGTATTAATATTGTTATATTTAGTAAAGAAAAATTAAAATATAAAATAGATAAAGTTAGTATTAAAGATATTAATAGAAGAACTTTAAAGAAATGTTGTATTGTTAATAGCGAAGATATTAAAGTAGTTAATAAATATTTAATAGATGATGAAATTATTATTAATAATGATTTAGATAAATTATATGATAATATTTATCATGCTAGAGGAGTACATGATAATTATATTAGAAGTATTAAATATATATTTGTTTTATATTTTAGTATAGTTGTATCTAATATTGTTTTTATAGTAGGTAAATTTCCTGCATGTACAAATATTAGTTTTATATTATTATTTAAATTATTAAGTTTATTATGTATAGAGTTTATTTTTAAAGATTTAAAATATGATATAGATATTATGGATAGAAAAGTTAAAGATAGTAATATTATAGTAGGCAAACAAGAATGTTTATTATTATTTATGATTAGTATGTTAATATTATTTGCTATTTCTATACCTTATATGTTTATTATAGTTCAAAGTGATAATATTGGTTTAGTTAGAGGTTTATATTATGTTATTTTAATATATTGTATGTTATTTTTTAATTATTATAATTATAGTGAAAAGATATATATAATAAATATTATTAATAGTTTTAAAAGTATTAGAATGATAATATATTTAGTATGTAGTATTGTTTTAAGTATATTAATAAGTAAAATAAAATATTTATATGTTAGTGATATGGTATTAAAGAATTATTTTTCTTGTATATTAATATCTTTAATAATATGTATTTTATTTGATGTATTTAAATTTAGTAGATGGTTAAGTAATAGGAGGAAGAGATAAGATGAATATTAAGATTACTAAGAATATTGATGAAGCTAATATGATTACTCATGGTGGTAAATTTCATCCTGATGATGTTTTTAGTACTGTATTTATGAGTAGAGTAATAGAGAATCCTATTGTATTTAGAACTACTGATCAAAATATTAAGAGAGATAATGTTTTAATATATGATATTGGTTTTGGTAAATTTGATCATCATGGTCCAGATGCTTTATATAGAGAGAGTCCTAAATTAAAATATTGTTCTTTTGGATTACTTTGGAAAGAGTATGGAAGAGAATATTTAGAAAAAATAAAATCTGTTGATAGAGATGAATTATTTAGAAGAATAGATGAAGATTTAATAATGCAAATAGATGGTATTGATAATGGAGTATTTCCTAGTATTAAAGCTCCATATAAATTAAGAGATTTAGATTATATTATTGATTTATTTAATAATTCTTGGTTAGATGATACTGATACTGATATTAGATTTATGGAAGCTTTAGAAGTAGCTGATAAAATATTTGATAGATTTTTAGTTAGAGAAGAAGCTTTAATAGTAGCTAAGAAGAAAGTGTTAGATAGTATTAGTAAATGTGATGATGGTATTTTAATATTAGATGATTATTTACCTTATGAAGAAGGTTTATGGAGTGATAATAATAGTAAGAATATTAAAGTTATTATTATGCCTTCTAATAGAGGTGGTTATAATATTAAACCAGTTACTGTATCTAAAGATAGTCATGAGTTAGCTTACTCATTTAGCAAAGAATATTTAGGTTTACACGATGAAGAATTAGTTAATGTAAGTGGTATTAAGAGTGCTAGATTTGTACATATAAGTGGTTTTATTGCTTGTACTGGTACTTTAGAAGATGCTATTTTAATGGCAAAAAATGCTATAGAAGATAAATAAAATATCTTCTTTTTTTATGATGTATTTTTTGATATAATAAGTAGGATAGTAGGTTGATAGCATGAAAGATTATTATAATAAAACCAAAGAAGAAATATTTAATGAATTTGATGTTACTGAAGATGGTTTAAGTAATAGTAAAGCAAATAAATTATTAGAAAAATATGGTAAGAATGAATTACCTAAAAAGAAACAAGAAAGTATTTTTAAATTATTTTTTAGTCAATTTAAAGATCCTATGGAATTAATATTAGTATTTACTGTTGTATTATCTTTTATAGTAGGTGAGACTTTTGATGCTATTGCATTAATAATAATTATTTTGGTAGATGTTATTCTTGGTACTATAGAAGAATGGAAAGCTAAGAAAGATGCAGATGCATTACTTAATATGATTAAAGTTGAATCTAAAGTAATGAGAAATGGTAAAGAAATAGTTATTGATTCTTCTTTATTAGTTCCTGGTGATGTAGTATTACTTGAAAGTGGAGATAAGATAAGTATAGATGGTAGAATTATTGAATGTCATAATTTTCAAGTGGATGAATCTTCTTTAACAGGTGAATCTGTTGGTATTATTAAGAATAAAGATAAATTAAAAGGAGAAGTATTGCTCGCTGATAGAAAGAATATGGTATTTGCTGGTACTAGTGTTATTACTGGTAGAGCTAAAGTAGTTGTTACTCATACTGCTTCTCATACTGAAATAGGTAAGATTGCTGTTAAAGTAAATAATACGGAAGATGAAAAATCTCCTTTAACTATTAGAATGGAAAAATTTATTAGACAGATAAGTGTTGTTATTTTAATAATTGCATTAATAACTACATTTGTATTAGTTCAACATGATTATAAAGTTAATGAAATATTTGTATGTGTTATTGCTTTAGCTGTAAGTGCGATGCCAGAGGGGTTGAATTTAGCTTTAACTATGGCATTAACTATTGCTAGTAAGAGAATGGCTAAAAAGAATGTTATTGTTAAGAAATTAAATGCTGTTGAATCTTTAGGTAGTTGTACTGTTATAGCTAGTGATAAGACTGGTACTTTAACTGTTAATGAACAAACCGCTAAAGAGATTGTTTTAGCTGATGGTTCAATGTATATGATAGGTGGTACTGGTTATAATGATAATGGTAAGGTAGAACCTGTTGGTAAAGCTAAATTAGATAAAGCTAAAGAAATTGCTATGTTAGGTGCTTTAAATACAGAAGCACATTTAGATCATAATGATGATGGTACTTGGGAATTCTTTGGGGATAGTATTGATATTGCTTTTTTATCTTTAGCTAAAAAGATGAATATAGTAGAGTATCCTGATATTAGTGAAATAATTCCTTATGAATCAGAGAATCAATATTCTGCAGTATTTTATAAAAAAGGTAAAGATACATATTGTACTGTTAAAGGTTCTTTAGAAAAAGTTATGGCTTTTTCTAAAGAAGATGAAAAATATAAGAAACAAAATATTGAATTAACTAAAAGAGGTTATAGAGTTATTGCTATTGCTAATGGTAAAGTAAATGGTCATAATAAAGAAGATATTAAGAATTTAGATTTTGTTGGTATGGTTGCATTTATAGATCCTATTAGGGTAGAAGTTAAACAATCTATTAGAGATTGTCGTAATGCTGGTATTAAGGTTGTTATGATAACAGGAGATCATCCTTTAACTGCTTTAAGTATTGCTAAAGATTTAGGTTTAGTTAATAGTGATGATCAAGTTGCTACTGGTGTTGAAGTTCAAGAAGCTCGTAGTAAAGGTGAAATTGAATTTGATGAATTTGTTAAGAGTAAGAGAGTGTTCTCTAGAGTAACTCCTATGGATAAATTAGAAATAGTTAATTCTTTTAAAAGACAAGGTGAATTTGTTGCTGTTACTGGTGATGGAGTTAATGATGCTCCAGCTATTAAGAGTGCTAATATAGGTATTGCTATGGGTAGTGGTACTGATGTTGCTAAAGAGACTGCTTCTATAATAGTAGCTGATGATAATTTTACTTCGATAGTAGATGGTATTAGAGAAGGTAGATGTGCTTATAGTAATATTAGAAAAATATCTTTATTCTTATTAGGTTGTGGTTTTGCTGAGATAGCATTCTTCTTATTATCTATTGCATTTGGTTATGAAATTCCTTTAGTAGCTATTCAATTATTATGGTTAAATATGGTTACTGATGGTTTCCAAGATATTAGTTTATCTTTAGAAACATGTGAAGATGATATTATGAAAGAGAAACCTAGAGATACAAAAGAATCTTTATTTAATAAAGATTTAATATTAGGTATTGCTGTATTAGGTACTACTATAACTATAATTGTATTTGGTACATGGTTATTTATGATGAAGAGAAATTATAATTTAGTAACTGCTAGAAGTATTATTATGATGCTAATGGTTATTATTCAAAATATTAATGTATTAAATTGTAGAAGTGAAAAGAAATCATTATTTAGTATTAGTTTAAAAACTAATCCTTTATTAATAGTTACTATAATTGGTTCTATTTTATTACAAGTAGTACTTGCAGAAATAGATATTACTGCTAAATTTTTAAATGTTGAACCTATTAGTTGGTTAAGTATTATGGAAATATTTGGTTTATCGTTTATAATAATAGTTGTATTTGAAGTTTACAAATATATTAGAGAAAGGAGGAATCATATAGATGAGTAATGTTACTCCTATTATAGGATTAATTATTGGTGTTTTACTTTTGTTTTTTGGTTATAAATTACAAAAGTGGATGGTTATTTTAGGATGGTTCTTATTAGGTTATATGCTTGGTGGATATATTGGTGGTATGTTTACTGAAGGAACTATTTTATTAATAATTCAAATTGGTTGTGGTTTATTACTTGCTGGTGGTGGATGGAAATTAGAAAAGATTGCTTTATGTGTTGCTATTGCATATTATACTTATTGTGTATTAGTTCCATATAATTTTAATTTCTTCCCTGAACATTTATATAATGTTGCTACTATAATAGGTATTTCTATTATTGTAGGTATTGTAGCAGTAAGATTTATTAGACCTATTTTGATATTAGTAACTGCTTTTTATGGAGCTACAATGATTGTTCAATATTTACCTACTTTTGTTAGCATTCCAAGTAAAGTTTTAACTATAGGTTTCTATGTGTTAATCATAATTGGTGCTATTGTACAAGGTAATACTAATTAAGCGAGAAATCGCTTTTTTAAGTTGTAATAAATTGTTATTTGGTTTATAATTTTATATAGAATAAGGGAGTGTGGCAGGATGAAAGTAATGTTAATGGATACTACCAAATTAGTTAATCTAGTGCTTCCTAGAGAGGTTTTTGGTAATTATTGGATTACTAACGCAGCCAAAGATAATTTAATAAGTGTACAAGCTATTGAAGGTAATTGGGTTATTAAAAGTAATAGTGAAGTTAAACTTGTTAAAGCCGGAAATATTTTAGAAGAAGTAATCTTAGAACCAGAAAGATTCTTTACTATTAAAGATGTTATTAATAACGTTAGTTATGTTATATATACATGTGAATATTATGATCCTAATGCTATGCAATTAAATATATATCCAACTAATAATAGAGATTGGTATATTGGTAATAATACTGCACATAGTGCTACAAATTTCCCTAATGTTATTTCTTATGAGCAACCTGGTTTTGCTTTTAATCAACTTAAATTAACTTTAAAAGATAATTCTATTTCTATATTAAATTTAAATCCTCAAATACCTATGTATGTTAATGGTGTTTTAAAAGAAAGTGAAGATTTAGCCTTTGGTGATACTGTTTTTATTTTTGGTTTTAAATTTAGTATTATTAAAGATATTTTATATATAAATAATCCTAATAGATTAGTTAAATATGATAGTAAGATGTTTAATAATAGAGCGATGCCTGTTTTAGATTTTAGTAAGATTTCTAAAGAAGCAGATCCTGTTATTGAGATGTATAAAAAAGAAGATTATTTCTTAAAACCTCCTAGATTTGATGAGAGATTAGAAGAGAAAACTTTGGAAATAGATCCTCCACCTCAAAGTCAAAAACAAGAAGAAATGCCAGCTATTTTAGCTATGGGTTCTATGTTAATGATGGGTATGAGTTCTATGATGACAGGTGTTGTAACATTTACTAATGTTATGAATGGTACAACTCCTTTAAAAGAAGCATGGACTAGTTTATTAACTGCTGTTGCAATGCTTACTTGTATGTTAGTTTTACCTTCTATTACTAAAATGTATAATAAGCATAAACAAAAGGTTTATGAAAGAACAAGACAAGCTACTTATTGTGCATATATTAATAGAAAAAGAGAAGAATTCTTACTTGAAATGCGTAAAGAACAACAAATACTTGTTGAAAAATATATTCCTTTAAAAGAAGTAGGAGATATTATTCTATATAAAAAGAGAAATCTTTGGGAGAAGAATCAAGATGATTATGATTTCTTATCTTTAAGATTAGGTATAGGTGCTGTTCCTCCATATTTTAAAGTTGATTATCCTGATGAGCATTTCTCTATGGAAGCTGAAGATAATTTGATGGAATATTTAAGAGAATTATCTAAAGAGACTAAGTATTTAACTAATGTTCCAGTTAGTTATAATTTTGTTGAAAAGTTTGTTACTGGTATTATTGGTCAAAAAGTAGTTTCAAATCCATTTATGAGAGGTTTATTATTACAAATGATAGCTTATCATGGATATGATGATTTAAAGATAGTTGTATTTACTAATTCAGAGAATGCTAAATTCTGGGAAGAAATAAAAGATTCTCCTTATTGTTGGGATGATAATAGAACTATTAGATTCTTTGGTACTAATACAGATGATATTGGTCAAATTAGTGCTTATTTAGAAGAATTATTATCTCAGGTTAAAGAAGCTAATGAAGCTAATAAAGGTTTTGGTGAATCTAAAAAAGAAGTTAAGTTAAATAAGAAATTTATTATTATTACTGATGATATTGATTTAGTTAGAAATGTTAGTATTGTTAGAACTGTATTGGAAGATACTGAATATTTAGGTATTAGTTTAGTTATTTGTACTGAAAGATTAAATTCATTACCTAATGAAGTAGAACATTTTATTTCTATAGATGAACGTAGTGGTGGAGTATTTGAAAGAGTATTAATAGATGATAAGAAGATAAACTTTGTTCCTGACTTTATGTTTACTTCTTTGTATAAATATTGTTATGTTGTATCTAATATTCCTATTGCATTAAATGGTGGTAAATTCGTTTTACCTAATAGTTATTCTTTCTTAGAAATGTATAATGTTTCTAATGTTAATCAATTAAATGCATTAGGTAAGTGGAAAGAAAATGATCCTATTAACTCATTAACTGCTCCTGTTGGTATTAATGAATATGGTGAATTATTTAAATTAGATTTACATGAAAAAGCTCATGGACCACATGGTTTAATTGCTGGTATGACTGGTTCTGGTAAATCAGAATTCATTATTACATTTATTTTAAGTATGGCAGTTAATTACCATCCTGATGAAGTTCAATTTGTTTTAATAGACTATAAAGGTGGAGGTTTAGCTGGTGCTTTTGAAAATAGAGAGACTGGTTTGAAATTACCTCATTTAGCTGGTACTATTACAAACTTGGATGTTAATGAAATTAATCGTTCTTTAGCTTCTTTACAAAGTGAGTTAAAGAGAAGACAAGCTGAATTTAATAAAGCGAGAGATTCTGTTGGTGAGTCTACTATTGATATTTATAAATATCAAAGATTATATAGAAATGGTCAAGTTAAAGATCCTATTTCTCATCTATTTATTATTTCAGATGAGTTTGCTGAGTTAAAAGCTCAACAACCTGATTTTATGGATGAGTTAATTTCTACAGCACGTATTGGTCGTTCACTTGGTGTTCACTTAATTCTTGCTACACAAAAACCTAGTGGTGTTGTTAATGATCAAATTTGGTCAAATAGTAAATTTAAAGTATGTTTAAAAGTTCAAGATAGATCTGATTCTCAAGAAATGATTAAGAGACCAGATGCTGCTTCATTAAAAGAAACTGGTAGATTCTTCTTACAAGTTGGTTATGATGAATTCTTTGCATTAGGTCAATCTGCTTGGACAGGTGCTCCTTATTATGAATCTGATGTTAGAAAGAAGAAAGTTGATAATACTATTTCTTTTGTTAATAATTTGGGTTTATCTATTAAGGTAGTAGATGATGGTAAAAATAATTTTGTCGGTATCCTTAAAGGTGAAGAATTACCAAATATTATGAAGTATTTAGTTGAAATTGCTAAGAAAGAAAATATTCATGTTAAGCAATTATGGTTAAATGCATTACCACCAATTATATTCTTAGATGGTTTAAAAGAGAAATATGAATATAAGAAGATTGATTGTGATATTAATCCTGTAATTGGAGAATACGATGCTCCTGATTTACAACAACAAGGTTTACTTACTATGCCTATTACTAGAGGTGGTAACTGGATAGTATATGGTATGGCTGATAGTGGTAAAGATGAAGTTATTAATTCATTTGTTTATTCTTGTATTAGTACATATTCTCCATCTGAATTACATTTATATTTATGTGATTTTGGTGCTGAGACATTAAGAATGTATAAAAAAGCTCCTCAAGTAGGAGATGTAGTATTCCAAAATGATCAAGATAAAGTTATGAATTTAATTAAATTAGTTCAAGCTACTATGGAAAATAGAAGAAAAACATTTGCTGATTATGGTGGAGATTATATTTCTTATTGTAAGAGTAGTGGTAAGATAGTTCCAAATATTATAGTAGTAATTAATAACTTTGAATCATTTAATGAAAACTATGGTGATGCTTTATTTGATTCTTTAATATCATTAACTCGTGATTGTACTAAGTATGGTATATATTTTGTTATGAGTGCTGCTGCATCTAATGGTATTAGATCTAGACTTGCTCAATATTTACCTAACCATTTAGTATTACAAATGAATGATAAATATGATTATTCTTCATTATTATCTAGAACTAAATTGGAACCTGCTAACTATGAAGGTAGAGGTTTAGCTAAACTAGATGATGTTTATGAATTCCAAGCTGCTATTCCAGCTACTAAGGATAATTTAAATGAATTTGTTAATGCTAAGATTAAAGAGTTAAGTGGTAAATATAAAAATTCTGCTCAACGTATTCCAGTACTTCCTGAAGTAGTAAGTATTGCTCATTGTGAAAGTGCTAATAAAGGTGTTGAAGCAATTCCTGTTGGTGTTGAGAAAGATTCATTAAATATAAGAACTTTAAATGTAGCAAAATACTTAGGTCATATGATTACAGGTATGGAATTTGATAATCTTAAGAAATTTGGTGAAATGGTTATTAGAGAATTAGCTGTTTCATTAAAGAAGAATGTTTATGTATTTGATGCTGAAAAAGTGTTTAAATCAGTATCTGAAATTGTATCTTATTTTGATTCTAATTTGAATAATGCATATAAACAATTAAAAGATTTTATTGATAAAATGTATGAAGAATTTGAAAAAGGTGGATATGATGCTTCTGCATTAAATAATTATGGTGAATATGTAGTAGTTATATCTGGTTTTGATAAATTTAAGATGCTATTAGGAAGTGATTTTAATACGGCATTTGCTGACTTATTAGTTAAGATTAAAGCTATGCCTAAAGTTCATTTCATCTTATTAGATTCTGTTGATAATATTAAGAAGAATGAATATGATCCATGGTATAAGAGTGTAATGAATCCTTCTAGAGGTATTTGGATTGGTGATGGTATTACTAATCAATTTACACTTAAATCAACTTTATCTTCAAGAGTTCTTGGAGTTAAAATCGATAATGACTTCGGTTATTATATTGATGGTTCTGTTACTGTATTAATTAAGGTAGTTAATGCTATAGGTGAAGAGGCAGAGCAACAAGAAATTGAAACATTATAAACTGGTTATTATTAACCAGTTTTTGTTTTACTTATTTTGTGTTTTGTTGACAATGATTTATTGACTAGGACTTGTTTTTATACTATTATTAATAGTATAAGAGTGTAGTAGGATAGTTATGGGATGCTACTTGATTCTTAAGGAGGTATTTATGAATAATAAAGTTTTAGTTAGTCTGATAGTTCCTAGTATAGAAGAAAGGTATAACGTTTTTATTCCTATTAATAAGAAAACTATTGAAATTATATTCTTATTGAATAAAGCTATTAATGATATGACAGATGGTTCTTTTCCTATGTCAAGTAACTTATCATTAATAGATGGGGAAACTGGAGTCATTTATGATGTTGAAGGAACATTTAAAGATAATAACATTTTAAATGATACTAAATTAATCTTAATATAGGGAGGTGAAAGATAATGAGTACAAGTGATGGAACAATTTCTTATAATTCACAAGAATTACATAATCTTCATTCAAGCTTAAGTTCAAATTCAAAAGGAATAAAAGATGAAATAGAAGGATTAATAAGTGAAGCTGAAAATTTAAAGAATAGTGGTAAATGGTCTGGAGAAATGTATGATGCATTTATGCTAAATATTAGAAATTATAAGAAGGAACATTTAGATCCTTTATTAGAAGTAATGGATGAATACGTAGATGCAGTAGGAGAAGCAGCACAACGTACAGAAGAGACAACAAATGCAGGAGTTGCAAGATTCCAATAAAATAAAAGAGGAGATGAGATAATGGCAGAACATTTTGATTACCAAGGTGTAAAAGATACAATGGATCAAAGAATAGCTGGAGCGAATGAAGCATCAGTAAAGATGTTTAATGATGGAGCAAATGAAATAGAGCAAGCAATGGGAGCAACAGCAGGAGCAGCATTAACAGGATCAGCAGGAGCAACAGCAAAAAATACATGGACAACATTAACAGAGGAGTATCAAAAGTTTAGTAATTATGTATCAGATTTAATAGAACAAGCAGATGCTCTAGGAAAACAAGTTAATGAGACAGAGACAGAAATTCAATCAAATTTAACAAATGTAGATGATAAGACATCAGGAATAGCATAA
>JAFXZC010000011.1 GCA_017541445.1 Bacilli bacterium
AAATGAGTTTATTGATAAAGTTGATAAAGAAACTGCAAAAGATATCTTAAATCCTGTTAAAAAAGGTCTTATTAAGCAATATAAAGATGAAGATATAGATAATCTATCTACTTATTCAAAAGAACTTGCTGAAGATAATATTAGAAAGGATTTAGAGATTAAATCACTTACTGAAGAAGTTAATAGTTTTAGATCTGGTAAGGCATATAAAGAACAAAATAGAATTATAGATAATCAAAAAAAGATTATTAGTGAGAAAGATGATGAAATCAATACTTGGAAGAATAAATTTGAAGAATTAGCCGAAGAATTTAAGATGTTTAAGAAAAGAATTCAAGATAAGATATTCTCACTAACAACGAAAATATTTGATATTCTTCATATACCTTATGATTGGTATGAAGCAAATGATATTGATTATGCTATTGATACTACAAGAGATTATTTAAAAAAGCATTCTAAAACTAAAGATGATTTAGAGAGATGATTTATAATATTACCAGTTTATATGGTAAAATAACATTGTTACGAACTGGTATATTTATAAATCCCAACAAAGGAGGAACGATATATGGGAATATATAAATTACCTAAGAATCAATGGACTAAAGATGGTCGTAAATATAAATATTATTGGAATGAAAAAGATAAGAGTGGAAAATGGAAAAAGAAATTTTCACAAGCATATAAAACTAAACTTGATGCAATGAATGCTGAAAGAGAGTTTCTAAATAATAAGGTTGAGTTTGGTGGAGATATGGATATGACATTTGGTACTCTTACCGACCAATATATCGAATCACAAAAAAATAAAGTTCGTAGAAGAACTATGGAAACATATTTAAAAAGAAGAAGATATTTTACTAGTTTTGAAAATGTTAAGTTAAAAGATATGGATGGCAATTTATATCACAAGTTTCAACAAGAATTATGGGATAAACCTATTAAATGTTCTAGTAGAAATGATATTCAAAAATTTCTTAAAATTATTCTTAACTGGGGTATGAAAATGTATGATATTAATTTAATGCGTTTTTATAAGAAAATAGAATTCTTTAAAGATCCAAACGAAATCAAAGAGGAAAAAGATGTTTATACTTTTGAAGAATTTCAAAAATATATTACTGGTACTACTAGTCTAAATGATAAAACAATGTTTGAAATGTTATATTATTGTGGACTTCGTAGAGGCGAATGTCGTGGACTACAATGGTCAGATATAGATTGGAAGAATAAACAAGTATCTATTACTAAACAAGCTAATAGTGTTAAAGATAGCCAAAAGTATTATGAATTAACACCACCAAAGACATCAAAAAGTATTAGAACATTACCTCTTACTGATATCTTATACAACGATTTAGTAAATCTTTACAATGAGAAAAAGAAATATTATGGATTTAATGATAAATGGTTTGTATTTGGAGAAGTTGATCCATTAACATTTGGAATGATGCATAGAATAAATAAAAGAATTGCCGAAAGTGCTGATATTAGAAGAATTCCATTACACTCTTTTAGGCATAGTTGTGCATCACTTTTAATAAATACAGGTCAACCACCAACAACAGTATCTAAGTATTTAGGACATGCTAGCACTAAAGAAACACTAGATACTTATGCTCACATGTTTCCAAATAATCTAGGAGATGTAAAAAATACCATAGATAATTTAAATCTTGGTATTTAAATAAACTTAAATAAAAAATTAATTTGGTATCTGAAAAAAGGTTTTTGGTATCTGGCTTGGTATCTAGAAAAAATTAAAAACCTCAGAAACTCTTATAAAAAAATGACGGAACATTGAATCGTTCCGTCTTCAGGGGGTTTTGGTTGATTCACTTTCATTATAATCATGAAAGCAATCTAGCATGATATTATCATGCTAATTAAATGATAAACTATGAGGGTGTATTTGTCAATATAGGTTGGAATAAAAAAAATACATTTTTTGTAAATGTATTTTTTAATCTATTTCAACTTTTTATCTTGATATGGAACGATTTTACGATATAGTCTATATGCTAGACTACCTCTTTGTTTTTTTCGTTCTGCAACTAGACTTGCTATAGAATCAATTTCTTCTGTTTCTCTTGATGTTAATTTTACTTTTTTAGGTTCTAACATTTCTTCAGTTAATGTACCATTTAAGTAATGTTGTACAATTGATTCCTCTTCTAATTCAGCAGCTACTTGTTGATAAACTGCATCTTTTCTAGATACAACGTATTTATAGAAAGCTAATTTGTCTTTATTAGACATTTTAGTCATTATTAATACTCTTTGTCCTGGAAATCTAACTAATTGCTCGAATAACGACGGTAAATCGTCCTTCATTGACATATTTGTCATAAAAATTTATTTCTCTCTCTTTCTATGACAATAATTATATAAAATATACGTTTTTTAGTCAAATTTATCTATAGTTTCTAGGTTTCTTTCTTAATACTAATGCTTCTTCATTAGCTAGTCTTATTTCATCATCTACAATAGCTAATTGTCTTTGATTTACTCTTTCTATAAATTTATCATAGAAGATATATTCTGCTTCTAAAAAACATACTAATGGATTATATTCATAGGTATTCATCTTTACATCTGATAAAGATGGTACATAGAATACTCTTTCATCTTTATTTGAATTTTTAGATTTATGAGAATGTCCTTTATATGTAATAGATACTGGCTTTTTCATTTGATTATTACCTTTATTTATATCATGTGTTATAGCTATTGCATCATCTTTTAATAATACTACTCCATATCCATATCCTAGTGATACCATATCATATCTTCTTGTAGATATTGCTCTTGCTACATCAAATCCTTCATCTGTAATAGATTTAAAATCATGATTACCATATAAATTAACTATTATTATATTTGGATCATGTGGAAATACTCTACAGAATCTAGTTATTTGTCCTGGTACAGTACTACATCTTAATAATTGATTACTTTCTGGATATACATTATCTATTTCATCTCCACAACTAAATATTACATGTATATCATGTTCTTTTGCATAATTATGTATTACTCTTAAATAATTAGGATTATCATGCATACTTCCTATATGTTCATCTGATATAAATATAGATTTTAATACTTTTCCTTTTACATTTATTCTTATATTATTATTACTTGGATTAAAATTTAATGTTCTATTAGGTTTTAATATTATAGTACCATCGGAGTAATATGATTCGTGAAAGTTATAACCAAATTCTCTTATTTCTTTTAATTCTCTACTTAATTCTGATACTGTTAAATGTAATTGTTTTTCTATATCTCCTAAAGGTATTCCTTCTTTAATCATTGATAATATTCTTAGTTTTCTTTCACTCATCATTATCCCTCCTTAGTGATAATATCATTTCTGATGCTAATTTTTTATGTGGTTCTAATGTATATTCTTTTATAAATATTCTTTTTATATGTCCTGTTTCATCTAATTTAAATTCTGATTCCATAAATCCTTTTAATGGTTTTTCTGAATAATTAGTTGGTAATGCATCTGATAAAGATGGTACAAATATTAATGCATTATCTCTTCTTAAATCATATTTTGTTTTATGTGAATGTCCTCTAAATGTTATAGGATATTCTGCATTACGATGTTTAGTAGCATTACATAAATTATGTTCTAATGTTATAAAATCATTTTGTATATCTATAAATCCTTGTCCATATCCTAATGATATTATATCTGGTCTTTCTAATTCTATAGTTTGTGCTACATCTAATTCATCTTCATCTTTTTTTAAATCATGATTACCATATAAATTAATAGTTATTATATGAGGACTATAAGGATAGTTTCTTACATAACTAGTTATTTGTCCTCTTAATGTTTTTAATCTTAATTTATTTGGTTTTAAATAATATGTATTTTCTACTATATCTCCTGTATTAGCTATATAATGTATTCCTTTTTTAGTAGCATGATCAAATACTGTGTCAAATAAATCTAATCTATCTCTTTTATTACCTATATGTAAATCAGATATTAATAATAATTTAAAACTATCTTCTTGTACATTTATTCTTACTCTATTAGATGGTTGTATTTCTTGATCTACTGGTATTAAAAAATACGTGCCTTCACTATCCAATTGTCTTGTTAAATTTGGGTAGTTTGCACGTATGTTTTTTAAAGTTATTAAAAAATCATGATCTGAAAGACTTAGTACATCTTTTATTTTATCAAGGGCAACTCTATTAGACATTAATGATAATACTAGTTGTTCTCTTTCTGTCATTTGATCACCCTCTACAATATAAATATATCATATTTTAGTAGTTAAAAAAAGTATAGTTTACACTATACTTTTATTCTTTTAATACACCTTTTACTATATTTCCATTTGCTGATTTAGTAGCTATCATTTGATCTACTATATCTTCTGTATCAGCTGTATAATTAACTGTTACTTGTCCACCTTCATTTGCACAGTCCTCAAGCATTGAAGCAAAGTCTATTATATTAGTACCTCTTATAGTAAATTCCGATGTTACATATTTTAGACTTTCCATAAAATATTTATATTGATTTGCATTAGACATATTCCAATTACTTAAATCCAATTCTGGTAATGCACTGTATTTTTCTGTAGTTTTAACATCGTTAGATATATTAAACATATAACTAAAGTCTATCCCACTGGATACATCCCAACCGTTAATTGCAGATGCATCCATTAACTTTGAACAATTATGGAATGTACTTCTGAAAGATTTAATATTTGATGTATCCCAGTTTTCAATTCCATTAAGATTTGTTATAGTTACAATTCCATTAAACATTCCTTGTATTTCTGTTGCATTCGAAAGGTCCCAATTTTTTAATGGTTCTAATGAGTCAAATGAGTTTATAGCAAATGTATAGTTAAAATATTTTATGTTTGAAGTATCCCATTCTGATAAAGCATCTATATCAGTTAATCTACTACAACTTGCAAATGTGTATGTCATACTATTAGCTTTAGGGAACTTCCAATTTCTTAATGCTTCTACACTTGATATTGCTGTTTTATAAAACATATACTCAATACTGATAACATTTGATAAGTTCCAATCCGATAAAGCATCTATGTTTTCTAAGGATATATCATTCGAAAATAGTCCTTGAATGTTTTCTACATTTGTTATATTCCAATTTTTAAGAGCTGATATGTCAGTTAAATTATCATTTCTTGAAAATAAAATTTGTATGTCTTTAAAATTAGATGTATTCCAATTTTCTATACCATCTAAAGATGTTATTTTTGTTCTATTAAATAATGATCCTAATTTTTCTAAAGATGAAGTATTCCAATTTGAAACTGAACCAAGGCTTTCAATACTTGTATTATAGAAACCAGATTCAAATATTTGTGTGTTGGATAAATCAAATGTTTCAACTCCTTGGATATTATTTAAATTTGAAATCATATAGAACATATTGGAAGCATCATTATTTGTAGATGGATTATTATCTTCGCTCCACCAATAAATTGTTCCGTTATCAAACCACATATAAATTGGATAACCAGATTCTGGTGTTGATACTATATTAGCATCTTGTTTATTTGCTTCTATTGGTTCTGTTTCTGACTTAACTATTGATAAAATATTTGTATCAGGTACATTGTACCTTGCTGTTGTTATTGTTGTATCGGTACCAGCTAACTCTTTCATTTTAATATTTACTTCTTTACCAGTTAAGAAAATTGCTTCTTTGGCATCTATTTCTAATTCTGTATTAATATTTAATTGGCAGGTACATACTGCTTTTACTATTTGTGTTGTTATTAAGAATGTAGTTATTAACATAGTAGTTAATTTTGCTTTTTTATACTTTCTTAATAATATAAAAGTTATTATTAATGATATAATTAATAATCCTAAATAGATTAATACTTTATCTCCTGTATTGGGGTTTGTTATTGCATTAACAACTTCTTCTATTATAGTTTTTACTTCTTCCTCTTTTTGTAAGTTAAAAGTTACTTTTGGTTGAGTAGTTACTACTCCATTTGTTAAATCTGTAGTAGCTGGCTTAGTTGCATAATGAACTTTTAAATAAATCGTTTTTGATTCTCCTGCTTTTACTATATCCGAATTATCTTCATAAGTAATATCATAATTAAGATAATCAGTAGAAAGTGAACTTTTATCAAAAGTATAATCTTGATTAGATGTATTTTTAATAACTACTTTATAAACAGCATTATCATCTATTACATTAGCTTTTAAGCCTAGATTAATACTATTATTATCATTTGTTGGTTCACTAGTTTGTTCTATATTACCTTGAGTAGAATCTAATGTGATAGATTCTATTTGGATATCATCTTGTGAACATGAATCTTCTGCATAGACATAGAATGGTATTAAAAGAATTATAAATAATAAGATCTTTTTCATACTATCACCTATTTTAATTATAACATAAAAAAACTAACTATAAAGTTAGTTTTTATTTTATTAATTATGAATAAATGATCCGTTACTCCTCGTACATTGTACTTTTGTAAATTTTGGATGAACAGGACTTTCTCTAAAAATATAGATAAAAGTTGCTGTACTTGAAATTCAAAATTTTATTAATTAAAAAAAGTATAGTATACACTATACTTTTATTCTTTTAATACACCTTTTACTATATTTCCATTTGCTGATTTAGTAGCTATCATTTGATCTACTATATCTTCTGTATCAGCTGTATAATTAACTGTTACTTGTCCACC
>JAFXZC010000002.1 GCA_017541445.1 Bacilli bacterium
ACCTAATCTATTCTTCCTTCTTATTATTAAAAATAAACCTATACTAATTACAAATATAATACATACTATTGCAAGTATATTTTTAACTGATAAAGTTTTAGGATTATCTACTGTTGCAGGTACACTAGTAGGAGTCGGATCAACTGCTTCATGAGTAACATCATCAATACCTAATGCATCAGCATTTCTACCTATCTCATCAGATACTTCTAATGTATAAGTTTTATCATCTCTAATACTACCACTAGCTAGTAATGCCTCATCTACTTGATTAACATATTCAACTACTAATTGAAATGTCTTACTACTACCATTCTTAACAACATAATCTAAATCAGGTGATATTAACATATAATCTATATAATTACTTTTATCTAATCTATTATAAACTTCTATATCTTCACCAGATTCATTTTTAATAACCATATCAAATGTTATTTTATCTCCAACATCAGATACTTCATAATTAAAATTAACATTTTTACCATTTATAACTGCAGAAGCATTTTCACTACCATTCCCTTCATGAGAACTCATACCAAATGACTCTATAGTAACTTTACTTTCATCATATTCAGCATATACTATAAAAGGAATTAATAATATTAACATAAATAATATCTTTTTCATACTATCACCTATTATTATTATATCATAAAAAAAGATATCTTAAAGATATCTTTACATATGTTCAATAATATTTAATATTTCTTCTTTACCTTTCTTAGTTATAGAAGAAAATAATACTATATTATCATTACTACCTAATTTAAAACTTTGATTTATTAAACCAATATTCTTATCTTTATCACCTTGTTTAACTTTATCAAACTTAGTACCTACTATAGTAACATCTAAATTATAATACTTTAAAAAATTAAACATTAATTCATCATCTTCAGTTGGTTTATGTCTAAAATCAATTAAAAGAAATACTCTCTTTAAATTCTTTCTATTAATTAAATATTCTTCTATCATCATACCAAATTTCTTTTGAGTATCTTTATCTACAGAAGCATAACCATAACCTGGAACATCTACTAAATAAAAATCATCATTACATAAATAAAAATTTAAAGTTTGAGTCTTACCAGGAGTACTACTAGTATGAGCAAAATTCTTTCTACTAACAATAGTATTAATAAAAGAACTTTTACCTACATTACTTCTACCTACTAATAAATACTCTTTCTTATTATCATCAGGATATTGACTATCTCTAACAGCCATACATTTTAATTCAACTGTATCAACCTTCATAGAAATCACCACAAAAATATTATAACAAATATATTGTTTTTTGCAACAAACCATATTTAATAAAAAATATGTTATAATAAAAAAGGAGAATGATAAAAATGGCTAATGTAGAAATAAGTAATTTTAATTGTATATCAAGCATAACTAGTTATTTAGAAGATGCTATTAAATTAATACAAGAAGCAAAAACTTCAGTAAGTGAAGGAATAAGTACAATACCAACACAAATAAAATCACAAATAGATACTAATTCCCTAATTACTTCATTAGCTGATATAGAAAGTAAATGTACTGCTTCATTAGGTTTATTAAAAGAAAATGTTGATAACTATACAAAATATGAAGATAAAACAAATGCATCTAGTACTAATTTAGCCAATTGGAATCTATTAAATGGAATAGATGTAATGGATGCAGCAACACTTATGTCATTTATACCTAAAGATGGAATAAAATCTATGCAATTAGCAGTCTTCTCTAATGGACAAGTAACTAGTACAAGTAATTTTAATACAACTGATAATGCATTATACCCTACTTCATCATGTTCTAAAACAATACTTGGAATTATAGCAGCTAAAATGCAAGAAGATGGTATTATAAATCTAGATGAAAATCTAGAAGACTATTGGCATAGAGCATATTATTATGACTATAATTCATGTACCCCAGAATGGCGAAGCTTACTTGCAAGTGGTGCTACATTAAAAGATTATACTAATCCTAATAGAAACTTAGTAGAAAATCCTGCAACATTAAGAGATACATTAACTCATTCAAGTACTATTAAAAATATGAGTATGGTCTATATGGAACCAAATAATCATTCTAGTGAATACTTTGGTGGAAGTATGAGTTCTAATTATGGAAGAGCAGCTTTCATGTTAGCACATACCTATGGACAATTATTTAATCAAGGACAAACACCAGGTACTACTACAGAATATAATAGAAATAATGATACTCTAACAAGAGATCATTCCCTAGCTGGTTTAACTATGCAAGTAGCAATGAAACAATCAGTAAATGAATATCTAGATCAAAGTCTATTAACTCCATTAGGAATTAATGATAATTCAGGATATAAAAATGGTAATTCTATCTATTTTGCTACATCATATAATTCTAGTGCAACAGATATGGCTAAAATAGTAGCAACAGTAGCTAATAATGGAGTTTATGATGGAAAACAAATATTATCTCCACAAACAGTTAGTGAAATAGAAAAAGTATATCCTAATCTAAAAAATCAAACAATAGCATTTGATTATGTAGATGGAAAATATGAAAAATATGGTAGTTATAGTACTATAAGTGATCCATCTAAATATGGACTATCTAAAGATATAAACAATTACTCTACATATATAACATATGATCCTAAAACAGGACAAGGATATGTAATAAATATAGAATTTCAAAATAGCAATTATAAAAATAATTCATATAATTTATTTAGTAATGCATCAACTCATTTCTATGGTAATTAAAAAAAGAGCTTAAAGCTCTTTTTTATTATTCAACAGTAACACTCTTAGCTAAATTTCTAGGCTTATCTACATCTAAACCTTTAGATATAGTAATATAGTAACCTATTAATTGTAAAGGAACTACAGTTAAAGAAGGATAAAAATACTTATTAGTAATAGGAACATTAATAGTATTATTAGCAACTTTACTAACATCTACTCCTTCAGGAGCAACTACTATTACATAAGCACCTCTAGATTTAACTTCTACTAAATTACTAATAGTTTTTTCAAATATCTCTTCTTGCGTAGCAATACCTATTACTAAAGTACCATCTTCTATTAAACTAATAGTACCATGTTTTAATTCACCAGCAGCATAAGCTTCACTATGAATATAACTAACTTCTTTTAATTTTAAACTACCTTCTAAACTAATAGCATAATCTAAACCTCTACCAATATAGAAAGCATCTTTAATACTACTAAATTTACTACTAATCTTTTGAATATTTTTAGTATTATTATTTAAAATATATTGAATTTGATCAGGTATCTTAACTAAATCATTAATTAAATTATTATATAATTTATTATTAATCTTTCTCTTAACATGACCCATCTCTATAGCTAAAGCATAACAAGCTATTAATTGAGTACTAAATGCTTTAGTAGTAGCAACAGCTATTTCAGGACCAGCTAAAGTATATAAAACATGATCAGCTTCTCTAGCAATAGAAGAACCAACTACATTAATAATACCTAAAGTCTTAACACCTTGATTCTTAGCTTCTCTTAAAGCAGCTAAAGAATCAGCTGTCTCACCAGATTGACTTATAACTATTACTAAACCTTTCTTATCTAAAATAGGTTTTCTATATCTAAATTCAGAAGCTATCTCTACTCTAACAGGAACTCTAGTTAAATCTTCTAAAATATATTGAGCACATACTCCTACATGATAAGCAGAACCACAAGCTACTATATATATTTGTTTAAAAGATTTAATCTCTTCTACTGTTAAACCAGTCTTACTTAAATCTATTTTATTATCTATAACTAAAGAATTAATAGTCTTCTTAACAACATCAGGTTGTTCATTAATTTCTTTAATCATGAAATGTTCATAACCTTCTTTTTCAGCAGCAGAAACATCCCATTTAATTTCTTTTAATTCTTTTTGTATTTCATCACCATTAAGATCATAAAATATAACTTTATCTTTCTTTAAACAAGCAGCTTCTAAATTATCTATATAATATACATTCTTAGTATATTTTAATATAGCAGGAACATCACTAGCTAAATAAGTACCATCATCATTCTTACCTATTATCATAGGTGAATCTTTTCTAGCTACCCATATTTCATCAGGATATTCCTTAAACATAACTGCTATAGCATAAGATCCTCTTACTCTAACCATTGTTCTATTAATAGCATCAATAGGACCCATCTTATATTTCTTATAATAATAATCTATTATATTAGCTAATACTTCAGTATCCGTCTCACTATATAATTTATAATCATGTCTTTCTAATTTTAAAATTAATTCTTGATAATTCTCAATAATACCATTATGTACTAAAGTAACATTACCATCATTACTAACATGTGGATGAGCATTTACTTCACTTGGTTCACCATGTGTAGCCCATCTAGTATGACCAATACCACAAGTACCTTTCAAATCTTTATCTTCAATTTTTTCTTTTAAATTAGATAATTTACCTTTGGCTTTAAAAACCTCAATATCATTATCTCTAATAGCTATACCAGCAGAATCATAACCACGATATTCTAACTTAGATAAACCATCTAATAAAATATCAACAGCTCTCTTACTACCATTATAACCAACTATTCCGCACATATTTTCCTCCTAGACCTGGCAAGTTATCTTTTGTTGTAATCTTGATTTTACTTTTTAAATAACTCTAACGCTTCCATTATCACGTAGTAATACCCGCCGAATCTTTCGATAATTACTAAACCTCGTCATCCCTTAGGACCATGGCGCTATCAAATTACAAGTCCTTTCTAAAATAATTTGATTTATAATCATTATAAAATAAAACAAATAAAAAGAGAAGCAAGTTTACACTTACTTCTCACCAGAATATATTTCTAAAGAATCTATAATAGTATCAGCACTATCTAATACAATATCAAAATATTTACTTAAAGCATTATAATATAAAATTACTAATACATTATCTTTCTTATAAATATTAACTAATACTTGATCATCATCTTTCTCATATAAATAACTATAAGCTTCATATTTCTTACTAACATTATCAGAAGTATTAATTAATTCATAACCTTCATTTTGATTAATAATACTATCTACTATATTATCTCTAATAGAAGATAAATCAGTATCCATATAATTATCCTCTAACACTTTATATTGTATCTTAAAAGTACTATTAGTTTTCTTATGTTTTAATTCTAAATTCTTCTTATCTTCTACTACTTTCCAACTAGTATCATATTTAACTTTAAAATAATCATTCTTATATTCTTTATATCCATCATCTTTTCTAAAGAATAAATAAAGAGCTATACCTACTAATAATAAAGTAATAATACCAACTACAATACCTATAATAACCTTCTTATTCATCTTAACTCTCCATAATCAATATAATTAAATAATTCATATCTTCTCTAATAATAATCTTATAATCATTATTCTTATATATCTTCTTATTATAATTATTTAAAATACATTCATAATCTAACTCTTCTAAAGAATTAATATAATCAGAAACTAAATAAATAGTATCTAAAGAACTACCAGCTTCATTCTTATATCTTAAACTAAGAATATTATCTTCATAACTAGCTTTAACTAAAGCAAGTGGAATATTATCTTTCATATTACCAATACTAGTTAATTTATCAAATACTTTATCATCTACATTATTATATTCTTTTTCTTTACTTAACTTATTATAATATTTATCTTTAAAGAATTCTAAAGAACTACAATTAATATCATTAAAATCTTCTTTATTTAAAATACTTTGTAACTTAATTAAATAATCACTAGAATTAGCATATGATAATTCACTATTTAAAATATCACCAACAGTAAAACCAACTACTTTACCATCTTTATTATATAAAGCACTACCTTCATCAGAAGAAGTCAAAGCAAAGAAATTCTTAATCTTACCATTCTCCATAGTTATAAAAGTACCATAGTTAATACTAAACCCAGTATTATTCTTACTATTAATAGTAAATAAAGTATCATCTTCTTTTAAACTACTACTATCACCAAAAGTAACACTCTTACCAGCTTCTACTTCTAATTTTAAAACTACTACATCATACTTTTCATTAGCAGCAACAACACCCTGTATTTTATAAGTATTCTTATAATCATTAACATATATAAAATTACTATCACTTAAATACTTCATAAAAGAAGACCAAGTAGTAATAACAATACCTTTTCTAATAAAGAAACCACTAGTATAACTACTAATGCCATTCTCTTTAATAGCAGTTATTTGAACATTACTCTCAACATTATTACTAAATAATAAAGATAACTCTTCCATAGAAGGAACATTTTCTCCATTACCACTAATAGAAATATTCTTATAAGAACCACCTATATTATTACCATTATCTTCATTAGCAGCAATATTATTAAAATAGTCATTTAAATTATCCCCTAAATTAATCCAAGGAAAATATATCTTATAACCATCACTATCTTCTTTTAACCAAAAAGTTAAAACAATATCTTGAACTTTATCACTAACATTAGCATTAGGAATATATGCAAAAGCAAAAGTACCATTATTAGCTTTAACTACCCTAATAACTTTAATATATTCAAAACTAATTTTATACTTATCTAACTCTTTTAAAAAACCTTGTAACATAATAGAAGATGTTAAACTCTCAGTACCATTCTCTTTACTAATAAAAATATATTTAGATAACTCTTTAATCTTAGAATCATAATCTTTATTAGATAAAGCAATATCAATTACTTCTTTAACAAATTTCTTAACTTCTTCATTCTTTTCACTACTATTAGTAAAATCTTCAATATCTATTTTATATTCTTTATCTAATTGATTAATTAAATCATTATTCTTCTTATTAATATCAATATCATCTATATTTATATCAAAAGCAGCATATACAAAAGAAACATTTAATATAAATAAACTAATTAAAAATAATAACTTTTTCATATACTACCTCCTATAAATAATTTTCTAAAGCCTTTATAATTAAAAGACTAGCTTCTGCAGCATTATCACCATTTAAATAATAATCATGAAATGCTTCAGCAATTGTTTCATCATATATATAACTACCACTCTTACTCTTAGCAACAGCATATAATGAAATACTTTGTCTAAATTCATCAAATGTCTTATTACCATGATAATTATTATAAGCATCTTGAATAACTTTATAACTAAAATCACCAGCATTAAAATCATTATAAACTTTATATAATCTTTCCGATTGACTCTGCTTAGTTAAAGTAAAACCTTCAGTATTATAATAATTTAACATAGCAACATAGGATATATAATGACCAAATTCATGAGCTACAGCACTACTCCTAGTAGCACCTCTAGGGAAATATCCAGTTCTTTCACCATTAGCAACACTATTCTCTATTTTAGCAGCATTAACAAAATATTTAGCATTTAAAATAATTTGTGTCTTATAAGCAATAGGATATCCAGAAGTAGTATTACTAGTACCAACAGCAAATAAAGGCATAAAAGCAGCCATATAAGTAACACCTTGTTCTACATTAGCAATAGTTAAATTAGTCATATAACCTCTAGCAGAAGGATACTTATTATAATAAAATCTAGCAACATCTACTAACTCACTTGCAAAATCTTGATCTATTTCACAAAAATTAACAGCTCTAATTCTATAATTAGCAATTATCTTATCTTCATTAATCTTAGAATAAGCAGGACAATTCTTTTTTTGAATATCACTATCATAATCTATTAAATTATAAACATCATCTATAGTATTAAAAACAGTTTGTTTTAAATATTGATTATCATAAACAATAGCAGTTGTTTCAGAAGTAGAAGTAACATTATTCTGACCAGATTTAGATACACCAGAATAATCTACACTACCATATCTTTCTTCAATAACACTATCAGGATCATCTGCAAATATATATTCTCCTTTAGTACTAGCAATAATTAAATAAATAGCACCAATCCATAATAAAATAGCAAATACCCATAAAATACCTAAACCTTTACTCTTAGATTGTTTTTCTAATTTAATAGCTAATCTTCTTTCTTCTTTTTTAGCATTTTCTAAACCAATACTATTACCACTATTAATAAATTTATTATTACTATTACCACCATTAATTATATTCATTTGTTCAGGCGTTAAATGATTTTCAAAAGTAGAGAAACCATTTTGTACAGCATTTAAATAAGAGCCGCAAAATGGACAAAATGAAATATTATCAGCAACTTGTTTATTACATTTTTTACAAACCACTTTAAACGCCTCCAATATATCTAATTATAGCATATATTAATATAAAAAAAAACAAACATAACGTTTGTTTTTACTCTCCAAAATAAGAATTTACAACAGTAATAATTCTATTAGCTTCAGTAAGTAATGATTCTAAACTACTATTAACGAAATCTGCTCTATTTTCCTTACCAGCCATCTCATGTTGATAAGCTAAATCAGCTAATGTCATAAATCCTAAATATTTACAATCACTTTTCATAGCATGAGCTTCAATAGCATAATTAGCTAAATCACCAGCTGCAGCATAATTTTTTAACTTAGTAACACGATCAGTATAACCATTTTTAAATTCTTCTAAAATCATATCATATGTTTCCATATCTCCTAGTAATTCTAGACCATGATCTACATCTACACCTTGTGATACTAAATATTCTTTTGTATGATTCATTATTCCTCTCCTCCTTTAATTAAAACTTCTCTAGGTTTAGAACCATTTGCAGGTCCAATAACACCACGTTCTTCTAATAAATCAATTATTCTAGCTGCTCTATTATAACCTAATCTATATTTTCTTTGTATGAAAGAAGCACTAATCTTCTCTTGTGAAGTAACATAATCATATATTTCATTATATAATGGATCATCGTCATCTCCACCAGGACCACTACCAATACCATCACTACCATTAGACATACTAACTTGTTTATCTAAAGTTTCATCATAAACCGCTTGCTGTTGAGATTTAACATGATTAATAATCTTCTCAATTTCTTCATCAGTAATATAACAACCTTGAATACGAGTAGGAGCATTTTGACCCATTGGTAAATATAACATATCACCACGACCCAATAACTTTTCAGCACCAGCTGTATCTAATATTGTTTTACTATCAATGAAAGATGCAACTGCAAATGCAATTCTAGATGGAATATTAGCTTTAATAACACCTGTAATAACATTAACACTAGGTCTTTGAGTAGCAACAATTAAATGAATACCAGCAGCTCTAGCTAACTGAGTAATTCTTTGAATAGAACCTTCTACTTCTTTAGCAGCAACCATCATTAAGTCAGCTAACTCATCAATAATAACTACTAAATAGAACATCTTCTCTAATTCAGGATTCTTACTCTTATTCTTTTCAACATATTCATTATATTCTTCAATCTTTTTAACTCCAGCTTCTGCAAACTTATCATATCTCTCATCCATCATACCTACTACTCTTTGTAAAGCAACAGATGCTTTCTTAGGATCAGTAACAACTGGCCATAATAAATGAGGAATACCATTATAGTTAGACATTTCAACCTTTTTAGGATCTACTAAAACTAATTTAACTTCATCTGGTTTATATTTCATTAAAATAGTACCAATAATACTATTCATACAAACAGATTTACCAGAACCAGTAGCACCTGCTACTAATAAGTGAGGAGTCTTAGTAATATCCATAACTTGAACTCTACCCATTAAGTCTTTACCTAAAGCAGCAAGAACATGAGCCTTTTCAGCTTCCTTAGGTAAGAATCCCATAATTTCTTTAAACTTAACAGCACTAATTGAAGGATTAGGAATTTCTATACCTACAGTACTCTTACCAGGTATAGGAGCTTCTATTGAAACTTGTTTAGCAGATAAAGCCATAGCTAACTCTTTATCCAAATGACTAATCTTAGCTAATCTAGTACCACCAGGAACAGCAATTTCATATTGAGTAACAGCTGGACCAACATGTATCTCTACAACAGTACCATTAATCTCATACTCACTTAATACTCTCTCTAAAATAACTTTATTATTCTTAGTAAATTCTACACTAACATTTTTATTCTTTTGAACATCATCTAATAAACTTAAACTAGGTAAAGAATAGAATGCATTATGATTTAAAGCAGATACTGGTTTACCTTCACTAGCCATAGTACTTTCTTTAACTTCAGCACTAACACTAATAGGTACTTCAACATTATCTTCTTCCTCTTCTTCCTCATCTTCGTCTTCATCATCTTCATCATCTTCATCATCCGAAGACCTACTAAATAACTTATCTTTTAAATCTAATAAAGCTTCACCTAAATCTACATTAAATAACATTACAATACCAAATATACCTAATACTACTAATACTATTAACATACCAGTATGACCAAATAAAGCATTCAATAAACTAGAATTAGCACTACCTATTAAACCTCCACCAATATTTTTATTCATATCACCACTACTTAAAATACTGGCATTAGAACCCATACTAGCAATTCTTTGTTTATATACTTCTCTAGTATATGCAAATACAGTACTATCTCCTGCTCTTTTAACTAAAGGATAATGAGATCCAGTTAAAACAACTAATATTAAAATATATAAACCTATTAATCTTGCAGTAAAAAACTTAGGTAATCTTCTCTTAAAGATCATATAAGCTCCTAAAAATATAATTAATATTAAAATACAAGCCCACCATTCACCTACTAAAAACATAGAGAATTCTTTAAGTTTTCTACCTACAAATCCAAAACCAAACCCAATTATACCAAATAGTATTAATAGCAAACCTATTAAACTAGCACTAAAATCAAATGTTTCTTCTTCTTCAAGAACTTCTTGTTCTTTCTTCTTTCTTGCCATTATACTCACCATAATCATTATATCTTAATTTACACAATAAATCAAAAAAAATGAACTATAGTGTCAATCAATACCTACTAATAATACCAATTTATATTGGCGTTTTATTGACATTAAATCTTGTTTTTTAATAACTCCATTGCTATAATAATTAATGTTAAGGAGGAAAACATGAAAAAGAAAATAATTATACTAGCACTTTGTTTATTAATGATTTCTGGATGTGGTAAAAAGATACCAAAACTATCTAATGGAGAGGAAGCAGTCGTAACATTTAAAGGTGGCGACAAAATAAGTGTTGATGAATTATATGAAGAAATGAAATCTGAATATGCTCAAGAAATGCTTATCAATATGGTAGATAAAAAGATTCTAGAAGATAAATATAAAGATAAAATAGATGAAGCTACTGAAAGTTTAAATGCTACTATGGATAATCTAGAACAAGTATATGGAGATACATTAGCAGATACTATTAAACAATACACTGGATATTCAGTAGAACAATTTAAAAATTTAACTTATTTATCAAATCTAAAAGAATATGCAATTACAGATTATGCTAAAGCACAAATAACTGATAAAGAAATCAAAAAATATTATGAAGATGAAATAGTTAGTGATATTAAAGTAAGCCATATTTTAATTACAGCAAAAGTTACTGCAGATATGACAGATGAAGAAAAAGCTGCTGCAGAAAAAGAAGCAAAAGAAAAAATAGATTCAATTATTAATGAATTAAAGAATACTAAAAAAACTGAAATAGCTGATAAATTTGCAGAATTAGCAAATGAATATTCAGAAGATACTGCAAGAAAAGATAAAGGTGGATCACTAGGATTTATTAATAAAGATACATTATCTAGTGAATATAAAGAATTAGTAGATGCAGCATACAAATTAAAAGATGGAGAATACTCTACTAAAGTAATAACTACTGAATTAGGATATCATGTAATATATAGAGCTGAAACTAAAGAAAAAGCTGAATTAGAAGATGTTAAAGATACTATCTTAGATGCATTAAGTACTAAATATATTACAGAAAATCCAGTTGCTAATGTAAAAGCAATGCAAGAATTAAGAAAAGAATATGGTGTAGAAATTGTTGATACTGATATTCAAACTAAATATGCAGAATCAATTCAAAATGAATTAAATTACTATCAACAACAAGCAAATCAAAATCAATAATAAAAGGACTTATTAAAGTCCTTTTTTATTATCCATAATATTATTAATATCTTCATAATAATACCCTTTTTGTAATAATCTATTTCTTAATTGATAGTCTAATTCTTTACCTTCATATTTCTTACATAATTTATTATATAATTTATCAAAATCTCTTTCTAATAAATTATTATCTTCTTTAAAATTAGATCTATCTATTACCTCTTCTATCATATATTTATAAAAACCTTGATTACTTAAATCATATACTAACTTCTCTTTTAATTTATTATTACTATAACTATGATTACTATTTATTTTCTTACTAATAATCTTTTCTAATTTATTTAACCATACTTCTTTATCAATATTCTCTAAATAATTATTAATATCTTCTTCATATAAACCTAACTTTAATAAATTATCTTTAATCTTATTAGGTCCTATATTATTAAGTAATACTTGATCATCAATATAACATCTTAAATAAATATCATTATTTAAATACTTCTCTTCTTTTAATTTCTTAATAGTCTTATTAACTAATTTACTATCATAATCTTTAATAAACTTATTATATATTTCTTTCTCTGTTCTTAACTTAGTAGTAATAAACTTAATAGCTTTATAATAAACTTCTAATTCATTATTATCTTTAATAATATCTTCTAACTTATTATCATCTAACTCTTTATTTCTAATTAAATCATACTTAATAATAATATCATCATATAATTTAATATCTTCTCTATCATCAAATTTAATATTATATCTATTATCTTTCAACTTACTATATTTAATAATCTTCATCTAATCACCATTTACTTTATAGCATACATTTATTCGTATTGTCAATAACTAATTAAAAAGACTTAGATACTCTTATCTAAGTCTTCTTTATATTTCTTACAATCTAAATCTAAATCTCTAATTATTTTATCAATATCATCTTTATTAGGAGTTCTAATACCAGAAGCAAATTTATGACCTCCACCACCATATTTAGCAGCAGTTTCATTAATAACAGGACCTTTACTTCTAATATTTATCTTATAAAGATTAACCTTCTCATCAAAAGTAATAAATGTCCAAACATAAACATCTTTAATATTACTAAAATCATTTATCATATTAGCAGGAGTAGCACTATCTACATTATATTCCTTTAATATTTCAGGAGTAATATTTAAATAAGCAAAACCATTCTCCGTAATATTTAAACTACTAGATAAATAACCATGAAATTTAATTTCATTATAAGGTCTTTCATATAAAATAGGATATAAATTAGTAAAATCAATACCAGTTCTATCTATTAAATCACTTATTAATCTAAATGTTTTAGAAGAAGTATAACTAATTAAAAATCTATCACTATCAGAAACAACACCTAAAAATAAATTCTCAGCTATCTTTCTATCTAATTCTAATCTAGTACTTAATATTAATTCTATTATTAATTGACAAGTACTAGAAGAAGATTCATCTACCCAATCATATTCACTAAATACCTCTTCACTAGGATGATGATCTATCTTAATAACTTCTTTAAACAAATTAAAATCAACACCATCTATTCTAGCTTTATTAGGAACATCTAAAACTAATAATAAAACATCACCATCTAATTTAGATTCATCTATCTTATCTAAATTACCATAAGATTTAAACTTAGCAACACTAACACCAACTGCATATACATTCTTTTTAGGAAAAGATAATTTAATACTATCTCTTAATGCAATCTGACTTGCTATAGCATCAGGATCTGGACTGATGTGTCTAGCAATAACTATATTATTATATTCTTTTATCTTACGATAAATATTCTTTATCTTTTGTTTTAACATCTAGTCCAACCCTTTTCTATTTATTTCTATTTATTAACAAATTTATAAGTATCTCTTATAATCATTATTTCTTCATTAGTAGGAATTACATATACAGGTATTTTAGAATCTTTAGTAGTAATAATTCCTTCATGAATTTCTTTAAATCCAGCTATCTTATCATTAACTTCTTTATCTAATTCAATACCAATAGGTTTTAATTTAGTTAAAATAGCTTCTCTAGTTTCAGAACCATTTTCTAAAACACCAGCAGTCATAACCATAGCATCTACTTTACCATCTAATTCAATATAGTATTCAGCAATAAATCTATTAATAATATCAACATACATATCTAAAGCTAATTTAGCTCTTTCATTGCCCTCTTTAATAGCTTTCTCTACATCTCTATTATCATTATAACCGCAAATACCTAATAATCCACTCTTTTTATTTAAATCATTAGTAATTTCAGAAACATCTTTACCACTTTCTTTACATACATATTCAATAATAGAAGGATCTATAGAACCACATCTAGTACCCATCATTAAACCATCTAATGGAGTTAAACCCATTGTAGTATCAAAACATTTACCATCTTTAATACAACTAATAGAAGCACCAGAACCAACATGACAAATAATTAAATTAACATCATCTTTACCTAACATCTTCTTCATAGTTTCAGTAATATACTTATGACTAGTACCATGGAAACCATATTTTCTAACACCATATTTTTCATACCATTCATAAGGAACTGGATACATATAATTAACTGGAGGCATAGTTTGATGGAAAGCAGTATCAAATACAGCAACATTAACTACACCAGGTAAAGCTTTTCTCATAGCTTCAATACCAGCTAAATTACCTGGATGATGTAAAGGACCTAACTTAGTTAAATCTTTAATATCTTGAACTACTTGATCATCTATTACTACACTATCAGAATATTTTTCTCCACCATGTAATACTCTATGACCTACACCTTTAATCTCATCTAAACTTTCAACAGCTTTATGTTTTAATAATTCATCTAACATAACATCTACTGCTTCAGTATGATTCTTTAAATATTTCTCTCCTCTTATTTTTTCACCATTGATTTTAGTATTCCAAAAAGAATCTTCAAAACCAATCTTTTCAATATAACCACTTATAATAGTCTTTTCTTCTGGCATTTCAACTAATTGATATTTTAGTGAACTACTACCAGCATTTACACATAATAATTTCATAAATAACACCTCGAACTTATTATACACAAAAAAAGATAGAATATCTATCTTTTTATTTTTAAGTAGGACAATTCCCAAGTTCACACCAAGACACACCATTAACAGAATAACAATTAATACCACAATACCTTCCTGCAAAATCTCCATTATTATAAGAATAAATACTATCTTCTCCACCTGTTGCGTTTGCTCGATATTTACAATAATATCCTCTAGTATCTCCATCAATAACACTAGTCTGCTCATTGCAGTTATTTTCACCATAAGCATCTCTCATAATATTAACATTCTCATCATGATTATTACTAATACAAGTCTCTTTATTAGCTCTATAATGACAAACATAAGTCTTAGTAACCATACCATCAACTACAACATGTTTTAAATAAAAAATTTCATCTAATGGATCACTTACATATGTATCAGTACCTATTTGCATAGTTCTTGCTTCGCAAAAATATCTATCACCATCTTCTTCATCATAACCTTGTCTATCAAATTCAGCTTTAACATCTTTTAAACAATCTTTTTCAGTTAAATAATAATAAATACGATCATGAAAATTATAATGATAACCTTCATTTCCATATTCAATACTTCCATACCATAACTCTACATCATGAGGAACTAACAATTCATTATCAAATACTAATTCACTATTAGTTCTATATATAGTACCTGAAAAAGATTTCTCTATTAAAACATTAGAATTAATCTTTATCTCACATTTACATATAGCAGATACATAACAAGGTATTAATAATACTACAGGTATTAATAAAACCATATATTTTCTAACTTTAGTTTTCTTAATACAAAGTACTACTACTCCACTTACTACAGCTACTATTACTAACATAATGCCAGTACTAGTAACAGGATTCTCTTCAATAGCTTTTATAGTTTGCTCTACAAAAGTTTCCTTATTAGTTAAATCAACTACAACATTCTTAGTATCATTAAATATTCCTTCAGCATTATACTGATTATCAGGTACTCTATTATCATATTTAACTACTAAATATACTTTCTTAGAAGTTCCTGCTTTAATAACATTAGAACCATCTTCTAATTCTATACTATATGAAACAAAATCACTATCTACATTTAAAGTATTTTCATTTATTTCATAATCTTCATCAGAAGTATTTTTAAGTACTAATTCATATCTAGCATTATCTCCAACTCTGTTTAATTGAACACCAACATTAACACTATTATTATCTGTAGATGGATCATCTAATTCACTAGAATACTTAGTAATATCTTTTAATTCAATAGATTCAATCTTTACACTAGTTGAATCACATGTACCTTCAGCATATACTATAAAAGGTATAAATAAAATAATTAATAACAATTTTTTCATAATCATTTGCCCCCTTTATTACTACCTAGAACATTCAGACATAGCACACCATGCCTTACCATTTTTATCAATTATACAACCACTACCACAATATTCACCCATGAATATTTCATCAGTATTTATATAACCTCTTCTATCAGAGAAAGAAAAACATAAATAAGTATCATCATATGTTTCACAATGATCAAAATATGAATCTAATACACCTTTATTATTTTCGTATGTATCACCATATTTTAAACAATATTCATTATCATCTTTAACAAAACATGTATAAGTATTCTTTATAATATTATCAACAATATCATATTTTAAATAATATACTTCATTAATATCTTCTTTATTATCAGTGTATTCAAACCCTGTATTAATTCTACCTTTATCACAATAGAAACTATCATCTACTATATGTTTATCTATTGCTGATAAACATTCCTCTTCTGTTTCATAATAATCAAATCTATCATTAATAATACCACCATCACAAGAAACATAATCTTCTTCATCATTATATACACACCATACATCTTTATCATAAGGCAAAATATTATACCCATTAAGTGATGGTTTTCTTGTTAAACTATATATAATTCCATTAAATGGTTGAACATAATTAACTTTAGATTCTACTTTTATTTCACACTTACATATAGCATGTGCATAACAAGGTATTAATAACAAAACAGGTATAACTAATACCATATATTTTCTTACTTTAACTTTCTTAATACTAAGTATTACTAATCCACTAACTATTAAGACTATTACTAATATAATACCTGTACTAGTATATGGATTATCAGTTATTGCTTTAACTAAATCTTTTTCTTGATTAGATAAATTAATAACCACATTCTTTGTATCACTAAAATTACCATTACTATAACTACTTTCTGGTACTGCATTGGCATATTTAACAACTAAATAAACTACTTTTTCTTCTCCAGCTTTTACTATATTAGAATTATCTTCAGTAACTAATTCATAACCCAAATAATCAGTACTTAAATTTAAACTACTTTTATCTATTTCATAATCATCTTCAGCAGTATTCTTTAATACTAATTTATATTTAATACTATCACCAACATTGTTAACTTTTAAATCCAAATTAACTTCATTACTAGAAGCAGTTGATTTATTAACTTCTTCAATATAATTACCTTTTTCACTTATTTCTATAGATTCAATCTTTACACTAGTCGAATCACAAGTACCTTCAGCTTTAATCATAAAAGGTATAATTAAAATAAATAGAAATATTATTTTTCTCATACAAACACCTACTATACTATTATTATATAAAAAATAGTAGTATAAATCTACTACTATTATTAGGCATAACATTGTTTTTCCAAACAATATGAAAGGCCATCATGTTTTATATAGCAAGATAAACCTCCACAACTAAATCCTATATAACTAGTGCCATTATCAACTGTAACTGATTCATATCTCTCATCTTCACCATCATTATCACTATCTACAAAAAACCAACAGCTATATGCATTTATAGATTCAACTGGTGGATAATCATAAATAGAACAATATCTATCTCCAAAATAATTTACAATTTTATTCTTATTATTTAAATAAAAATTATCAACTGTATTATCAGTTAAACATATTTCACTATCTTCACCTTTAAAACATACTTCTGACTTTTTAACTATATTATCAACAACACTATATTTTAAATAAAATGAATTTACTTCATAATCATTCTCTTTCTTATAAGATGTCAAACCTACATTAATTTTATTCTTACTACATTCATATTGTTGTGAATCTTTAAAATCATTAAAAGTTAATTCACATTCTTCTTTTGTTAGAAAAGCATTAATTTCTTTTTCTTCTAAAAAATATAAATCAGAATTCTTTTTCTTATAAGACCATACTTCTTTTTCATGAGGTAAATAAGATTCCCCATTGAAAACTAACTCATTATTATTCCTATAAATAGTACCGGTATATAATTTTTCTACTACTACTTTAGATTCTATTTTTAATTCACACTTACATATTGCATATACATAACATGGTATTAATAACATTATAGGTATAACTAATAACATATATTTTCTAACTTTAACTTTTTTAATACTAATTATTACTAAGCCACTCACTATAGCAATTATTACTAATATAATACCCGTGCCAGTATATGGATTAATCTCTTTAATTATATCTTTGTTAGTTAAATCTACAACTAAATTTTTATTATCATTATATAATCCACTTTCATCAAACTTATCTACAGGTACCTCATTAGCATATTTAACAACTAAATATACCTTTTTACTCTCACCAGCTTTAATAATATTTGATCCATCTTCTATTTCAATATTATAATCAACAAAATCAGTACCAATAGTCAAAGAATCTTTATTTAACTCATAATCCTCTTTTGCAGTATTCTTAACTAATAATTCATACTTTGCATTATCACCTAGTTTACTTACTTTCAAATCAAGATTAACTATATTACCATCACTACTAGGACTATTATTCTCCACTACATTTTCAGATTTATCAACTAAACTAATACCTTCTATTTTAATACTATCAGGATTACAACTATCTTCTGCATATACCATAAAAGGTATGAATAAAATAATTAATAATAAAATTTTCTTCATCTATAACCATCCCATAACTAAGATATACATAGTTCCCTTCTACAAGTAGATACACCATCTTTATTAACAGAACATGATAATGCACAAGTATGTATATTATTTTTTGAAGCATTTATATTTCCATCAATATCACCATATTGCATGTAATAAATTTCATCAACTACATCTGTATAACAATCATATCGAATATCAGAATTAGCTCCATCATATTCCATAGAACATTGACTTCCATTATATGCATTATTTAATATTTCTTTATTTCTATTATAAAAATCATCATTAGTATTATCTAATAAACATACTTCTTGACCATCTTTATAATAACAAGCATATGATTTAGTAACTATATTATCTACTACATCGTGTTTTAAATAATAATCATAATCAGTTAGTTTAGATAATGAATAATCTGTTAAACCAATGTTGTATTCAAATTCTTTACAAATATAATGTCTATAATTAAATACTTTTTCTTCACATTTTTCTTTATCTAAAAAAATATAACCATAGTTGCCACAATGCTCACTAAAAATTTGATCTAATTCATCATAAAAACACCATCCAGTAACAGTATGTTTTAATATTGAATCACCATTAATAACATAATCATCATTATTTCGATAAACTGTACCTGTAAACGGTTTTATATAATTTACTTTAGATTCTACTTTTATTTCACACTTACATATAGCATGTGCATAACAAGGTATTAATAACAAAACAGGCATAACTAATACCATATATTTTCTTACTTTAGCTTTCTTTATACAAAGCAATACTAAACCACTTACTACAGCAACTATTACTAATATAATACCTGTACTAGTATATGGATTTTCTTCTATAGCTTTAACTATACCTTTATCTTGATTAGATAAATTAATAACTACATTCTTTGTATCACTAAAATTATCACCACTATAACTACTTACTGGTACTGCATTAGCATATTTAACAATTAAATATACTACTTTTTCTTCTCCTGCTTTTACTATATTAGAATTATCTTCAGTAACTAATTCATAGTTTAAATAATCAGTACTCAAATTCAAACTACTTTTATCTATTTCATAATCATCTTCTGCTGTATTTTTAAGTACTAATTTATACTTAATATTATCACCAACATTATTTACTTTTAAATCTAAGTTTACTTCATTACCAGAAGCACTTGATTTATTTACTTCTTCAATATAGTCACTTTTTTCAATTGTTTCTATTGATTCAATCTTAACACTAGTTGAATCACAAGTACCTTCAGCTTTAACTATAAAAGGAATTAATAATAAGACAAACAATAATATTTTTTTCATAATATCACCTACTTACCTTGTGCTATTCCACAAAGAGAGCCAGTCATTTGACTTTTACAATAAAACCTATTGGCACTATATCCAATCCCCGTTGAGAAATAGTAAGAATCAAATCTATTATGGCCTTGTTGACCCTCTAAGACAACAGAATAATCAGAAATAATACATTCAAAAGAACCAGTTCCATTAGTTTTGTCAGTCTCATTATCATATCTACAATAACCATCATAATAAGTATTATACATATCTATTAAAGCATCACCATTATTAAAGAAATTCTGATCATCAGATCTATCATCTAATATACAAAATTCTCTATCACCATCTTTAAAACATACATAAGTTTTTTCTACAATTCCATTATTAATATCATGTTTTAAATAAATCATATATTCAAATCCATCATTAGTTAGTTTATAATCATCTGTACCAACACTAACCTTATCAGATATACAAGTATATCCATTAGGATCCGTCCTTTCTGATAAAGCATTTTCACACTCTTCTTCGCTTAAAAAAGTATTATATTCACATTCAGTTGCATCTTCTTCAACAATACACCATATATCTTCTTCATGAACACTTAATGCAGAACCATTTCTTAATATAGCAGTATCATCTCTATAAATAGTACCAGTATATTTCTTTTCTATTTCTACATTAGCTTCTACTTTTAATTCACACTTACATAAAGCATATACACTATATGGTATTAATAATAAAACAGGTATTATTAAAATCATATATTTTCTAACTTTAACTTTCTTAATACTAAGTATTACTAATCCACTAACTATTAAAACTACTACTAACATAATACCAGTACTAGTATATGGATTCTCTTCAATAGCTTTAATTAAACTTTTATCATTAGATAAATTAACAACCATTTTTTGATTATCATTATATACTCCATTAGCTACTACACTATCTGGTACTGCATTTGCATATTTAGCAACTAAATAAACAACCTTTTCTTCTCCTGCTTTAATTATATTAGAATCATCATCTGTTACTATTTCATAATTCATATAATCAGTATTTATTAATAAATTATCTTTATCTATTTCATAATCATCACTAGCAGTATTTTTAAGTACTAATTTATACTTAGCATTATCTCCTACTTCTTTAACTTTTAAATTAATATTAAGACTATTACCCTCTACATTAGCATCCCCATTATCAATTGCAGATCCTCCAACATTCTCTAATTTTACAGATTCAATCTTAACACTATCAGAACTACAACTATCATCTGCATATACTATAAAAGGAATAAATAATAAAAATAGTAGTAATACTCTCTTCATAATATCCACCTATCCTAATAACATTATATAATATTTAAGCCAACAAAAAAAGATAGTATATACTATCTTTGACACTATAATAAGTCACTAAATTCATCATTTTTATCATTATTTATTCTAATAACTTCATGACCTTTAATAGCTCTATAAATCATTTCTTTATAATCTATTAATTCTTCATATTTTCTTGCTTCTTCAAAAGTAGGATTTATAACAGGATGTTCAGGTACAAATATAGTACAACAATCTTCAAAAGGAATAATACTAATTTTATAAGTATCTAACTTCTCTGCTATATCAATTATTTCTAATTTATCAAAACAAGCTAATGGTCTTATTACTGGTATTCTAACTACTTCATTAATAACATTCATACTAGTTAAAGTTTGACTAGCTACTTGACCTATACTTTCACCATTAACTAATATCTTACAATTATTATTTCTAGCAACTATTTCACTTATTCTATACATCATTCTTCTCATAATAGTAATTAAATAATCATGAGGACAATTTTTATAAATAGCTTCTTGTATTTCCGTAAAATTAATAACATGTAATTTAATATCATGATTATATAAAGATAATTTCTTAGCTAATTCAATTACTTTATTCTTAGCTTCTATACTAGTATGTGGAGGAGCTTCAAAATATAAAGCTTCTAACTTAACACCTCTTTTAATAGCCATATAACCTGCTACAGGAGAATCTATTCCTCCACTAAGCATTAATAAACCTTTACCAGCTACACCAACAGGATATCCTCCTAAACCTCTAATAGATCTAGTATAAATATATGTACCATCCATTCTTATTTCAATATTAACTAATAAATCAGGATTATGTACATCTACACTAATATCTTTAATATTCTTAAGAATTACTCCACCCATCTTTTTACTAAATTCAACAGATTCAATATTAAACTTCTTATCACTTCTTCTAGTTTGAACTTTAAAAGTTTTAAATTCTTCTTTCTTAACAATATCTAATAAACAATTACTAATTTCATCTATATCTTGACTATTAATCTTATATGCAATAGTAAATTCATGAATACCAAATATAGTCTTTAATTTATCTATAACTAAATCAAAATTATCTTTATTTAAACTAATAAACATTCTACCTTTATCAAATTTAATATTAACATCTAAATCTTTTAAACTAAAAAGAATATTCTTTTTTAATTCAGTTAAAAATAAATTAATATTAGCTTTCTTAGTAGATAATTCTCCATATTTAATAAGAATTAATTTTTCCATAATATCACCTAACCGTTTGATAGTATATCATAAAACAAAAAAATATGTTATCTCTAACATATTTAATTTTATATTTTTATTTAGTTTTTTTCTTTGTTACTTTTTTTGTAGTCTTTTTTGAACTTGCTTCTGCTTTTTTTTCTGCCTTCTTAATTGATTTTACTGTTCCAGCTTCGAAAATTAAACGGAAAACTTCAATAATAAATAGAATTAAGAATAATTCTCCGAAAATTGCAGCACTAATTACACCAGGGTTAATAAATAGTGTCTCAAGCATCCTTACTAATTCATCATAAGGTACAAAGCTCAAAAAACAAAAGAACAAACCAGAAACTAAACCAGCTGCAAAAAATGAAAATAGAAAAGACATATAAATAACTTTCCATAATCCTTCTCTTCTCACACTTACAACTCCTCTCTACTATGATTTAATTATAGCAAATAATTTTTAATTTGTATATTATTTTTTACAATTATTTATACTTCCTAAATCATATATATTTTTATACCCTAAATCTCTTAAACTTTGTGCAGCAATATCACTTCTTTTACCAGATTGACAATATACAACTATCTTTTTATCTTTATCATCTACTACACTTTCAATCTTCTTATCTATTTCTGTATACTCAATGTTAATAGCATCATCTAAATGATAAACATCATATTCATTCTTAGATCTAACATCTATTAAAATAGCATCATCTAATTCTTTCATTTCATCACAAGTAACTTTCTTAATAGTAACTTCTTCCTTATTATCACAACCACATAATAAAATAATACCTAATACAAAAATAATTAATTTCTTCATACTTCTTTATTTCCTCCCATAAAATCATTTAATTTATTATATTCTAATTTAAATATATTAATAAACTTATCAATTTCTTCCATAGTAGTAATATAAGACAAACTAATTCTAATAGTAGATAAAGCTCTTTTTTTATCATTATATATTGCCATAACAGAAGTACTTAAATCTCCAGAACTACAAGCAGTATTTGTACTAACATATACTTCATCTTCTTCTAAAGCATGTACAAAAGTTTCTGGTTTAATATTTAATAAACTAATATTTAAAATATGAGGAATAGAATAATTAGTTTTATTTAATACTACTCCATCTAAACCTTTTAAAAAATCACATACTTTATTATTTAATTTATCTACATATTCTTCTTTCTTCTCTAAATCTTGTAAACTAATTCTTAAAGCTTTACTTAAACTAACTATTAGAGGTAATGGAGGTGTTCCACTTCTTAAATCATTAAATTTACCAGAACCATGTATTAAAGGAACTATATTAACTTTCTTACTCTTATATAAAAAACCTATACCTTTAGGACCAAATATCTTATGACCAGACATAGAACATAAATCAGCATCATGTAATGTAATAGGAACTTTACCAATAGCTTGAGTAATATCACTATGGAATATAGTATCAGGATTTTGTTTCTTAATAATTTGTCTTAAAGTCTTCAAAGGTTGTCTAATACCTACTTCACTATTAACAGCACATATACTAACTAAAATAGTATCATTTCTAACTTTATTCTTTAAATCTTCAAAATCTATTAAACCATTACTATCATTATTAACATAATCTATTTCATAACCTAAACCTTCTAAAAATTCACATATTTTATAAATAGAAGGATGTTCTAATTTAGAAACAATAATATGTTTACCTCTTTTACTATATTGAAAAGCAATCCCTTTAATAGCCATATTATTACTTTCAGTAGCACCACTAGTATATATTAATTCATCTTCACTAATATTTAATAAATCACATATTTGTTTAGTAGCATTATTTAATAAAACTTTAGATTTAACACCTAAAGAATGCATACTATTAGCATTACCTATATAATCTTTACTAACTTTATCATAACTATTTAAAACATCACTTAATACCGGTGTAGTTGCCGAATAATCTAAATATATCATCTTATCACCAAAATAATTATATAATAAAAAACTCTAGATAACTAGAGTTTTATTTATTGTTGTTGATGAAATGCTTTATTACCTAAATATTTACTATCTTTACCTAAATCATGTTCAATATTTAGTAATCTATTATATTTAGCAACTCTATCTGTTCTACAAGGAGCACCAGTCTTAATTTGACCTGCATTAGTAGCAACAGCAACATCTGCTAAAGTAACATCTTCAGTTTCACCACTTCTATGAGAAACTACTGCAGTATAACCATTCTTATGAGCTAATTCAATAGCTTCTAAAGTTTCAGTTAAAGTACCAATTTGATTTAATTTAATTAAAATACTATTTGCAGTATTAGCATCAATACCCTTTTGTAAACGTTTAATATTAGTAACGAATAAATCATCACCAACTATTTGAATCTTATCACCTAAACGATCAGTATATTCTTTCCAATTAGCCCAATCTTCTTCAGAAAGACCATCTTCAATACTTATAATAGGATATTTCTTAACTAACATTTCTTGCCATGCAATCATTTCTTCTGGTGTCTTTAATTCATCAGTCTTCCAGAAATAATAATTACCTTCTTTATTAATCTTCTTAGCTTCATCATACATTTCTGTACTAGCAATATCCATTGCTAATTTAAAGTCTTTACCAGGTTTATAACCAGCTTCTTTAATAGCTTCTACTATTAATTCTAAAGCTTCTTCATCATTCTTTAAATTAGGTGCAAAACCACCTTCATCACCAACACCAGAAGCTAAACCTTTATCTTTTAAAACTTTCTTTAAAGTATGATAAACTTCACTACACCATCTTAATGCTTCAGTAAAATTAGGAGCACCTACTGGCATAATCATAAATTCTTGAGAACTTACTGTATTATCAGCATGTTTACCACCATTTAAAATATTCATCATAGGAACAGGTAATGTCTTAGCATTAGTTCCACCAATATAACGATATAATTCTAAACCTACACTAGCAGCTGCAGCTTTAGCTACTGCTAAAGAAACACCTAATGTAGCATTAGCACCAAGTTTACCTTTATTCTCAGTACCATCTAATTCAATTAACTTTCTATCAATTTCAGTTTGATCAAAAACATTCATTCCACAAAGTGCAGGAGCAACTATTTTATTAACATTATCAACTGCTTTTAAAACTCCTTTACCTTGATATCTTTTCTTATCACCATCACGAAGTTCAACTGCTTCAAAAGAACCAGTAGAAGCTCCACTTGGAACCATGGCAACACCCATGAAACCATCTTCTGTAACAACTTTAACTTGTACAGTTGGATTACCTCTTGAATCCATTACTTCAAGTGCTTCAACACTTGCAATTTCTAAATAATTTTTATTCATAAAAATTATATTCCCTCCTATTCCTAGATTATATCACAAACCCTATTTAAAGTTAACAAGTAAAACACTAAAAAAAGTAAGAAAATTCTTACTTTTTAACTGCTTCTAATAACTTATCATATATTCCAGGTTCAATAACATTAATAGCTTTAATAGTACACTCTAAAGCTCTCTTATATTCACCCTTAAAGAATAGATCTTCAGCATTATCTAATGACTTATTTAAATTACTATTCATAGGTCTATATCTATTACCATACATAATAGCAGTTTCAACCATAATAGCAGTCTTAATAGCTTCATTAGAAGTATTATATAATTTTAAAACTAAATCCCTAGCAGTATCTACTCTAATATTTAAAGTCTTAATACTAACAGGTCTCTTATCCATTTCTTTAATCATTTCTTTAATAGCAACAGTAGCTTCTTTTAATTGAACATAATACTCATTAGGAATAACAGGAATATTATAAGAAACAATCTTACTCTTAGCTTTCTTAAATATATCTTTAATCTCATCTAATTGTTCATGAGCTCTTTGTTCATCTTCTTCTAAACCACCTAAACTCTTTAAAGCATAAGCTAACTTATCTTCACTATTCATTAAACGTTTATTAAGATTCTCCATCTCTTTACATAATCTAGAATAAGCAAAAGATTTATTTCTAAAAGCATCAACTATCTTACTATAATCATCTCTAATAGTAACTAATTCACCTTTTAATACTTCAATAACTTTAACATCATCATCAGTTAAATCATAACTATATTTAATAACATCTAACTTCTTATATAAAGAATTATTAGTCTTCTCAGCATTATTAATTCTAACAATTAACTTTCTTTGATACTCATCAAAATTTCTCTTAGATTGTTTCTCTAAATCAAAATTAGAATACATACCATCAAAATAATCTAATATAGTTTTTAATTCTAAAGTACTATCTTCAATATTTAAAACATTTAATCTAGCAAAAATATCTTGTAACTTCTTATTAGTTTCTTCAATATTATAATCTAAATTTAAATAATCTAAATTATAACCTTCTTCCTCTAATCTCTTAGCTATCTTAGAAATATCATTCATCTTATTAGGTATTAAATTCTTACCCATTAATATAATAGTAGGAGCTTCATTAACTATTACTTGTAAATTACCAATAATATCATCTAAACCTTTAACTATCTTACCTACTTCTTCATATTGATTATTCTCCATAGTAACTTCAAATGCTCTAAATAATTTATCTACATTCTCAAATTGTAACTCTAATGGAGCACATATCTCTTTAAAATCATTCTTATTCTTATTATAAATAGTAATAATTTCTCTATATTTAGCTTTTAATTTAGTAATACTATCTCTATTCTTCTCTTCCGATAAAGTAATCTCTTTAATTTCATCTAATAAGAAATTAGCTCTAGTCTTAACATACATAATATTCATTTCAGTCTGAGCAATCTCATCATTAAGATCTTTATATCTCTTTTCATTAAAAGTATCTTCTATCTTAATTAATTTATCAGTTATCTTAGGTATTTCAACATCTTTAATCTCATCAAATCTCTTTAACCAATCATCATATGTTTCTTGCATTTTATCATTATTAACTAAAGCTTCTACTTTATTTAATTCACTTAATATAGAAGATGATATTATTAAGTTCTTATCTCTTTCAAGAGCTAATATTTGTTGTTCATATTTTTTTCTTTGCTTATTATTTATTAAAGTTAAAGTAACAACTATTATAATGATACTAATAATATAATAAGTAATACAAGCAACAATATAAGCTGTCTGACTCATAATATCCCTCCTATCATAATTACTCATACTAATAATAACATATTTCATAATTAAAATATAGATTATCTTCTTTAAATATTATTTATTTTACCCATTTTATTTGACTTTTTGACATTTTAATGTATAATTAATGTTGCGATATATCAAGGCAGTATTTTAAGTAATTATAATGTGTTTATTACCAATACGGTTATTAGTAATTAGGACTGCCCTAATGAACATATTAAAATAAACTCCCTATAATCTATTTAAAATAAACCTATATATGTCAAATATATAGAAAGGAGAAGAATTATGGCAAGATACACAGGTCCTGTTTATAAGAAATCTCGTCGTTTAGGTTTTTCTATTCTTGAAAATGGAAAAGAATTAGCAAAACGTCCATATGCTCCTGGAGCTCATGGAAATGACAAAAGACGTAAATCAAGTGAATATGGAATCCAAATGGCTGAAAAGCAAAAAGTTAGATTAATGTATGGATTAAATGAAAAACAATTCCATAAATTATTCGATAAAGCTCAAAACATGAAAGGCCAAGCTGGTCTTAACCTATTACATTTACTAGAATGTAGATTAGATAATATGGTTTATAGACTTGGATTAGCTAAAACAAGAAAAGCTGCAAGACAAGTTGTTAATCATGGACATATTACAGTTAACAATGTAAAAGTTGATATTCCTTCTTATACTTGCAAAGTTGGAGATGTAATAGCAGTTAAAGAAAACTCTGTTGATCATCCAGCAATTAAAGAAGCAGTAGAAACTTGCTTAAATCGTCCTGCATACGTAGAATTTGATAAAAACAAATTATGTGGTAAATTATTAAGACTTCCTGATAGAAGTGAACTTAATAGTGAAGTTAACGAAACACTTATCGTTGAATTCTATAACAGATAATAAAATAAAAACTCTAGTTAAACTAGAGTTTTTTTATTTCTATAGAATTCAACATATTATTAAATATTTTATCTTTAAATACTTCATCCATATCAACAGATTTACTTCTATCTAAAGGTTCAATATAAAAATATAATACTTCATCCCCTACTAAAATATTTATTTCTAAATCTTTATTAGTTTGTTGATATCTATAACCATCATATTCTTTATTAAAAGTATCTTCTACAAAAGTATTCTTACTACTTCTACCTTCTTTATTCTTATAATATTTATCACTACTATATAACCATAAAGAACCTTTAATATTTAATTCTTCACTTTCAAAAGAATACTTATCATCTACTTCATCAAATACATAATCTGCATCTTTACTATAACTAAGAGTAACTACATAGTTATCAGATTTAATCTCATAACTATTTAAATCTTCTTTCTTACTACCACAACTACATAATAATAAAATAATAATAACTAATAAATATTTCTTCATACAACCTCTTTATATGGTACTAATAAAACAGTACTAAAATATCTAAAATCTAATAAATTAACTATCTTTAAAACATCATCTATTTTTAAATCATTATATCTATCATATAAATTATCTATTATCTTACCACTATATAATAATTGATCCATTATATCAGTATTAACATATTCAATATCATCATAATCATTTATTAAAGCAGCAATAGCAGCTTTACCTTTTCTTCTTAAATCACTTTCACTAACTTCTAAATTATATAACTTATCTTTAACTAAATCTAATACTTTATCTACATATCTAGATTCAAATACAATACTAATAATAACTAAATCATTAGTAGTATCAACAGAAGTACCTAAATGAGTAATTAAATTATTTTCATATAATACTTCTCTTAAATAAGAAGTACCTCCAAAATTAATACTTAATATAAAATTTAAATAAATATTTAAATATGTCTCATCAAAATCTTTAAATAAACTTTTATCCATCTTAAAAGCAATCTTACATTTAGGTATTTCTACATTAGCTTCTATCTCTTTATATTTATTAATAACTTTCATTTCTTCTTTATCTTTAATTATTACTGGATGTTTATAATTCTTAAATCTTTTACTATTCTGATTCTTCTTAACTATATTTAAAGCTTCCTCAATATCAAAATTACCAGTAATAATTAAAAACATATTCTCAGGATGATAAAAAGTATCATAAACTAATTTTAAATCATTAGTACTAATACTTTTAACATCTTTAACTTCCCCAGTTACTAAATATCTTCTCTTATCATTCTTAAGTAAAGATCTATTTAAACCATAATATAACTTATGACCAGGATTATTCTTACCCATTCTAACTTCTTCTACTATAATACCTTTTTCTTTCTTAACTAATTCATCAGTAAATACAGGAGTTTGAACATAATCTAATAAATGATTTAAATTATCTTTAAAATTATTAGAAGCCATAACTTCATAACTAGTAAAATCAAAAGTAGTAAAAGCATTAATAGAAGAACCTAATTTATCAAAATATTCATGAGCAGTAGTACCATTCTCTTCATTAAAATTAACATGTTCTAAAAAATGAGCAACTCCATTAGGAACCTTATATTCTTTATTACCAATTTTAAATTCAGTATCTAATGCCCCATACTTACAAGTTAAAGTAATATAAAAATTATTAACTTTATCATTCTTTAACATATATACATCTAAACCATTAGATAACTTCTCATAATATAAAGTCTCATCTATTTTCTTCATTGGAATCTTCTTCATATTACTCACTTCCCTTTAAAATATAAATAACATTTAATTTAATCTTATTACCTAATTCCATAACTTCTTCTTTAGTAATACTATTATATAATTTAATTCTTTCTTCAGGTAAAGGAATATTATCTATATTATTCATAAAATAATTATTAATCATTCCACCAGGACTATCTAAAGAAATATAAATATTATTTAAAATACTCTTCTTAGCATTAATTAAATCTTCATCATCAAAAATACCATTCTTCATTTCATCTAAAGCTTTATTAACTAAACTAATACATTTATCTTTATCTTTAGCATTTAAACCTACATATATCATTAATAAACTATCATATTTTTGATAATTACTAAATAAGTTATAACATAAAGAATTCTCTTCTCTAATATATTTATATAATTTAGCAGTTAAACCACCATTACCAAAAATACTATTATATACAGGTAATACAAAATTCTTTTCTCTTTCAGTTAATTTATCTAAATTAAATAACATAATAAAACTATCTTGTTCATAATGACCTAATTCTTCAATATTCTTAACTTTATTACATAACTTATTATGTATTAATAAATTATTAATCTTCTCATTCTTATTATTAAATATAAATTTCTTCTTTAATAATTTAACTATATCATTCATATCCATATTACCAATAATATATATTTCAATAGAAGACTCATTAAATAAATAATTATAAGTATTAACTAAATTACTAGTACTTATTTTCTTTAAATCTTTTAAATTACCAACTAAAGAATAACTAGATAAAGAATCTTTATCCATATGATAATGACTTCTTAAAACAGCATACTTAACAGGACTTTCTTTTTCAGTCTCTATATTAGCTTGTAATCTATTTTTAGCAATATTAAAACTTCTCTTATCAAATTCTTTATTCTCTATATTAGGATTAAATAAAACTTCATAGAATAAATCTAAAACATCATTTAAATAATTATCATCACAATATTTAGGATTTAAAAAATCTACTACAAAAGAAGTAAATAAATAATTACCTAATCTAGTACTACCCCCTCTAATACTAGTACTATATAAATTCTCCATAGCAATAGCTAAATCTCTTCTAGTAGGATACTTCTTACAAGAATAAGTCATAGTATCTATTAACATATTAATACTAGTAATTTTATTTATATCCATTTTATTTCTAAACATAATCTCTATAGAACAATTTTTAAACTTATCTGTTCTAACAGTATGTACATTAATATTATTATACTTAAATAATTTATAATCCATAAAGCACCTCTTAAGTATTATAACACTAAAAAAAGGTTCATATGAACCTTTTATATTAATATTCTTTTTCTACTGGAGGTTGTGACATATATTGAACTGATTCAGCAACTTTTTTACCTTTGCTACCAGTATATCTATATAAGTCTCCACGACTCTTAGAAGAACTATAATCTTTTAGATAATAAATTAAATCATCTTTAATATATGTTACTGAATGAACATCAGTATCAATCTTCTTACCTTTTCCACCTTTAGTATAGTAGAAATCACCAGAAGTTCCATCATAATTCTTAGTATAATATAGAATACTACCATCTTTATTAGGACTTACTGATCTATAAACATCAGTATCAATCTTTTTAGCTTTAGAAGTAGTAGCAATATATAAATCACCACATTTATTATCATCTAAATCAGTAACAAATGCTAATTTACCATCCATAGGAATAACTGAACCTTGAACATCTTCAGCTAACTTCTTAGCAGTTTTTAATTTCTTACCACTAATCTTAGCAATATATAAATCAGCATCATCATTCTTATAGTAAACAGCTTCACTACCTAAGAAAGAAGCACCAGCAATATCTTCACCTATTTTATAAGGATCCTTATCACCTTTTTGGAAATATAATACACCATCTTTTGTATATAAGAATAATTCATTCTCTAAATCAAAATCTTCTAATTCAGCAGTTTCTTTTAAAATCTTAGTAGATTTTTTACCATTATAGATATATACATCCATATCTTCATCTTCAACTACAGAATATAGAACTTTAGCACAACTTTCTTCACCACAAGTAAAGTCTTCTACATCTTTAGAAATCTTTTCAGCTTTATCTTTACTTACACTATATGAATATAGATTATTTTCATCATCTACATAAATAACTACTTTACCATCTAATTCAAATGCAGCAGAACGATAATCACTAACAATCTTCTTACGATCATCTTTCTTAGCTTTTAAACTTCTAATATAAAGATTATCATCTTTCTTATAAACAATCTTATCATCAGTATAACCAACAATATCAGATACTTCAGATTCTAGTTTTTCTTTTTCTTTACCAGGAACTACAGAATATAAAGTATTATTATCATCTAAAGCAATAATATACTTATCATTTGGAGTCCAATAAGCAGTACTAGCATCAGAAACTATCTTAGAAGTTTCTTCTTTAGCTTTAGCATCATATAGATATAAAGAACCATTCTTTCTGAAGATTAAATATCTATTAGTAGTATTAGCATATTTAACATTAACACTACCTTCACTAGCTAATTTAACAGCATCTTTTTCCTTTCCTTTTTCATTTAGTAACATAATGTCACCTTCACTAGTTTTATATACTAGTGGATAACTGATATCTTTACCACCACCGCAGCAAGATAGAGCCAAAACAACCAAAACCAATACACATAATGCACATAAAATGTGTAACACCTTGAAACCACAAACTTGTTTGTCTAAGAAAGCTTTGCAATCAAAACCAGCTTTTGGAGCTTCTTTTTTAGCTTCAGCAGTAGTTTCTGCTTTTACTTCTTCAACAACTTCTTTAGCAGTTTCTTTTTCTTTGTCTTTTTCTTTTCCCATACAAATCTCCCTCACTATAGATTTTTGCTTTCGCTAATTAAATTATAATTCTAACTGATAATAAAATCAAGGTATATTAACCACCAATAATTCTTTCATATTCACTTTCCATATAATCATCAGTCATCCCTGCAATATAATCAATAACCTTTCTTTCAGCACTATTATTATCTAAATATTTACTATCCATATCATTTAAAAATATAGTAAAAATTCTCGAATTTTTATTATCATTTTTAACATCATTTAAATAAGTATCAAATATAGTATTAAACATCTTATTATATAAATCTATTTGTTCATCACTATTAGCTTTTTTATAAATATATTCATAATTAAATTCTTTTAAATCCTTAATAGCTTTAAATACTTTATCACTAACTTTAATATAATCTTTATCATAACTATTTTCTAATATATCCATAATAATAGTATTAATAATCTCTCTATTAGAAGTACCTAATACAGAAGTAACACTACTAGGTATTTGATCTATTGTAATTAAATTCATTCTCATAGCATCTTCTATATCCCTACCAATATAAGCAATAATATCACTTATTCTAACAACACAACCTTCTAAAGTACAAGGAACTAATTTCTTAATCATATCTTTATCCGTATAACATCTATTATATTCATCTAAAAAAATATTTTTATCTTTCTTACTAGATCTATATTCATCTAATTCTAATTCCCCATTATGACATAAAATAGCATCTAATACTTGAAAAGAAATATTCTTACCCTTTCCATTATCTTCTAAATCCATTAAAGTTCTAACACTTTGAACATTATGATTAAAATAGCCACAATTATTTTTTAAACTAATCTCATTAAGAATTCTTTCACCCACATGTCCAAATGGAACATGTCCTAAATCATGTCCCAATGCAGCAGCTTCAATTAAATCTTCATTAAGATTTAATGCTCTACCAATAGTTCTAGCTATCTTACTAACCATTTGGACATGTGTCATACGTTTACTAATATTATCATTATCATTAAAACTAAATACTTGAGTCTTATCCATATATCTAGTATAAGATAAACTATATAAAATACGATCTATATCTCTAAAATAAGCAGTTCTAATATCATTATCTTCTTCATCAAATAATCTAATAGCATCTTCATCTTTACAAGCATACTCACTAATTAAACTATTCTTCTTTTTCATATTATCATTAATAACATCTAAATACATATAATCACCTAAATAAATTATAACATAAAAAAAGCAAACATATTGTTTGCTTTATGTTGTTATTAAATTACCTTTAATTGCACTACCATCACCAGTTGCAATTATATCATCAATATTAGTTACTTCATTTGTATAATTAACTACAACACGTCCAATCATATAATTAAAAGCATTATCAAAAATTTCTGGCTTTTTTAATATGTTTAACTCAATATTTACTTGAGCATTAGTAAAGATATTTTTTATATTATCAGCATATACATTTAAAGATCCAACTTGGATACTACATCTACCAGAATTACAAGCATAACTAAACATACCATACATATTAGTAACATTCGATGTATCCCACTTTGATAAATTTCCAATAAAAGTCTCTGATGAACGTGAACCAAGATTTCTAAACATATTACTCATATCCGTTACGTTAGAAACATCCCAATTTGATAAATTTCCCAAATTTATACTTGTAGCTCTACTCCCTACTCCAGAAAACATGTCAGACATATCAGTTACTTTTGACGTATCCCAATTTGATAGATTTCCAATAGAATACGTAGTAGCAACCACACCAGAACTTGCAAACATCCTAGCCATATCAGTAACATTTGAAACATCCCAATTTGATAAACCTACCAAAATAAATTCAGATGTTTTATATCCAGTTATTTCAAACATTCCATACATATTAACAACATTTGATGTATCCCAATTTGATAAATCTCCGACATTCCACGAAGTTGAATTCATTCCCGATCTATAAAATAATCTCTTCATGTTAACAACACTAGAAGTATCCCAATTTGATAAAGGGCCAATATTCCAAATAGTAGCATTAAAGCGTCCCATTTCAGAAAATAAATAACTCATATTAGTAACTTTTGATACATCCCAATTATTTAAACCTATAACATTAACACTATTTGCATGAGCACCACTCGAATCAAATAATGACTTCATATTACTAACATTACTTAAATTCCAATTCGATAAATCTATTTCAAAACTATCAACACTATCAGCAGTATAATAGAACATGTGATTTATATCACTTACTTTATCTAAATTAAAATTTTCAACATCAGAAAAATCAACAATATTATATAAATAACTTAATAAATAAGAAGAATCTTTATTAAGCATTACATTATCTGCTTCAGAATAATAATATAACGTATTATTATCATACCACCCATAAATAAGTTCTCTAGAATTAGGAGAAGACAATATATTTTTAGACAAATCCATCCTAGGAAGAGATGTTTTTAATTGTGATTTTATTTCAGATACATCAACTACTTCTTTTAATCCATCAGACTCAGCATCATAGATTAAATAACTACTAATAGTTGAAGGAGCTTGAGAACTTTTCATTAGAAAAAAATGATAATATTTCAAATTATAATTTACTACATCCTTAGGAACAGAAAATATCACACTAGTAGACGCTGTAAAACGATAATAGTCAGAATCGTCTGATTGTTCAACATATTTGTAAAATGTACAATTATCTCCTCTAGATTGATCAACAAGCAGACAATTATTAGGCATATTCGCAAACATATAGTCAAATAATTCATCAACTTCTGCATCACTAATACCATTTTCTATAACATCTAATTGCTCTTCAGCTAAAGTCTTAATATTATCTGGAAGCGTTTCACTTCTCTTAATACTTTTAATATTCTCTCTACCACCAGCTAATAAATCCATCTTTTTATTAACAATAAGACCTTCATCAAATTCAGCAACTAAATTTATCTTAACATTAGCTTCTATTTTAAATTCAAACTTCTTAGCAGCATATACTATAATAGGCATTAATAATATTCCACCTATAAGCATCATATATTTAGCTACTTTATGTTTTCTTAATACTACAAATACAACAAACGAAATAGTTAATAATACTACAGCAATAATAATTCTACCAGAAGTAGTATTAGGATTAACAACTTCCTTAACAGTATCTATATTTAATAATTGTTCAATTAAAGAATCTTTCTTCTCTTCTATATTCAAAGTAACTACTTTATTATCATTATAAACACCATTTACTATCTTATCAGGTTCTACTTCATTTTTATATAATATATCTAAATATACTATTGTATTTGAATTAGGTGCTATTAATTTAGAATCATTATTATAATCTAAACTATATTCAATATAATCAGAATTACTATCTATTTCACCAAATTCATATTCATCATTAGTATTATTAACAACACTAATCTTATATTTAAGATTATCTCCTTTATTATATAAATTTAAATCAAGAATTATATTATTTCCTTCTAATCTTGCAGGATTACTTTCTAAAAAACTATTTTCATTATTTACTAATTCAATAGATTCAATATGAATATCACTTTCTGCATATACTATAAAAGGAATAAATAATAACAATATAAAAGATAATAATTTCTTCATAATAACACTCCATATCTTAATAATAATATAACATAAAAATAAAAAATAAAAAATAACAAACATTTCTGTTTGCTTAATTAATTAAATTACCTTTAGTTACTCTACCACTACCAGTAGCGACTATAGAGTCTATACTAGTTACATCATTAGTATAATTAACAGTTATTTGAGAATTAATATTACCACCAAATGCTTGATAATAATTAGATGGATTATTATAAATATTTACTACAATTTTAACATTCTTACAACCATACAATAAGTAAGACATATTTTCTGGATAGATATTTATAGTTCCAAAATCAGTAAGAGTTGTTGAATTTTTACCTGCATTATAGAACATATAACTAATATCAGTCGCTTTGGCAAGATTCCAATTTAACTTGCCTATATTCCATGTAGTTGAATTATAACCAGCTTCTTTAAACATATAATATGTATTAGTTACTTCTGAAACATCCCAATTTGATAAATCACCTACATACCAAGTTGATGCCTTATTTCCAGCTTTATAAAACATATACTTCATATTAGTTACTTGTGACGTATCCCAATCTTTTAAATTACCAATATTAAATGTAGATGCATTATAACCAGCAAAATTAAACATACTTTCTAAATCCGTAACATTCGAAATATCCCAATCTCCTATATCACCTATTGACCAAAAGGTTGCACTATAACCAGCAGAAGCAAACATTGAACTCATATCAGTAACATTGCCTGTTTCCCAGTTTTTTAAATTACCAAGATTAAATTCATTTGCCTTATAACCGAAGTTAGCAAACATATACTTCATATTAGTAACATTAGATACATCCCATTGTGATAAATCTCCTATTGAACATGATGAAGCATTAGAACAAGCATCATCAAACACTCCATACATATCTGTAACGTTTCCTGTTTCCCACTCAGAAACATCTAATGGTTCCCAAGTAGTAGCATATTGACCAGCAGCACCAAACATACGATTCATATCAGTTACTTTTTCTGGTCTCCATCCTGCTAAACTACCAACTGACCAAGTAGTAGAATTATTACCAGAACCTGCAAACATATTCCTCATATTAGTAACATTAGATACATCCCATTCTGATAAATCACCTACAGACCAATTAGGTGTTTTTGTACCAGTAATATTAAACATATTTCTCATATTTGTTACATTAGCTGTATCCCATTCTGATAAATCACCAACATTCCACTCTGTTGCAACATAACCTGAACTTTCAAACATAAATTCCATATTTGTTACTTTTGCCGTATTCCATCCAGATAATCCCTCAATTATAACACTTGATGCACGATTTCCAACACCTTGGAACATACCACTCATATCAGTTACATTCGATGTGTCCCAACTATCTAAACCAGATATTTTTACGCTTTCTCCACTATCTAAACCTGCTCTATAAAACATTCCCGACATATCTTCAACTTTTGAAAAATCTAAATAAGATAAATCTAAATCTATACTATCAGAAAAAGAACTACCAAACATAAACTTAGCATCTCCAACATAAGAAGTATTTATTCCTTCTAATGATAAAGAACTAGATAAACGAGTAAAATCATCAAATAAAACAGAAGAATCACTATTTAAATATATATCATCTGTTTCAGTATAATAATAAACTATATAACTACTTGAATCATACCAAGCATATATTAATTCATCAGAATCAGGAGAAGATATAATATTAGGAGTTAACTCAACTCTTGCAAGCCAATCTTTAAATCTTTCTTTACATTCATCCTCTTCTACTATCTTATAAATATCCGTTTCATCTTCATCATATACTATATATTTAATTTGATTAGTGCCATCAGGTTTATATTTATAAAAACCTAAATAAACTAAACTAGAAATCAAATCACCTTTTGAAACTGGAGTACCACCACTACTGTGCGTATAATAATAACTATTGGAATTCTGATTTGGTCCATGAATCGATCTCAATGTTTTGGTAATGGTCGAACTGAATTTAGAATTAGCAACCTCATCTGTTACACCATTTTTTAAAATTTCTAATTGTTCATCTCCTAATGCTTTAACTTCATCAGGAAGTGTATCACTTCTTACAAGATTAGCCATCCCATATAAAGATAATTTTCTAAATTTTGCATTTACTATAGGACCTTCATCAAATTCAGCAATCTTTCTTATTTGAATATGTGATTCTATCTTTAATTCAAATTTATTAATAGCATAAACTAACATTGGCATAATACATATACCAATAATTAAAATCATATATTTAGCTACTTTATGTTTTCTCAATATTATAATAATAATTAAAGAAATAATTAATAATACAATACCTATAACAATCTTTCCAGAAGTAGTATTAGGATTCACTATCTCTTTAACAGTATCTGTATTTATCAATTCTTCAACACCTATTAAAGGTTCTATTACTGAATTATTTTTCTTTTCCTCAATAAAATTAGCTTTAATAACATTATCTGCATTATAAAAACCATTATCTAATTCATCATCTGGTATCTCTTCCAAATATAAAACATTTAAAAAAACTGTCTTACTAGAATTAGCACTAATAATATTATTATCTTCATCAAAAGTAAATATATACTCTATATATTCAGAATCACTATCTATTTCACCAAATTCATAATTAGTTTCAGTATCATTATCAATTACAATTTTATATTGTAAATTATCTCCAACATTTCTTAATCCTAAATCAAGAATAATTTTATCATCTACTACTTTAGCAGGAGTATTCTCCAAATAACTTTTTGCATTATTTACTAATTCAATAGATTCAATATGAATATCACCTTCTGCATATACTATAAAAGGAATAAATAATAACAATATAAAAGATAATAATTTCTTCATAATAACACTCCATATCCTAATAATAATATAACATAAAAATAAAAAATAAAAAAGATGACTAATCGTCATCTTCATCATGATCTTCTTGTAATTTTCTAAAATCCACTTTACCTAATTTAGTTTTAGGTAATTGTTTTCTAAATACAAAATCATGTGGAACCATATATTTAGCAAGATTCTTTTTACAATAATTCTTAATATCAGCTTTAACAAATAAACCATGATATCCTTCTCTTAAAACAATAAATGCTTTAGGCACCTCTTGTTTATAAGGATGCGGAACACCAACTACACTACACTGTAATACAGCAGGATGAGCTTCAATTATTTCTTCAATATGAGCAGGATATACATTATATCCAGAAGAAATAATCATTCTCTTACTTCTACCTTCTATAAATAAGAAACCATCTTCATCCATTCTACCTAAATCACCAGTATGTAACCAAACATAACCATCATTATGTATTTGCAAAGCATCATTAGTTTCCGATTCATTATTTAAATAACCAGTCATTAAAGCCTTAGTATGAATACATATTTCACCTATTTCACCAAAAGGCAATGTTTCTCTAGTACCAGGATCTATTATCTTAACAATATTACCAGGTAAAGGAATACCTACACTACCACTCTTATTAGCAATATTAGAACCTAATGTAACAGCAGCTAATGCTTCACTTAAACCATAACCTTGAGTAATAATAGCATCACTATTATGTTTATGTAAATATTCATTAACTCTATCTTCTAAATTCTTACTTAATTTATCTCCACCACTAACTATATACTTAACAAAAGATAAATCTAAATCTTTTTCATTATTAGCACTTATTAACGCTTCAAATAAAGTAGGAACACCTACTACAAAAGCAGGTTTAGTTTTAGCTAACAATGTATCAAATTTCTTAGCATCAAATTGAGGTACTAAAACAACAGTCATACCTTTAACTAATAAACAATGCATAGTAACACCTAAGCCAAAACCATGGAAATTAGGCATTACTGCTAATGATTTATCACCAACATTTAAATCTTTTAAAACCATAATACCTTGTTCAGCTAATAAACCAAAAGATCTATTAGATAAAACTACATTCTTAGGTTTACCACTAGTACCACCACTATGTAATATAACAGCACTAGTATTCTTACCACATTTCTTACCAGGTCTATCTTTATAGAATATACTAGACCACATAAATCTAAACCATTTGCATCTATCAACTGTTTTCTTTATTAATTTAAAATTCTTTAATTGAATAGCTTTATAACCAGTCTTCATAGCTATTGGCATATAATCAGCAGCACTAACAATAATTATCTTTTCTACCTCAGTAGATTCAATAACATTGTGAGCAACATTATATACTTGATCTAAAATAACTACTGCTCTACTCTTTGTAGAATTTAAACTATCTTTTATCTCTTCTTCAGCAGATAAAGGATGTAACATATTAGCAATAGCACCTATCTTATTTAAAGCATATAAAGCAATTAAAACATTAGGAACATTAGGCATACATAAAGTAACAATATCTCCTTTATTAATACCCATCTTTCTAAAAGATAAATAACATCTATCTACTTTTCTAACTAACCATTTATAAGTAAACTTTTTACCAAAGTATTCTAAAGCAATACCATTAGGATAATTATCTCTAGCAAGAGCTACTTGATCATACATGGTATTATTAGGTATCTTAACATCTAATTGCTCATCAGTATAATATTTAGCCCAAGGCCTATAAATTTTTTTTCTCTTTTTAAATAAATCAAATATAGACATATTAACCTTCACACCTATTAACTACTATTTCAAAAGTTTCACCTTCAAAAGCATGTAACTCTTTATCACTACTTCTAAAAATAAAATTATCATCTACTTTATCAAATGCATAAAAATTATCTCCAATAACTATTTTATAATTACCTTCAATAGTACCTCTTAATAAAGTAGAATTATTTAAATTCTCAACTTTTTTCATTTCTTTATTTATTTTAGATAATTCTTCTGTTGTAATAATACATTCAACATAACCTCTTTGTTGTTCATTCTCAATATGTTTATATACTTTTAAATCAACAACTTCATCTTTCTTAGCATGTTGTTTAGTTAAAACAAATAAACATATTAATAACATTATTACACCAACAACAGCAGCAATCTTTAATTCTAATCTACTTTTCATTTCTAAAACCACCTATCCTTCAACATTATATCATATCAAGCAATAGCTTGGTAAACGAATTGTAATATAAATATAATAGTAAATATATATATAATCATTGAAACATCTTTACCTTTACCTTTTACTAAATTAAGTAAAGTATAGAAAATAAAACCAAATTGAATACCAGTAGTAATTGAATATGCAAATGGCATCATTACTATAGTAAAGAATGCAGGAATAGCTACTAACATATCTTTCCAATCAATAGAACCAACATTTTCCATTGTAGAAACACCTATTAAGATTAAAATAGGAGCAATAGCAGCCATAGGAACACAAGCTACTAAAGGAGATAAGAATGTTGATAAAGCAAAACATAAAGCAGCAAAAACAGCAGTTAAACCAGTTCTACCACCAGCTTCAATACCAGCACTACTCTCTAAATAAGTAGTAACATTACTAGTACCCATAATAGCACCTATACAAGTACCAGTAGCATCAGCAAACATTGCTTTCTCTAATTTCTTAGGCATTTTATTATTTTCTATTTTAAATATTTTAGCTTTCTTACCAGTACCAATAAATACACCTATCGTATCAAATAAATCACTTAAACATAAAGTCATAATAGTCATAATAACAACTACTAATCCAGCTTTAGCACTAAATAAACCAACAAAATCTAATTTCATAAAAGTCGGTTTAACAGAAGGAAAAATAGTATAGTTAGAAAAACTTGGTAAAGAAGTAACCTTCATAGGAATACCAATTATAGTAGTAACTAAAATACCCCATAAATAAGCTCCCTTAATCTTTTTAACAACTAATATAGAAGTAATAATTAAACCAATAGCAGCTAATACTATTGCCATAACATTAAAATTAGCTAACTTAGGAACAACATCTCCCGCTAAAGCATTACCATTATTAACATTACTAACACTATAATCAATAAAACCAGCATTTCTTATACCACAAAAACATATAAATAAACCTATACCAACAGTAATAGCTTCTTGTAAAAAATTAGGTATAGCAAATATAATCTTCTTCCTTAAACTAGTAACAGTTATTAATAAATTTAAAATACCACATATAAATACCATAGCTAAAGATTCTTCCCATCTGAATCCTAAACTACCACATAAAGTATAAGTAAATAATGCATTTAAACCTAAACCAGCACTAGCTACATATGGAACATTAGCATATAAACCTAAAAATAAAGTACCACATATAGAAGTAATAATAGTAGCAGCATATACTGAATTATAATCCATACCAGCTTGAGATAATATAGTTGGATTAACAAATATAATATAACTCATAGCCATAAAAGTAGTTAAACCAGCTATTAATTCAGTAACTACATTAGTATTATTTTCTTTTAATTTAAATATCTTTTCTAACATATAAACACATCCTATTGTCTATATAATTTTAACATATTTAAATAAAAAAAAACATAAAAAATAAAATCGTATTTTTTACTATTTTCTTACATATCTTACAGATTTATTTTTAAAATAATATAATACCAAAATAATAACTTTCAACTATTGAAAAAATAATTAAATTCGAGTAATATGATAATAGAAAGTAGGAGAAAAGATGAAAAAATATCTAAATTTATTATTTTTATTTGTGTTAGGACTATTTACAGTACCTCTGATAATTAATGCAGAAGTAACAGATAATACTGGGCCAACACTTAATGAATATTCGTTTCCAACAACAACATTATATTTTAACGAAACAACAACTGTTGAAATAGATGCTACAGACGATATTTCAGGAGTTGCATTTGCACAATTTATGTTTAAAAACGTTAACGATAATACACGTACAACAATATTTGTAAATAACCTTAATAATGGTAAAGGCACTTATACTACACAAGAAATAAGTGGTAATATAGGAAATTATGAACTAGAAAGAATCAATTTAATTGATAAAAGTTCCAACATTACAGGTTATGTAGCAAAAAAATATGCATCAACATGTGCAACATGTAAAACTGCCGAAGATATTACAATTGAAATTAAGAAACCTGAAAATCTAAAATATCCTCATATTGAAAGTATAAATATTTCAAAAACAAATATTAATCCAGGTGAAGAAGTAACATTTACTATTACTGTAGATAGTGAAACAGTAAAGTCGATAATTTTATGGTACTCTAAAAATGTTATTAATATTAATACAAGTGCAAGTAATAGTAAAACAATCACAAAAACAGTAAATATCTTTGATATCCCAGGATTTGAATATGAACTACAATCAATTACTGTAGAAGATCAGAATGGTCTTTCAACATATTATAATAAAACTAATAATTTATTAAATTTAAGCAATTACAAAATAACAGTATTTGGAGAAAAAGACACTACTCCACCAGAATTAAAAAGTTTTAAAATTACAAACTCAAACAATACAGTTTATGCTCCAGGAATTCTAAAAGCTGAATTATCTGCAATTGATAATCTTCCAAATAACATTAGAGAAGTACATGTAAATTTTATGAAAAAAGACGGCAAAACTACATATGGATTCATATGTTATGGCAACGATTCAGGTTATACATGTAACTACGAAATAAATCAATATTTTGATACTGGTACATATTATATAACTAGTATAGAAGTTACTGATAATACATTTAATACAAGTTATTATAGTTATAATTCAGAAAAAGAAGATCATAAAATAGATTATGTGGAATTTATTGTAGACACAGATACAAAAAGTGATGTTGTATCTTCAACAATAAATAACGAAATGTTAGATAAAATTAAAAATGCTAAAGACGATGCAACTATATCATTAGATTCCACAAAAAATTCTATAGTAAAAAAAGAAATATTCGATGCTATTTACGGAACAAATAAAACCCTTATAATCGAATCAAATGGTATTCAATGGATCTTTAATGGCCAAAAAGTTACTAATGAAACAAAAGATATAGACGTAAAAGTTAACATATACCAAAATAGAGAAAAAGATGATGATAGTGCTCTAAACTCTGTTAATTCAATAATGATTGACTTTGCAAAAAATGGATTATTACCAGGAGTTGCAAAAGTAAGAATAAAAGCTGATTATGCACTTAAAGATTTTATAGGAATTAATAATTTATATGTTTACTACTATGATCCAGAAAGTGAATTATTAGATCCCGTAGCACAACAAATTGATATGACAGAAGATGGATATTATGAATTTTATATTGAACACAATAGTAAATACATGATAGCAAATAGTATTCCAAACAAAAAATATATTTCTGAGAAAACAGATGACTTAGTAATTAATAATATAGAAGACACAACTAATAATTATGAAATCAAAGATAATAACACAGATGTAAAATTAGACAACAAAGAAATAGTAAGTGAAAATAATAAAGATACAAAAAAAGATAACAAATTACCTATAATATTTGTATCTATATTAGCCATCATCATAATAATTATCACAATAGTTATAATAGTAAAGAAAAAAACAAACAAGAAAACAGTTGAAGAAGTTAAACAAAATAATACTGAAGAAAAAACTACTGACAACAATGAAAAAAATGATTTAACAGAAACTACAGATAATACTGAAAATTAAAAAAACAAAAAACAACCTCCAATAGGTTGTTTTTTTATAAAAAAAAAATCGAGTTAAACTCGATTATGCTTTAGTTCTTTTAGCAACTAATTTTCTTAATTCTATTTCACTCTTTACCATATATAAAGATTGAACAACAGAAGTCATATTATCATAATCAATAATATAACTAGAACCAGTAGTTAAATCTCTATACTCTAATTCTAATCTAGCAGTATCTAATTGTTCTTGAGTATAAGCAACACCAGTAATAAATTCTACAGTTCTCTTACTAGTTAAAGCTTTAATATCTTCTTCACTAACACCTTTAGCTCTTAATTGTTCTACTTCTTTATTTAAACAATATCTAAAGATATTTTCATCATTTTGTTTTCTAGCAGCTTCCATCTTTTCAGCATCTAATCTACTAAATTCTTGCATTCTTTCTTCATTACTCATAGCCATCAACTTAATAACATAAGCTTCACTATTTAATCTTAATTCTTCTAATTCTAAATCATTCATACCAGAATTTTTAGCATCTTCTAATCTACCAGTAACAAAGAATTCAGTAAATAATTCATATAATTCAGCAGCATTCATTCTAGCTAACATTTCACTAGCTCTTTTAGATCTTTTACTTCTTAATTCATCAATAGTTAAAAATAATTCATCTTCATATTCAGATCTTAATTGACTCATTTTTCTAGCTATCTCAATAGGAGTAATACCTTCAGTCTTAGATAACTTTTCAAACTCTTTTCTTAATCTAATTTCAATCATTTCTCTTTTTTTCTCTAAAGGAGTATTAGCTTTAGCTACAGTAAAATGAACTTCTCTATTAGTATTTTGTTTCTTTCCAAATTTAAACATAAAAATCCCCTTCTTTTCGCATGATGTATAATACCATTTAATAATAAAATAGTCAAATATTAATTCTTAAATGAAGCATCAAAATAATATATAGGTCTATTCTCTTTATAATATTGTTTTTCAAAATCAGTCATAATATTATCAATAGGATTCTCATCATGATGTAAATCTAAACTAACTCTATCAAAAGAATACCAATATTGACTTAAACTTTCTAAAGAATAAGCAAATAAACCTTTATTATCAGTCTTCATAATAATATGTTTATGTTTCTTAAAAATCTTATCATATATTCTCAAATAATTTTCATGAGTAAACCTTTTCTTCTCATCAATCTTCTTAGGCCAAGGTTCACTAAAAGTTAAATAAATAGTATCTATTTCTTTACCAAATACTTTATCTATATCATGAGCGTCCATATTTAATATTCTTAAATTAGGAATCTTCATAGTAGCTAATTTCTGAATAGGCATAACTAATTGATCTTTAGATAATTCTACACCTATAAAATTAATATTAGGATATTTTAAAGCCATATTAATAATAAACTCTCCTCTACCCATACCTAATTCTAAATTAATAGGATTACCATTATTAAAAACACTATGCCAATTATTCTTATATCTTTCTGGATCACGAATTAAATAATTACTCTTATTAATAATACTATCAGCATTCTTAATCTTATTATATTGCATATTATTACTCCTTTATAAACTTCTTTAAATCATCTAATACTTTTAAAGTATCACTAACACCTAAATCATATAATGCTTGTAATCTATCTGGATTCTTCTCTATTCTACTAGTTCTAACTACTTTAGAAGGTCTAATAACAAATAATTCTTTATCATTATCTATCTCATCTAAACATTCATTATATTTAATATATCTATTATTAATATTATCTACTAATTTAGGATATTTCTTATACCATAATTTAGGTATTATCTTAGTATGTTTTTTCTTTCTATAACCTAAAGGTTTAGTTAAAATAACAACTATCTTATCATAACCTAATTCTTTCATTTTCTTAACAGGAATACTATCGGATAAAGCACCATCTAAATATTTATTCCCTTCATAATCAACTACATTAGAAACAAATGGCATAGATCCACTAGCTCTTAATAATTCCATTTCTTTCTTACTATCTTTAATTAAATGATATTCAGCTTCTCCACTAACTATATTAGTAACAGTAGCATAAAATTTAACTTTATTCTTATCAAATTCTTTATAATCAAAAGGATCTAATTTATTAGGTATTTCATCATAAGCAAATTCTTTATTAATTAAATCACCTGTTTTAAATAAAGTACCCATACCCATAAATCTTTTATCAGATGCATATTTCTTAATGTATCTAATTACTCTACCTCTTTGTTTAGATACATAATTAGCACCAAATAAAGCACCTGCAGAAACACCTATAATACAATCTACATTAATATCATTATCTAAAAAAGTATCTAATACACCAGCTGTATAAACACCTCTCATAGCTCCGCCTTCTAGCACTAAACCAACCTTCATATTCATCACCACTAAACTATTTGTATTTTAACATTAATTAAAATCAAATACAAATATACCTCATAAAAAAAGTAGATATAAATCTACTTCTAATGACCACCACTATATAAAATAACATCATTAACTATAAATTCAAATTTTAAATATACACAAGGATAAGTAAATGCATCAGTAACACTTTCTCCTCTATTAGGACTATTCTCAGTAATATATATGAATAAATTACTACCTTCTCTATAAACTTTATTAACATCTATACTATAACCACCAGTATTCTTTTCACCCATACAAATAGATACTTCTTTACCATTTACTTTATATCCAGCTTCTTTTTCATCAGAATATAAATCTTCTTCTATTTCATAATTAGTAACTTCTACTCTATTATTACTACTAAAATCAATATCTTCATCTCTAAATATTTCTTTTAATAAAATAATATCTTTATCATTTAAATCATTATCATAAATAGTATATTCTTCCTTCTTATAAATATCATATAATCTATCAAACATATTCTTATATTCACTTTTATATTTTAATGAATATCTATCTACTTCAATAGGATCACAAGGAGCTTGAATACATTGAACTTCATTATATACAACAACATTTAATTTATTATCATTAACTTTAATATCATATATAAAATAACCAGAATTATAATGAATAATATAATTTCTACTAACTTCTTCTACTACTTCATCATCTTCATAATCTTCTTCTAATTTATAAGTACTATTTACAAAAGAAGCTAAACCATACATAGAACAACCCATTATTAAAATAAACATAATAACAACAATAATACTTTTCTTTTTATTACTATTATTATTTACTTCATTACTAGCTTCTACATTAATATTATTCTCATTCATCTATCTTCACCATAGATATTATATCATATTTTTAATATTCTTCTTAAAATATCATTATCATAAATATCTTGATCATTATTATCTAAATCTACATCTTTAGTTCTATTAGTTTGATGATTAAAATCATAAGATACATTATGCCAAAACCATTCTAATCTCATAGATTCAATAGTTCTATCCCAAGGAGAAGGAAAACATTCTTCATATCTACATAATACTTCTAATATTTCATTTCTAATTTCTTTATCACTAATATCACTAGAACAATATATCTTCATATCAGGATTATCATCAAATCTATCATCTAATACTAATATATCTCCTTCATTAGGACATATACCTTCTAAAAAACATTTGTCTCCTATATATATTTTACCTCTACTATATTTAGCAAAAGCTAAATCATTTTCATCTAGTATTTCATACTGAGGATGATATACATGTTCATAAGAACCATAACTTACCAATAAGATCGCCATACTAAGAGCTAATAAACTTCTCTTAAGTCTTCTTCTATTCTTATCCATAATATACCTCCTCTACTAATTTACTAACTAATACTAAGTATTTATCTTCATAACAAGTTTGTATTATTAATACTCTATCCCTCTTATCTATATTAATATCATTATCATAAATAGATTTATTTAATAAATATTTATAATGTTTATCATAATCATTAATCTTTATTTTCAAATAACTAAAATCATTATCTTCTATAAATATACTTACTAATTTATAAACATAATATTTATCTACTAATTTAATCTTAATATATCTATTATTTAAATAATAAACTTCATTTAAATAATTCTTTAATATACTAAAACTAGTATTAAATATATCACTACTATGACCATAAATAATTAATATCTTATCATTAATACTATTTCTATAATCAAGAAATATCTCTCCACTATAACTCCTACTCTTTAAATAATTATGATACATATAATAATTATTATCATAACTATGTAATATAATATCTTCTCTATTACAATATATAATAGTACCAATAATATCTTTATTAATATTTTTTAACTTCTTAATATTATCTAAATCTAAATCATTATAATCTATTAAGAATATAAAAAATAATACATAAACAATAATCTTTTTTATTACTTTCATAACTCCCCTAATCATATATAAAATAATAAAAATAAATATTCAACTAATATGTCAAATAATATAAAAAAGATTATTGTTAAATATAATACCCCATAATCATAAATTCTTCTATATAAAATTAACTTACTATACACATACTTTATTAATATTTTAAATATTACTAATAATAACTATCTAAAAAAATATTATTAATTTTACATAAAAAAAGAAGATACTAATCTTCTTTTTCTTTATTATCTTCTAAATAATCCTTAATACCAGAATCATCTTTAATTTCTACTTTTTTCTTATTTCTAATAGGAGATATATTATAACTATGTAATTCATCTAATTTATATTCAATAGTATGTTCTATACCTTCTAACTCATCTTCAGTATCATTCTTCATATACTTAATTAATTCTTCTGTAGGTGAAATAACATTATCATCAATCTTCATAATATAATAATAAGCTTCATCATCTTTTAATAACAAAAAGAAACTACTATCATTATCATTTTTATATCTAATCTTACCATCTTTAGCAACCTTTAATAATTCTTCAAAAGAAACTAATTTGATAATATCTCTATTCTTTAAAGAAGGAATACCATCTACTCTATCAATAAGGTCTTTATAATCATTTAATATTCTATTTCTTTCACTAATATATTTATTAAAATTATCATCATTTTCTCTAACATAGAAAATAAATATTAAAGTTAATACTACAAATAAAACACTTAATATAATAGTAAAATATCTTAACTCAATAATATATGTAATTATAATTACACTTAGTAATAATAATAACAATACAGAAGTTAAAATAATAACTGTTTTCTTCTTCATATCATTCACCTACCATAATTATAACATTATTTTTGACATTTATGACAATAATAAGTACTTCTACCACCTATTTTAATTCTCTTAATAGTAGTATTACATACTTTACAAGGTTCACCTTCTCTTTTATGAACCATTAAATAATCTTGATAATGACCAATAACACCTAAAGAAGAAGTATAACTTCTAATAGTAGTACCACCATTTAAAATAGCTTTCTCTATTATCTCTTTACTAACTATCTTTATCTTTTCACATTCTTTTAAAGTAATACTACTACCTAATCTATTAGGATCTATTCCTGCTCTAAATAATACTTCATCTGCATATATATTACCTAATCCACTAATAATAGTTTGATCTAATAATAATTCCTTCATAGGTAAATTACTCTTCTTAAATTTATCAAATAAATACTCTTTACTTAATTTATCATCTATTGGTTCAATACCTTGTTTATGAACCCCTTCTACATCTTCAATATTCTCTTTTTTAACAAGATCCATTCTACCAAATTTTCTAACATCAGCATATCTTAAATCATAACCATCATCTAATTCAAATATAACATGTTCATGTTTATCAATTACTTCATCATGTTTCTTAATAAAGTATTTACCTTCCATTCTAAGATGACTACATAAGTAATATTCATTATTTAAAACAAATAATAACCATTTGCCTCTTCTTTCAATTTCAGTAAAAGACATACCTGGTATTATCTTTTTAAATTCATCTAAATTACTTTCAATAATCTTATCATAAATAATATTAACGTTTTTTATTTTTCTTCCTATTATTCTTTTTCTTAGTGTTTGACGAACTGTTTCTACCTCTGCTATTTCCGGCATTATTCATTCTCCTTTGCATAACATTACTATATATATTATCACTACTACCTAACCATACTTCTACTACATCACTAGTTTTTAACATAAAATCTTGTAATGTTAATATAAATGAATTCATATCTAACATACTAATTCCACTATTAGCTTCTATACTAACTTTACTAGTTCTAATACCACCAAAATTATATATCTTAATACTATTTAACTTTCTAACTTCTTTTCTATTACTAATTTCATTTCTATATTTATCATCTACTTCAAAATTATTACTAAATGATTTAATAGAATTAATAAATATCTTTATACCTTTAATTAATATAAATAACATTATTATTATTTCACCAATAATAGAACTAACTAATAAAAACTTTAATACTTTTATTTTACCTAAATGACTTAATATAACACTTAATAAAATAATACCTAATATACTAAAATCATAATTACTCTTAATATTACCTATACCTAATAAACCATTTTTATTATTTAAAGCAATACCTGTTTTTAAACTTTGAACAAAATATCTAATTATTAATAATACTAATAAGAATAATATTATCCATAAACTAGGTATATTAAAATTATCTACAAATAAACCACTCTTAATCTTACTAATTAATACTCTACTACTAATAAATAGTCTATAACTACTAATACCTATAAATATTAAACTAAATAATAAAGTAATAATACTAAATATACTTTTATTATCTTTCTTATATAAACTACATAATAAACAAATCATTATAATAAATTCATAAATACTACTAAATATTAAAGCATTACTTCTACATACATAACCACCTAATATTTTAAGTAACATTATTACTAAATCAACTAATAAAAAACTTCTAATATTTTTCATAAAACCCTCCTATTTTGTTTCATACCAATCACTACCATAATCAGCACTAACTTTAAATGGTACATCTAATTTAACACAATTCTCCATATTAGATTTAACTATTCTTTCTAATATATCTTTCTCACTATCTACAACATCAAATATTAATTCATCATGAACTTGTAATAACATCTTACTCTTTAAATTATTCTCTTTCATTTCATTAAATATTTTAACCATAGCAATCTTCATAATATCTGCACTAGTACCTTGAATAGGTGTATTAAGAGCTATTCTTTCTCCACTTTGTCTAATCATGAAATTCTTATTCGTTAATTCTTCAATAACTCTTTTTCTCTTAAACATAGTTCTAACATAACCATCTCTATAAGCTTCCATAACTATATTATCCATATAATTCTTAACACCAGGATATATTTCATAATACTTATCTATAAATGCTTTAGCTTCTTTAGGACTAATTTCTAAATTCTCACCTAAACCAAAACCAGATATACCATAAACAATACCAAATATTACTGCTTTAGCAGTCTTTCTTTCTTCTTTAGTAACATCATTAATATCTTTACCATATATATCAGCAGCTACTCTCTTATGGATATCTTCATCTCTCTTAAATGCTTCTTGTAACTCTTTAGAACCACTTACATGAGCAAGTACTCTTAATTCCATCTGACTATAATCAGCACTTAAAAATTCATCATATTCAGGCAAAAATGCTTTTCTAATCTTTCTACCTTCTTCATCTCTAGCAGGAATATTTTGTAAATTAGGTTCTACACTAGAAAGTCTACCTGTTCTAGTTAAATTCTGTTTATAAATAGTATGAATCTTACCATCATCATGAATATAATTACTTAAACCTTCTAAATAAGTACTCTTTAATTTAGTTAAACCTCTATAATCTAAAATATCATTAATAATAGGATGTTTATCTACTAACTTATTTAAAATACTAACATCAGTCTTATAACCTGTTTTAGTCTTCTTAGCAAAAGGTAAAGATAACTTTTCAAACAATATAACACCTAATTGTTTAGGACTACTAATATTAAATTCTTCACCAGCTAAACTATATATTTCATTTTCTAATTCTTTAATTCTACTATCTAATTCATTACTCATATTATCTAGTATATTCTTATCACAAATAATACCATTATATTCCATACTAGCTAATACACTTATTAAAGGCATCTCTATTGTATTATATAAATCTAACATATCTTCTTTTTCTAAATCATTAATATAACTATCATTAATATCATATATAAATCTACTCTTTAATACTATATCTTCTTTCTTAAAACCATCTTTTAAAGCTTGAGAATAGAATGTTACTTCACAACCATTATTATTCATTAAATAAGCAATATCATCTTTAATATTAATATTTAATAAATAAGCAGCAATCATAATATCAGAAGAAGCACTAATATCTAAACCTAACTTCTTAAGTAATACAATATTCTTCTTTAAATCAAATGTAATAATATCTTTCTTATTTAAATAAGGTATTACTTCTTCTAAAATATTATTATTAATAAAATAATTATTCTTACTATCACTAATACCTATACCAACAATATCACCATTATGATAATTCTCTAAATTACATTCAATATACATAGATATCTTATCTTCTAAATCTTTTAAATCATCTATACTATTAACATATTTATATTTAATATCATTTTCTACCGCTTTAGAACTCTCTACATTCTTTTTAATAAAAGAATAGAATTCTAATTCTTCATATAATTTATTTAAAGAAACATAATCAGGACCATTATATAAACAATCTTCTAAAGTAATATTTAAAGGAACATCTCTATATATAGTAGCTATTTCTTTACTAGTAAAAGCACTCTCTTTATCATTAATTAATTTTTCTTGAGTCTTACCTTTTATTTCATCAATATGATCATATAAATTCTCTATAGTACTATAATCTTTTAATAAACTTAATGCAGTTTTATCTCCTATACCTTTAACACCAGGTATATTATCAGAACTATCTCCTGCTAATGCTTTATAATCTATTATATTAATAGGTTCTATTCCCCAATCTTCTTTAAAACTCTTAGGATTATATCTAATATAATCTTTTTGTTTTAATAACTTCATATCTACTACTGGAGAAAGTAATTGTAATAAATCTTTATCACTAGATATTATTGTTCCATCATATTCAGGATCTTGATCACACATCTTAGCTAAAGTACCAATAATATCATCAGCTTCATAAGGTTCTAATTCAAAATATTTAATACCCATAGCTTTTAAAATATCTCTAGCAACAGGCATTTGTAATTTTAAATCATCAGGTGTAGCCTGTCTTCCCTCTTTATAAGTCTCATATTTCTGTTTTCTAAAATTTTTACCTATATCAAAAGCAACTGCAATATAGTTAGGTTTTTCTTCACTAATTATTTTATTCATCATACCTACAAAACCATATAATGCATTAGTAGCAAAACCTTTACTATTCTTCATAACATTACCAGTATATGCAGTAGCATAATAACTTCTAAACATTAAATTATTACCATCAACAAGTATTACTTTCTTCATAAAAACCACCTAAAAATATTATAACATAATAAAAACGTTCTCAATAGAACGTTTTTTATTAATAATATCTTCTTGGTTTACCAAATTTATTAAATAATATAATTATAAATGATATAAAACCTAATAATACAATACCATAGAATAAATAATCTTTAGTATTAGGATTTAAAATACCATCATCCTTTACTTCCTTATTATCATCTTTATTATCCACTATATTATCTTCTTTATTATCAACAACTGGTTTATTAACAATTAAAATATAATTACTTAAATGATTTAAAGTACCTACTAAATAATCACCATCTATTTTAAATTCAATAGGTTCTTCCATACCATTTTCACCAACATAAACCATATAGAATTTATCATATTGTTTCATCTCATCAGATAATTTTATTTTTAAATCAAATGGACCATCATGTATTAAAGTATCACCTTTTCTTACTTCAATCTTATAATAACCTAATAATAATTCATTATCTTTTAAACCTTTTTGTATATTATTAATACTTTCTTTTACTACTTCTTCTTCACTATTAATAATATTCTCTATAGTAAATTCAAATTGTTGATTTTCCATATCAATAAATTCAATTACATTATCTGTATTAGTTAAAGTATATTTTTCTTCACCAGGTTTATTAACTTTAACAAGTTTATAATTAACATTGTAATTATATATATAAACATTATTAGTAGAATCATATTCACTACTTGGAATATCATAATCAACAAACTCTGCATATTGATAATAATCATTATCTTTATCAATAACATATAAATTATCAATTGAAACATCTTTAACCATACTAGATAATTCATTCTTCTTATTATTTACTAATTCTTCAATATCATCAATAGAATCATCTAATGGAATAGATACTTCATCAGTTTTATTTAAAGTATATATATCATTTCTAACACTACCAACTTCATATTTCATAAGTATATACATTAATTCATATCTATATACTATAGTATTATTATTATCATCTATTTCAGTAGCTAATAATCTATAACTTCTAAATTTTTTTATAGTATCACCATCAACTAATTCACCATAATCATCAACAGTAACATTTTCTTTTCCATCAATAAAATTATTTAATACAGCTAAAGATTCTTCCTTACCCTTATTAATAGCATCTTCTAAATTTTCATTATAAGCAGTCTTTATTGTTGAATCAAACAATTGTCTAAATGATATTTCATAATATTCTGTATAATTTCTATCTTCAGGTTTCCATAAACAAGTAATATAAACTGCATCAGTTACTGGTATTTCAAATTTTTGACCAACATAGTACCTAGCTCCAGCAATTTGATATGCATCAAAAACTTTTCCATCTGGAGTAATAACTCCATACTCTTCTGGTGATTTAAGTTCAATTATTTCCCCAGCAGGTATTTCATTAGGAACATTAAATTCAGAAGTTATTTCTGCCCCATTAGGATTAAATCCAAATTCTATTTGGAACCATCTAGCATACAAAGTAATATTATCATTTACTGTACCAAAGAATAAATTTGTATTATCAGGATCAGTCCACCATGATCCAAAAACATATCCTTCTCTAACCGGAGTTGGAGCTGAAATTGTTGAACCAGCAGGTACAGTAAGAGGTGGTAAACTCTCTCCACCAGTAGTATCAAAAGTAACAGTATAAATAATTATATGATAGAAAGCATATAAAGTTATATCTTCTTTTATATTAATAACTTGACCATCTTCATATCGTGTACCAGTATCATCATCTTTAGTATTCCAATGATCAAATTCATAACTAGTTTTTTCAAAAGTATTTAAACTTAAAGCTTTATTATCATTAATATTATATGTCTGTTGTTCCATAGAACCAGTTCCACCATTAGGATCAAATGTTACATAATAATTAATATCAGCATCATTTTTTCTCTCCCAATGAGCATATAAAGTAATATCAGCATTTCCTTCAAATATAGTATCTGATTCTATTTTTGTACCACCATTTTTATCAGTAAACCAACCTAAGAAATTATATTCTCTTCTTGTTAAAACAGGTAAATTACCATATTGTCTTCCAGAAATAACTATTAAAGAATCATCAATAATATCATCATAATTATAATCTAATATTAACCTATAAGAATTATCTATAACTTCAATATTTACTGTATTTAAATAACCAGAAGTCTTATCATAAATAATTAATTTAGTACTACCTAATTTTAATCCAGTAAATTTATAATCATTATCTTCTGTAGGAATAGTAATAATAGTATCATCAGTTACACTATTACATAAATCTAAATTACAAGTAAATGAACTATAAACATGATAATCCTTATGATTAGAATCATTAGAAATAAGATTATTAATATCTACTGTTTCATTAACACCAACATAATAAGTATCTTCATATTCAGCATATTCTTCATTAAATTGTTTTAATGTAGGTATTTTATTCTCTATATGATCAAATTTATCTTCAAACGATACTAAAGTACCATTATCTCTTTCTTCAGGAGTAACATAGTATTCACTATCATAATAAGAATAATTACTATAATCAGCTCTAGCAATTTCATATGGTTCTAAAGAATCTTCATAATTACTTATATCAACACCAGAAGATATATTATAATCCCAACCTAATTTAGCATTAAATACAGTAAAAGTACCATTACTATTTTCTAGATTATTAATTAAACCGTTAGTTTCTACAGTAATACTATTAGGATCAAATTCATATGAACCAAAACCTATAATATTATTCATTACTAAAGTTGAATAAGATAAAGATATTTTGCCAATTACATCAGATAAATAATAAGTATGTGCATTATGTTCATTTTCAAGTTGATAATGACTTACAGCTTTTAAATTTGATAAATAAAGTTGCGACTGACCACCAGTCATATTAATTCCACCAATTAAACCACCCATATAAGTTTCAGAACGCCCAATATGGAATACACTATTAGTATATGTAACATCACTATACCAATTTTCTATTTTTAATATAGTATAAGTCCAATCAGAATTATCACTTATACGAATTGTTTCAGCAATAGCACCACCATCATAATAACAATCACCTATTGTTGTATTAGTAACAGATAAATTACTAAATTCACCTTTATAATAATTTGAATAAATAATACCTTTCATTATGGCTGAAGAAGCATGTTTAAACTCTGAACTATCAATATTCAAATCATGAACTCCACACTTTTCAAGTCTACAATCATCATTAGCATAAACATATGAAAATATAGGAGATGTAGAATGGAAATTTCTAATAGTTTTACCATTACCATCTAAATTACCATAGAAAGTAACAATAGATTCCCATTTATTACCATTAATATAAAATAAACCATCAGGATCAGTAGTATCATATTCAAAATCTAAATCATTCATTAAAATAAAAGCATCATATCTTGCATTTCTTATCCAATTAAATTGTCTTACATTAGTTATTTGCCATGGATCTTCATATGTACCAGACCCATTAATAGGCATAAAATCTTTTTCTATATTAATTAAACTAGTACATACCATTACATTATTAACCCATGTTTCTAAAGTATATACACCTTTTTTAGAATATTCAGAATCTAAAGTAATAATAGGAGTAACTTCATTATAATATGACTTATTAAGTTGAATACTATAAGCACTATCAGGAATATATTCATTATTACTATTTCTAATTTTATAATTAACAACTGTACCATCATCAACATTTTTTAATCTTGTTATAATATGCATATTAAGTTGACTACCTAAAGGTTTCTCATCTTCAGCACCATATATATAATCAAATGTATAACCGCCTATACTAGATTCATTATTATCAGTAAACAAAAACATATTCCACATAGCTGTATTACCTACTTTAAATTTAGAATTATTATTAACAGATATATTTCTATCACTTAAATCTATAGTTTTATAACCAGCAGTATCATAACTATAATCACCTAAAGAAACATAATTATCAGAACCATCTTCACTATAATATAAAGTAAAAGATGTAGGATTATATAAATCGACTTTAATCTTATCTATTGTTTCATTACCTACATAATTATTATCATTAACTGCAAAAGTACTATCATTATAATTTTTATTTAAAAAATATGAATTATCCCATGATTTTTCAGAATAAGTAGTAAAAGCAATTATTTCATCAATTATTGAATCATATGGAACATGTACTATTGAATAATTATTACCCCAAGAATTTTTTAATATCCATGAACCTCTTCCAGTTACTAAAGTACTTTCAACATCAGGATCATTAAATGAATCACAAACTCTTTCACCATCAACAATTTTTACTTGATATGTAAGTATAATTAAATTAATATCAGTTAAATAATTTCTACAAAAAGAATATTCATAATTATCATCCCATCCAATTAAATGAAGAGCATGATTACCTATTTGAACATCAGTATATAAAGGATTATTAATACTTAAAAAATCATTTTCATTTTCTATATTTCTAGTCATATGATTACTAGCAACATTTATTGTAACAAGAGTTCCTCCATTATTATAAATTAAACTTTTTATGTAATTTTTCAAATCTTCAGTAAGAGCTTGTCCATCAGTTTTATTAATATTAGATAACATAACAGTATTATCTACTTCATAAGTAGAATTTGATCTATCAAATACAATATCAGGAGTTAATAATTCATTATTTTTAACTTTTGCTGCATTAGTAATTTCCCAACTATTTTCAAATCCACCTATTCTCTCTAATAAAAGTCTACCTGTACTACTTAAAGCAGAACCAGTTGTTAAATTTCTATTAGCATTAGTAACAACTGTATTTTCAAAAAGAAAACCATCCTTAGATAAAGCATAATCAAATTGCTTCTCAGAATATAAAGTTGCACTTGAATCATAAGATTTATTTTTTGCTATTAAATCATGCGTTTCAAGAAGAGAAGAAGAAGCAAATGCCCAACATAATCCTTCATTACCTTGATCCTTTATTGGTGTAACAAAATTTTTACCATTAACATCTCTTAAATCAAAACTTTCTGGTAAATCTGTATCAGTTCCTGCTATATTAGGAATATATGTAGTTACAGAAGGAATAATATTATAAGAAGTTTTATCTTCAGAAGTTAAATATTCTACAAATGAAGGATTTAAATAAGCTTCTTCACCTTCATAATTCTTTTCCGTTAATAAAACTACACCAGTTTCATTATAAAAATCTCTAATATAATCCTTAGCTTCTTCAGGTAAATAAGAATAATTACTAGATTTTAATATCTCTTCTATATCTATTACTACATTTTCTTCTAACTTCTTAGAATGAGAATTTCTAATATATAAACCACTAAGTATTACTACTAAAAATATAGATAAAAATAAACTAAATTTAAATATTCTTTTCTTCATATATATACCCTACCTTATTATGTATTAATCATAACATATATAATATTTAATAACAAATAAAAAAGATGATAAAATCATCTATTTCCAATCTTTATATAATACCCAATTTTCATGATTAAATGCATAAGTTAAAGTACCTTTATCAGTACAAGCAGGTTGTGATTTATATAAAGCTAACATTTCTCTTTTCTTTAAATAAGTTTCTTCTTTTAAAGTAGGACTATCATCTATAGTACCTTTTTTATAAAACTTACCAAAATAATATAATTTATCTTTATCTATAACATTATCAGTAACCATCTTACTTATCATCTTATGATGTTTATGACCATATTCACCTTCAGGATTATGAGTAACAATTAAATCCCAATCTCTAGATTCAATAATATGTTTTAATTCTTCATTAATTTCATCTTTCTCATAAGTCCAATCACTTATAATAGCACCTGGTTCCAAATCAGTATGTGATAAATAAATATAATTATCATTACCAAATTCCATAACAGAAATAAATTCATCTAAACGTAATTTAACTACACCACAAGTAACACATACTACAGTATAATCATCTTCAATTAAATGACCACCACCCCAAATAGCATCATCATCTGGATGTGCAATAATCATTAATTTATTATGATCTGTTTTTTCAGGATTAATAATAATTTCTTCTTCAAAAGATTCAACAGGAACAGCTTCCCCTGCTTCAGATGAGTATTTTTTAACAACATATGAATAACTAATAGTAACAGAACTAATTAGACAAAAAATTAATATAATAAAATATACAACCTTCTTCATATTACTCACCTATTAACAATTATACTATTTTTTACAAGCATTAACAAACATTTTAAAAATATTATTAAATTCATCCATTATTTCAGGATGCCATTGAATACCTATAACAAAATCTTTATTAATAGCTTCTATTCCTTCAATAATACCATCTTCTGATAAAGCACTAACTCTAAATTCTTTACCTACTTCACTAATACAATAACTATGAATACTATTAACTTTAAATACTTCTTTATTAAATATTTTATATAATTTAGAATCTTTATCTATCTTAACATCATGAATATAACTATAATTATCTCTATAATTTTCATTATGTCTATGATCTATATAACTATCTATTTTTTTAATAACTCTTTTTTCTCTAATAGAATACATACCTATTGTTTGCATTCCTAAACATATACCTAATATAGGTTTATTATTCTTATAAAAATAATCAATAACATCAAAATTAACATCTAATACTTTTTCACCACCAGGTAATAATAAACCATCACACATATCTAATGTATCTTGAATAATCTTATTATCATAAAAAGGAATTAATAAAGGAATACCACCATTATCTACTATTCTTTTAATATAATTATTACCATATCTATATGTATCTTTAAAACTATCTTCAGTTAATAAATAATTACTAGTTGCTAAAATACCAATAACTGGTTTATTTTTAAACATAAACATCACCTTTTTATAAAAATATTATAGATTATTTTTCTATTATATGCTATTATTTAAAATAGGAAAGAGGTTAAAAATGAAAAATAATCGTTTATTCAAAATATTACTAATAATTGTTATAATAGCTGCAATTGTTGGTATTACACTATTATTTAAAAATAAAGGAAAAGACAAAGAAGCATCTGAAGAAGAAGTAAAAGGAGCAGAAAATCTTACACAATTAGTTGTAACATTAACTAACGGTTTCAATACAAGATTCTTTGGTCAAGAATTATTATTTGAAAAAGATAAAACTACATATGAAGATTTAACAAGAGGATGTGTCCTATTTGCTGCATCTAATTATGTAATTGATTTTGATTTAGAAAACTCAATTCAAAATAATATTCTTACTTCAATAGAAGTAAATTATAAATACTCAATGAATGATTATACACCATTCAGAGGAGAAGCTATTAGACAAGCTATTAAAGAATTATTTGATGTAGAATTTAAAAATGAAAGTGCAATAGATGAAGCAAACTTTGGTTATAACTTTATCTATATTGAAGAATTCGATATATATTTAAAAGGACGTAATTCATCATTCGCATATCCTAATTCAGATAACTTTATTAAAACTAGAATTATTAAAACAACAAAAAACAAAGATAAAAATATAGAAACAGAAATTGCTGTTGCATATGTTACAAAAGAAAATGATGAATATGTATATAGTAAAAAAGCAAGTGGTAGTAATAAAGTATATACAACTACTGAAATTGGTGATATAGATAAAGATCAATTAGATGAATTTGATCATTACATTATTACATATAAAGAAAACGATGGTAAATATTCATTTGTAAGCATTGCTAAAAAGTAATGCTTTTTTCATACAAAAAAAACATACTTAATAGTATGTTTTTTTTATTAGAATAAACTTAATTGATTAGATTCAGATAAATTATCTAAACAACCTAATTCTCTTAATTTTTCTATAGAAGTACCATTTATTTTACCTCTAGTCATTAAATCCTCTATTGAAATAAATGGACCAGTACTTCTAGCTTTAACAATAGCATCAGCAACGTTATCACCCAAACCATCTAATGCTCTAAATGGTATTATTAAACCTTTTTCATCTTCAGTAATGACAAACTTCTTACCATCACTCTTATCAACATCTATATTCTTAAAATAGAAACCTCTCAAACACATTTCTAAACATAATAATAATGTTTCTTTAGTATCTAAATCTTTATTAGTAGCTAAACTACCTTTATCATCTATTTCATCTATTTTATTTCTAATAGCATCTACTCCACCTATCATAGATTTAATATCAAATTGATCTCTACGAATAGATAAATATGCACAATAATATAGTATTGGATAATGAACTTTAAACCAAGCTATTCTAAATGCAGAAGTAACATAAGCAGTAGCATGTGCTTTAGGGAACATATACTTAATCTTTCTACAAGATTCAATATACCATTCAGGAATATTATTCTCTCTCATATATTTAGCATGTTCTTCCCAAGCAGCAGGATCTTTACTAGCTTTACCTTTACGAACAAATTCCATAATTTTAAATGCTTTAGCAGGTTTTAAACCCCATTGAATTAAATTAACCATAATATCATCACGACAACCAATAACATTTTTAAATGGAACTTGTATCTTACCATCCTTATCTGGAGTACATAAATCTCTTGCATTACCTAACCAAACATCAGTACCATGTGATAAACCAGATATTTTAATTAATTCAGCAAATGTAGTTGGTTTAGTTTCTTCTAACATACCTAATAAGAAAGAAGTACCAAATTCTGGAACACCTAAAGTACCAGTAGGACAATACTTTCTACCATCCTTATCAGTAGATCCTCTTAAATCATATCTATCTACTCCTAATATTTCAGGACCAGTAAATATTTTCATCGTATCAGGATCACCTAAATCAATAGCAGTAACATCAAATTCTTCACCATGAGTAATATATTTTTTAGCTAATTCTTGTAACATTCTTAATACAGTTGGATCATCGTGACCAAGAATATCTAATTTTAATAAATCCGCATCAATAGCATGATAATCAAAGTGCGTAGTTCTCCATGCAGCAGTAGGATCATCAGCTGGGTATTGGAAAGGTGTAAAATCCCAAATATCTTTATAACCAGGAACAACAACTATACCACCTGGATGTTGACCAGTAGTTCTCTTAACACCAGTACAACCAACACTAATACGTTCTACTTCAGGAAATCTTATATAAGACTTAATAATACCCTTCTTCTTTAACTCATCTTTACCAGCTACATCTAAACCATAACTTTGAGCTTCTATCTTTAACATATCATGTAACTTTTCTTCATAATAACCTTGTACATAACCAATAGCAGTTTTATCAGCAACAGTACCAATAGTACCTGCTCTATAAACATTATCAGTACCAAATAATACTTTAGTATAATCATGCGCTGAAGCTTGATTATCACCAGAGAAATTTAAATCTATATCTGGAACTTTTTCACCAGCAAAACCTAAGAATGTAGCAAATGGCATATCATTACCTTGGTGAATCATATCTGCACCACATTCTGGACATTTCTTAGCAGGTAAATCAAATCCCGAAGGATAATTCTCTGATAATGCTTTACCTTCTTCATCATTAAATTCACTATGTTGACATTTAGGACAATAATAATGTGCAGGTAAACCATTACATTCTGTAATACCCATCATACTAGCTACAAATGAAGAACCAACAGAACCTCTTGAACCAACCAAATAACCATCATCATTAGAGTGTTTAACTAACTTTTGCGCTATTAAATAAATAACGTCAAATCCACCACCAATAATACCAGTTAATTCAGCTTTAGCTTTCTCTATAGCTTCTTCATCACTTAAATCAGGATTCTCTCTTAAAACTTCACCCTTCTTTAAATTAACTACTCCATCATAACCAGACATAATAACTTCATGTAATTTAGGAATAAATATTTTATCAACATCTTCATCACTCATATCAGGATTCTCTGACTTAATATGATTCTTAACTAAATCACTAATCTTATCTCCATAGAACTCTTGAGCAATTCTTTCCTCAATATTAGGAGGTAAAGGATCTCCATACATAGAATGAGCTTTATCAAATACTAAATCTCTACAAGTTTCTTGACTATGTTCAATAACAGGAGAGAAAGGTTTATCTGGATATACAACTACTTCTATATCTTCTAACTCATTTAATATCTCATTAGTATTCTTAACTACTATCTCATCAACTAATTCATCATCTTTCAAGAAACTAAATTCATCTTTCATCTCTTTAGTAGTTCTATAAAATTGATTAGGAATATGACCATCTTTAAAAGGTTCATTATAATTAAATTCACTATTTAAAACATAATTATTATCTACTTCTTTAATAATCTCAGCAACAGCTAACTTCCTTAAAGATCTAGAAATAACTTGTAATCTTTCTTCTTCATTTAAAGCTTTATAACTATCATCATTACTACCTTTAGGAACATAAATATTTTCTATATTAATAGCATTTATAGGTATTCTTTTAATCTTAGTTAAAACAAATATATATTTTAAAACTTTCTCAGTATTATAATCAAATACAATACCTTGTTCTAAAGCTTTATTAATACATTTATTATAATTATCTTCATTACCATTATTCTTACTATAACCATTTAAATATCTAGCTAAAGGATGTCTACCTTTACCAGGAACATTTTGATTAACAATAATCTCTCTATACAATCTATCTTCTTTATTAATATTATGAACATCACCAGTAGCTACTACTATCTTTTTACATTTCTTAGCACATCTAATAATCTTCTTAATAGCATCTTCTAATTGTTCTTCATTATTAATATCATGCCCTCTTAATAAATGAGAATAATTCTCAGGAGGTTGAACTTCAATATAATCATAGAACTTCATAGCTTCAATTAAATCTTCATCACATCTAGTTAAAGCAATATTAAATATTTCACCATTTAAACAAGCACTACCTACTAAAATACCTTCTCTATTATCTTCTAATATCTTTCTAGGTATTCTAGCATTTCTATTAATAAAATTAGTATTAGCAAAACTAACTATTCTAAATAAATTCTTTAAACCAACTTTATTCTTAGCTATTAAAGTAATATGTTTCATACCATCATATATATTAGCTAAATGTTCACTAAATGTCTTACTAGGTATATTTTCATACATCTGTAAATTATCTTCCTTACACCAAGGAAATTTCCATCTATATTCTTTATTACCATATTTTTCAAATGGATAACCTAAACTATCATCAACTACTTGATTCTCTTCAGGTTTAAAAACATAATTCTTATAACTAATTAAATCACCAATATGATCTAAATACTTAGGATTATTTCTAAAACTAGTTTCTTCTAATAAAGCTAAATTATTTAAATCACTTAACTTCTCTATACCTTTAATTTGACTTAACATCTTATTAAAAATATAACCAGTATTTTCAGAGTCTACATCTGCTCCATGGTGTTGACCAACATATACAGTTAAATTTAATTCTTTATCACCAAATTCATCACTATACTTAATAACAATATTATTTTCCGCAGGATGTAATTCTACTTTATTTTCAAAATCTATTAATTCAATACCATCATTAACATCTATTTCTATATTAATACTTTCAGTTTTAGAAGCTTTATGAATAGTTTTTAAATAATATCTATTTCTATATTTAGTAACTCTATCTTCAGTAGCAATATCTATATCAATATATTCTTCTTTAACAATATCTAATACTTCTTCACCATCTATTTTAATACTCTTAAAATTATTACCTACTTCACTATCTATTTCTTTGTTATTAGAAACATTACTAGAAACATCTTCTTCATCTTCATCTACTTCACCAGTATCAATACCATAAACTTTACCTAAAGCAGCTAAACTATGTCTCTTTAAATCTCTATTAATAACTCTAGATAACATTAAAGTATCAATAATAGGATTCTCTAATTTACCTAAATCATATTTATAATAAGCCATATCTAACATATTCTTATCAAATTTAGCATTATGAGCTACTAATGGTAAATTACCTATCCATTCTTTAAATCTCTTAACAACATTTTCTTCATTATCACTATCTTTAACATCATCATCACTAATATCAGTTACTCTAGTAATTTCTTCATCAATATGATGTCCAGGATTAATTAATTCATCAAAACGATCTATAACTTCTCCATGATGTATCTTAACAGCACCTATTTCAATCATAGAATCCCCTAAACCAGGATTAAAACCAGTAGTTTCTGTATCGAATACAACAAAAGTATTATCTTCTATCTTCTCATCATTAGGATTAAAACAAACATTTAAATAACTCTCACATATTTCTAATTCAGTACCATAACCTGCTTTAAAGAATTTTAAATTCTTCTTCTCTTCTTCAGCATCCTCTATCATCTTTTCCATTTCTTCTATACCTTCAGGATTCTCAGAATTCTTTATCTCTTCTAAACTAGCTTTTAAATCATCTATTTTAGCTTGAGCTTTCTTCTTTAAACCTTTATTAAATGAAGTAACTTCTCCAAACACATGAGGAAAAGACTGACAACAATCATGATCAGTAATAACTATACCCGGATGTCCCCATTCCATAGCTTGCTTAACTAACTTAACTTCATCACATACACCATCCATCTGACTCATCATTGTATGTGCATGTAATTCTACTCTTTTAACTTCTTCATTATCAAATCTTTTAAAAGAAGGAATATCTTTTAATTCTTCATATGTTCTAAAATTAAACACTAAATCTTTAGCAAAAGTATCATATCTAACTTGACCTTTAAAACTAAACCATTTTCCATCTTTTAATTCATTACTCTTATTTATAAAATCTTCTTTATCTTTAGCAAAACATTTAGCTAAAATACTACTAGTATTATCACTAATCTTTAAAGTAATTAAATATAAATCTCTACCATCTTTAGTTTTTAATTCATTAAATTCACTACCAAATATATAAGCTTCTAAATGAACATTATTCTCTTCTTGTTCTAAACTAGATATAGAAAGTAATCCCCCTCTAGCTAAATCAACTTTCTTCTTAGGTGTCCATTTACCATTACTATTATTAGTTTCTGGTTCATAAAATTCTATTTCTACTTCTCTATTCTTATCAGCTTCTATTTCTTCTTGAATTCTTTTTTCATTCTCAACATTAATAGCCGTAGTAATCTCCATTTCATAGAAACCCATCTCTACTAATGCTTCACTTAAACCTTTAATCTCTTTCTTTAAAATATCATATTCTTCACTCTTACTATCTAACTCAATAGTAATAAAATCATCATCAATATAAATATTCTTATTCTCTAAAGAAACTAAAGAAGGTCTCTTTATTATTAAATCACCTAATAATACTTTAAAAGCTTCTAATATATCATCATCACTAATATCTTCATATACAAAATTAATATGACATTTACCTTTGCCTTTAATACCATTTTTAGAAGCTTTAATTAAACTTAAACTACTAACAGGATTTATAGGTTTATCACTCTTTATATATACTTCAAATATTTCACTCTTCTTATTAAGAACAACCTTAGAAATTATTGCATCAGAAAAATCTTCACTATCATAAGTAAAGTTAATACTATTAAAAAATCTTTCTAGTTGTTCTTGCATATAATCACCTATAATTTCTCTATATTACTAACAATTATTTGATATTTATCATTTCTTCTAGCTACTTGACCTCTAACTCTAACTAAATCATTTACTTTTAAATCACTTAAATATTTAAAATATTTAGGAAATACAATAAAATCTCCACTATCAGTTTCATCATTGCCTAAGAAGAATCCCATATCTTCCCCTTTTTTAGTCTTAATCTTACGTACATTTCCTATTATAACAACTAATTCAACAAATTTATCAAAATTCTTCTTAATATTTTCTAATTTCATAATATTTTCTTGATATCTAGAAGCAGGATGATTAGTAACATAATAACCAAAACAATTTAATTCTCTAGCCATTAATTCATTCTCATCATATTCTTCTTCTTTTGTTATATCAGGTCTCATTACTAAAGATTCATCTAAATCACTACATAACATAGCATAATCTAATGCATTATCTATATTACTAAACAAAGTCTTATGATTTAAACCAAAATCTCTAAAACAATCACCATCTATTAAACATTCTATAGTTTTTCTATTAACAGATTTACCATACATTCTAACTATAAAATCAAAATAATCTTTAAATATACCATTCTTTCTCTCTTCTAATATATCTTTAACAGAACTAGCACCTACATTATGAATACTATTTAAAGGTAATAATAAACAATTATCTTTAATTAAATAACTATCTGTACTAACATTAATATTAGGTTTAAATATTCTAATATTCTTTTTCTTAGCTTCTACTAAATATTCTTTAGTTTTAATATCACTACCTATACTCATATTTAATAAATTAGCTATAAAATATACTGGATAGTTACCTTTTAAATAAGCCATTTGATAACTAATTAAAGCATAAGAAACAGAATGAGCTTTATTAAATCCATAATTAGCAAATTTAATAATTAAATCATATACTTCTTCACATTTATCTTTTCTAAATCCTCTATCAACAGCTTTAGTAACAAAAACATCTCTTTCATGTTCCATTACTTCTTTTTTCTTCTTACTCATAGCTCTACGAATATTATCAGCTTCACTAAACTTATAACCACCCATTTTAACTAATATCTGCATTATTTGTTCTTGATATATCATAATACCATAAGTAGAATCTAATATTTCTTTTAAACAATCATCAGGATATTCAATCTTTTCCAGTCCTCTTTTTCTCTTAATAAAAGTATCTATATTATTCATAGGACCTGGTCTAAATAAAGCTAAAGCAGCTACTAAATCATTAAAATTATCTGGTTGTAATTTACTAATAAAATTCTTCATACCAGAACTTTCAAATTGAAATATACCTTCAGTATCAACATTTCTAAATATATCTAAAGTCATCTTATCATCTAAAGGAATATCAGCTAAATCTAACTTCTTACCAGTTTCATCACTAATTAAATCTAAAACATTTTGAATAATAGTTAAATTTCTTAAAGCTAAGAAATCCATCTTTAATAAACCTAACTCTTCTAAATATTCCATAGTACAACCAGTTAATATACCATTATCACTTACCATAATAGGAATAACATCATCTAAAGTAATACTTGATAAAACAACACCAGCAGCATGTGTACTAATATGTCTCTTTAAACCTTCTAATTTAAAACTAATTTGATATACTTTCTTTAAATCACTACTAGTATTTAATAAACTACTAACTTCTTTATTATCTAAATTATCTTTTAAACTTAATTTAGGATCTAATACATTACTTAATTTATCTATTAATAAATTGTTAACATCTAATACTTTACCAACATCTCTAACTACTTGACGACTACCTAAAGTACCAAAAGTCATAATATTAGCAACTTTATCTTTACCATATCTATCTTTAACATAATCTATTACTAAATCTCTCTTAGTATATTCAAAATCAATATCTATATCAGGCATAGTAATTCTTTCAGGATTTAAAAATCTTTCAAATAATAAATCATATTTAATCGGATCTACATTAGTAATACCAATACTATAACTAACTAACGAACCAGCTGCTGAACCTCTACCAGGTCCTACTAAAATACCATGTGTTTTAGCATATCTAACATAATCAAATACTATTAAGAAATAGTCTACAAATCCCATCTCTTTAATAACATTTAATTCCATTACTAATCTATCACTATATTCTTTAGGAATATTATTATCTAATCTCTTACTTAAACCCTTTTTACATAAAGAAGCTAAATAAGTAAAACTATCTTTAATATTCTCATCATAATGAGGAATATATCTACCATCTTTAGGAATAACAATATCTATTAAATCAATAAACTTACTTGTACTTAAACTATCTTCTTCATTAATATCTTTATCAATATAACTATTACTATAATTACTTAAATCAATTACTTCATCATCAATAGATCTTAATATCTTTAAATATTTAATATCATCATAACTAATAGAACATAATTCATTAATATAAACAATATTATTTACTATAGTTAAAGCATTCTTCTTTTCATAACCATTACTATACCCAATATAAAATAATTCATAAATATCAATTAATTCTTTATAAATACTATAATTAGAATAAGGTAATACACATATAATATCTTTATTATATTTCTTTAAATCTATATAATTAATATCTCTTTCTTGTATTAAAGTATTAATCTTTAATAAATTCTTATAACCATCATAATTCTTAGCATATAAATAAACTCTACCTGTACTTAATTTAATATTTAAACCAATAATAGGTTTAATACCATAATAAATACAATTATCATAGAAACACATACTACTAAATAAATTATCATCAAGAATACCTAAAGCAGTAATATTATTCTTTTTAGCATAATCCATTAAATCAGGTATTTTAATTAAACTTTTCAATAAAGTATAATCACTCTTAATACCTAAAGGAATATAATTCATAACATTACCACCCTTCTAATAACATTATATCAAAAATAATACTACAATAAAACTAAAACACGTACATATTTTTGTATACATAAAATAATACTATCTACCATAATATCAATAAATTAATTGACTTTAATCTAATATTATGTTAAAGTTTTATACGTAATGAAATTTTATAAGGAGGCGTAATTATGGCAAAAAAATTAAGTGCAAAAAAACCTTTAACTGGAAATAGAAGAAGTCATGCTCTAAACGCTACTAAGCATGCACAAAAACCTAATTATCAAAAAGTAACAATCAATGGGGAAAAAGTTGTTTTATCTGCAAGAGAAGCTAGAACAATCAAAAAAGAAAAATAAAAATCAAGTCTTTAATAAAGACTTTTTTTATTGCCAAAAAAACAAGAACTAAGTCTTGTTAATCTATTGAATTATAATTTAAAACTACTAAAGCATTAACTTCTACATCACTATCAGGTAAACTATCTAATTCACTCATACTTTTATAAGCCATTCTAATAGTAACAGTTTCAGATTCACCTACTAATAAATCTATATCAAGATTATTATTAATACCTATATAGTAATTATTACCATATTTAACAGAAATATCTACATAATCAGAAATATCTGAATTAATAACCATACTAGTTAACTCACCATCTACATTGCCATCATTTTTTATCTTAATACTAAATTCATAAAAATCTCCAGGTTGTTGTAAAACAGTATTAGCTGATAAAGTAGAACCATTTATATTAACATTACCTTCTTGAGAATTATCTGCTTCTTTATAAGTATCACTAACAAACCCTATATTCCATACACTTTGACCTTTAATACTTACAGTTGTATTAAATTCTAATAATTCAGTATAAGAAGCTATTGCATAATAAATAGACATAGCAAAAATTACTAAAACTAAAAACAAAATAACAAAAGTATGTATCATTTTATTCTTCATATTATCAACCTACTATCTTTATTATAATCTATTTTAAAATTAAAAAAAAGATTACTATTGAATCTCTTTTATAGTAATCAATCCTTTTTCCACTTCTTCCAAAGCACGACCTAATTCTTTTTTATTAACATATTCATTCTGCTTCATTTGAAAATGTTTATTCTCTAACATTTGTTTACTTCTTCTAGATGCAATATGAACTAACTTATACTTTGAATCAACAATATTAAGCAATTTATCAATAGATGGATATATCACTTTCATCACGCCCTTACAATAATATAATATCAATAAATTAGACAATATATATCATTTTTGTAAATTTTTTACAAAAATTTTACAAAAGAAAAAGTATTACTCTTCAATAATACTTCCTTTAATACTACCATCTTCTTGATAAACTAATTTAATCTTTAAACTATTTAATGTACCTTTACTATTTAATGGATTCTTAACATTACCATTACTATCTACATCACCATAATATCCTGCTTTAACAAGATCATCTACAGTAATAATCATACTACCTTGTTCAGGTAAACTAGTTAATGTCTTACCATATATTTCTGCATTATGAATAATCATCTTTTCTACTTGTTCATAATATTCTTGACTATCATCTTTAAAAGCATTAGAAGTAGTACCTATCATAACAAAAGTAAAAATACCTACTATTACTATTGCAATTAACATTTGTTTAATTGTATAACCATTACCCACTATAATCACCTACTTTATACTTTCTCAATATTAACCTTAACATCAATATCATTTAAATTAATAACAGAACCATAATCATTATCATAAGAAATCTTAATACTAACATTCTTAGCTAAAGATCCACTTTCTATTACTTGACCTTCTTGAATACCTACTAAAGAAACATTAACATAATCTGCATATTCCCCAAGACCATCTACTTCAATATTCTTTACAATAGCATCATAATCACCAGTATTTTCAACATCAAAAAATATTTGACCAAAACTACCAACTGTATCTAAACCAATCGTAAAATTAAAATTATTATCTTCTAATGTAGGACTACCTTCAAAAGCAATTACATCACTAGAAGTAACATTATCATTTAAAACTAAATCAACTTTATAATTATCTTCTTTTACTAAAGCAACACCATTATCACTTGTTAAAACACTATAACTAGTATATAAACTATATATTGCTATAGAAAAAGCTAAAACGATTAAAAATATAACTCTAATATTATTTTTCATATATCCTCCATAGTCTATATACATAAATTATACCATATTTCCAATAAAAAAGAAGTAGAAAACTACTTCATATTAGGTAATTTAAAATTACCACTACCCATCATTTTCATCATCTTTTTCATTTCTTCAAATTGTTTTAATAATCTATTTATCTCAGCAACATCTCTTCCACAACCTTTACTTATACGTTGTTTTCTAGATGCTTTTAAACATTCAGGATGTTTTCTTTCATAAGGAGTCATTGATAAAACAATTGCTTCTATATGAGCCATATCTTTAGGATCTATCTTAACATCCCCTATTCCCATCTGACGAGCTTGTGGAAGTAATTTTAAAATATTCTCTAAAGGACCTAATTTCTTAATTTGTTTCATATTCTTTAAGAAATCTTCTAAATCATACTTACCACTCATCATACGTTTAGCTTGAGCTTCAGCATCTTCTTCAGAAATAACACCTTCTACTTTTTCAGCTATAGATAAAACATCACCCATATCTAAAATTCTCTCAGCCATTCTTTCAGGATAGAAAGGACTTAAACCATCCATCTTTTCAGAATCACCTACAAATTTAATAGGAACATTAGTTAAATGTCTAACAGATAAAGCAACACCACCTTTAGTATCACCATCTAATTTAGTCAAAATACAACCAGTTAATTTTAATTTATCATTAAATCCAGTAATAACATTAATAGCATCTTGACCCATCATAGCATCTATTACTAATAACACTTCTTGAGGATGACATAAATTAATAATACCTTCTAGTTCATCCATTAAAGCTTCATCAATATGTAAACGACCAGCAGTATCTATTAAAATATAATCATTACCATTCTCTTTAGCATATTCTAAAGCATGACTAACAATAGTATTAACATCTATCTTACCTTCAGTAAATACAGGTATATTTAATTCTTTACCTATAGTTTGTAATTGATCAATAGCAGCAGGTCTATAAATATCACAAGCAACTAATAATGGTTTCTTAGCTTTTTTCTTTCTTAAGTAATTAGCTAACTTACCAATAGTAGTAGTTTTACCACTACCTTGAAGACCAACTAACATAGTAATAGTAGGTTTACCATCACAATATAATTCAGCAGCTTCTCCACCTAATAAACTAACTAATTCATCTTTAACTATTTTAATAAACAATTCATCAGGTTTTAAACTCTTTTGAACTTCCATACCTAACGCTTGTTCTTTAACTTTATTAACAAATTCTTTAACAACTTGATAGTTAACATCCGCCTCTAATAAAGCCATTCTAATTTCTCTCATAGCTTCACTAATATTCTCTTCAGTAATTCTACCCATACCACGAATATTCTTAATAGCTTTTGATAATCTATCTCCCATATATTCAAACATATATATCACCAAGCAATAGTATAACATTATTTAAAGCAAAAAAAAAGACAGGGCTTATGAATTCCCAATCTTTCCATATGCCATGAACCCATAATAATGATATTTTTCATATTAATGAGCCATAAAAGATATTATTTCAGTCACTAGCCAGTAAATGCCCTCTCAAAGGAGCTACCTTCAATCTTCATTTACCTACAAGCACTACAAGAGCTTAGTACTCCCAACTTTCACACACTTAGGAAACTCTGAATTAAAGAGCGATCTCATAATCATCGCATTGTCATTCAACTTTATTCGAATTTCACTTTTGAGATGTAGATTTGTGCTACTCGAACCAGTTACTAATCTTATATTCCTATCACTAGGCTTCAACTACACCAACAAATATCAGTTACTTGGTATATCATACATTCTCAAACCAACCATAGTTTGTAAACATATGACCTACTAACCATTATAGCAAATCAAGTTTCTTAGAAAATGCTATAAAAGAATTCGGATTACTGACGATTAGTCCTGTACCTTATATGTTCTCATGACTCACCACTGTTATCTCTTTCAAGCTTTACTCTCTCAGGCCAAATATTACTACCAAGCCACACTCCATCAATACTCCAGTCTCCTGAAATACTAGAAGATCGAGATAACATCCGTACTCCATTGCATTGAAGTCTGTCATACGGTTCGCTTATCAATCTCTATCATAACATATGTAACCTTATTATATACTGCAGTTTTCTATATGTCAATAGTTTTTAAAAACTTTTTTTACTTTACACCCAACTCTTTACAAACTATCTTATATACATCTTCATGAATTGATTCAATATCACGTAATTTTTTCTTAGTATCTACACATTTAATAGTTTTATAATTATGTAATTTAGCTAACTCTAAATAAGCTTTTTCAGCATTCTTTATATATATAGGATTATTTTCTGCCTGATCTCCAGGTTCTAATCTACCATTCTTTAATTCAAACACTTTTTCAGAAGGCATATATAAAAATATAGTTAAATCAGGTCTAGGTAATTCTAAAAAATCATATTCTATACTTTCTAAATCTTTGTAAAGTTTTAATCTTTCTTCTTTATCAAAAATCTTACCACCTTGACATCCCATATTACTTTCTACATATCTATCTAAAATAACATCTACACCTTGATCTAATAAATCAGTAATTAATTTAACATTATATTTTCTATCAGCAGCATAATATAAAGAAGCTACTTTAGCATCTACACTACCTGCTCCTTCAGGAAAGAAACCATCACATATATATTGTTTTCCTAATAAACATCCACCAATTATTTTACCAGTTGGAGTATCATACATAGGAAAACTTAATCTTTCTATCTTTCTTCCTTCTTTTTTTAACCTTTGTACTAATAAAGAAGTTTGTGTTTCTTTACCAGAACAATCAGTTCCCTCTACTACTATTATTTTACCTTTCATTAAAATCCCTACCTTTACATCCCTATAATAACATAATTAATAAATCTTTAAAAGTGTATTAGATACACATTATACACAAAAAAAAAGAAATTATTAACTATTAATAACTTCTTCTACTATTTCTTTTAAATTATCTTTATCTAAAGCATCTCTTAATTTATTATTCTTTTCATATATATGTAACTTATCTTCATAATACTTTAATTTATCTATTACAACATTAATAGTTTTAGAAACAGCACTTCTACTAATATTCTTATCATCAGCTATCTCACTTAAACTCATATCTTCTTGATAATAATCTTTAAAACTATTAATTTCATTATCAGTTAATAAATCACCATATATATCAAATAATGCATTATAGTAAACAAAATCCTTCATTACATCATATCCTTAAATAAACCATAAATATAATTTTCAATATCAAATGCTTTAAGATCAGTCATCTTTTCTCCTAAACCAATAAATTTAACAGGTATTTTAACTTCTTCTTTAATAGCTAATACTATACCACCTTTAGCAGTACCATCTAATTTAGTTAAAACAATACCAGTAATATTAGTTATTTCTTTAAAAGCAATAGCTTGACTAATACCATTTTGACCAGTAGTAGCATCTATTACTAATAATGTTTCATGAGGAGCACCAGGAATATGTCTTTCAATTACTTTATTAATCTTCTCTAATTCTTTCATTAAATTAACTTTATTTTGTAATCTACCAGCAGTATCAACTAATACTATATCAACATTTTCTTCTTTAGCTTTAACTAAACCATCAAATACTACTCCAGCAGGATCAGTTTCTTCTTTACCATAGAACATACAACCAGTTCTATCAGCCCATTCTTCTAATTGTTTAACAGCACCTGCTCTAAAAGTATCACCAGCTACTAACATAACCTTCTTACCTTCATTTTTATATTTATAAGCTAATTTACCTATAGTAGTCGTTTTACCTACACCATTAACACCAACCATTAATATTACAGTAGGTCCTTCACTAGCCATATTAATTTTATCTGATAAAGATTGATTATCTACATATATAATAAATAATTCATCAACAATTATTTCATTTAAATAAGCTGTATCAGTAATTTTTTCTTTCTTAACTCTATCTCTTAATCTATCCATAAAAGACATAACAGTATTAACACCAACATCAGCATTAATTAACAATTCTTCTAATTCATCATAATATTCATCATCTATCTTAGTATATTTAACACCTAATAAAGATAATTTAGATACAAACTCTTTTCTAGTTTTTTCTAAACCTTTATCATAAGTTTCAATATCTTTAGCTTCTTCTACTTTATTCTTATTTTGTTGTTCTTTAACAAATTCTAACCATTCTTTATCTTCTTCATCTTCATCATCAGATTCTTCTTCGTCTTCAGACTCATCTTCAGATTCTTCTTCATCTTCCTCTTCAGACTCTTCATCTTCTTCATCTCGAGGAACTTCTTCAACTGGTTCTTCTTCCTCTTCTTCGTCTTCAGATTCCTCTTCATCCTCTTCAGATTCTGGTTCTTCATCACCTAAAGCAGGCAACTCATAATTTTCTTTCTTTATTTCTTTATCTTCAGATTCTTCAGGTATAGTATCTTCTTCAATATCATTAACTTCTTCTACATCATATTCATCTTTTACTTCTTCTACTATATCTTTCTTTCTACTAATAATACTCTTTAATTTATCTAATAGTCCCATATTTCTTCACCAATGATATTATAACTTACATTAAACTTTTATGCAAAACAATTAATAATATTAAACTAGACATAAACTAACAAATATATTATAATTACTATTAGCGAAGAACTATACTTTTATTTTATTTATTTAATATTTGAAAGGAAGAATTTTTAATATGAAAGAGAAAGACAGTTTTACTTCTGTCATTGCTTTAGGTGGTCTTGGAGAAGTTGGTAAAAACATGTATGTTTTTACTCATAAAGATGAAATATATATTATAGATGCAGGAGTTATATTCCCTGAAGATGACTTACTAGGTGTCGATTACGTTATCCAAGACGTAACTTATTTAAAACAGAATGAAAGTAAGATTAAAGGATTATTAATAACACATGGACATGAAGACCATATAGGAGGTATACCATTCTTATTACAAACAGTTAATATACCTAAAATATATGGAGCTCAAACATCAATTGATTTAATAAGACATAAATTAGAAGATCGTAATTTATCATATGATAATTTAGAAATAATAACTGAAGATACTATTATAAAATCAAAATATTTTACAATCGAATTTATTGCAACAACACACTCTATCCCAGATAGTTTTGGTATAGTTCTTCATACACCAAACGGAGATATAATCTCTACTGGTGACTTTAAATTCGATTTAACACCAATTGGACCTATTGCTAATTTCCATAAAATGGCAGCAGCTGGTGCTCATGGTGTAAAACTATTATTAAGTGATAGTACTAATGCCTTATCAGAAGGTTTCTCTAAATCAGAAAACTCTGTAGATGAAGCATTAAGTGATATAGTAAATGGTTATAATGGAAGAATTATAATTGCTACATTCGCTTCTAATATATATCGTGTTAAACATATAGTAGAAACATGTAAAAAGAATAATAGAAAAATTATAGTATTTGGTAGATCAATGGAATCAGCTGTTAATATAGCATTAAATAATGGTATATTAGATGATAAAACAATGTTTATTGATACTAATCAAGCAAAGAGTTTAAAGAAAAATGAAATATGTATATTATGTACAGGTTCTCAAGGAGAACCACTTGCTGCTCTATCTCGTATAGCCCAAGGAACACATAAACAAATATCATTAATGCCAGATGACTTAGTAGTCTTCTCATCTAATCCTATTCCAGGAAATGCAGCTGGTATTAATAGAATAATTAATAAACTATATTTAAAAGGTGTAAGAGTTATTACTAATTCAGAATTTAGTGATATACATACATCAGGACATGCTAAACAAGATGAATTAAAATTAATGTTAAGACTTATAAAACCAGAATACTTTATGCCTATGCATGGTGAATATCGTATGTTAAAAGCCCACTCTGAGTTAGCTCAAATGTGTGGAGTTAAACCAGAAAACATCTTTATAATGCGTAATGGAGATTCACTTATTCTAGATGATGAAGGATGCCATATGGGAACCCCTGTTCAAGCTGGAGACGTTTACGTAGATGGTTCACGTATTGGAGAAGTAGGATCTGTAGTAATAAAAGATCGTAAGTTAATGAGTAAAGATGGTATATTAATTACAATCATAAATTTAAACCCATTAACAAGAAAACTGTTGATAAAACCTAACATAACAACAAGAGGTTTCATTCTAGTAAATGAAAATGCTGAATTAATAGAAAAAATAGAAAAAAGAACTACAGAAATTATTACTAAGTTCTTAAATGAAAATACATATAGTTATACAGATTTAAAAAATCAAATAATCTTAGAATTACATCCATTTATAAATAGTTTAACTGGTAGAAGACCAACTATCTTACCAGTAATAATGGAAGTAAGAGAATCTAAAAAAGACTAGTTGACTAGTCTTTTTTATTTTATGTAAAATTATACGTAAATACATTAACAGCATAATTTACAATTTCATTAACATATACTATACTTAAATCATAGAAGGAGAATAGATATGAAAAAGATTATATTTACTATTTTATTGGGTATACTTTTAATTCCTTCATTCGTTAAAGCAGCCACTTTAATTGAAAATTTAGAGGTAGAAAGAAGCGCAGATACTTATACATTCAGTATGAACAGAAACTCATGGACTTATACATTATATACTGATAAAGATACTGCAAACATTAAAGTAACAGCTAAAGATGGAGTTACAGTTACTGGTAATGGTGAAGTTCCTATTCAAGAAGGAGCTAATCAATTAACTATCACAGCAACTGATGGAACTAATACAGAAAACTATACCTTAAATCTAAATGTTGTAAAAGTAGAAATTAAAGATGGCGAAATAGTAAACCCACCTACAGGACATAATATCAAAACAATATCAATTATTTCATTATTATTATTTGGTATTATAATTACTATATTAAATAAGAAAAAAGTATTTTATAAATTATAATTAATAACGACTCAATGAGTCGTTTTTTTATGCCTTAAAAAAAGAAGCTATTATTTAGCTTCTTCTTGTGCTCTAGTTTCTCTAATAACTGTAATCTTAATAGTACCAGGATATTGCATATCCTTCTCTATCTTCTCTTTCATTTCACGTGCTATCTTATAACTTTGAACGTCATCAACCTCTTCAGGTTTAACCATAACACGAACTTCTCTACCTGCTTGCATTGCAAATGTTTTTTCAACACCTTCAAAACTATTTCCAATTTCTTCTAATTGCTCTAGTCTCTTAACATAATTCTCTAAAGAATCATTTCTAGCACCAGGTCTAGCAGCTGATAAAGTATCAGCAATTTGTACTAATACAGCAATTGTACTTGTAGCTTCTTCATCACCATGATGAGATTTAATTGAATTAATAACAACAGGATCTTCATGATATTTCTTAGCTACTTCAGCACCTAATTCTACGTGACTACCTTCTACTTCAAAATCAATAGCTTTACCTATATCATGAAGTAAACCAGCACGTTTAGCTAAACTAACATTCTCACCTAATTCTGCAGCCATTAAACCACATAATTGAGCAACTTCTTTAGAATGTTGTAAAGCATTTTGACCATAACTAGTTCTAAAATTTAATTTACCAATTAAATTAACTAATTTAGGATCTACTTTAGTAAGTCCTAATTCAACACATGTAGAATTACCCATTTCAGTAATCTTATCATTTAAATCATTACTTACTTTCTCATAAATTTCTTCAATTCTAGCAGGATGGATTCTACCATCTTTAATTAATGTTTCAATAGCTATCTTAGCTATTTCTCTTCTAAGAGGATCAAAACTAGATATTACTATTGCTTCTGGAGTATCATCAATAATTAAATCAACACCAGTAACTGATTCAATAGTTCTAATATTTCTTCCCTCTCTACCTATTAATCTACCCTTCATTTCATCATTAGGTAAACTAATAGTACTAACTGTTTGTTCATTTGCTACATCATTTGAATAACGTTGCATACTACTAACAATTAGATTTCTTGCAGTTTCATTAGCAGTTAATTTAGCTTCAGTTTCTCTTTCTTTAATATACTCAGCAATTTCTAATGACATAGTTTCTTCAACACGTTTCATTATCATATCATGAGCTTTCTCTTTAGAGAACTTAGCAATTGCTTCGAGTTGTTCTAACTCTTGTTTCATTAAGTCGTCAATTTTAGCTTCTTTATCTTGTAAATCTTTTGCTTGTTTAAGTAAATTACTATCTTTTTGATCTAACATAGCATCTCTACTTTGAAGATTTTCTTCTCTCTTATCAAGATTTTTTTCACGTTGAAGAAGTCTTTCTTCAGATTCTTTAATCTCAGCTTTCTTTTCTTTTACTTCCTTATCAGCTTCTTGTTTTAAGCGATAAGATTCTTCTTTTAGCTCAGCTAAAGCATCTCTTTTTTGCTTTTCAGCTTCTTTCTTTGCTTGTTCAATCAACTTTTCAGCTTTACCCTCTGAATTCTTGCCACGGATAAAACCGATAATTAAAATTATAATAATACCTAAAAAAAGTCCTACAAAAAGTGCTAAAATGACTTTTGCCATTTCTGTCATTTTATACCTCCAACTTTTATTTATAGAAAAATTATGACAATTTAATCATCTATGTAAATATTATATAAACATTTACACTTTTTTTCAAGAAAAAATGCTTCTATTTAGAAGCATATATTTTATTATAATAAACCCAATAAGCTATACCAAGTATTGGTAAATAAAGGAAACATAAAGGATATATATTACTTTTAGTTATAGGAAATAAAACTATTATACCTAATATTTCTAAAGCAAATAATAATAAATATTTCTTATCATTCAAAATCATATATACACTTAAAAATACAAATATTGTAGATACAACAGCAAATAACATTACCCTTTTAATATATTTATCTATTGTTCTAACTTCAGCATAATTATATATAGGTAAGAAACTATCTTCTAACTTTACATCACTATCTACGCCAAAAGAACTCCTTAAAGTATACTCTTCTTCTCCCTTAGCTCTTTCTTCATCATAATTATCTTTTAAATTCTTAACCATATCTTTATATTCATCAGTCTTAGATATCTCTTTCATATTCACAAAATATTCAGCAACATCTACTACTTTAGCAGCATGAATACCTATTGTAGATATAATAATAGCCAATACTAATAACATTAAAAATAAATAATTACCTAAGCAACATTTTTCTTTTTTCTTCTTTGCCATCTATAATCACCTACTTTAATTATAGAATAAATAAAAATAAAAAAAGAAGAATTTATTCTTCTTCCTTTACACTTTTCTTTTTAGTACTCTTCTCTTCTTTTTTCTCTTCAACTGGTTTTTCCATACCATTTAAAATACCAAAATGTTCTCTAATTTTATATTCAATTTCTTTTTTCATAGTAGGATTATTATTTAATAATTCTTTAACATTTTCTCTACCTTGGCCAACTTTTTCTCCATTATATGAATACCAAGCACCACTTTTATCTAATACACCTATTTCAGCAGCCAAATCAACTATTTCACCAGTTTGACTTACACCTTGACCATACATTATATCAACTACAGCAGTTTTAAATGGAGGAGCAACTTTATTCTTAACTACTTTAACATTAGTTCTATTACCGATAACATTTTCACCTAATTTAATAGCTTCTGCTCTTCTAACCTCTAATCTAATTGAAGAATAGAATTTTAATGCTCTACCACCAGGAGTTGTTTCAGGATTACCAAACATAACTCCAACTTTCTCTCTTAATTGATTAATAAATATAGCAGTAGTTTTAGTTTTATTTAAAGTTCCAGATAATTTTCTTAAAGCTTGACTCATTAATCTAGCTTGTAAACCAACATGAGAATCTCCCATCTCACCTTCAATTTCAGCTTGAGGAACTAATGCAGCAACTGAATCAATAACAATAATATCAATAGCTTCACTTCTAACTAAAGCTTCACAAATATCTAAAGCTTGTTCGCCAGTATCAGGTTGAGATAATAATAACTCATCAATATCTACACCTAAATTCTTTGCATATACTGGATCTAATGCATGCTCTGCATCAATAAAAGCCGCTCTACCACCACGCTTTTGTACTTCAGCAATAGCATGTAATGCAAATGTTGTTTTACCAGAAGATTCTGGTCCATATATCTCTACTATTCTACCTTTTGGATATCCTCCAACACCTAACGCAACATCAAGTGCAATTGAACCTGATGATGTTGCCTCTATATTTAAATGAGCATCAGATCCTAATCTCATTATCGATCCTTTACCAAATTGTTTCTCTATATTAGCTAAAACCGCCTCAAGAGCTTTATCTTTTTCGTCTGTTTTCATGTTTACCTCCCAATTGTAATCACATTAATATTGTATAACACCATTTTATCATTTGTCAACAATTTTTCGAACATTTGTTTTTATATACATTTTTATCACAAAAAAAGGATTTTATCACTAAAACCCTTTTTAAATTACATTTCTTTAAATATAAAATCTTTATATGCTAAGAAATACTTAACACCAGAATAAATACTTAATATAGTAGCTAAATAAACCAAACCATCAGATACATAAGTACCAGCTCCTATAAATGCAAAAGGCATATCATAGAAGAATGTTAATGTTAAACCTATCATCATACATATAGTTTTAATTTTACCAGGCCAACTAGCAGCTACTACTTTACCTTTATTACCAGCAGTCATCTTAATACAATCAACTGCAATATCTCTAGTTATTATAATAACTGGAACTACAACAGGTAAAAAATGATCATAAGCAAGTAGTATTAAAACTCCATTTACTAAAACCTTATCTGCAACAGCATCAGTTACTTTACCAAAATCTGTTACCATATTTCTACTTCTAGCTAAATAACCATCTAAGAAATCAGTAATAGATCCTATTGCAAATAACACACCACATACTAAATAAATAGGATTAACTGCAACATTTAATATAGTATATTCTTTTATATTAAAAACTCCTACACTATTTAAACACATTACAATTAAAACAATAACAGCAAGTACTAATCTTGCACATGTAATCTTATTTGGTAAATTCATACCTTTTTTCTTTTCAACTTCGCTCATAAATCCTCCTAATTAATAATATGACTTATCATATTAGTTGTTCTATTATCAATAGTAATAGCTTTAATAGCCCATATAACAACCAATGCAATAAAGATAGCCACTATGATTATAATAATCTTTTTTAATTTACTATTTTTCCTATCAATAGAATTTGTATAAGGAGAAACAATCTTATTTTCAACAACTACCTCTTCTTTACTCTTCTCTTTAATAGCTTTTTCAATATCTTCTGCCGGAATCTTAGAAGTATATTCAAATAAATATTCATTAAATTGATCTATAATCTTTTCCGGTTCCAAACCTAAATATTTAGCATAATTACGAATATATTCTTTTAAAGCAAATATATCCTTAAAACAACCAATATTTCCATCTTCAATATTTTCTAATATTAATGGCTTAATCTCTAAATCAACACTGGCTTCTTCTAAACTAACTCCAGATTCCTCTCGAGTAAGTCTTAACAGTTCGCCAATCTCGTTCAAGGATTACTCACCTAACTTTCTAAATAAAAATAAATAAAAAAAATAAACTAATAAGCCACGTTCTGTACTTCTTACGAAGCGACAAATATTTATCTATCTATTTCTAGATCCCTTACATCGTTCTAATTCCTAGTAAAAGCTCCCCTACCAAAATTTGGGTTTCTCGCTCATGGGGTTTACCACGTTCCACTACAGATATTACTACCTATACTCGTCTCTTTGGCACTTTTATATCTAATTTAATCCCATAGGGATTATTTCGAAGCCGTTAGCTAAAAGCTACCTAAGGTTATTTTTTCCCTTAGCATGAACACTACTTCCATCACAGGAAGTGCGAGCTTGGACTTTCCTCTATATTATACATATAGCATTTGTCTAATTTATTTTTTATTCTTCATTCTTACCATATACAACTTTTTCAAGTTGACTTAATCTTCTAAGAAGGTCAACATTACTAACTGAAGTATTACCACTGCTAGCTTCAGCAGCTTCTATATTAGCTTTTATTCTTCTAAGTTCATTCTTTAACTTATTATTTTCATCATTTGCAAAAGCTAACTCTTTCTTCAAATTCTTAATCTCAGTGATAAATTCATTATAATCATTAATAACTGTATCCAAGAACTTATCAACTTCTTGAGGTCTATAACCTCTAGCATCAACCTTAAATTCTTTATCTAAGATATCCTGTGGAGTTAAAGCTATTCTTTCATTATACATAAACAATCACCCTTCTTACGTTTATAATTATACATATTTCATCTCTTATTTGTCAAGGTAAGCACATAATGCATATTAATTTAAAACCTCTAAATACACCAAAAATACTAATTATTAAAAATTATTATGAAATGCCTAATAATCGTCAAATAATTACTATAAATAATACTAATAATCTATATTTTATCCTCAATATATAGTATAATTAATTAGGTGATATTTAATGCATTACCCAAATAATATACAAAAAAGCTATACAAAAATAGAAGTATCACACAAAAATAGAGGTATGAATCTAGAAAATAGTATCAATATAAGTAATGATTATTACTTAAAAAATGATATAGCACTTATTTATAAAAAACCTACACCTATAGGCATAGTAGATGTTTCATATCAAAATGAAAAAAAAATAATAACAAAAGCTTATTTTAAAGAACCATCTACTCTAGACTATAATGGTTTATATAAAGGAAAATATATTGAATTTGATGCTAAAGAATCATTACAAAAAACTTCATTCCCTTTATCAAATATACATGAACATCAAACAAAACATATTAGAAATGTTATAAGACATCAAGGAATAGTATTTTTAATAATAAGAATGAATGATTTAACATACCTACTTACTGGAGAAGATTATATTTCATATATTGATTCACATGATCGAAAATCAATAGAATATCAATATATAGAAAACAATGCCCATATAATAAAAGAAGGTTATACCCTTCCTTTAGATTATTTAGATGTAATAAATAAAATATATTTTAAAGGAGAATAAAAATGGCAAAAAATAATAAAAAGAAAAAAGAAACGCAAAAGAAATTAAACGTTCCTAAAATACAAGCTCCTACAAGAAAAGGAACACTTGTAGTAAATGATAAAAAAAATAAAGATGGAAAAAAGAAAAAGTCTAAAAAAGGCAAAATATTAAATGTTATATTAGCACTTTTAATGTTAGCTGGTATCTCAATAATGGGATTAGTAGTAGCATTTGCAGCTTATATAGTAGTTAAATCACCAGAATTTAATACAGATTTATTATATAAGAAACAATCAAGTGTCTTCTATGATAAAAACGGTAACGAAATAGGACGTGTTGGTGCTGAAAACAGAGAATTAATTTATTATGAAGATATACCTGAAGTATTAATAGATGCTATCGTAGCAACAGAAGATTCAAGATATTTCCAACATAATGGATTTGATATCGTACGTTTTATAAAAGCATCATTTGGTCAACTATCTGGTAACAAAAATGCTGGTGGTGCTTCAACATTAACCATGCAAGTTGTTAAAAATACCTTTACTTCTACTGAAGCGTCAGGTATTGAAGGATTAATAAGAAAATTTACTGATATCTATATGTCAATCTTCTTAGTAGAAAAGAATTATACCAAAGAAGAAATAATGGAATTCTATGTTAATGCTCCATTCCTTGGTTACAATACATATGGTATAGAAGAAGCATCTAAAACATATTTTGGTAAATCATCTAAAGATTTATCACTTACAGAAGCAGCAATCATTGCTGGAATATTTAATGCTCCTACTAACTATAACCCATTCTATAGTATTGAACTTGCAACAAAAAGAAGATCTATAGTATTAGGTTTAATGGTAAGACATGGATATATAACAGAAGAACAAGCTGAAGCAGCAAGAGAAATACCAATCGAATCATTATTAAAAGCAGATGAATATACAACATTAAATCCATATCAAGTATTTATAGATACAGCTGCTGCTGATGTTGAAGAAGCAACTGGTTATAATCCATATAATACTCCAATGGAAGTATATACAACTATGGATAGAGATATGCAAGATGTCTTTATAAAATTAAATAGTGGTGAACTTGGATATAAATGGCGTAATGATTATGTACAAGTAGGACAAATAGTAACAAGTGTTAAAGATGGATCTATTCAAGCAGTTAATGGTGGTCGTGATATCGGAGCAAGATTATTTAATAGAGCAACAGATATGAAAACACAAATCGGATCTACAGCAAAACCAATATTTGCTTATGGACCATTTATAGAATATGAAAATGGTAATACTGGTACCCTATTCTGGGATAATAGAATGACTTATTCAAATGGTACAGTAATCCGTAACTCAGATAATAGTGTTATGGGTGAAATAACAATGCGTATAGCATTAGCAAATTCAAGAAACATGCCAGCCGTACAAGCATTTATGAAAACTGATAAAGCTGGTATAGCAGAATTCGTTCATAACTTAGGTATTAATTATGGCGATAACTTATATGAATCATATGCCATTGGTGGTGGACTTACAATAAGTCCAGAAGAAATGGCAGGAGCTTACGGAGTATTTGCAAGAGGTGGTTATTATATTAAACCATATGCCTTTACTAAAGTAGTCTTCTTAGATACAGATGAAATATATGAATATAAATATACTAAAACAAGAGCTTGCTCACCAGAAACAGCATATATGATAACTAGTATGTTATTAACAGCTACATCAGTTGGTACTGCTGGACAAGTTAATGTACCTGGTACAGATGTTGCATCTAAAACAGGAACATCTACTTATTCATCTTCAGCATTAAGAGCTAATAATGTACCATCATCTGCATCAGCAGATAACTGGTTAATTACATATACACCTGATTATGTATTATCAATGTGGTATGGTGTTGATAAATTAGCACCAGGTCAATATACAGATTCAGTTGAAGGTGTTATGCAAAACAGAGCAATGCATAATAGAATATCTAGTAGAATATATCCAAAGAATTCTAAATTCTCAAAACCAAGTGGTGTTGTAGCATCTAAAGTAGAATTACAAACATTCCCTTCACAATTACCATCTGCATATACACCATCTAATTTAATTAGAACAGAATTATTTAAAAAAGGTACTGAACCTAGTGAAGTATCAGAAAGATTTAATACATTACATAATCCAACTGGATTATCAGCATCTGTTACTGATAAAAAAGTAACACTTGATTGGAACGCAGTTCCTACTCCAAATGCAATAGATAGTGCATACTTACAAAAGTATTATGAAGAAAATTATGGACAATTTGCTGAAATATATTATCCAAAACGTATAGCTTATAATAATGAAGTTATTGGTGCATTAGGATATCAAGTATATCTAAATACACCAAATGGATTAATATCATTAGGATATACAACAAATACATATTTCACATATGATGCACCAAGTGCTGGAACATATACATTTACTGTTCAAACAGCATATAGTATCTTTAGATCAAATGCATCTCCTGGTGTTCAAGTATCAGTTACTGTTAAAGAACCAATTGTTACTCCTCCAGAACCAGAGCCTCAGCCTGAACCAGAACCAAATCCAAATCCTGATGAAAATGGCAATGGAAATAACAATAATAATAATAAAAAACAATAATGGTAATAACGGAAGATTAGATGAATAATAAAAGATCTCATTAAGAGATCTTTTTTTTATCTTTAAATTTACAATCATCATAGAATAAACAATCATCACATAAAGGATTACGAGCTTTACAAATATATCTACCAAATAATACTAATTGATGATGAGATTTCCCCCATAAATATTCAGGTATCTTTTTCATTAATTTCTTCTCTACTACTAATACATCATCATTCTTATTAGCAAGTTTTAATCTCTTACTTACTCTTTCTACATGAGTATCTACAGCTATAGCAGGAACATCAAATAAATTAGATAAAACTACATTAGTAGTTTTTCTACCTACACCAGGTAAACTTTCTAAATATTCTCTATTATTAGGTACTTTACCATTACATTCATTAACTAATTTATTAGCTATTTCTTTAATATATAAAGCTTTCTTAGTATAAGAACCACATGGTCTAATAATATCTTCTATTTCTTTAATATCTATTTTAATTAAATCATTTAAATCATACTTAAATAATACTTTAGTAACTTCATTTACTCTTTTATCAGTACATTGAGCAGATAATACAGTAGCTAATAATAATTCATAATCTTTATTATAATTTAATTCACATTTAGCATTAGGAATCATTATATCTAATTTTTTATTAAAATCAATTATCATTATTTAACCAATCAAATTCTAAAATATCTTGTTCTTTTTTAGATATTTCTTTATCTTCATCTTTCTCTACTCTATTATTCATTAAATGATTATTAACATCTTCCATAGATTTAAAACCTTTTTTCTCCCATTCATATATTATTTTATCAATATATCTAAATCTAGGAGCACCATTATAAATAGCTTCATCTAAAGCACCTATAATTAATTCTAAAGAAGTACCACAAGATAACCAACCATTAATTATTTCTAATTCATTACTAGATAAAGTTCTACCTAACTTTCTTTCAAAAGTTTGATAAATATCAATAGTTTTCTCTTCATTAACTTCTTCTTGATTCTTATCAGTAATAGTACTATATAAACCATCTAAATTAACCTTCTCAGTTGATTTCTTATCAGAATCTGATATTGTATCTAAACTAACCAAATTCTTCATCATAAGGCTATTAAATGCCTCCATAACAACATTTAATTCTAAACCTAATATCTTACTAATTAAATCAATATCTAACTTATCATTATAATTATTATCTAAATATAATAAAACTAAAAATTCTTCTAAAGATAACTTCTTTAAAACAGCTACATTAATTAAATAATCACTAACAACAAATTTTTTAGCTCTTAAAACTTTACTTATCTGCTCCTTCATGTACCCATCTCCATCTATTATCTTTCAAGTAATCACTAATAACAGAATAATTATTATCTAATTTATCATCAATTATTAAATCTTTCAACTCTTTATAAACATAACCAATTATCTTAGAAGGTTCTATCTCTAATATATTACAAATAGCTTTACTACTAATATCTATATCAGAAATACTCTTAATAACTAATTCTTTATCTATCTTACTAATCTCATCTGGATCCAAACCCATAATACTACCAGCTACTATAGATACATAATAACCATAATCAAATAAAACATGTTTATCTACAAACCCTTTATTTAATATTTCTCTAATAGCTTTAATATTCTTCTTCTCTTCTTTAGAAAAAGGATACTCTCTAGTAAAAGTTAACTGACTAAACATACCACATATATCATTAACATTAACTAATCTATCATAATTAATACCCATTATTTCTAAATAACCTAATCTTCTTAAATAATCCATTCCTTTAATACAATTCTTACTAACTAATATCTTACCTAATTCATCTTTTATTCTATCTAAAGATAAATCATATATTAACTCTCTATTATTCTTTAAACTATCATATAACTCTTTCTCAATAGTAAAATTTAAAGTAGTAGCAAATCTTATTGCTCTTAACATTCTTAAAGGATCTTCATGTAATCTCTCTTCTATATTACCAACACATCTAATTACTTTATCTTCAATATCTTTCTTACCATTTAAAACATCTATAATAGTACCTTCTTTATTCATACATAAAGTATTCATAGTAAAGTCTCTTCTTTGAATATCATCAACTAAATTATCAACATATTCCATCTCTACACAACGACGACTACCATTATATCTAACATCTCTTCTATATGTAGTAATATCTATTCTTAATTTATCAGTATTAATTCTAACAGCTCCATATTCATTACTATTACAATGCATATCATAAAAAATATTTAATATATCTTTTACTTTAGCATTAGTACAAATATCTATATCAGTAGATTCTATACCTAAAAGATAATCTCTAACATAACCACCAACTAAATATGCTTCAAAACCATTATCTTCTATTCTACTAAGTACTTCATTAACTGTCACACATATCACCATCTTAATTATAACATATATATTTATCTCTATTTTTTAAATAATCTTAAAGTGTAAATAAAAAAGATAGTTATCTTAAACTATCTATTCTCTTATTAAAATCATCACTCTTACATACATAAGAACCAGATACTACCATATCTACACCAGCTGCTTTAACTTTCTTAATAGTTTTATCATTAATACCACCATCAATATTAATAATATAATGATAACCATTTTGTTCTCTAATATCTTTTAAAGTTTCTACTTTATATAAAACTTCTTCCATAAATTCTTGTCCCCCTTTACCAGGATGAACACTCATTACTAAAACTTGATCAACATGATTTAATAATGGAATTATATGACTTACTTTAGTTTCTGGATTAATAGCTAAACCAACCTTCATATCAGTATGTCTAATCATATTAATAACATCTATTGGTTTTCTATGAGATTCATAATGTAATGTTAAATATTCAACATTACCAAATTTAGCAAATTCTCTAACATATTTATTAGGAGAACAACACATCATATGAACATCTAATCTCTTATTACATTTCTTAAACATCTTTTTTAATTCAGCAACATCATAATTTTTATTCTCAACAAAAATACCATCCATCATATCAACATGAATATAATCAGCATTTGATTCATCTATCATCTTTATAGTAGTATCTAAATCATAATTACTACTAATAAAAGAAACCCCTACTTTCATCTTTCTAACTCCTTTAAAAATAACAAATAGTTATCATATCTACTCTTTAATATATCATCATTTTCTACAGCTTTTTTAACTCCGCAACCTATCTCTTTATCATGAATACAATCTCTAAATTTACAATCATAATTATTAAATTCAACAAAAGTAAATTTTAAATCATTTTTATCTATATCTAAATCTAAAGAACTAAATCCAGGAGTATCTACTATATAACCATTACCTATTTTATATAATTCAACATGTCTAGTAGTATGTTTGCCTCTACCTAATGCTTCACTAATTTCATCAGTTTTAATTTCTAAATTCTTATCTAATTTATTTAATAAACTACTTTTACCAGCACCAGTTTGACCACACAATACAACTATACTATCTTTAATAACACTTTTTATATTATCTAATTCAGTATTATAAAAACACTTAATACCAATTGAATTATAATATAATTTATATTTAGATATAATATCTTCTTCTCCACTAGATAATAAATCTATTTTAGTAAATATAACTATTGGTTCTATATTATTATATGTAACAATACTAATTAATTTATCTAATAAAAATAAATCTAACTCAGGTCTTTTAACACTTGCAATAATAAAAGCTTTATCTACATTAGCAACAACTGGTCTTTTAAGTTCATTCTTTCTAGGTAATATATCAGTAATAACGTTATTATCAACATCGATAATAACGTTATCACCTACCATAGGACTTATTTGATCATTTCTAAACTTACCACGTGCTCTACAACCATATACTTCATCTGCACATTTAACTGTATATAAATTACTTATTATTCTAACAATTTGACCCTTCATTATTCATCTAACCCTGTACCAGAACTACTATTATTACCAGTACCACAATCTTCTTCCATAGGATTACAATCATTATTTTCTTCAGTACTTGCTCCACCAACATATATTGTAAGAACAGTACCACCTAAAATAGGATAGCCAGGATCTCTACTTTGTTTACCAATAACACCTTCTGGATAATCATTACTTGTAATTATCTTTAAAGTAACATTAACTTCATCACAGAATTCTTGAATTTCTTCTATAGTATAACTACCATCAGTAAAGTCAGGATATGTTTTAACTATATCAGGAATATATAAAGTAATATTAGAACCTTCACTTACACGAGTACCTGGTTCAACATCTTGTTCAATAATCTTATTTTCATCATAGTCATCAGCATTTTCAACTTCTTTTTTATTAATCAAAACATTTAAACCTTGAGCTTCTAAACTACCCTTAACTTCTCTATAATCTTTACCAACATAATTTTGAATTTCTATAGTAACAGATCCTTTAGAAATATATAAAACTATAGTAGAACCTTTACTCTTTTTAGTACCAGCAGCTGGAGTTGTTTTAACAATATCACCTTCTGGAACATCATCACTACTAGCTTCTTTTTGTTCATCAGATATTTCAAAACCAGCTTCTTGTAAAACATTAACAGCTTCCTCAACTGTCATACCAGATACATCTGGAACAGTAACAGGTTTTTTATTTAATATTTCATCTTTCAAGAAGAACATAATAACAACAACAATTAATAATAAAGCAACAAATATAGAAGCTAATGCAATTAATATTCTATTTTCTTTCTTAACTTCATCAACAGTTATTTGTTTAACAGTTACATCATCATCACTAAGTTCATCATTATCTTCCATTTCAACAGCTTTTTCAACTTGTTTAGTAAACTTCTTACCATCACTATCTAATTCAGCATATTGATAAACATATCTCTTCTCATCTTTTCTAGATTCATCTAAACATGTCTTTAAATCCTCATACATTGCTCTAGCATCATTATATCTATTCTTAGGATTCTTAGCAGCACTTTTTAAAATAATATTCTCTACTGCTTGAGGTATATCAGGAATCTCATCTCTAATACTAGGAAGAGGTTCTTTTAAATGTTTTAAAGCTATTTCTACAGCATTATCACCTCTATAAGGTAAATTACCTGTTAATAACTCATACATTAAAATACCCATTGAATAAATATCACTTTTTAAAGTACTACCTTTACCAGAAGCTTGTTCTGGAGGTAAATAATGTACACTACCCATAACAGAATTAGTTTGAGTTAATTGTGTAGCATTCATTGCCATAGCAATACCAAAATCAGTAATCTTTACCATACCATTTTCAAGTATCATAATATTTTGTGGTTTAATATCTCTATGAATAATATAACTATCATGAGCAACACTTAATCCATCAGCTATTTGTGTCATAATATCAACAACTTCAGGAACAGTTAACTTACCACGTTTCTTTAATAAATCTTTTAAGTTCTTACCTTCAATATATTCCATTACTATGAAATATTGACCATTATCATCACCAACATCATATACTTCAACAATATTAGGATGACTTAAACTACTAGCATTTAATGCCTCTCTTTGAAAACGTCTAACAAACTTTTCATCATCAGCAAGGTCACCACGAAGAACTTTAACAGCCACATCTCTATCTAAAATAGTATCATAAGCTAAATAAACATTAGCCATACCACCTTCACCAATAGATTTAATTATTTGATATCTATCATTAATTTTTTGGCCTTTCATTATCATTCTTCTTCACCTTCTTTCAAAGATAAATAAGCAATGGAAATGTTATCAGTACCACCACGAGCATTGCTCTTTCTAATTAACTTAATAACCTTTTCTTCAATATTTAATTCTTCATCATTTAATACTTTCTCAATTTGTTCTTTAGTTAACATATTAGTTAAACCATCACTACATAAGAAAATACCATCTATATCTAATTCAACATCAAATACATCTATTTCAGCTTTCTCACCACTACCTAATGCTTTCATTAAAACATTCTTCTTAGGATGATATTTAGCTTCTTCTTCAGTTAAATCACCAGCAGCTACTAATAAATTAACTAAAGTATGATCTTTCGTAACTTTATGTAATTTACCATTCTTAAATACAAATCCTGAACTATCACCAATATTACCAAATATTAAATAATCTTTTGATAACAATGCCATAACACAAGTAGTACCCATACCAAAACTTTCTGGATGTGTCTTAGTATGATCAATTATTTCTTTATTTACTTCACTAATATTATCATTCATCCAATTAATAGCATCTAACTTACTACCAATACTATTAACTTCAGTAAATCTTTTACCCATATGAGTTAAAACCATTGAACTAGCTACTTCACCAGCTCTATGACCACCCATACCATCTGCAACAATCAATAATATTTCATTATTAGCATTCTTTAAAATAGTTACAGAATCTTCATTATGATCTCTAACTTTTCCAGTATCAGTTAAATAAAATGACTTCATAATTCCACCTCTTTGCTACGAAGTTGACCACAAGCAGCATCTATATTACTACCAAATTCTTTTCTAATAGTAACATTAATACCGTTCTTCTTTAATATATCATAAAATTGCATAACTTTCTCTTTACTAGTTCTTTTAAACTCTAAATGATTAGTTTCATTATATGGAATTAAATTAACATAAACTAACATTCCTTTTAATAATTTAGATAACTCATTAGCACATTTAATACTATCATTAACATTATCTAACATTACATACTCAATAGTTACTCTTCTATTAGTCTTCTCTATATATTTATTTATAGCAACCATTAATCTTTGTATTCCATAAGCTTTATTAATAGGCATTATAGAACTTCTTAATTTATCATTTGGAGCATGTAATGAAATAGCTAAATTTATTTGAATAGGTTCATCAGCTAATTCCATTATCTTAGGAATAATACCACAAGTAGATAATGTTATATGTCTAGCACCAATAGCTATACCTTTAGGATCATTAATTATCTTAATAAAATCCATAACATTATCATAATTATCTAATGGTTCCCCAATTCCCATTATAACTACACTAGATATTCTTTTCTTAATGTCTTTTTCTATTAATAAAATCTGTTCTACCATTTCATAAGCTTCTAAATTACGTACTCTTTTAAGTCTACCAGATTCACAGAAACGACATCCCATATTACAACCAACTTCTGAAGAAACACAAATTGAAATACCATAATCATGTTCCATCAAAACAGCTTCAATATGATTCTTATCTTCTAATTCAAATAAATATTTCTTAGTAAGATCATCTTCTTGTTTTTTAATAATTTTAATCATATTCATATTAAAATCATTACTAATCTTTTCTCTAACATCTTTACTAATATTACTCATTTCATCAAAGGTATTTATACGTTTTTCATAAATCCACTCAAAAACTTGTAATGCTTTGAATTTCTTCTCACCATTACTTATAAAATAGTCTTCTAAGTCCTTCCTTTTAATACCATATATATTCATCATATAAACACCTAGTATCATTATACCATAAAATCAATTATTTAAACTAAAAACTCCTTAAAAAGAAGATATTCTTAAGAATATCTTCCTTCATATTTACACAATTATTTCTTTTTCTTTTTACTCTGACCAACAAAAGATACTTTAGTTTCTTCCTTAGCTTTTTTCTCTTCTTTATTGATAGTTATCTTATCTAACATACCATTTAATTCAGAAACAATTCTCTTCTCTTCTTCATCTAATTCACTTGCAATATTAATATTAGCTTTACTATCTTCTTTTTCTTCAGATACATTATCTTTCTTAATTATTTTTATTTCTTCAGGTATATCTTCTTTCTTAGGAAGATCTTCTTCTTTAGGAATCTCTTTAACTTCCTCAGTAACTTCTTTTACTTCTGATTTAGCTTCTTCCTTAGTTTCTTCTTTTTTCTCTTCTACTTTAACTTCTTTAGGTAATTCAACTTTTTTAACAACTACCTTTTTAACATCTTCAGATTTTTTCTTTTCTTCATTAGCTTTATCTAATTCTTTAACTTCATCTACCCCACTTCTTATAATTATTAAACTAAATAAACAAGTAAGAGTAGCACCAAAAGAATAAATAATAGTAACTAACATTCTTAAATTAGATAACTTCTTTAAATAATTCTCAAAAGTATTAGTATTATAAGTTAAAACAACATTATTAAAGCTTTCAATAACATCATTTATTGTTTTTATACCAATACGAATTAATATAAAAGAACTAGAATATAATAAAAGAAATACAAATAAACTATAAAAAATACTATCTTTTTTAGTTAAAATATGTCTTTTAAAATAAATATTTAAAGTTACTAAAAACATAATAAATACACAAATCATATAGATCATAGTTTGAATAACAATTTTAATCTTTGCAGAACTAAAGTACTTAACCGAAGCACCTTCTTTATACATTAATTCAAACACAGTATAATTATCGTTTACTTTAAATATTTTTTCAAAGCCAAACATTAACATATAAGAAACGACAAAACCTATAGTAGATAATAATACTAAAATAACAACAGTTTTTAAACATGCTTTTAATAAAGTATCTTGTTTTCTATCTTTATTATCTACCATAAATAAATCACTCCTCTTCCTCTTCTTTTCCTCTATTTTCTTCAGCTTTTACATATTCCATCAAATCAAAATATGGAACATGAGGATAAAAACTATAAATATCTTCTTCTACTTCTTCCATATCCTCTAAATTTTTAGCAGATTTAATAATATCTCTAACAAATTTCAAACCCAAATCAATATTTGTACTACCATCAAGTTGTATCATTCCTTGAATATAATAATGATCATTATATTTTAACAAGAAAAATTTTTGATTATTTTTTCCAGTATCAAATATATAAAACAAATATTTACCAATTTGTTTTTCACCTTCATAAGAAAATCTACAATCTGCTTTATAATCATGAACTTTATAATCAGATTCTGCTTTAGCTTGCATCTTAGTAACTATATCACTTGTATCATATATAAAATCATCAATTACACCTTGAGCAAAAGATAATAATACATACTTCTTACCACTTACAATCAATAGCATTTCTGCTTCTTCAAATTCATAATAAGAACTTCTATAAGGGATTTCAAATTCAAAATTTAAAAATTCGACAGTTTTAGTTGAACCATCATCTTCTTCATCATCATAGCCACTTCCACCACCGGAGTTACCTCCGCCGCCAGAACCACCATTTCCGCCATATGGATCATCATAATCATCGTCATAGCCCTTGTGTGATGCCATATTCCCAGAGGATTTCCAGCGACTGCTGCGTGAGCATCGTCCAAAGAGCTATAAGGAGATTGAGAACGAAAGCAATCAGAAAGACGAACTCATCTTGCAACTGAAAGACCAAACAAACCGTACACGTAAGGAGCTGGAGAAATCGAAGGAAATCATTGAGAAGATGGTGCTTTCGTCGATTCCAATCGAGGATGTTGATGCCGAATTGGAACAGTATCCTCCTGGCACGGCGTGGGATATGCTGAAGGACCTCAATGCAAATCCTATTATCAGTATGCAAAAAGCGTGGCGTGAACATTATCCAGAATTATTGAGGAAATATCGTGCACGTCTGTTTGGCCCTATCGAGCAACAGCAGGAACTGACTGAGGCCATTACAAAGGTGGCTGAACGTCCTACTTATGGTGCCTACTATGCGTCGGGCTCCACTCACGATGACAAGAGCAGTAAGCTGGTGTTGGGAGAAGAAAAGGAAAAGATGGTTCCACTAAAGCGGATAAGCAATGAGTAACAGCTATTATGAAAAAGGTGCCAACCATTATGACCACCACAAGGAGTTGCATATAGACACGGTGAATGGTGGTGATATTGGGAAGTTGATCAGTGCTTTCTTCAAGGATGATGCTGAGGATGCGGTGATTGTCGGTGAGGAGAAAGAGGTAAAGAAGCCAAAGAAAGCTACAGGCTCAAAACCCAAGAAGCCTCGTGAGACGATGACCTTCGGACGTAGAAGTGCAGTGACCGAGGGACACATTGTGCTACTCTATCAGAAACTGGTGAAAGAGGAATGGATAGAGGGTAATGATGCAGACTTCAAAGCTTTGTTTTCGGGCAAGAGAGACGAGGACTGTCAACTGACATGGAAAGGCTTGTTTGGCAAGGGCACGCTGGTAGAGCTGTTTAAGCGGTTTGTGGCTGAGAGGCTCATTACGGTGGCTGAAGGATTTACGTTGCCGGCTATTCTTGAAGGGCACTTCAAGGATATAAATGGAGCGTGGCTTACTGGATTAGACAAGGGTAACAGTGCCAACGATAAGGCTCTACCTATTATTACAGAATGTGTAAGGTTGCTGAAGGCCAGCCCAGATCAGTTGATCTATGGCGCCTATGATGACGATGAGGATTTCAAGTCGGAATACGACCCATTCGACCATCAAGATCTGAATCTACACAAGCGATAAACGAGTGTAAATAGCAGCTTTAGGGAATCCCTTAGGGAAAGCCAAACTTTTTTTGAAAAATTTTCGCAATTAGCGGAATCTCTTTGAAACACAAGGGGTTCCGTTTTTTATTTTTGTTGACCTGTAGGGGCTGGCATGGCCTTTCCCTAACGTTTTCCCTAAAGATTTCCCTATAATCAGCGGGGTTGTTCGGGTATTACGGAGGTTGCCTCGAAAAGAGCACTTCCACCGAACAACTTAAGACCCCGCTCGAAGGAAGCGGTTACAATTGAGATTATGTCAAGAGATTTAATGTGTGGTAAGCGAATTTACGACAAGTTGAAGAATCAGGCTCGCCAGCAGCTGGCTCTGATGAACAAATGTCGGATGCGCAAAACGGGAGGCAAAGGAGTAGCGGACCAACCTTTCTACGTAACATTTCTTAACCGCTAACAAATTTCAAGTTTAACTCTGAGTTGAGGTGAACGGAGTCTCGCGAGATTTCAATCACAAATCGAAAGGTGGCCACCCTTCTGAAGCTTCGCTCAACCAAAATTCAGAACAACAATGAATCCACAGAAATTTCAAGAACAGATTTTGAATAACGCAGTCCAGATGGACGCAAGTGTTAACTTCCAGTTGAACGGCAACATGCTGATAGTGCCGTGCCCATGGGAGGATGACAAGGAGGTGACCAGCGGCAGCCGAGTTCGCTACGAGGGTGGCATTGAGGTGGATGCCGACGGTCGCACACGAGTGAAGCGATGGAACCGAGGTTCACGTGGTCCAATGTATGAGACCATCTTCCAAACAGCCCATGCAGATGTGAAGATCACCCGTGAGAATACGAAGCATAACCCCAACCGAGGCCGTGTGAAGATAGACTTCTCGTTTCCGAAGAAGTACCCGCTGGAGCTGATGAAGCAGCTTTTCCGTGATGAAACCATCGAGGTGGCGGCTTATCTGGCCACCCGCAAGACTAACACTTTATGGACTAACGATTAAAGAAAGGAGGACTATATTATGGAGAAAACAATGATTATGACTATGAAATTCACATGTATCGGCAAGGGGCACGGCGCTCCTTGCCTCCCTGCAAACCGTGCAGAATGGGAGGCTCTTCGCCGCGAATCGTGGCTGGCGCAGATGTGTGCGCGTATTGAGAAAGGTGACAATGAGTTGAAGCATCGCCTGCCGGTATGGACGCCTCATTGCGCTGAATTTAAGGACAATCATCGCGCCATTGCTGATGCCATTAAACCACTGAACCGACTGATGTTGGACTTCGACGAAAAGGGGCATACGGATGAAATCTGTGCCCGCCTGATGGAGAAGTCGCCATTAGTGCCGCTGCTCATTGAGGAGAGTGTGCGTCGTGGTACTCATGTGCTGGTGGAACTGCCTGACGGGATGACACCCGAGGAGGCTCAGGAACTGATGAAAGAGGCTACGGGCTTTGAGCCGGATGCCGCTGTGAAGGATGTTTCGAGGTGCATCTATATGGTGACAGAGGAGCATACAAAGTATGTCAGCGACAAGCTGTTTGAGGTCTCTGAGGAATGTGAGCGCAAAATTGCGCCGACATCAAATGAGGGATGCGAGCTGAAAAATCAGCCGACATCCGAAGCTGAACAAGAATCCAATCCTGGATTGATGTTCAAGGGCATTCCCTATACCTCTATTATCAGCGAGTGGTGGCGTAGGAATGGCGGTGAGCCTCAGGAGGGCGAACGTAACGTCAAGTTGCACAAATTGGCCGTCAATCTCCGTGCCATCTGCGACAATAAGCGTGAGGTGCTGATGCAGGTAATGCCCCGATTCGGACTCACCGATGCTGAGCTCCGTAGTGTCGTTGACTCGGCTTGCAAGGAAGAACCCAAGGGCATTTCGAAGGTGATGCAGGGCATCATCGACGCTTTGGAACTGGGCATCCCGGCGGATGAAATCGAAGATGCTGAGGCGGTTCAGGAGGAAACGGGCGTGAAGGTAAACGTGAAAGCCCTGCCCATCGGACTGAAGGAATCGCTGGTAGGCGTGCCCGTGTCGATGCACATGCCTGTGCTTTGCGGCATCATGCCTATCTGTGGCGCTTATGCCGACGGCGTAGAGGTGGAGTATTGCGACGGAAACGTGCATCGACTGGGACTGATGGCTATCAGCCATGGTGAGCAGGCTTCGAACAAAAGTGTGGTCAAAAATGCCATCGACGTTTGGAAGC
>JAFXZC010000022.1 GCA_017541445.1 Bacilli bacterium
ATTCCAGCAACAGTTCCTGCAGAAGTTTTAACAACTGAACCATCAGCAATGTCAACTGATTTACCTGCAGAAACAGAAACTTCAAGTGAAGTAACTGGAGATTCAAATAAAGAAATTGAAAATACAAGCGAAGAAATAGTATTTGAAAGCCAAGATAAAGAAAAAACAAGTGAAATTACTGGAACAATAAGTGATGAAAAGGGAACAACAACTGAAGAATCTGTAAATACAAATGAAGGAGAATCAGATGTAAGTGAAAGAACAGAAGCACAAAGTGACGAAATAGGAAACACAAACCAAGGGACAGAAACAACTAACCAAGAAATAGGAGCCACAAGCAGTGAAATAGGTATTACAAATCAAGAAACAGGAACAGCAAAAGAAATAAAAGGAACGATAAGCGAAGAAATAGGAAATACAGGAGAAGGAGACTCAAGTATAAGCCAAGGAACAACAACACAAAGTGAAGTTGAATCAGATACAAACGAAGAAACAGCAATAACAAATGAAGATAGATCAAGAACGAATGAAGAAACAAGAACAACAAATGAAGAGACAGCAACAACAATTGAAGAAAAAAGCACAACAAATGAAGAAAAAAGCACAACAAATGAAGAAACTAGATCAACAAATCTGGAAACTGGATCAACAAGTAAAGAAACAAGATCAACAAATCTGGAAACTAAATCAACTAGAGAAGAAGCAAAAACATCTAATGAAGAAACAAAAATAACAAATGAAGAAACAAGCATAATAAATGAAGAAACAAGCTCAACTAATGAAGAAACAGCAACAACAAATAAAGAAACAGCAACAACAAATAAAGAAACAGCAATAACTAATAAGGAGACACCAACAACAGATGAAGAAACAAGCACAATTAATGAAGAAACAAAAACAACTAATGAAGAAACAAAAACAACAAACGAAGACATAGTATCATCAAATGACGAAACAAAAACAACTAATGAAGAAAAAAAAACAACAAATGAAGAAGCAAGATCATCAAATGAAGACACAAGAACAACAAATGAAGAGACAGCAACAACAAACCAGGAAACAAGATCATCAAACGAAGAAACTGGATCATCAAATGAAGAAACAAGAACAACAAATGAAGAAGCAAGATCATCAAATGAAGACACAAGAACAATAAATGAAGAGACACTGACAACAAACCAGAAAACAGCATCATCAAATGAAGAAACAAGAACAACAAATAAAGTAACTAGAACAACAAATGAAGACACAAGAACAACAAATGAAGAGACGCCAACAACAAATGAAGAAGCAAGATCATCAAATGAAGAAACAAGAACAATAAATGAAGAAACAGCAACAACAAATGAAGACACAAGAACAACAAATGAAGAGACACCAATAACAAACCAGGAAAAAGGATCATCAAATGAAGAGACAAGAACAACAAATAAAGAAACTAGAACAACAGATGAAGAAACAAGAACAACAAATGAAGACTTAGAAACATATAGTAATGAAATAGAATATACAAATCAAGAAAAACGAACCACAAGTGAAGGGTTAACAAAAACTAGTGAAGAAATAAGAACATCAAATCAAATAACAGAAGAACTAAATGAAGGGACAGAAAGAACAAGCGAAGAAACACGAATAACAAATGGAGAAACGGGTTCAAGTTATATAATATCAACAAATGAAAGAAATGAATCAAGTATGCCTAATATATCAAATTCTGAATCAAATACGAATATACCTGGATTAAATAATAGCCGATCAAGTTATATAATATCAACAATAGATATAAATGAATCAAATAAATCTAATATA
>JAFXZC010000012.1 GCA_017541445.1 Bacilli bacterium
TATATGCCCAACCGTGAGCTAAGGAATATTCCTTAGAATCCTTTATGCTTGTAATAGCTAGAGCCAATATTTGAACGAGTCAAATAAAGGCATTCGCTATTACAAGATTAATTAAACGATATACTATATCCTTTAATTAATTTATAATGAATTCACTATCGCCACTTTCATTGCTAACGCAACAAAACGTGCCACGTTTATTCATTATCTTGTGAAGGTTCTTCATAGGTGCAATGGTATAATCTATGCTTACCATTTTTCTTGTTTATAATATGAAGACCTTCACGCTCCAACAAACTTAGGTTTCTTTGAATTAAACCTCCAAGTTGTGTTGGAGATAACATAATCTTTGTATTCTTTAATACATCTGATACCGTATAATCAAAATCTTTATTAGCAATAGCATATTTAATAAATAAAAGTAAATTATAATCTATCTCATCATCAGTATTCTCATTAACAACACTAAATGTTTGATTATCATTTCTTTTTAAATTTAATTCTAATCTACTAAAATCTCTACTTTTATAATCTAAAGTAAGTTTATTGAAATCATTTCTTGATTCTTTTAATTTAATAATCCCATCGACATCAGCATTTAATCCAACACTACCCATAGTATCATCTCTTTTATTTAAATGATGAGTAACGAGTATTGTTAAATTATATTCTCTACATAATTCTTTTAGTTTTCTAAACACAACTTCATTTATTTCTTGATAGTTATTTATATCATAATTAGTATCAAATTTTATATCTTTAAGCATATCTATTATTACAAATAATGGTTTCTTATCATAAGTTAACATATGAATTTCTGTTTTGATATCTCTAATATAAAAATCTGGTGTATCATCATGATCTACTATGTGAAGTTTATCTATGACGGGGTGTAAATTCATTAAATTATATCTCATATCTAATTGATTTAAATCTCCCTCTGTGGTAACATATAAGACATGAGAGGACTTTACTTTTAATCCTAAAAAATCTTCTCCAGTAGTAAGAGAGGAGGCAAGTTGCTGAGCGAACATTGACTTGCCAACCTTAGGATGAGATACAAGTAGATAAACTCCATTTGATATCATTAGGTTTTCAACAATGATATCTTTTTTTATGCTTTTAACATCATTTAATTGTTTCATTTGTATCCTCCTCTTACATTTTTTTAATTAATTCTTTACTAGAAACTCTAGATTCTAGATATGGTATATCAATATCAAAGAATGCTACAACTTCTTTAGTTGGAACTACAGACTTTGGAATAAGATAACCTTGTTTTTCAAGTTTTTCTTTAATCTTCTTTTTAGCCTTTAGTGCAGAATTTCTTCCTAGATGCCCTAACTTCATAATATCTTCTAGGGTGCACCATTGCTTGGCTATTAAATTTAATGTTTCTTCTGCATTCATGCTTTTTTCCTCCTTTCTTTAATTTTTTTGTGGTGATATATAGATGTAATATATATCATCTAAAGAACTATAAATAATATATTTCTTTTTTCTTAATTCTCTAAATGCTAAAACAACATCTTTTCTACTATCATTACTAAGAGAGTAGAGATCAATATTAGCCAGTTCTTCATTAGATTTTACTAGTAGAGTATTAAGCATACCTATAGCACTTACTGATAAATCTTTAGGTAATACATACTCACTAGTAGATTCTTTTTTGCATAATTTCATTCTAATTCCTCCTTTCTTTACTAGTCCGATAATCTGGACACAATATTAATATAACACCGTCCGAAAACAATGTCAACTATTTTAACCGAAAAACTGGACAAAATGATAAAAATGTGCTAAAATTAAATTGTGAAAGCCGAAAAGGGAGAAGGAAGTGATTAAATGAACTCAGAAGAACTTAAAGTTTTAATAGAAGATGCTAGAATTAAAAAAGGTATTTCGCAAAGAGAATTAGCTAAACAAACAGGTATTAGTAGAAGTACCTTAAATGATTTAATTAATGGTAAAATAAAAAAAGCAGATATCGATGATCTACGAAAAATTGCTGAAACATTGGATATGTCTTTACAAAAACTAGTTAAAGCAGCAGGTTATGATGAAATGAGTTTATATTTTAACAAAAATAAACTTAAAGATAGATATTATGATCAATCAAGTAAAGATTTAAAAGAACTACTTGAACAATATAAATCATCAGAAACTGACTTATTAACCTTTGATTCTAAAAAAAGAGATAAAGCAAGAGAAGTTGGTTTTAAATTATTTGATGCAACCGAAAAATTAAAATGGATTAAAGAAGGTAAAGAAGGTTATACATTAGATCAAGTTATAGAACAACTAACTGAAACACAAGAAATGTTAGATCCAATAATGAATAAATATGATTATAGTAAATTACCAGGCAGAAACTAATTTATAGAACGAAAATTTCAAAAAATTCGTTCTATAAATAAATATAAAACGAAAAATCTAGAAAAATCGTTTTAAGAAAAATTTTAAAAGTTAAGAGGTGAGAAAATGAGAACACTAGCTAAATAAGTGTGGCATAAACTTTGATTATGCCGAAAAAAGGAGGCATAATATGTTAGAAATAAAAGATTTAACTATATCTATTAGTGATAGATATTTAATTAAAAATTTAAATTTAATACTAAATAATGGTGATAAACTTGCTGTTATTGGTGAAGAAGGAAATGGGAAGTCTACTTTATTAAAATCAATCTTAGGTATTTGTGAATATGCTGAAGTAAGTGGAAATATTAATCTAAAAGGTAATAGAATTGGTTATCTAGAACAATCTATTAGTACTGATAAATTAGATAAAAGCGTATATGAATTTTTATTTATAGATGAAACTGATTATTATGATAAAATTAATAATCTATATAAATATTTAGACTTGATTAATTTAACTGATGATATATTAAAGCAAAAAATCAATACACTATCAGGTGGAGAAAAAGTTAAAATTAGTATTTTAAAATTATTATTAAATGAATATGATATTTTATTTTTAGATGAACCTACTAATGATTTAGATATTGAAACATTAGAATGGTTAGAACATTTTATTAATAATACAAATAAGCCAATTATGTATGTTTCACATGATGAAACATTACTTGCTAATACAGCAAATATGATTTTACATTTAGAACAAATAAAAAAGAAAACTGAATGTAGGCATACATTATTAAAAATTGATTATGATACTTATGTTGGACAAAGACTTAGAAAAATTGAAAAGCAAACACAAGTCGCAAAATCTGAAAAAAGAGAATTTAACAAACAACAAGAAAAACTTCAAAGAATAATGCAAAAAGTTGAACATCAACAAAATACAATTTCAAGAGCAGATCCACATGGTGCTGCAGTATTAAAAAAGAAAATGCATTCTTTAAAATCACAAGAGAAAAGATTGGATGAAACTGAATTAACTGAAATACCAGATGTTGAAGAAAGCATTAGTTTCTTTTTTGAAGATGTTGAAATACCAAGAACAAAGAATATTATCAATTTAAATATTGATGAGTTAAAAGTATCTGATAAGTTATTATCTAAAAACATAAAGTTAGATGTAATTGGTAATGTGCATTTATGTATCATAGGTAAAAATGGCGTTGGGAAATCTACTTTAATAAAATTAATTTATAATGAATTAAAAGATAGAAATGATATTAAGGTTGGGTATATGCCGCAAACTTATGATGACATCTTAAATAATTATAAATATGTATTAGATTTTATATGTCCAAATGGTAGTAAAGATGAAATTACAAAAGCAAGAATGTTTTTAGGAAATATGAAATTTACTAGAGAAGAAATGATTAGTGATATCAAAGATTTAAGTAATGGGACAAAAGCAAAATTATTTCTTGTTAAATTAGTATTAGATAAATGTGATGTTTTAATACTTGATGAACCTACAAGAAATGTAAGTCCATTATCAAATCCAGTTATTAGAAATGTTTTAAATGAATATAAAGGTACTATAATTAGTGTATCTCATGATAGAAAATATATTAATGAAGTAGTAAATGCCCTTTATATTCTGACACCAGATGGATTAGTGAAAGAAAGATAAGGAGGTATCTATGGGGAAAGTAATATTAGTATGTGGTAAAATTTGTAGTGGTAAAAGTTATTATTCAAAGCAATTAAAAGATTCATTAAATGCAGTAATAATTTCACCAGATGAAGCTACTTATGAATTAATAAATAATGAGCAAGGAGAGTTTTATAATGTATTCTCAGAAAGATTAAATAAGTACTTAACCAGAAAAGTTGGTGAAATTGCAAAAGCAGGTGCTAATGTAATTTTTGAAAGAGGGCTTTGGTCAAGTAAAGATAGAAAAGAAATAAAAGAATACTATAAAAATAATAAAGTAGATTGTGAAATACATTATGTACGTGTTGATGATGAAACATGGAAACAAAATATAGAAGAAAGAAATAAAAGAGTATTAGATGGTACTGGTGGATCGGATTTCTATTTAGATGAAGGCTTAATGAAAAAGTTAGAATCTAAATGGGAAGAGCCAACTGAAGATGAATATGATATACTTTATAAAGTAAAAAGGTAAAAATAGTATTTATGACACTATGACACTATTAATGTGTGTGGGGTACTCGCAAACAGTGTGTCACTGTGTCACTTTTATTTTCCAGATACCAAATCCAGATACTAAATGTAAAAAATTAAGTTATTTTTATAAACTTTAATAAATTTAAGAAAATGAAAAAGCCTTATTTTATAAGACTTTAACTGATTATTAAATTATTACGAACTGGTTTTTAAATTTCCCCCTGAGAATCCAGTCGAAAGACTGGATTCATTTTTTATATAAATTTACAGAATTTGAAAAAAGCCCCAAAATATGGTATAATTAAAGTACTTAAAGGGGAGTAGTTCTCATCAATAAGATGGATTAATTCAACAACACTATAATGGATTAATATTTAAAGAACAAGACTTTTATGAATATACATAAGAGTCTTTTTTTTATTCTATTATTAAGACTCTTATGAAAAGGGAGGGATTAATAATATGGAAAAATTAACAATAGAAGGTAGTTTAGAACACATAATATTAAAATTATGGAATCTAAAAAGAGAAGGAAAAAGTGCTTATTGTGATTATAAAGGACGTACTATATCAACAGATGAATTGCTACCAGATTTATATGATTCATTAGATAAAATATTTATGTCTGTATATAATGTAACATACTATGAATATATAACTATAAGAGAAAGAAAATTATCTGAATCATTAAAAACAGAATGGTTAGAAAGAGGACATAAATTAATAAGTCCAGAATTATGGTCAGAATGGGAAAAGTATATAGATAATAGTATTGATGGTATATATAGAGGAAAAGAAATAGAACATATATTAAGAGCTATGGAAGCTCATATGGAAGGAATACCAACAGAAGATATATCTAATATGATTGATTCATTTGGTATATCATCAAACATGTCAGGATTATATGTATCTATTATAAAACACTTCTATATACACGGAACACAATTAATAGATGAGTTACGTGATTATTACACAACATCAAATCAATCACACGTATTAATGTTATAAAGATATGCTAAAGCATATCTTTTTTTATGATATAATCAAATAGGTGATATATATGAAAATAGAAGTAAAAGAAAAAGGATCTAAAGAGTACTATGATGAATTATTATATATAGTTAGTAATAATATATTACAAAAGAATCCTCATAAAAAAATAAAAAGAATTACTACTCATGCAATTCAATTAGGTATTATATCTTTATTAATACTAATACCATTTACAGTACTATATATAATAGAACATACTCCTATGTATTTAATAGTAATAATATTATTTACTATATGTGTAATATTAAGTGTTGTATATTATATACTTATAACTAGAAAAATAGAATATATAGCTAATACTAATCAAAAAGCTACATTAGAAATAAATAAAGAAGGTATAACTATTAATGCAGGTAAACAATATAATCATCTAGATTATAAAGATATAGATAACATAATAATAAATAAATATTCTATCTGTTTTATGTCTTCTACTAGTCAATCTCTATATACTAGAATAGAATATAAAGATAAAGTAATAGAAGCATTAACTAAATATAAACAAGATAAACTAATAGTAGATAATACTAATCTATATAAATAAAAGAACACACTAGTGTTCTTTTTTTAAAGAAAAAATCTGACAAAATTATGATAGAACATAAAAAAAGCGTTCCTTAGAACGCATCTACATAATTAGGTGACACTAATGTGTCCTCCTACAAATATTATAACACATAATATCTATTGAATAAATATAATAAAGTTGATATAATCAATTGGCTGCTAAAGGAGAATTATTATGAATAAGACTTTATATAAAATATTTAAATGGAATATAAATGAATTAATATTAAATACAATAGGTGTAATAATATTCTCTTTTGCTATTAATTTCTTTATAGAACCAACTAATCTATATAGTGGAGGAGTATTTGGTCTAGCACAATTATTAAATAAATTAATAGATTATTTATTTAATATAACAATGAATATGACAAGTATCATTTATTTTCTTATAAATGTACCATTATTTATATTAGCTTTCTTTAAAATAAGTAAATCATTTTGTTGTAGAACTATATATACTATTATAGTTCAAACAATAGCATTACTTATAATACCAATACCAGATAAAATGATAGTAGAAGAGATAATAACTAATGTATTAATAGGAGGAACACTTACAGGTATAGGATGTGCACTTATATTATCATCAACAGGATCTACTGGAGGAACAGATATAGTAGGTATAGTATTATCTAATAAATATAAAAAAGTAAGTGTAGGAAGAAATGCAATAGCATTCAATATGATTATATTTGGTATAAGTGGATTAGCATATGGATTATCTACTATGATATATTCTATATTATATTCAATAATAGAAAATATATCTTTAGATAAATTACATGAACAAAATATATCTAGTAGTGCATTTATATTTTCTAAAAATAAACCAACTAAATTATTAAAATTTATCAAAGATGATTTACAAAGAGGAGCTACATGGTGGAAAGGAACAGGACATAATCAAACAGAAACATATATAACATATGTAGTATTAACTAGATATGAATTACATAAATTAGAAAAGTATATTAAAGTAACAAATGCAGATGTTTTCTTAACAAAAAGTGATTTTGTAGGAGTAGAAGGAAATTTCGAAAAAAGATTATCAAAATAGTATTATCTTTTGCTATAATATAATAGAGGGATAGTATGAAAAAGAAGCATATAATTATAATATTATTTTTTATAGTATTAATACTAGTAACAATAATGAATAATAATTATAGTAGTATTAAAACAGATGCAGTATCTAGTGCTCAATTAGATACTATGATCTGGGGAGTATTAACTGCTATAGCATATCTAGCTTTCTTTATATCATTATTAAAAGGTATAATATTATTATTATTTTCTAAAAGTAATCCATTTACTAGAAATCATAAAGATATATCATTATATGAATTAAAAGACTATTTGCCTACATATGATTTAAATAAATTAAAAAAAGAAATAATAAATACATTTATAGGAGTACAAGATGCATATGATAAATATAATTATAAAAGATTAAAATATCTATGTACTAATGAATTATATAATGTCTATTATGAAGAACTAAAAAATAATGAATTAAATCATAAGAAGAATAATAATAATTATAAAATAAATGACATAATAATATATAAAATAACTAGTACTAAAGATTGTGTAATAGTACATACATATATATCAGTAGATATAAATAAAATAACTAATAATTATAAATTAATATTTTTAAAATCTAAAACTAATAATATAACAATATGTCCTAATTGTAGTTCAGAATTAAAAATAACTACTAATATGACAACATGTCCATATTGTAATTCTATTATAAATACAATACCTAATATATTTATACTAAGTAGTAAAAGAGATATAGATGTAAAAAAATATAAAGAAGTATCTTTTAATGAAGAATTCTTCTTCTCTAAAGTAAAAAATATCTTTATAAAATATTTAAATTCTATAACAGAAGATAACTTAAAAGAAATAGATCATTTTATAGATGATAAACTATATCATGAAACAAAAAATATAATAGATAGTTATAAAGATAAAAAGATAAAAAAAGTATATAAATCTATAGATATTAAATATAGTAATATAGAAGATCTATATACTAAAGATAATAAGAATATAATGGAAGTATCTTTAATAGTAAGTTATATAACATATGAATTAAATCTAACTAATAAAACAATAATAGGTAGTAAAGAACCAAAAAGAGCAGAATATTTACTAACATTATCTAAACCATTAAATACATCTAGTAGTAAAACTAAAAAATGTCCAGGATGTGGTTCATCTATAGATGTTAATAATAGTGGAAGATGTCCATATTGTGATACTATCTATAATCAAGAAGATTATGATTATATATTAACTAATATAAAAGAAGTATAAATATACTTCTTTTTTTTACAAAATTAAATAAATAATATATAATATATATTCTTAAAAAGGAGGAATATTATGTTATATCAATATTTATTAAAACTATATAAATATTATTGTAAAGTAAATGGTATTAATTATAATCTATTAACATATAGAATGCATCATAAAGAATTCTTAAAATGGTTAGATGAATATAAAGTAATTACACAAGAATTTAAAAACTATTTAATAGAATTAGGATTCTATAATTATTTACCTACAGCAGAAATAAATAAAGGTAAATATGATTCAATAGCAGGTGATGAATTAGTAGTATATTCTCCTTATGCAAAAACATTAGGTAAAGAACCAACTACATTTGCAATAGTAGGTTCTACACCTATTATATATAATAAAAAACAACCAATAGTACCTAAAGAAAGAATATATTTAACAAGTAATCCAAATAGGGAAGATATATCACATTGGTTAGAATTAGCTAAAAGAAAAGATTATGATATATCATTAGGAGTATATGGTACTATTAATGATGAAAACTATAAAGATAATTTAGTATTTATGGCAGAATTAAAAAGTATATTACCAGATGATTATATTATGAATAATGATGCTATTAATGGTAATTACTTCTGTACATTAAATAATAAACATAATACTAATATATTAAGATTAGAAAACAAATAAAAAGAAGTATATTAATACTTCTTTTTTTTATTAACCTTCTACTTTAGTAGCATCTATAGTTTTAGTACATTTAGTACCATTTAAAGTATAACCAGATTCACAACTATATGTTTTATCTTTAACAGGGAAACATCCACCATTCAAGCCATTAACACCTTGATATGAATTAGGATCAGTTATTAATGCATAACCATTTAAATGATCACAAGTATTAGTTACAAATTGATTAGCATCTCCTCTATAGTAATAACACTTACTATTAATACTATTCCATTTATGACCTCTACTAGTACAATTAGATTGATTATTTTCATAAGAATCTTCTACTATTTTAAAGAAACAATAGTTAGTTCCCATTTTAAATATCTCACCTTGAACTTGTTCAGTATGACCACCACCTGTATGAACTGTAGTAGTTCCACAAGAAGCTTTAGAATCTTGTCTAACACTATAATTGATAGTTACACATTTACCATTATAATCAAAAACTCTTTCACCACTACAAGCAGCATTAGCATCTTTAGTAATGACACATTTAGTACCATCTAAAGTACCTTCACTACAAGTATATGATACTTTAGGTTCTGGAGTAGGTTCTGGTTTTTGTTCTGGTTTCTTTTCTTCATTCTTTTTCCAATTAGCAACTAATGTAACATTTTTACATTCTAATTTGTCGCCTTTTTTAACAGCTTTACCATTTAAAGTCCAACCAGTAAAAGTATAACCAGCTTTAGTTGGATTAGCAGGTAATGTAATACCTTTATCACATTCCATAGTAACAGTCTTTATACTATTACCACCATTTGTATTAAAACTTACTTCCATAGTTTTAACATCTTCAGGAATTTCTTCCCATTTAGCTTTTAAAGTAGTATCTTTTTTAAATTTAGTTTTATCTTCTACTTTATTATCATCTTTATCATACCAACCAACAAAGTTATAACCATCTTTTACAGTAGTTGGTAATTCAACTTTAGAACCTTTTTCAACTTCCATTTTATCAACAGGTTCACCACCATCAACATCAAACTTGATAGTAATCATTTCAACTTCTTCTTTGTCATCTTTATCTCTTAAAACAAAGAATGCAATAATACCACCTATAATAAGTAGTATTACTAATAAAAATAATAATTTCTTTTTCATAAATACCTCACTTTATATTAAATAATATTAGATAATATAATAATTAATATACCTCCTTTCTAATCATATTATCTCCTTGAGTATATAATAGCACTAAATAAACTATATTGTACTAAAATATAAAAATAAATGATATAATTTAACCAGGTGGTAATATGAAAGTAGATGATACAACATATATAGATTTATCTACTGGAGAAATAACAGATAATCCAGAAGGATATCTACATTGTGATACATTAATAGCACCAACATTATCTGTATTAAATACAAAAGGATATAAAACATCTGCAAGTTGTTCAGGACATTCACAAAAATTAGCTATATCACATAGAGGAGTTTATAAAATAGTACCTAATAAGCCTTTAGAAGAACAAATAAAAGAATTACTATATCTAATGTATCAACAAGGAAAAACTATTATAATAAATAGAATAGATACTAAAAACATCTATTTTGAATTTATAACAGATACTATATGTGTATATGTAGCATTTAATATGGATTATAATTTTAAAACATTACCTCAAGGATTTAGATTATTAAGATATGATAAAGGTATATCTATATCAAAAAATATATCTAGAAAAAGACCAAATGGTACTAATAAATCAGAATCAGAACTATATAAAGAAATAATACAATCTAATAAAGAATTATTAAGATGGGCAAATACATTAGAAATACATAAGGAAATAAGATTATGGAAAACGAACTAACTAGTATAATAAATTCTAACGATAAAGATCTAACATTAATATTTGAATATTTAAAAAACTATAATGTATTAATACCCATAGAATATAATAAAATAATAATAAAACATAAATATATATTACTATATACTCAAAGAAACCAAATAATAGATATTAAATATGATTCTTTAAAAAGAACTAAATTAGAAAAAGTAATAAAAGAAATATATAATGAAGAATATAAAGGTATTATAATAAATCCTAATACTGGAGACTTTATATTAGAAAAAGAATTAATTAATATCTTTATTAAATATATAGAAATGACTAAATGACTCATAAAGAGTCTTTTTATTTTTCTAATAAAGATATATAATTATAATAGAGGTATTAGAATATGAATTATGATAATAATAATCAAAATAATAATCGTAATAATATGAATAATAATTATAATAATTCATATTATGATAACTATTATAATGATATGAATAATGATATGTATTATGATAATAATTATAATAACGACTATTATAATTATAGTAATTATGATGACTATTATAATGATCCATATCAAAATAATAATATGAATTATAATAACTATAATAACTATAATAACTATAATAACTATGATAATTATTATAATAACAACAATTATAATAATTATGATAATACTAATTATACTAATTATAATGATTATAATGACTATAATACTTATAATAATTACAATAGTAACAATAATTACAATACTAATAATACTTATAATAGTAATAATACATATAATAATTCAAATAATAATACATATAATACTAATAATAATACTAGTAATAAAAATACATTTACTAATACATATAGTAAGAATAATGGATTCTATAATCAAGAAATAGAATATGTACAACATGATGAAGATGATTATTATGAAGATGATACACCAAGTTTCTTTGCAAGATTATTTAAAAAAGTAGTATTCTTAATACTTATCTTAGTAATAGCAGTATTATTTATTAATTACTTTAATGAAAAAACTATAGAACTATCTATTGGTGAAGATCAAAGTATTGATTGTGGACCTATTATAGGAAATAGATTTTGTTATTTAGATAGTGAAGATAGTGAAATAGTACAAATAGATGATGGAAAAGCAGTAGGTATTGCAGAAGGCGAAACTATTATTAAAAGAAAAATAGGTAAGTCAGATAAATTTTCTATTAAAATAGGAGAATACTCTGTAAAAATAATAGATAAAGATGCATTAGTATTTAATGCAACAGAAAAAATATTATTAGATACAGAAACTATGGAATTACGTGTTGGAGATCAACAAGAAATAATTTATACATTGTTATCATCAACACCATATATAGAATGGACTTCATCTAATGAAGATATAGCTGCAGTATATAATGGAGTAGTATATGCAAATAGTCCTGGAGAAGCAACTATAACAGCAAAATGTACAAGTGGAGTAGAAGCATCACTAAAAGTAGTTATATATGAACAAGGAACAGAATTAAAATCAGAAGTAGAAGTAGAAAAAACAGAAGTACATTTAAAAACAGGAAGTACAGTATATGTAATAGCTAGAAATGTACCAGAAGATGAAGAAAAGACTATAACATGGTCTAGTGAAGATCCAATTATAGCAAGTGTTACAGATGAAGGATTAATACAAGGAAATAGTGTAGGAACAACTACTGTAACAGTAAGAAATAGTGATGATTCAACTGCTACAATAACAGTATATGTAGTAGAAGAAACTACTGATAATAAATTAAAGAAAATATATTTTAGAACAAGTAAGAAAGAAATAATAGTAGGAAATACTACTAAACTAAGTATATTATATGAACCAAGTAATGCTGTATTAGGTAAATTAACATGGAGTAGTAATAATGAAGAAGTAGCAACTGTTTCTGATAATGGAAAAGTAACTGGTATTAAAGCAGGTACAGCTAAAATAACAGTAGAAACAGAAGAAGGAAAGAAAGCTACTATTACTATAGTAGTAAAAGAAAAACCATCTTCATATGTAGTAACATTTGATTTAAATGGTGGAAATACATGGACTAGTTCAACTTGCGGAGCAAGTTTATCTGGTAATACTTGTCAAAAAACTGTAACAGGTGGTTCATTATATGGAACATTACCTAATCCAACAAGAAGTAATTATTCATTTAGTGGATGGTATACATCAGCAAGTGGAGGATCACAAATAACAAGTTCTTCATTAGTTGCTATAAAGAGTAATCAAACATTATATGCACATTGGTCAAAAGATTATCATGAATTAATATTTGATGTAAATGGAGGAAATGCATGGAATTCATATACATGTGATAATTTATATATATTATCTGGAACTACATGTAAAAAGAATATAACTCCTAAAGGAACATATGGTAGTTTACCAACACCTTCTAGAAGTGGATATAATTTTGATGGCTGGTATACATCAGCAAATGGTGGAAGTTTAGTAACATCATCATCAACATTTAATGCATCTGGAAATCAAACTATCTATGCCCATTGGACTGTTATAACACGTACAATAACATTAAATGTTAATGGTGGAAGTACATGGACAAGTAGTACATGTGGTAGTGATTATAGCTTTAATGGAACTACTTGTAAAAAAGAATTAACAACAGGAACTGTATATGGTAGTTTACCTACACCAACAAAAACAGGATCAACTTTTGAAGGATGGTATACAGCAGCTTCTGGTGGTTCTAAAGTAACATCTACATCAACATTTGATATAAATGGAAATCAAACTCTATATGCTCATTGGAAAACAGTAAGTTATACAATTACATTAGATCCTAATGGAGGAAGTTGGACTTCATCTTTATGTACTAATGGCTTTACATATTCAAGTTCAACATGTAAAAAGAATTTAGCAAATGGAAGTGTTTATGGAACATTACCAACACCTTCTAAAACAGGATATAATTTCGTAGGATGGTTTACAAAATCAAGTGGAGGAACACAAGTAACATCTTCATCAACATTTAATGCATCTGGAAATCAAACGTTATATGCACAATGGTCAACAGTAAGTTATACAGTTACATTCTATGTTAATGGAGGAGATGCATGGACAACATCAGCATGTTCTTCACCATTTACACTATATGGTTCAACTTGTTATAAGAGTGTAGCAAAAGGTGGAACATATGGTAGTTTACCAACACCAACAAAAGCAGGATATAGTTTTGATGGATGGTATACATCATCAAGTGGCGGAACAAGAATTACAGAATCAACTATTTATACACAAACAACAGGACAAACATTATATGCTCATTGGACATATGTACAACAACAAGTAACTTACTATATAATATTTAATCCAAATGGTGGAGATGCCTGGACAAGTACAACTTGTGAATCAGCATATACACTTACAAATGGAACATGTTATAAATCAGTAATGGGTTCATATGTTGGTAATATGCCAATACCAACAAGAAGTGGATATAATTTTGATGGTTGGTATACATCACCAAGTGGAGGAACTTTAGTACAAACAAATACTCAATTAAGTACATTATCAACAAGTCAAAATTTATATGCACATTGGTCAATTACACAAAGTGGAACATCTATAGCATTAGTATTAAATCCAAATGGTGGCATTTGGAGTACAACAACATGTATTAATGGTTTTACTTATAATAATGGTAGTTGTTATAAAACGATGTATTCTAATACCTCATCAGGAACATTACCAGAACCAATAAGAGCAGGATATGCATTTATTGGTTGGTATAATCAAGCAACTGGTGGAACAGAAGTAAGAAGTTCAACTATCTTAACAACAAACACAGCTTTATATGCACGTTGGGGTCAAGAAGTAAATGTAGGAACATTTAATGTAGCTGGCTTCGCAAGAGGAACACCATCTACAATAGCTTCACTACTTGTAGGAACTGAAGTAGATATAATTGGTCTTCAAGAAGTTAATACAAATGGTTCTGGTAATGATGTTACTTATTTAACTCAAATGATGACTAATATGCCAGGATTTACAATGGATGCTATAACTGGAGTCGTTAAATATAATACTATATTAAGTAGTAAACACTATAGAGGAATAGGAAGAGAAGATTTAGTATTAAATAGTTCTTGTTATGATTCAACAGGTCTAAATCAAAGTAAATTATCAAAAGCAATATATACAATAAATGGAGTAACAGTATCATTCTATAGTGGACAATTAGGATCTGGAAATTGTAGTGCTGTTCATTTCTCTGACTTAGCATCTAAACTAGCAGCTGATCCAAATCCAATAGTATTAATGTTAGATACAAGAAGACAATCATATGATTATATAAGTAAATACTTTGAACCAAATGGTTTAGGCTTAGCAGATGCTGGAATGAATAGAGAATACCAAGCAATAGTTGTAATAGCATCTAAAGGACATATTAGATGTACAAGATCACAAATATATTATCAATCTAATTCAAGTTCATTCTACAATTATGTTATCTCAACATTAGCAATATATTAAAAAAGCAGATATATCTGCTTTTTTTATTAAGAAATAATTGACAAATATAAAAAAAGTATTAAAATGTTTCTTAACACCAAAGATAATGCTATATAAATAGGTGGTGATCTATATGTATCATTATAAATACTGTTATGACATACTTATGGATCAATTTTGTTCAAAATCTAATATTGGTAATAAAACATATATTTTATAATATATGTTTTTTTTTACCCCAAAAGGAGATGATATAGAAATAAATAATAAATAGAATTTTTTAATAAGGAGGGTATATAATGAAAAAAATTCTAAGAATAGTAATAACTGGTGGACCTTGCGGAGGCAAGACCACCGCATTAGAAGAAATATCTAAAATATTTAGAACACAAGGATATACAGTAATGGTAGTAAATGAAACTGCTACAGAATTAATTAATGATGGAGTAAAACCATTTGGTAATGAATTAGATAAATTACCTATAATAGATTTTCAAACCATAGTATTAGAAGCACAATTAAGTAAAGAAAGAATAAGAGATATGGCAGCTAATGCCTGTCAAAATGAAAAAGTAGTAATACTATATGATAGAGGAATACTAGATAATAGAGCATATCTAACAGATGATGAATTTAAAGCTATGATAGATAAAAGAGGAATTACAGAAGCACAAATATTATCAAGATATGATTTAGTATTACACTTAGTAACAGCTGCTCAAGGACAAGAAAAGTATTATACAACAGCAAATAATACAGCAAGAATAGAAACACCAGAAGAAGCCAGAGAAAAAGATAAAAGAACCATGGAAACATGGAGTAACCATCCAAACTTAAAAATATTTGGTAATGATTGCTTATTTGATGAAAAGATTCATAGAGTAGGTAATGCCATAAGAGCATTCTTAGGTGAAAATGAAGTAATACAACAAAGAAAATATAAAGTAAATAGTATTAACTATAGACTACTATGTAATTACCTAGGAGTACATATGTTAGAAGAAGAAATATGTGAATTTGCAACTTGTTATGATATAGGATTTGATGAACTATATAGAAAAAGTACAATATCAGGTTCAGATTACTATATATATACTATTATTAAATATAATCCAGATGGTACTAAAACAACTAGACATAGAAATATTACTGAAGATGATTTTAATGAACAATTAGGTAAAATAGAAGATAAACCAATAACTAAAACAAGATATAACTTTATCTATAATGGAGAAAGATATAGAATAGATGTATATCATGATACATCATTAGTAACATTAGAAAGAGATGTAACTAACTCTACTAATGTAGAACTACCTAACTTTGTAAGAGTAGGAGAAGAAATAACAGATCAAAGAGATTATAGAGATGCTAATATCTATAAATATGTAAATCAACAAAGACAAGAAGCACAAAAAGAATCTATGTATCAAAAACTAGGACTAAGAAAACAAGACTAATAAAAAAGAGAGACAACAGTCTCTTTTTTAATTGTTATTCATATTAGCATCTATTATTTTAATACATTTATTATTATCTAAACTATAACCATCATCACATACTAATACTTTTTCATGTAGAGGAAAACATTGATTTATATCAGGAGTACCCCAACCAAGAATAACTACTAAACCATATCCTTCAGGACAAGTATCATTATCTATTTCATAACCTTCATTTAAATTAATACAATATTTATCTCTAGGTATATTATCATCAGCATAACTAGTTGTATTACTAGGACATTCTAAAGAAGCATCTTTAATACTAATACACTTATTATTATCTAAATTATATCCATCAGGACAACTATAAGTAATAATAGGTGTATTATTATTTTGATTATTATCTACTATTACATTTTCTTCTTTACTATTATCTATAACTATATTATTATCTTTCTTCTCATCATTATCTTTCTTAATATTATCATTCTTCTTATTATCTACAATAATATCTTTATTTTCATCAATATCCTTTTTACTATCTTCAATAATTATATCTTCTATATTATTATCTTCATCTATCTCTTTAATATTTTCTTCTATTTCAATTTTTTCTTCTAAATTATTATCATTAACATCTAGTTTATTATCTTTCTTAGTACTTAAAACTATAATAGATATAACAATTAATATAAATAAAAATATACCTATACATAATATAATTAATTTCTTTCTATTCATATAATCATCTCTATTAATATAATAACAAAGTATAATAATCTTCTCAATTAAATTATTAATATGTAAATTTGAAAAATGACCTATTTTATGATATAATTAAATTACTTAAGAGGGAGTAGTTCTCATCTAAAAAAGATGGTTTAATTCGTCAAGACGAATAAATATCCGGATTAAACTTAATAGAACAAGACTTTTATGAATACAATCATAAAAGTCTTTTTTATGATAAAATAAAATAGGAGTGATAAATATGTTAAATGTAATAATTATAATAGGATTAATAATATTTGGAATAATAATATTATTAGCATCATTATTAACTATATATGCATTTTATAGTTTAATAAGAAAAAGTATTAGTAATAGTAAAAATGGAGTTCCAGTAACTGGTACTATTAAGAAAGTAGAAAGAATAGATAATAGATTAAATAAAGATAACTCTATAATGGATAATCATATAGAATTAGAAGTAGAATTTGAATATCTAGGTACTAAATATACTAAAATATTAAAAGTATATAATCAATTAGATGAAGGAATATATAAAATAGATACTAAAATAAATTGTAAATATAATACTAAAACACAAGAATTAATAGATGAATTAAATCTAAAAGATGAAGATAGTAAAAAAATGTTTACAACAATCTATTTCTGTATAATAATGATTGTATTTGCTATATTACATTCAATATTTAATACTACTATATTACAAATATTATTACTTATATCTGCAACATGTTTCTGGTATTCAGCAATATTTGTATTCTATGATCCATATTATAATAAAGATAAAGATAAATATATTAAATTAAAAGGACATGTAATAGAATATCATATAAGATCAGATATAGATAATAATGGATTTACATGGAATTACTATGTACCAGAAATATCATTTAAATATAATAATGAAAAAAAGAAATATCTATCATCAAGAGGTACTACTAAAAAAAGATATAATATAGGCCAAGAAGTAGATGTATATTATAATCCAGAAACAGATAAAATATATGAAAAAGGAAATAATAGTAGAATGATATTCTTTATGATAATACCTCCTATAGTAGCATTAATAGCATTATTACAATATCTATTCTAATAAAAAGACACTAATAGTGTCTTTTTATATGATAAAATATATATAGAAAGGTATTATATATGAATAGAATACTAAGTTTATTTGATTGTCCTCTAAAAGATATAAAAAAATTATTACCTATTATTTCTAGACAAGGATTTAATACAGTACAAATATCTCCATTACAAAGAAATAAAATAGATAATACTAATGGCTGGTGGTTATTATATCAACCATTAGGATTTGATATAGGAAATAAAATAGGTACTAAAGAAGAACTATATGAATTATGTTTAGAAGCTAAAAAATATGGTATTAATATAGTAGTAGATGCAGTAATAAATCATGTAGCTAATAAAAGTGATGAAGAATATTTAATACCACATCCAGATACAGATAAAGAATTATTAAGACATAAAGATTGTTTTAAAAAAAGAATACAAATAACTAATTGGGATGATAGACAACAAGTAATTAATTATTGTTTAGGTTTACCAGGATTAAATCCTAATAATCCTATAGTACAAAGAAAAATAATAGAGATGTTAAATGAATATATTAGATTAGGAGTAAATGGTTTTAGATTTGATGCTGCTAAATCAATTGCATTACCAGAAGAAGGATGTGATTTCTTTCCAGTTATTACTTATTCATTATCTAGATGGTTACCTATAATATATGGAGAAGTATTATTTGCAGATAATGAATTAATAGAGAAATATGCTAGATATATGAGAGTATTAACTAATAGTGATGCAACTAATAAAGATAGTATTATAAGATTTATAGAAAATAAAGATTCTTATCTATCAAAAGATTTAGGATATACAAGATGTTGGTCTAAAGAAGATATAACTAATGCATATATACAATTAGCTTCTGAATATCCAAATACATTATATTATGCAAGAAACTATTCAGATGATTGGTATGAATGGCAAACAGAACCAGTTAAAGAAGCTAATATGAGACTAGTTAAAAAGTAGTTAAAATTGAAAAAAACCCCATTTTATGGTATAATTAAATTACGTAAAAGGGAGTAGTTCTCATATTAATATGATTTAATTCAACAACACTAAAATGGATTAAATTTAAAAGAACAAGACTTTTATGAATATATATTCATAAGAGTCTTTTTATATTCTCTTATGATTAAAGGGGGGATATAAATGTTAAAAGTAGAATTAAAAGGAACATTAGATGAAGTAATCCAACAACTATTATGTTTAAAAAGTCAAAGAATAGATGCATATACTCTATATGAAGGACATGCATTATTTTCAAAATTCATATCATATGATTATGCATATCTAACAATACATGGTATTACATATAGAGAATTCTTAGAAAGAGAACAACAAAGATTAGAAAGAGTTAGAAATCAAACAAAACTTAATACGATGTAAATATTACGAATAGCTCATAAACAAGCAGTATCATATGCAAATAAAGTCACTTTATAGTGACTTTTTTATTATCATAAAAAATCCGTCGAAAACCGTCGATTTTTATTACAAAAATATGCTCTCTTCCCCCTGAAGAGAAGTTTCTTCTTTTTTATAACCCTCTAGTTTCGTCGAAAATCGTCGTTTTTTTCACTATAAATATGATATAATCATAATAGGTGATAATATGAATAAAGAAGATTTAGTGAATTTGTTTGAAAAGTACATTGGAACAATTAGTGAATCTGTTAAGTGTTTAAAAGATCCAAATTATTATTATACTGACTTAACAGGATACAAAGTTGGAAAAAGTATTTCTCTATTTTTAGATGAATACTATAAAAAAGATAATTTGGTTTCACGTTTTATGTTTGATGTTTTTAAAAAATATGGTCCTAATGTAACGTTAAGATTCGGACATTTCGATAGAAGAAGTCCAAAAAAAGATGGTATATATATCTATATAGAATTTCCAAAAGAAATAAAACAAACAGAATACATTATTACATTAGAATTAGGTAATATAGCTAGATATAGTAATTATCCAGACAAATATGATAAAAATATTAGAGAATTACAAAAAATAATTAATTTTAATGATGAAAAGTATTCACAATATATTTTTAAAAGAAATGAACACAGTTCAATAGTATGCTACAAAACAGATAATTACAGTATTATTCCTGAAATAATAGATCATATTAAAAATAATTATTATTTTCCTATTATTGAAAAAATAAAACTAAAAGACGGTTATTGGGAAAGTGAAGAATGGGAAACATTCCAAAAAAATACATTTGGTGATAACTATGTACCAATAGAAAAAAAAGATCAAACCAATCCATCAAATAATGTTATTGATAGAGAAGATGAGAATATATATAAAACATCACAGAACCAAAAAGAAGAAGACACCAAAACGGGATTTAATAGATTATATTATGGTGTTCCAGGATGTGGAAAAAGTTATTATATAGAACATAATATAGAAGAAATTGTGGGCGCAAAAAACAAAGATAGTATAATAAAAATAAGAACAGTTTTCTATCCTGATTATAGTAATTCTGATTTTGTAGGGCAAATATTACCTATAAGTGAAAACAATACTCTAAAATATAAACCAATACCAGGCCCATTTACTATAGCACTGAAAAAATCAGCAGAAAATAGAAATAAAAAAGTTGTGTTAATTATTGAAGAAATTAATAGAGGCAATGCATCTGCTATTTTTGGAGACATTTTCCAATTACTAGATAGAAAAGGAAGTTTTTCTATTGAAAACAATTTTATTAGTCAATTCGCAAAAGAAAAAGGAAATGAAATGTTAAATAATTTCATCAAACAAAACGGAATTACATTACCAGATAATTTATATATTATTGGTACAATGAATACTAGTGATCAAAATGTATATACATTAGACACAGCATTTAAAAGAAGATGGGAAATGTATTATTATGGCAATGCCTTTAATGACTTAGATTCAATTGGAAATATGATAGTACCAAATTCAGATGGAGTACTTTGGAGTACTTTTGTAGATAAAATAAATGAATCAATATTAGATAAATCAAATCAGATTATCCAAGGAGAAGATAAACAATTAGGAAAATATTTTGTTAGTGAAGGCATTTTAATTGAATCAAATGACGATTTAGATCAATTAGACGAAAAAGATAAAAAGTCATATTGTACTAATATTTATAAATTTGAAAGATTTAGAGATAAAGTATTAGTTTATTTATTTGATGATGTAACAAAATATAATCATAGTTCATTATTTCATGATGATATAAATAGTATTGATAAATTAATGAGTAAAAATAAATTAGAAGACATAATAAAGGTATCTTTTGATGAAAAATAATAAAGAATTAATAATAAATTATTATGAAAGATCTAATAAAGTTGGAATTGAACAATTAGATAATAATATCATTAATATTTATTTACCAGTAGGAGTAACAAAAAACGATGTTGAAAATGATGATAACTTTATATACAAATTATTAAATTCAATTTTACCTGCAAAAAAGCAAGAATTAGAATTAAATGATAATTTAAATAGTAATACAGAAGAATGGCCAATTTATTCAGAAATATGGTTGGTAAAAGATTATATATATCATGGATTATATAAAGAACTAGAAAAAAAATATAATATAAATATAGGTGGAAAAATAAATTGGAAAAAAACAGTTAATCAAGAATCAATATACTATAATAATACAATTTATTATCCAAACATTGTACATGAAAATAATAAAAACAGTTATACTATTATCACAGAACTTCAGAAATATTGTTTAAATTTGTGCGTTGTAGGAAAAACAATTTGTAAATTGGAAGAAGATAACCTAAATGTAAATATTATTATTAATAATGATAATATTAACTACTATATAAATATATTAAATAGAGAACTATTAACAAGTTTTGAAGATCACAAAAAACAGTTACTTAATTCACTAATAAATATACTAAAATACTATTCAAGTAATAATCTAACAACAATTAATAGCTTTATTACTTATGAATATCATTATTCGTGGGAGTATATGATTTCTAATCTATTTGGAAATAACAAAAGTTTATTAAAGGAATTATTACCTAAATCTGAATATAATCCAAAAGAAATAGGTAATTACTCTTCATTAATTCCAGATACAGTATTTTCCAAAGATGATAGTGTATTTATACTTGATTCAAAATATTATAGCAACGGAAATACACCAGCAACTTCAGATATTTGTAAACAAACAGAGTATTGTCGTACTGCAAAAAGTAAATTAAATAATAATATATATAAAAGGATATTTAATTCATTCATATTACCAAGCAAAGTTGAAGAAAAACAAATGTATAAAGGATATGCTAATATGATTAGTAATACAGAAGAAACATATAAAATTAATATTATATATTTAGATACATTAAGTATTATTAATATGTTCTATGAAGGTAAAAAAATACAAAATATAGATTTCTTGAAAAAGAATGAATGTATTATCTAAACAAAAATATGGTTTATAAACCATATTTTTTTAACCCCATATGCTATAATTTAACTAGGTGATAATATATGAATCTATCTAAATCAAAATATGTTATAGGAAAAAGATGTCTTAAAGATCTATGGTTAAATATTAATAAACCAGAAGAAATGAGAGAAGATAATAATGAATCTATATTAGAAAATGGTAATAAAGTAGGAGAACTAGCTAGAAATCTATTTGGTAAATCTGTAACAGTAGAATATGATAATGATAAATTAAAAATGGTTAATAAAACTAAAGAACTAATTAACAATAATAAAATCATATGTGAAGCATCATTTATATATGAAAATAATTTCTGTTCTATAGATATCTTAAAAATAGAAAAAGATGGATTAGAAATATATGAAGTAAAATCATCTACAGATATACATAATTATTATTTATTTGATATATCATATCAAACATGGATATTAAAAAAACTAGGATATAAAATAAAGAAAAGTAATATAGTATATTTAAATAATAAATATATTAAAAAAGGTAAATTAGATCCTAATAAATTATTTATTATTAAAGATGTAACTAAAGAAATAAATTTAAAAGATGTAGAACAAACTATAAATAATATACAAAACTCTATGAATAGTAAAGAAGAACCAAATATAGATCTATTTGAAAATTGTAATACAGATAATTATAGACCTAGTAAATGTCCTTTCTTTGAATATTGTACTAAACATTTACCTAAACCAAATGTCTTTGATTTAGGATGGAGACTATCAACAAAAAAGAAATTAGAATTCTATCATAATGGTATTATAGAATATCCTGATTTATTAAATAATGATATTGGTAGTAAAGTAAAAACTCAAATAGAATATGAACTATATAAACAACCACCTAAAATAGATAAATTATTTATAGATTCATTTATGAATAATTTAAAATATCCATTATATTTCCTAGATTTTGAATCAGTTCAATTAGCTATACCAGAAATAGATGGAACTAGACCATATCAACAATTATGTTTTCAATATAGTCTACATATAATGGATAAAGAAGGAAATATAACACATAAAGAATTCTTAAGTGAAAATTATAATGGTGATTTTATTTTAGAACTATGTGAACAACTAATAAAAGATATACCATTAAATTCTTGTATACTTGTATATAATAAATCTTTTGAAGTACCAAGATTAAAAGAAATGTCTAATATGTATAAGAATCTAAGTAAACATTTATTAAATATAGCTAATAATATATTAGATTTAGCAGATATATTTAGTACTCAATCTTATTATATAAAAGATATGCAAGGTAGTTACTCTATTAAAAAAGTACTACCAGCATTATTTCCTAATGATCCTAGTTTAGATTATCATAATCTAGATCAAGTTCATAAAGGAGATGAAGCAAGTAATGCTTTTCTATCTCTAAAAGATTTATCTAAAGAAGAACAAGAAAAGTTAAGATATAACATGCTTAAGTATTGTTGTTTAGATACTTATGCCATGGTTAAGATATTTGAAAAACTAAGAAGCTTATAGCTTCTTTTTTTTGACTAAACCTTTAGTCAAAAATAACCATGGCTAAGTAAAAAACATAATAGTAATATCGAATTAGAAAGAAGGAGATATTATGCAAGAAAAAGATGTATTTAAAGACATAATAGGTTATGAAGATATTAAGAACAGTTTAAGAATGATTATAGATGTTCTTAATAACAGAGAAAAGTATGAGAAGTTAGGATGCACAATACCACATGGATTACTATTACATGGAGAACCAGGTACTGGAAAAACAAGTTTAGCAACTATGTTTTTAGATAATGTTAATAGAAAATCATTTGTAATAAGAAAAATAAAATCAGATGGAAGTTTTATAGATCATGTTAATAAAGTATTTGAAGATGCAGTTAAACAACAACCATCAATTATATTATTAGATGATATAGATAAATTTTCAGAATGTGAAGATGATAGAAGTAATAATGAAGAATATGTAGTAATACAATCCTTAATAGATGATGTAAAAGATAAAGATGTATTTATTATAGCAACAGCTAATAGTATTAATAATTTACCAGATTCATTAAAAAGAGCAGGAAGATTTGATACTAAAATAGAAATAAATAATCCCAAAGAAAAAGAAGCTAATAAAATATTTAAGCATTATTTAGATAGTAAATCAGTAGAAAAAAATATTAATATAAAAAATATATCTTCTATATTAAATGGAAGATCATGTGCTGATCTAGAAAAAGTATGTAATCAAGCAGGAATCTATGCTGGATATAAAAATAGTAGTGTAATCGGAATGGAAGACTTATTAAGAGCAGCACTTGAAATACAATATGATTGTAACTATATCAATATGGATGAAGATGATGAAGACTTAATTAAAGTAGCTTATCATGAAGCAGGCCATGCATTAATAGGTGAACTATTAGAAAAGAATTCAGTATCATTTATTACTATAATGAAAAATGATGGTGATATACAAGGATTTACTTCATATCATAATAATGATAAATATTTCTCAAGTTTTAAACTAATGGAAAATAGAGTTAAAGCATTACTAGCAGGAAAAGCATCAACAGAAATTGTTTATAATGAATGTGATGTAGGTACTTATTCTGATATAGATAGAGCCTTTAAAATAGCATCAAGATTTATAGATGATTATTGTATGGATGGATTTAACTATAGAAGTTCTAATAACTATAGAGATACTTCTATTAATGTTCAAAATGATTTTGACAAAAAAGTAAGAGAACTAATAGATAAATATTATAATGAAGTAAAACTATTATTAGTTCAAAATAGAAAAGAACTAGATAAATTAGCAAATGAATTAAAAAAGAAAAAGGTATTATTTCAAGAAGAAATAGATGAAATACTAAAGGGAAACTATGGAATACGTATTATTTAAAATAAAAAAAATATTAGATAAAGACTTTATTAATAATTATGATCTATTAGTAATACCTAGTTTCCCTTTTAATAAGAGAATAAAACTAAACGATATAAAAATAATACCAGGTAATAAAAATAGAATAGATCAAATAACTATAAAGCATCCCTATAATAAAGATAATACTTCTAAAGAATTATTATTAAATACTTATATAAAACTATTAGATATTATAAAAATAAATGAATATAAAAATATATTAATAGATTATAGATATATACCTATAATAAATGAATGTAGTTCATTTAATAATAAAGAAATATGTCATAAAATATATAACTTAATAAATGAATATATCAAAGATAAAGAAATAAATATAACTATAGTTATATCTAATAAAAAAGATAAAAAATATTATTTTGACTAATTCTTAGTCAAATATGTTATAATAACAATTATATTTGAATGAGTGGTGTATATAATGTTACTAAAAGAAATATTTAAAAGTATTTACAAAGGACTTAGAGTAGAAAGTGAATCAGATACTGATGGAAAGAATTACTATGTTGTTTATACTAAAAATGTAGGTAATTGTATTATTAATTATTCTAAAGAAAACATTAAATGTATAAATACACAAGTTAAAGATAAATATTTATTAAAAGAAGGAGATATTATAATAGCATCTATTCCTTCTAATAAAACATGCCATGTAGGTTATTGTTCTTCTACAGAAGACAATAACGTAATAATAAATAAGAACTTTATTATACTAAGAAATCCTATTAATAATAATTATAATTTAGAATTTATAGCAGAATACTTAGAAAATATAGGAATAAATAACTTCTTTAAAAATAATAGAACTACCAAAGAAGCATTAACAGTACCAGAAGTAGAAGACATAGAAATACCAAATATAAGTATAGAAAAACAAAATGAATTAATGAGTCTAATAAACCCTATTAATGAAAGAATTAGATTATATAATAAACTAATTAATAATGATACAGAAATAAAAGAATACTTAATGAATGAGGTGACTCATAATGAAAAGTAATATTAAATATGTTGGAAGACTTGAAGATTGTAAATTAAGACATGAAGTCACCTCATTAATAAAAGAACATTTTGTTATATATAAAGTAACAAATATTAATTGTTCAATAGAATACTATTATTATTTATTAATGTATTCTAAATATATAATAGAAAAAGAAAAAATGGATTATATGAAAATAATTGATGGAGAAGTAGATGACTTAGTAAGTATTTTAAAAGAAAAATTTAAAAAGTATTTTGTATCTTCTTTTGTTAATAATTTCACTAAATGTAAATTATATGAAATATTAAAGAAAATAGCTTTTGAAGATTATGAAATATATACTTATAAAGATAGGGTATTAAATGCATATATAGATAATAATAAAAGATATTTACTAATTAGTAATCGTATTACTAATAGTTCAGTATGTAATCTAACACATAAAATAAATAGAATAAGAGATACATCATATATTAATTATTCAAATATAGATTTTTATGATACTGAAATAGAAGAAAGAAAACAATTTATATATGAATTAATAGATGAAATAACTAATAACAAAAGAAATTATTATAATCGTTTAATAGATATAGATCTAAATAAATATGATAGTATTATTTATCTTAATGACTTAGAATACATAGATTATTTTGATTATGTATATAAAAAGAATCATATAAGAGAAAAAAATATCTTTATGGTATGTAAATATTCTTCAATATCTAGTTATAAAGGTAATTTTAATGAAATAGGAAGAATACTTATTGATAATAGTAAAGCTTATATAGAATATCCAATTATAAAAGATAATAAAAAAGAAAAAACAGTTAATATAACAGAATTATCTACCATATCAGATACTGATCTAAAAGATGTAATAAATTCAAAGAAAAAAATAGATAATATTAGTATTGATATAAGTGATATAGATTTTATGAATCATGGTAAACGAATTGGCTTTACTACTTATACTAAAGATAATGTAAGTAGAGATAAAATATTAAGACTTATAGGTTATAATAATAGTATTATAAAAAGAATAAATGAATTAGATGATGAAATATCTAAACAAATAGATAAAATATTTATTAAATAACCAAAGGAGGTATTAAATGATTAGTTTAGCAGAACATAATCCAGAATTATTAAAAGAATGGGATTATGAAAAAAATATTAAACTAGGTAAAACTCCAGATAATACTTCTTATGGCTCAGCACAAAAAGTATGGTGGAAATGTCCAAAGGGACATTCATACATTATGGGATTAAACTCAAGAACTACAATTGGCAGAAAATCAAAATGTTCAATTTGTTCGGGAACACAAATATTAGAGGGATATAATGATTTAAAAGCCAAATATCCTGAATTAATTAAAGAATGGAATTATGAAAAAAATAATTTATTAAATATATTCCCGAATAATATTGCCTATGCATCACATAAAAGAGTATGGTGGAGATGCTCGAAAGGACATGAATGGAATGCTCCAATTGATAGAAGAACCATTCAAAATAGAGGATGCCCTTTTTGTTCAAATCAAAAATTGTTACAAGGTTATAACGATTTGGAGACTAAATATCCAGACACAGCAAAAGAATTTAACATAGAAAGAAATAAAAAAAATCCAAACGAATATCTTTATGGTAGTACTAGTAAAGTATGGTGGATTTGCAATAAATGTGGCTATGAATGGAAAACATCAATATCACAAAGAACAGGATCTAATAAAACAGGATGTCCAAATTGTGCACCAAAGGAAAATGCAGAAAAAAGAATAAAAAATCAAATAAAAACCAAGGGATCATTATATGATAATTATCCAACTTTAATAGAAGAGTGGATTTATGATAAAAATGAAAAAAGTCCAAAAGATATTGCATCGGGATCAGAATATAAGGCATGGTGGAAATGTAAAAAATGCAGCTATGAATGGCAAACAAGGGTTGATAGCAGAGCAAAACGAGGAACTGGATGCCCCGTTTGCGGAGGAAGAATTGTTATTGAAGGTATAAACGATATTAAAACATTAAAGCCAAATATGGTAAAAGAGTGGGATTATACAAAAAACAATGAAATAAAATTATATCCAGAACAAGTTTCGGAATATTCAGATAAAAAAGCTTGGTGGATTTGCCCAATATGTGATAACTCATATAAAGCAGCAATAAAACATAGATCGTTAGGAACTGGATGCCCAAAATGTGCTAATGAAATTCGGACTTCATTTCCAGAACAAGCTATATACTATTATTTAAAACAAGAGATACCTGATACCCATAATAGATTTGATTTAATTGGCAAAGAAGTAGATATTTTTATTCAAAGTATGAACTTAGGCATAGAATACGATGGTGCATTTTATCATAATACAAAAGCATCATTAGAAAGAGAAAAAAATAAATATGAGGAATTAAAAAATGCCGGTATTAAATTAATTCGCATTCGTGAAAAAGGGTTAAATCTACCAAGTTATTCAGATTATACTATTAATCTAGAAAAGAAAAACAGCGATAAAGAGATAGAAAGTGTTATTTATAAAATATTTGAAATAATAGAATCCATATATAATATTGATCTGAGTTATAAAATAAAAATTCAAGATGATAGGCAAAAGATTTATGAACAATATATTAGTCAAAGAAAAAATAATAGCATAGAAAAATTATATCCCGATATTGTAAAAGAGTGGGATTATGATAAAAATATAATTAAACCCAGTAGTGTAACACCTGGCTCAGAAAAAAAAGTATGGTGGAATTGTTCAAAGGGTCATAGTTATGAGCAACAAATATCTAACCACATAAAAGGGGCAAGATGTCCATATTGTTCTGGATTAAGAGTTATTTCAGGAGAAAACGATTTAGAAACTATGTTTCCGGAAATTGCAAAAGAATGGGATTTCATAAAAAATGAAAACAAACCTTCTGAAGTTAAATATGGTTCTAACAAAAAAGTATGGTGGAAATGTCCAAAAGGTCATTCTTACCAAGCTAAACCATCAGATAGAACAGGTAATAAACATGAAAAATGTCCGATCTGTTCTGGCAAAAGAATTTTGAAAGGATACAATGACTTGAAAAGTTTAAAACCAGAGTTAATAAAAGAATGGGATTATAATAAAAATGAAAAAGGACCAGAAAACTATACTTGTGGATCTAATATAAAAGTATGGTGGATTTGTAATAAATGTAAACATGAATGGAAAACACAAATAAGCGTTAGAGCTAAACAAAATTGTGGATGCCCAAAGTGCAAAAAAATTAAAAATCAAAAAAATTATAATATTAAAAAGATATCTTAAAGATATCTTTTTTTTAAAATAACTCTAATTGTTCTATTTGTTCTCCACAACTCTGTAATATTAATTCTTTAATAGTTTCATAAGACTTAATAAATGAATTAGGTATCATTAATAATTTAATACCCATTTCTTTACAAACTCTTACTTTTCTATTATCACATCTTTCTCTATCAACATTACCTAAATGTTCTCCACCTTGTAATTCAATAGCTACTTCAGGATATATATTTTCATATTTATCTATTCTATATAAAACAACATCAAATTCTAATTTAGAATTCTTTAATATAGGATCATTACTAAATAAAGCAGAAAACTTTATATTTCTAAATACTTTAAAATTATTATTAATACTACAAAAATGAGATATAGTCTTAAAGAATTCATCTTCATTCTTACTTCCATTAGATTTACCTATTTGAATAGTATATGACTCATTTGGTAATACTTCAGTATTACCATTATGAATTATATAATTAACTAAATTATATAAATCATCTTTCTTATCAGTAGATAATTTATTTAATGCTTCAGTATCAGATACTACTATTAATCTTTTCTTAGCTCTAGTAACTGCAACATTAGTTATTTCAGCATTATTCTTTATCCATTCAAAAGTTCTTTTACTAGTCTTAGGTGATAAAGAAGTAGATATTATTATAGTATCTTTCTCTCCACCTTGTACCTGATGTATAGTACCACAAGTAATATCTTTAATACCATTTTCATCTATCATCTTTGTAATTAAATTCTGTTGATTTTTAAATGGAGTAATAATAGCAGCATCTTTTAATTCATTTCTTTTAATATAATCAATAATAGCTTTAGCTTCTTCATAATTTTCATTTCTTAATTTAGAATTCATATTCTTAACATCTATTAAAGATAATTTACCATCTTCATTTAAATAATCTAAATTTAATTGACTATCATAAAATCTTTTATTACTAAAATTAATTATCTTCTTACCACATCTATAATGATATGTTAACATTATATCTTTAGATATCTTATCATGATTCTTCATAACAGTTAAAATAGAATTAGTACAATAATCATAATCATCTTTTATATTAAATTCTTTCTTTAATTTTTCATTAATTATATCTTCTAAAACTATAACAGGTTTTAATTGATTAGTATCACCAACTAATAATAATCCTTTAGCTCTAGCAATAGGAAGTAGGGCAGTAGCACAATTACATTGACCAGCCTCATCCATTATTACCAAATCAAAAGTATTTTCAGGAGAACCTAATCTAGCTACAGATATATTAGTCGTCATTATAATAGGGAATACATTTAACAATAATTTCATATTATCATCATTAGAACACCATTGATTAAATTTAATAACTCTTTCTTCTTCATCTAATATAGTACATATATCTATTAATTCTTCATATTTAGGAAATTTTAACCTTTTAATATAATTAATAGATTCAAAATACATATATTGTTTAAAATATGGATCATCAGAAACAGTAGTAACTAATTCAATAACATCATCATTAGAAATAATAGGCATTTCTTTATATTCATTTACTAATATATCCAATTGATCTTTAGTATTTTTATATAATCTATTATCTTTATTATCCAATGATTCTAATAATTTAACAGCACTATCTATTCTATTTCTTAATTCTCTTCTAGATTCATATTTTTCTAATCTATCTATTAAATCTTTATTTCCTTCTTTAGTCATATTTTTTATTTTATTAATCTTTTCTTCATTAGGTTCTAAATTAGCAGTAAAATTATATAAATCTATAATTCTTTCAGTAGCTTTAATAACTTCATTTCTATTACCTAATCTTAAATAAGGAAAAGGTATAGTAATATTATTCTTATACGTAAAATTTAATTTTTCAATAATACCATTTACTGGTCTATTATTAGAAGAACAAACTAATACAGTTTTATCATTAAAGAAAGAACTAAGTATAACATTTAATATAGTTTGAGTTTTACCAGTACCAGGAGGACCTTGTACATAATTAACAGGATATTTCATAGCATTATAAATAACTCTCATTTGATCTATATTAACTTTATTATCATATATAACTATAGATGGTTCTTTTCTTTTTGCACCAGTTCTATTTGAATTACCAAAGAAAGCTTTAAGAGGTCTTTCTAATAAACCTTTCTCTTGTTTCTTTTGAATAACTTCAAAAGTAGGTCTTAATATAGCACTAATACTTCTTTGTAAAATCATAAACTCAGGTAATTCATTAATTATTTCACCAACACGTAAATTAGCTCTTATTAATTCTCTATATTCTTTATAATATTGATATATATTATGAGTAATATTCTTCTCAAATTCATTAGGATCTATATCTATATACGAACTAATAGAATATCTCTTATCTTTAATTAAAAAACTTTGATTAACTCTAGGAATATTAATAACAGATAATGTCTTACCATCTGGATTAAATACAACATCATAATATAAAACTACATATTTTCTATTATTTGTTTCTATAGATAAGAAAGATAATATTAAATAATTTCTTTCAGATTCTAATCCTTTAAAATCATATTTCTTTATATATTCAATAACTTTCTTACATTGTTCATTATTTAATACTATTTTCTTTTTCTTCAATAAAACACTTCTATCAATACCTTCTATTAAAAAAGAACTTTCTTGATATGGATCATTATCTAATTCATTACATTTCATATAATATTCTAAAATATTATTATTAAAAGATTCATATTTTAACCATTTAGCAGCATCTTTATGTGTTTCTATTTTATTAATTAATTCTACAGGTACATCATATGTAGTAAAATCTAATAATCTAGCATTTATTATTTGATCAACATAAATATTAACATAGTATTTAACACAATCTAATGATTTATGTTCATTAAATATTTTAACTTTTAATATCCTATCTTTTAAATCTATATCTTTAATAGCAATCCAATAAAATGTATTCTCTCCATTTTTATTCTTATATGATATATCTAACCATTTACCAGTTTTAATACTTTCAGATATTAACAATTCAATGTTTTTCATATTATCATCTCTACTATAATATATCATAATAAAAAGAAAAAATCGTCGTTTTTCGTCGAAAACCGTCGTTTTTAATATATCTAATATGTTATAATTAATATAGGTAATAATATAAAAAAGAATAATAATATATTTTGACAAATAAATATATATGTATTATTATTTAAACCAAGAAAGGGAGATTATTTATGAATAAAATAATATCTAAATTACATCATCATAATAATCTGCACTTGTTAATACGACACTAAGAATCGTAGGTACAAGTGCTATTTGTGGTGCTTGTATTTAGTTAATTTATATAGAAATTAAAAGCTATACAGGTACCACTTGTATAGCTTTTTTATATATTAAAATTAGAAAGAGGATTATTATGAAAGAAATAAAAGAAGGAATCGTTTATTCAAACGATATTAATTTAATACTAAATGGTTATAATAACTTGGATTATAACTATAACAATTTAATACTACCAAGTAACATCGAAGACTTAAGAAAAGACTTCAAAAAGACTACTGAAGGAATATTTCCTAAAGTAACAATAATAAGTGAAGAGGACATGATATCTAGTATGTCTGAATCTATTCGGGATGTACTAGGTATCTATCCCCATTGTTTCACTAGATAAAATATATTTAAGAATCGACAAGAAAAACATTTTCTTTCTTGATTGTACAAGAATGGATAATTCTAAGTGCTTAGTATCAAGAAAACTACCAAATGATAAATACAATGTAGAAGCTCAAATTCATCGTTTAGCATATCTTTTCAAAAGATTAGGAATAAAAGAAATAGTTCTAGCAGACGACGTCGTCTTTTCAGGATCTGTTTTAAAAAAAATAATTAAAGAATTTAAAGATTGCAATATAAATGTCATTGGCATTAGATCTTGTATCTCGTCATATGAATCATTCATTTGCTTTAATAAGACTTTACCACTAGGTTTAAAATGTGGCTATTTAATGAGTGGTCAAGTAATTGATCAAATTTGCGAAAGAGATTTCTATTTTGGTATAGCAGGTTCAGGTATTTTCATTATCAAAAATAATGAAGTACTAAAGGCACCATACTTTAAACCATATGGTGATCCAGTTAATCGTTCATCTATACCGACAATAGAAGAACAAAAATTTTCTCTTACTTGTCTAAGACGATCCTTAGAACTATGGCAAGAAATAGAAAGATTAAATAGAAGAGAAATTAAAATAAAAGAATTACCAGAAAAAATCGTTGATACAAATGAAAACGATAGTGTCGTAAAAACACTCAAGAAAGGAATGAATAAATTATGTATCAAATAGGAATTATGGGTTCAGCAGCAGACCTTAACTATAATGAAGAATTAATAAACTTTTCTAAAGAATTAGGTAAACTAATTGCTAAGTCAGGAAATATCTTAGTTTATGGAGCAGAGAAAGAGTACTCATCTTTATCAACTGAAGCTGCAATTGAAGCATCTAAAAATAATGGTTTAACAGTAGGTATCACACCAGATAAAGGAAAAAATGTTTATGGTGACTTTAGACCAACTGTTCTAATACCATGTGGACTTGGTATGGGTGGCGGAAGAGAATATGTACTTGTTAACTCATGTGATGCCATCATCGCTATCTCAGGCGGTTCTGGAACTCTAACTGAAATGGCTATTGCTTATCAAGCAAACATTCCAATCATTACAATTGATAAATTTAATGGTTGGGCTAAAAAACTATCTAACAAATATTTTGATAACAGAAAAAGATTAAAATGTCTTAGTGCATCTACACCTATTGAAGCACTAGATATAACTATAAAAGAATTAGAAAGAAGGAATAAAAATGATAATACAAAATGTAAAAGGGGGATATGACTTTCTTCCTAAAGAACAAAGAATAAGAAACTATATTAATGGTATATTAAAAGAAGTATTTGAACGTTTTGGTTATCAACCAATAGAAACCCCTATACTATGTTATTATGATATATTAGCAGGAAAATATGATGAAAATAATGATATCTTAAAAGAAATATATAAATTAAAAGATCAAGGTAATAGAGAATTAGGACTACGTTATGATTTAACTGTCCCATTTGCAAAATTTATATCTTTAAATAAAAATAATATTAAATTACCATTTAAAAGATATGAAATAAATAAAGTATTTAGAGATGGACCAGTTAAAGTAGGAAGAGATAGAGAATTTACTCAATGTGATGTTGATGTAGTAGGATTATCTGGTGAAATGATTGATGCTGAATTAGTATCTCTTTATGTAGATGCCTTTAACAAACTACAAATACCTATTAACATTAAATACAATTCACGTAAATTAATGTCAGGTCTTATTATTGAAGCGGGTATTCCAGAAGATTTAATATCACCAACAATTACTATTGTTGATAAAATTGATAAACTAACAGAATTTGAATTAACTAATGAATTTACCAATATTGGTTTAAACAATGACCAAATAACTAAACTATTAGAATACTTCAAACTAGATTTAAAAGAATTAACTAAGAAATTCAAAAAAACTGAAAACATAATTCTTAAAGAAGGACTATTAGAATTAAATAATTTAACTAAATACCTAAAAGAATTAAAGATTCTAAAATACACAACATTCACACCATCTCTAGCTAGAGGACAAGATTATTATACAGGTAATGTATTTGAAGTATATGAAAAGAATAATAAAATAACATGTGCTATAGGTGGAGGAGGAAGATATGATACTATGATAACTAACTTTATTAATGATGGAAATATCTATCCTGCAATAGGTATATCATTTGGATTAACATCTATATATACTTTATTAAAAGATAGAGAAGAATTTAATAATTCTTCTCCTATAGATATATTTATAATACCTATGAATACTAATATAGAATCATTAAAACTAGCTAATATATTAAGAGAATTAAACTATAAGGTTGATATAGAAATGTATAATAAAAAATTAAAAAAATCATTAGACTATTGTAATAAAGAACAAATACCATATGTTATTATTCTAGGAGAAGATGAACTAAATAATAATTCATTTAAACTAAAAAACATGTTTACTAGAGAAGAATACATTATTGATATGAATAATATATCCAAAATAAAAGATATCATTTAGATATCTTTTTTTATTAGAAAAAAGGAAATAAGACATTAATCGCGTATATATATAGTAGGAGGGTATATATGAGTGCTATCACTTTCTTATAAAAGGAGGTGGTTATATGATAAGTAAGAAAGACTTACTAATAGTATCGTTAATGATAGTCATATACCTACTTTTATTAGTAATATTATGATGGATTAAAAAAAGCTCACTAAAGTGAGCAAAAACCATTAATTGGATAGCACTTAATGTACCTTCCTATATTTATTATATCATAAATAATGTAATTAAATATATAATATGTTATAATACATATACATCTTATAAAGAGAGACGGAGGGACTAGCCCTATGAAGTCTCACCAACCTATTAAGTTAGGTGGTAAAGCTAGAACTATAAGATAACAAAAGACTTAAGAGTTATCTTAAGTCTTTTTTCTATCTAAGATGTTAGAAAGGAATAAATATGAATAAACAATATATAGTACAAGAAAGTAATATTAATAATAGAAAAGAATTCTATAACTATATTATTAATAAATATAAATTAAAAATATATTCTAATAAAGAATATATGATAAATAATAAATATCCATTTGTAATAGATCTTAATACTAAAGAATTCTATATATTAGAAAGTATTACTTGTTGTGCTTGTGCAGCACAACAAGATAGAATAATATCTATTAAAGAATTTAAAAAGATATCTTAAAGATATCTTTTTTATATTATTTATTATCATTTTTTAATGTAAGTTTTTGTTCTTGATCTTTTTCTACAGAATCTATCATAGATAATACTTTTTCTTCTTCTGAAGTATAAGAAGATTTTTTAGAATTAACTTTAATTCTTTGTTCAATAGCTTTTTCAATAATTTCTAATTTCTTAAATGTTTTTTGTTTTAATAAAGAAACACTTTCTGATTTAGCACTTCTATCTAATAAAGCCATATATTTATCAGTATAATCTGCTAATATTTCTTTTAATTTCTTAACGAATGTTTTTTGTTCAGTAACACTTAATCCACTAGTTCTTTCTATTAATCTTCTAATATAATCTAAAATATCATCATTAAGTTCTACAGAAGGTATAACAGGTACAACTGGTTGATTTATTTTTTTCTTTTCTTCTCTTAATTCTCTTTTTAAATTCTTTATTTCACTTATTGAATCACCAATATTCTCAACATGATAAGGAATATCTTCAAATAATTCTAAAGATTCTAATTCAACATCAAATATGTCTTCATCATTTAAAGCTCTCATTAATAGAGCATATTTAGAGAATTTAGCTATACCTTCAAAAATAACACCTAAAGTACCTCCAATAGTTTTAACAACTATTAAACTAACATTTTTTGCAATTTCTAATCTTTCTAACCATATTCTTTTTCTTAGTTCTCTCATATTCATCATTCCTTTCTATTCGGTCACAAAAAAGAGACCTTTATTCAAAAAGTCTCGTTTATTAATTATTATCCGAATATCAAAAATGATATTGTATTGACGAATAACAAACATCTTATTAGATGTTAACTACTCCCTCTAAGTAATATAATTATACCATAAAATGCCTATTTTGTCGACATTTGCTATTACTAAAAATTAGTAATAATATATAAAATAAAAAAGGAAATAGACAATTTATCGCGTATATATATAGTAGGAGGGCATATAATGAGTGCTACCTCATAAAGGAGGTGATTATATGTCAAAGAAAGATTTACTTATACTTTCTTTAATCATTATTATCATCTTAATGTTAATAAAAGGAAAATGATAATGAAAATAAAAAAAGCACTCATTAAATGAGTGCAACCAAAACAAATAGGTAGCACTTATGTGCCTTCCTATATTTATTATATCATAAATAATATAATATGATATAATATCTTCGGTTTGGAAGTGATACTATGTCTAATAGAATAATAATAGCAGGTCCCTGTACATTTACTACTTATGAAGAACTATATAAAATAGCATCTTTATTAAAAGAAAAAGGAATAGAATACTTAAGAGCAGGGACCTTTAAAATGAGAACTAATCCAGATTCATTTCAAGGATTAAGAGATAAAGGTATGGAAATGTTACTAAAAATAAAAAAAGAACTAAATATGAAAATAGTAACAGAATTAACTAGTATAGAACAAGTTAATAAATATGGTAATGATATAGATATAATACAAATAGGTACTAGAAATATGTATAATTATGAATTATTAAAAAGTCTAGGTAAATGTAATAGTACTATTTTATTAAAAAGAGCATTTAGTGCTACATATGAAGAATGGATTAATGCAGCAGAATATATTAAAAGAGCAGGTAATAATAATATATTATTATGTGAAAGAGGAATAAGATCTTTCTCTAATGAAACAAGAAATGTATTAGATCTACAAGCTATACCATATATTAAAAAGAATACTAATTATAAAATAATAATAGATCCATCTCATGCAAGTGGACATAGTTATATGGTAGAATCTATGTCTAAAGCTGCCATAGCAGCAGGATGTGATGGATTATTAATTGAAGTTCATTATAATCCTAAAGAAAGTATCTGTGATAGTGAACAAACTATTAATATGGAAACACTAGATAATATATTAGACTTTAACAAAAAAGATATCTAAAAGATATCTTTTTTTATTATTTAAAAGGAAATAAGACCTTAACCACGTATATATATAGTAGGAGGTATATATTTGTTACCACTCAATAAGGAGGTGACTTCTATGAGTAAAAAGGATTTTTTGATTCTTTTTCTTTTAGTAATAATCATTCTTATGATTCTATCATAATGATTTCTAAAATAAAAAAAGCGTTCTAATTAGAACGCAATCAAACAAACCCGGTAGCATTTATATGCTTCCTAAATTTATTATATCATAGTGTAATAAAAAAAGCACTCAATAAGAGTGCAAAACCCATTAAGGATAGCACTTATGTACCTTCCTACTAATATTATAACATAAACTATAATTATTAAAAATAATAAAAACGACGAAATCCGTCGTTTTTTATAAATTAATTATGATACAATACAAAAGGTGTAATTTTTATAGAAAGAAGGAATAACATGAAGAATTTAATAGTAGGACAATCAGGAGGACCTACAGCAGTAATAAATGCTTCATTAGCTGGAGTATACTATCAAGCAAAGAAAATAGGTTATGATAAAGTATATGGTATGTTAAATGGAATAGAAGGACTATTACAAGATAAGATAATAGATTTAGATGAATACTTTACTAATAAAGATAATTTAGAATTATTAAAAAGAACTCCATCTTCATTTTTAGGATCTTGTAGATATAAATTAGGAACTATTCAAGATAATGAAAAAGACTATAAAAAAATATTTGAAATATTAGATAAACATTCTATAGATTCATTAATCTATATAGGAGGTAATGACTCTATGGATACAGTAGCATCTCTACATGATTATGCTGTATTAAATAATAAGAAACAAAACTTTATAGGAGTACCTAAAACTATTGATAATGATTTACCTATAACAGATCATTGCCCTGGTTTTGGTAGTGCATGTAAGTATATAGCAACTACATTAAGAGAAATAATCCAAGATAATATGGTATATGGAAATACTAAAAAAACAGTTGCAATAGTAGAAATAATGGGTAGACATGCAGGATGGTTAACTGCAGCATCTGCATTAGCTAAGGATGAAACATGTCCAGGAGTAGATGCAATCTACTTACCAGAAGGAACATTTGATATAGAAGAATTTGTTAAAGATGTAGAAAACCTATTAAAAAAGAAATCTAATATAGTAATAGCAGTATCAGAAGGAATAAGAACATCAGATAGAAAATTCGTCTGTGAACTACTAGATGCTAATTTAAAAACAGATTCATTTGGTCATAAAGAGTTAGTAGGTTGTGCAGAAGCACTAGGTAAAATATTAAGAGATAGACTAGGTATTAAAGCAAGACCAATAACATTATCTACATTACAAAGAGCAGCATCTCATTTAGTATCTAAAACAGATCTAAATGAAGCATATCATTGTGGTCTAAAAGGATCTGAATTAGCATATAAAAATAAATCAGGATATATGGTTATAATGAATAGAATATCCACTAATCCATATAAAATAAAATATGAATCATATAATGATATACATAAAATAGCTAACATAGAAAAGAAAGTACCAAATGAATGGATAGATACTAAAAATAATTATGTAACTCAAGATTTAATTAATTATATAAAACCATTAATTCAAGGAGAAGTAAAACAAATAATGAAAGATGGTTTACCACAACACATAACAAAAAAAGAGAATTAATTCTCTTTTTTTATTAATAAAAAAAGCACTCTATTATTTGAGTGCAACCAACCAATAGGTAGCACTTATGTGCCTTCCTATTAATATTATATCATTAATATAAAAATATTTGCTATAATAAAATAGGTGATAACATGAATAATGTATTTCATTGTAAAAATTGTGGAGCAGAAGTAACTACAGAATTATGTCCATATTGTAATTCATTAACAGGTATAGATATATCTAAAGTAAAAGATGAATATCCTTTACTAGAATGTAAAGAAGCATCATTAAATACATTTATATTATGGCTATTATTTATATTTGCATTTCTATTTTGGATAGGTTTAAATGTATCTATAAATGATTTCCCAAAAGAAATATTAGAAGAAAAACCAATGTATAGAACAATAGAAATAATATTATCTATTATAATATTTCTAATAAGTTTATTACCTCTAATAACAGCATTAATACCTATAATAAGACATATTATAGTAAAACTATTAGGTAAAGAAATAGAAGGTACTATATATGGTTATACAGATGATAATTCTATGATAATAAATGGTAATAATACAAAAGCAATAAAAATATTAATAGATACACCAGAAGGAAAAAAATATATTCTATATAAAACACAAGATACTAAAAAGAAATATAAATTAAATGGTAAAATAAAACTATTAGTATATAAAAAATTATTCTTAATAAAGAATAAAAAAGAATTCTTATTTGAATAAGAGGTGATAATATGAATGATAATACTTTTCATTGTAGAAATTGTGGAGCACCAGTTACTACAGAACTATGTCCATATTGTAATTCTTTAACAGGATTAAATACATCTAATGCTAATATGGAATATCCCGTAGAAGAATGTAAAGAAGCAAAACTAGGTTTTTGGAATGTTTTATTTCCTTTAATATTTGCTTTTGGTTTTGGCTTCTTTGGTTTATTATTTCCTATAGTATTTATAATCTCAGATACATCATCAAATAATGTACCAACATCATTTTCTATAACAACTATAATAATGTGTTTACCATTTGCTATAATAGGTATAGTAGCTTTTATAATAGCAATAAGACCTATAATAAGATATATATCATTAAAAAGACATGCTATAGAAATAGAAGGAACAGTATATGGTTATATGGATGATAATGTCTTATTAAATGGAACACCAGCTCAAATAGTTAAAATACTAATAGATACCCCTAAAGGAAAAAGATTTATATTATATCAATTAGGAGATATTAAAAAACCATATAAACTAAATAGTAAAGTTAAATTATTAGTATATAAAGATTATTTCTTAATAAAAGAAAATAAAGAATATTTATACAATTAAAAAGAGAGTATTAAACTCTCTTTTTTATTACATTGCAAATTCTTTTCTCTCTTTATCTATTAAATATTTTTGTCTAAAGAAATAACCAAATGCTAATAAAGAAATACTTAATCCTATAATAGCTATTATAACTGAATCAGCAGTAAATGGATTTTCTTCTTTTTTATCAACTACAACTGCATCATCTTTTTTCTCTCCTACAGCAACATTTTCAGGAGTACTAAGATTAAATGAAGTAGAAACATCACCATCTGAATAAAGAGCAGTTATTTCATATTCACCATTTTCTAAAGTATCTAAATAACTCTTATCTAAAGTAACAATAGTACTACCAGCTTCTAATTTATAATATTTACTATCTACTGCTTTACCATCTACAACTAATCCAACAAACTTATCAATATCTCCATCAAATCTAATAACTAAATCAGAACCTTTTTCAATCTTTTGTTCTTGACCATCTAATACTTTATAATCAGCTTCAGAAGAAGAAATATTTAAAACAAATGAACAATAAGTATAATTAATATCACTACTTGCATCAATGGCACCCATTGGATTAAAACAATCTACTTCTTGTTTCTTTCCATTAACTACAACATTCATTACAGAAGGACCTGCAAAAGTATAATTTTCCATTAATTTTTCAGGAAGTTTAATAGTTATACTATAAGTAAATAATATATCTTTATCTACTGTACCTTCAAAAAGATCTCCACCACCATTATAAAAAACATCATGTGTATAGAGTTCACTCCAATCAAGTTCAGCATTATTAGTTAATACTTGGAAATTAATTTCTGGTTTTTGTATAATACCAATTTCATCATCAAAATCTACACTATAAACATCACCAACGCGAGGAGGACGAATATATATATTAACATCTTTAATTGCTTTACTATTTTCAACATATATAGGTCTTATAGTCATATCATCCATAACTACAGTATATCCTAAATTAGTAGGATAACAACCATCTCCATCAACAACACACCATGTTAAGAAAGTATAACCTTCTTTAGAAGGTGAATCTACATCTTCAATATTTTCATTTACTAAAACATGTTGTTCTTCTATTAAAGAACCATCTTCATTTTCAATTCTAACAGTAAATTTAGTATCATTAGATACCCATTTAGCATATAAGTCTATATCTTGAGTAACGTTAGATATAGAATAATATTGTTTTCCACTAAAATCATCTTCTAAATACCAACCCATAAAAGTATAATTATTTCTTAAAGGAGTAAAAATATAATCACTAATTGAAAGATTTTGCGTTTCATATATAGAAATTTCATCAGCAGGAGCAACCATATAACTAGGTATTTCACCTGTAGCCCAACTACCACCATTTAAATGAAATCTAACAGTATGTGGTTGTAATTCAGTAAAAGTACCATTACTAATTTTTATTACTTTATTCTCAACAACTAATAAATCACCAACATTATCATAAGTACCTTCAAAATAAGATATTTCATATCTATAATTATGATTGCCATCCATAGAATAATTTGGATAATCAAATTCATTTATATTTCGACAATTATCACTTGAATTATAAATAGTTCTTGTACCACCAAGTAAAAGACCATTGAAAGTATAAATATTATCCATATCATAAATCTTTATATCAATTAATCCAGGTTCTCCATTGCCAGAATAAGTAGGACATAACTGACCATTAGAAAAAGTTACTTCTGCTTTAACAATACAAGGTAATAAAAGTATTAATAAGTAAAATAATTTCTTCATATATATAACACATCTCTCTCTATTAACTACATCTTATCATTTACATTTTTGACAATCAACAAATTGTAAACAAAAATGTATAAATTGTCACAAATTTTACAAAACAAAAAAAGATACTATTAATAAGTATCTTTTTATTTCTTAATAAAGTATTTACAAAATAAACTATCTTCAGTATAACCATAAAAATTATGTTCAAAATCTTCATCATTATATAATTCTACATATTCAATACCTTTATAATTACTAGTCTTTCTTATAGTTCTTAATATTTCATTAATAGGAGTAATACTTCCTAATATAAATAAAAATATTAATAATCTAAATATTAATTTATCTTTCTTAATATTAATATTATTAAATAAATTAACTATATACATAAATAATATTAATAAACAAGGTATAGAAACTCTCATACAAAAATCTCCATAACCATTAATAGATATAAAAGGACATATTAATAAAATAACTAAAGTAATATAAAATAAAATATCTTTTTTATAATATTTAAAAATAATTAAATAATAAATTAAAAATTCAAACATTATAGTAATATAATAATCATCTAAAAAGTCTTTTTTAATACCTAATTTTATAACTCCTCCAGCAGCATTAGACATACAAAAAGTTCCAAATATTAATAATATAGGAATACCTACTAAAATATTCTCCCAAGTAAAAGTATTCTTTAACCATACAGATAATTTATCTTTATTATCAAAAAATATTTTATATAAAGCAATAATAGCTAAACTAATAGTAGGTAAAGTACAGAATATTAATGACATAGCAATTAATAAACCAATAATTCTATTATCTTCTAAAGATAATATATAATATGTTAATAACCATGCAGGAATACATTGATTATATACCCAAAATAATTGAGTAGTAAAAGAAGAAAATTGAAATTTAGTTGCCCATTCAATATGCGAAGCATCTTGTATTATAAATAGTATATCAGAACCTTTTATTAATTGTTCTATTATATCTAAACCACTAAATAGTATAAACAATACAATAGGTATTAAATAATTCTTCTTATAAAAATCTTTAATATAATTAAAAAATAAATAAACCCCCATAACACTCCATATATATAAAAAAAAGAATGCTATTTTTAAACTAAATACTTTACCAATTAAAGCAGCAGGTAACCAAAAAGCATAATAATAAGTAAAAAATATATCACCATTATATTCATATATAGGCCATTTATTTTCTACTAAATATCTTAAAAAAGTATTTCTATATATATGATCATCATTCTGATATACATAACCACCTATACCAGCTAATAATACATATACTAAAGTTATTATTAATAATATAATTAATTGTTTATAATTCTTTTTAAAATAATTCTTTATTCTTTTAATAGTATAATATTCTTTATTATTAATAAATTCTTTTACTAATACTATAGTTAATAATATAGATAAAGGAATAGAATAAATATATTTAACAAAACCCAATAAGAATATAATAGTAGGAATATATAAATATAAAAAAGTAAAATTATTTAATACATTATACTTATTCTTCATATAATCACTTCAAATTCTAAAAACATTATAACTAATTATATTCTAAAAAACAATAAACTAAAACACTTATTAAAATAATATATGATATAATAAATTTATAGTTCAAATAATTATTTCTTTAATATTATTAAAGTAGAAAGGATAGTAATGAATAATCTAATTAATAAAATAAAACTATTACTAAATAATACTAAAATAAGATTCTTAATAGTAGGATGTTTAAATACTATAGTAGGCTATTCTATATATGCAATATTAATATATCTTAATATTAACTATCTAATAGCAAATACTATATCTACTATAATAGGAATTATACATAGTTATATATGGAATAGATTATTTACTTTTAAAAGTAATAATAATATTAAAAAAGAAATATTAAAATTTATATCTGTATATTTTATTAGTTATGTATTAGGACTATTAAATCTATATATATTAGTAAATATATTAAATACTAATAAATATATAGCAGGAATAATAAATATATTTATAACAACTATAATTAGTTGGTTTGGACATAGATACTTTAGTTTCAGGAGGTAGGTAATTTATGAAAGTAGTTATATTAGCAGGAGGATTCGGATCAAGAATAGCCGAAGAATCACAAAAGATACCAAAGCCAATGGTAGAAATAGGAGAAAAACCTATATTATGGCATATTATAAAAGAGTATTCATATTATGGATTTAATGAATTCATAATATGTCTAGGATATAAACAACAAATAATAAAAGAATTTTTCTCTAATTATTATTTAAATAATTCAGATATTACTTTTGATATGGAAAAAAATGAAATGGTAGTACATAAAACATGTAGTGAACCATGGAAGATTACATTAGTAGATACAGGACTAAATACCATGACAGGTGGAAGATTAAAAAGAATAAAAGAATATCTAGGAAATGAAACCTTTATGCTTACATACGGAGATGGAGTAAGTGATATAGATATTAAAGATTTAGTTAAATATCATAAAAAACATAAAAAATTAGCAACAATAACAGCAATCCAACCAGGAGGAAAATTCGGAGCACTATCTATTGATAAAAAAAATGGAATAACAAGCTTTGTAGAAAAATCAAAAGAAGATGGTGGTTGGATTAATGCTGGATATATGGTCTTAGAACCAGAAGTAATAGATTATATAGCTGGCGATGAAACAGCATTTGAAAGAGAACCATTAGAAACATTAGCAAAAGAAGGACAATTAAAAGCATATAAATATGATGGCTTTTGGCAATGTATGGATACCTTAAAAGATAAACAACTATTAGAAAAATTAATAAATAGTGGAAATGCTCCATGGATAAAATGGTGATAAATATGAATTTAGAATATTATAAAGGAAAAATAGTATTAATTACTGGACATACAGGATTTAAAGGATCATGGTTATCAAAAATATTAGTAGGACTAGGAGCTAAAGTAATAGGATATAGTCATAAACCACGTGAAGGACAAAATCTATTTGAATTATCAAAAGTAGAAAAAGATATAACTAGTATTATAGGAGATGTAAGAGACTATGATAAGTTATTAGAAGTATTTAAAAAATATAAACCAGAAATAGTCTTTCATTTAGCAGCTCAACCATTAGTATTAGAAAGTTATAAAGAACCAAGATATACCTATGAAACAAATGTAATGGGAACAATTAATGTTTTAGAATGTGTAAGAAATACTGACTCTGTAAAAAAAGTAATTAATATAACAACAGATAAAGTATATCAAAATCCAGAAAATGGTATTGCATTTATAGAAACAGATAGATTAAATGGATATGATCCATATTCTAATTCTAAAAGTTGTTCAGAATTAGTAACAGAATGTTATTATAAAAGTTTCTTAAAAGAAAAAAATATAACAGTAGTAACAATGAGAGCAGGAAATGTTATAGGTGGAGGAGACTTTGCTGAAAATAGAATAGTACCAGATTGTGTAAGAGCATATCAAAAAAAAGAAGATATTATCTTAAAAAATCCAACAGCAGTACGACCATTTCAACATGTCTTAGAACCATTATTTGCCTATCTTTTAGTAGGAACAAAAGAATATAATAATATAGAACATTTTAATATAGGACCACAAAAAAATAATCATGTAACAACAGAAAAATTAGTACAACTATTCTGTAAAAAAATGAAAAATGTTAACTATGTAATTCAAACTAATAAAAACCAACCTCATGAAGCAAATTTATTAGTATTAAATTGTCATAAAATAAGAAAAGAATTAAAATGGAAACCATTATGGAATATTAATAAAACAATAGAAAAAATATGTGATTTCTATAAAGCAAATGATATACCAAAAGAAATGGAAAAAGAAATAAATGATTATATAAAAGAATATACTGAAAGGATGTAATACTATGCCTAAAACAGAAATAGAAGCAAGAGAAGAAATAAAAAAATTAGTAACAGAATATTATAAAGAATTTAAAAAACCAAAAAAGTATAAAAATGGGGATAGAATACCATATGCATCAAGAGTATATGATGAAAAAGAAATGTGTGCATTAACAGATGCTATGTTAGATTTTTGGTTAACAACAGGAAGATTTGCTGATGAATTTGAAAAGAAATTCTCAAAATGGATAGGAGTAAAATATGCACATTTAGTAAATAGTGGCTCATCAGCAAATCTATTAGCATTTATAGTATTAACAGCACCAGAATTGAAAGAAAGACAAATAAAACGTGGTGATGAAGTAATAACAGTAGCATGTGGATTTCCAACTACTATTGCACCAATAGTACAATATGGAGCAGTACCAGTATTCTTAGATGTAACAATACCAGAATATAATATAGATGTAACTGAATTAGAAAAAGCATTAAGTAAAAAAACAAAAGCAGTAATGATAGCACATACATTAGGTAATCCATTTGATATAAAAACTATTAAAGAATTTTGTAATAAACATAATCTATGGTTAATAGAAGATAATTGTGATGCATTAGGAAGTACATATACTATAGATGGCGTAACAAAATATACAGGAACTTGGGGAGATATAGGAACATCAAGTTTCTATCCACCACACCATATGACTATGGGAGAAGGAGGATGTGTATATACAAATAATCCTTTATTACATAAATTAATATTATCTTATAGAGACTGGGGAAGAGACTGTATCTGTCCATCAGGAAGAGATAATACATGTAATCATCGTTTTGATTATCAATTTGGTGAATTACCATATGGCTATGATCATAAATATGTCTATAGTCATCTAGGATATAATCTAAAAGTAACAGATATGCAAGCAGCAATAGGTTGTGAACAATTAAAAAAATTACCAACATTTACTAAAAAAAGACAACAAAATTGGCAATATCTATATAGTAAATTAGAATGTATTAAAGATAAAATAATCTTACCAGAACCAACACCAAATAGTAATCCTTCTTGGTTTGGTTTCTTAATAACTATAAAAGAAGACAATATGAGAGATAAAGTAACAAAACATTTAGAAGAAAATAAAATCCAAACAAGATTACTATTTAGTGGAAATATAACAAAACATCCTTGTTTTGATGAAATAAGAAATACAGAAGCATATAGAATAGCAAGTAAATTAAAAAATACAGAAACAATAATGAATAATACATTCTGGGTAGGAGTATATCCAGGAATGACAAAACCAATGTTAGATTGTATAGCAAAAAATATAATAGAATGTTTTAATGAGGAATAATAATATGAATGATATTATTAAAGAATTAGAAGAAAAATCATATCAAATAAGATTAAAATTATTAAAACTATCTACTAAAGAATCGATACATATAGGAGGAGATTTATCATCTACAGATATAATGACTGTATTATGGCAATATAAAATGCAATATAATATAAATAATCCCAAAGATGAAAATAGAGATAGATTTATCTTATCAAAAGGACATGCATCAGCATTATTAAACTTTGAACAAGCAATGCTTGGATGTTATGATGAACAACTTATTTATGATGAATATGCTCATGATGAAAGCATGTTTGCAATGCATGCATGTAATTTAAAAAATCCATATGTAGAAGTATCTACAGGAAGTTTAGGACATGGACTACCAATAGCTTGTGGAATAGCACAAGCATTAAAACTAAAAGGAAATAATAATAATTATGTCTATGTACTAATGGGTGATGGAGAACAATCAGAAGGATCTGTATGGGAATCAGCAATGAATGCAGTTAAATATAAATTAGGTAATCTAGTAGTATTTGTAGATAATAATAATCTAGAAGCAGATGGTTATATAAATGAAATAACATCATTAAATGATATAGGAAATAAATATAAATCATTTGGTTGGAATGTTATTAATATTAATGGAAATAATATAAAAGAAATAGTTAATGTAGTAGATAATTTACCAAAACCAAATACAGAAATACCAACTATAGTAATAGCACATACTATTAAAGGATACGGAGTATCCTTTATGGAAGATAATCTAAGATGGCATGCAGGAAAAATAACAGAAGAAGCATATGAAATAGCAACATCAGATTTAAAACAAAAGAGGTGCTCTCATGAATAATAAAATATTTTTAAGAGATGTAGTTGGTAACTATATGTTAAATATAGGAACACAAGATGAAAAAGTACTAGTAGTAAATGCAGATTTAATGGGAACATGTCGTAATAAAACATTTGTAGAAACTTATCCAGAAAGATCATTTAATGTCGGTATAGCAGAACAAAATCTAGTAAGTTTCTCTGCTGGTTTAGCAGCCGAAGGCTATAAACCATACGCATTTACAATGGCACCATTTATGTCAATGAGAGCTTGTGAACAAGTAAGAACAGATATAGCATATGGAAATAAAAATGTAAAACTAATAGCAGTATATGCTGGTTTATCAGGAGGAATATCAGGTCCAACCCATTGGGCTATAGAAGACTGTGGTATTATGTGTTCTATACCTAATATGATAGTAATAGAACCATCTGATAAAATAGAAACAGAAAAACTATTAGATATATCATTAACTAATAATAAACCAATGTATTTTAGAATAACAACAGAAAGTACTAATAGTATATATAAAGAAAATACTAAATTTGAAATAGGAAAAGCAAATATACCTATTAAAGGAAAAGATGGAGCAATAATCTGTTCCGGAGTAACAGTTCAATATGCAATAGAAGCATCTAAAATACTAAAAGAAAAAACAGGAAAAAAATTTAGAGTAATAGATATGCATACTATAAAACCAATAGATGAAAAAGCTATTATAGAAGCATCTAAAACTAAAAATATAATAGTAGTACAAGATCATAATATAATAGGTGGACTAGGTACTATGGTATCACTAGTAATAGCTAATAATAATCTAAATACTAAATTTAAAATATTAGGTATACCAGATACATACGAAACAATAGGTCATGCAAAATATCTATATAATAAATATGGTTATGATACAGAAGGAATAGTTAAAGAAGCTATTAAAATGCTAAATGGAGAATAAATATGAAAAACATATATATAACAGGAGCTACTAGTTTTATAGGAATAAATTTAATAAGAGAACTAATAAAATATGATTATAATATAATAGCTATAATAAGAAAAAATTCTAAAAATAAACATCTATTAAATGAATTTAATAATATAAAAATAATAGAATTAAATATGGATGAAATAAAAGAATTACCAAAACATATAAATATTAAATGTGATATCTTCTACCATTTAGCATGGAATGGAACAAGAGGATCTACTAGAGAAGATGAAACTCTTCAAAAAGAAAATTATATAAACTCTATTAAAACATTACAAATAGCTAAAAAATTAAAATGTAATACATTTATAACAGCAGGTTCTCAAGCAGAATATGGAATGCATAATGAAATAATTACAGAAGAAACTAAAGAAAAACCAAATACAAAATATGGAATCTATAAATTAAAATTCTATAAATATGCAAAAACATATTGTAAAAGAAATAATATTATATTAATAGAACCAAGATATTTTAGTTTATATGGAATAGGTGATTATGAAAATACACTAATAATGAGTTCTATAGATAAAATGCTAAAAGGAGAACCACTTAATCTAACAGAATGTATTCAAAAATGGAACTTCTTAAATATTAAAGATGCTATTAAAGCATTAATATTATTACAAGAAACAACTAATAGTGGAGTATATAACTTTGGTAGTAATGATACAAGAATATTAAAAGAATATATAGATGAAATGTCTAAAATATTAAAAACAAAAAGTATTATTAATTATGGAGAAATACCATATCCTGCATCAGGAATACTTAATATAAATCCATCTATAACTAAATTAGAAAAAGCAATTAATTGGCAACCACAAATAGAATTTAAAGAGGGAATAAAAGAAATAGTAGAAAAGAGATCATAATATGAAAACAATAAGTATACTAATACCAACATATAATGAAGAAGATAATATAAAACCATTATGTAAATCTATTAAAGAAGAATTTAAAAAGAATCTACCTAACTATGCATATGAAATAATCTTTATAGATAATTATTCTCTAGATAAAACAAGAGATATAATAAAAGAAGTATGTAAAACAGATAAACATATAAAAGCAATTTTTAATATAAAAAACTTTGGCCAATTTAATTCCCCATATTATGGATTAATGCAAACTACTGGAGATGCAACTATTCTATTATGTGCTGATTTCCAAGATCCAATAGATATGATACATAAATTTGTAAAAGAATGGGAAAATGGCTATAAAATAGTAATAGGTATAAAAAATAAAAGTAAAGAAAATAAAATAGTCTATTTCTTTAGAACATGTTACTACAAAATAATAAAAAAATTCTCGTCAGTAGAACAAATAGAACATTTTACAGGCTTTGGATTATATGATAAAGACTTTATTAATATCTTAAAAACATTAGATGATAGTCAACCATACTTAAGAGGCATAGTAGCAGAATTAGGTTTTAATAGAAAAGAAATACCATATACTCAACCAAAAAGAAAAAATGGAAAATCAAAAAATAATTGGTATTCATTATATGATGCAGGTATGGTAGGAATAACATCATATACAAAAGGAATAATGCGTCTAGCAACTATAAGTGGTTTTATATTAGCATTTATAAGCTTTATAATAGGTTTAGTATACTTAATAATGAAATTAATATTCTGGGATAGATTCTTAGCAGGAATAGCACCTGTATTAATAGGATTATTCTTTATGGGCTCTATATTATTATTCTTTATAGGATTCTTAGGTGAATATATATTAAATATTAATATAAGACTAATGAAAAGACCATTAGTAATAGAAGAAAAAAGAATAAATTTTAAATAAAAAAAGAACATTATATGTTCTCTTTTTTAATACCTAAATATAATAATATAATAGTAATATTACTAAATATATGACATATACCATTATAATTAAAATACCCTATATTTAATTTAATAAATATAGGTATAATACCTATTATCTGAATAATAATACCTATAATATAATAATATTTATATATATAATTACTCTTAATAATATTATATAAACTAATTAATACTAATAATAAAGCATATAATAATATAACAATATTATCTAAATTCTTAATATTATACTTAATAGAAATACTAAATATAATAAACATAATAATAAATATTAAAATACTTAATATAAAAACATTCTTTAACTTCATATTACAAAATATATATAATAATAAATTAAAAGTAATACTAAATAATATATATAATATAATCCATAATATATTATTAATATTATTACTCATACTAATACCATGTACTATAATACCCATAAAAGAATCTAATATTAAAAATAAATAAAATAAATTCCATCTATTATTATTTTTAACTTTAATAAAGATAAATATACTAGTAATAAATATAAATAAATTAGTAATAGCAGTACTTAATTCATACCCACTAGTCATATTATCACCATAATAATTATAACACTAAATAATAATATATATGATATAATCAAAATAGGGTGATAGTATGAAAAAGATATTAATATTTATACTTTTATTATTAATACCATTCTATGTCTATGCAGAAGAATCATGTTCCCAAAATGATATTCAAATAGAATCTATTACATTAGATTCTACACAAGGTAATATAGAACAAACTATTGAACCTTCAACAGATAATAATAGTATTAATTTAGGTTTAAAAGCTAATGTAATAGATGATAATGCAACATACAAAGTAGTAATAAAGAATACTTCTAATCAAGATTATGTATTTGATCAATCATCTTTATCTACAGATTATTTAAATTATGATATTACTTATGAAGATAATTCAGATGTAGTAAAAGCAGGAGAGAGTAAGACTATATATTTAAAAGTTCATTATGCAACTAAACCTGCTACAGAAAGTCTTACAAACGGAACAGTAACAACTCAACCAAAAGTAACATTTAATCTTCAAAAAGAGGAAGAAGTAAAAACTATAATAGAAGAAGTTGTTAATGCCATAACTAATCCAAATACAAATGATAAGGTGTTAATTTATCTAGGTATTCTAATACTATCTCTAATAATTACTATTGTATTATTAAGAAAATACAAAAAAGCAAAATTAACTACAATGTTAATAATTACATTCTTAATAACAACACAAATAGTAAAAGCAGTATGTACATGTACTTTAAATGTTAATACAGAATTAGAAATAGATGCAAAAGAAGCAATATTTTTACCTGGTGCAGAAGCAAACGTTAAGATGAAAACACTTGCTGGAACAACCATAACATCTACAGATACACCTTATTTAAAAGTAAATTCGAAAATAAAAGCTATAAAATATTCAGAGACAGAACCAACTGAAGAAAATAAAACAGCAGAACACATAATGTCAGCTGACAACTCACCATATCCAATATATATGTGGTTTGATAATGGAACAATGTATTGGTGGAGTGAAGATGATACACCATCATTAAATGAAGATGCATCTTATATGTTTATTTTAATGTCTAAACTAAAGAATATAGAAGGATTAGAAAAATTTGATGTATCTAATACAACAAATTTAAGTTATGTTTTTTCACGTAACTCTTTAGAAAATGTTGATGATATATCTAAATGGAATACTAGTAATATTGAATCATTTGATACTTTATTTTCAAATAATAGTGAATTAACTAATTTAGATGGTATTGCTAATTGGAATACATCAAAAGTTAAAAATATGGAAAAATTAGTATTTGGTGATATTTCATTAGTAAACGTTGATGGTATAAAAAATTGGGATGTATCAAATGTAGAAACATTTAAATATGCATTTGCTAGTTGTTTTGCTTTAGAAGAAATAGATTTAAGCAAGTGGAATACCAAGTCATTAAAAGATATGAATGGAATGTTCTTAATGACTATTAATGCAACAGGAAATGCTGGTGTTTTAAAAAGAATAGTCCTTTCAGAAAAATTCGACACAAGTAAAGTAACAGATATGGAAAGTTTATTATATAACAACCAAGTTATCGAAGACTATGAATTCTTAAAATACATTAATACTTCTAGTGTTGTAATAATGGAAAGGATATTTTGGGGAAATCTAGGATTGAGTGATACAAAATATCTCGAAAATTGGGATGTTTCAAATGTTCAAAGTATGGCAGGCTTATTTTCAGGCGCAAATAATCTCTCTTCACTAAATGGATTAAGTAATTGGAATACATCAAGTGTTGTAGATATGTCTCATATATTTAGTATTTGTTCATCACTTCACTCTTTAGAAGGATTAGAAAATTGGAACGTATCAAATGTTGAAGACTTTAATGCATCTTTCGCTGTTTTAAGCAGTATAGAAGATGTCTCAGCAATTAAAGATTGGAATATTAATTCATCAGCAATCTATACTAATATGTTTACAGAAACTCCAATTCATCCAGAGTTTACTAAGGTACAAGGTACATGGAATAACGGAACATTTACTCCAACTCCATAAGAGGTGATAATATGAAAAAAATATTATTTATAATTATATTATTAATACCATTTATTACATATGCAGAAGAATGTAACTTAGAAATAAAAGATATAAAAATAAAAGATAATAAAAATGTAATAGAAAATAATAAACCAACATTAAATTGTACTAATATAGATTTAGATTTAACAATGAATACAGTAGGTGATTATATAATATATCAAATAGATATAAATAATAATACTAATGATAATTATGAAATAGAAAAACTTACTAATGATGATAATATAGAATATACTATATTATCAGATACTAATATAATAGCTAATAGAATAAATACTATAGAATTAAAAGTAGAATATAAAAAAGAATATGAAACATATACTAATGGAAAATATGAACATAAAAAAACACTAACTACTAATTTAAATAAAATGGATAATCCTAATACTAAAGATCATATTATCTTAATAGTATTTATCTTAGTAATAAGTATAGTATTATTTATGATCTTAAAGAATATTAAAGTACCAAAATATTTAATATTAATAATATTATTAATACCAATAGTAATATATGCTACTAATAAAGAAACAATAACTATTAATTCTAAAATAAATATAATACCTTCATCTTTATTAATAAATAGTATTAATAAGAATACAGAACTAAGTACTAATCTAGATTATAGTACAGGAGAAGGAACAGGAATATATACTTTATCAGGAACAGAAAATAATACTAATCCTATTTATTTTTATAGAGGAAATATAAATAATAATAATGTAATATTTGCCAGTTTCTGTTGGAAAATAGTAAGAACAACAGAATTAGGAGGAATTAAATTAGTATATAATGGAGAACCTAATAATAATACATGTAATAATACATTAGACTTAACAGAAATAACTAAAGATAAATATAGCTTATATAATAAAGATAATACATATGTAGGATATAAATATGGAACTCCAGAAGCAGATAGTTATGAAAATGCACATAGTAATATAAATGATTCTAATATAAAAACTATAATAGATGAATGGTATACTAATAACTTAATAGGATATAGTAACTATTTAGAAGATAGTATATGGTGTAATGATAGAAGTATAGCACCAGATAGTCCTGGAGAAGGATATAGTACTAATGCTACTAATTATAATGGAAGATATAGATTAAATATTAATAAAACACCAAGTGTAGTATGTAGTAATGATAATGATAAATTTACTGTAAGTAACGAAAATGGTAATGGAGAATTAACATATCCAATAGCATTATTAACAGCAGATGAAGTAGCACTAGCTGGTGCTGTATGGAATGTAGAAACAGATTATTATTTAAAAACTGGATCTCCACAATGGACAATGACACCAAGTAGATTAAACTCAGTATATCCAAGTGTCTTTGTAATACAAGAAAATGGTTCATTATGGGCACATTCAGGTAATTTAGATGGAATAAGACCTTCAATAGTATTAAAAAGTAATATTAAATATAAAGAAGGAACTATAGGTACTATAGATAATCCATATATAGTAGAGTAAAGATAGGGTATACCTATCTTTTATTTTATATTTAATAATGATAAAATAAAAATATAATAAGGAAGAATAATATGACAATAGCAGAAATAAGAGAAATAATAAATCTGTTTAAGCAAAATAAAAATATCATCCAAGATGATTCTTTTTGTCATAGAGTAATAAACTTATTTAACTATCTCTGCTCAAATGGAGATGTAAGAGAATTAGAAGGCGGAGAAGAACTTCTAAATGATTCAGAAGCCAATGAATTATTAGGAGAAATAGCCCAAACAGAAAAAATTATCTTAATGACTTTACAAGATGATAAATTATTTTCATTTATATGTGGATGTAATCTACCATCAAGAATAATAGAAGTAGCACTTCCTCATATATTAAACTTATTAAAAACAGATAAAGAAATACCATATGAAATAACTTCTAGTATAGAATTATTTGAATACATATATAATAATGAACCTACTTTATTAAATAAATTACAATTAGAAAGAGTATTCTTTGATATAAATGAAGAAATACTAAATAAATATGGAAATTTAATATTAGAATATATATCTAATAATAAAATAACAACTTTTTCTTCTTGGTATCGTAGTGAATTATTAATAAATTACATAATAAAAAATAACCCTAAATTATTAAAAAACTTTGACATACAATTCATATTAAATCTAGATATAAATGAAGAATTACTTAATCAAATAGGAGATATAATATTAGAAAATATAAGAAATAGCCCAGATTTATATATATCACTATCTACTAATCAAGTATTATTTGATTATGTAAAAAAACATGATCCATCTCAATTATATAAATTTTCTTTAAATACTTTAATACCAACATTAACACCAGAAATAATATCAGAATATGGTGATGCTATTATAGGTTATTTAAGTATCCATAGTTATAGTACTTGGGAACCATCTAGAGAATTATTTCAACTTATAGCAAAAAAGAGACCTGCATTATTTAAATATTTTGATATAGAAAAAATATTTAATACTAATCAAACATTTGATAAAGAATTACTAGATCAATATGGTGAAGCAATAATAGAATATTTAAAAGTAAAAGAAATACCATATTATTGGCGTAGAAATAAAGTCTTATTAGAATATGTATCACAAAGAGATATGGACTTAGCATCTAAATTTGATCTAGGTGTAATATTTGAATATGCAACTGCCGATGTCTTAGAAAAGAATCTACCATTATTAATAAAATATATTCAAACACATGATAGAATAAGTGAATTAAATACAAATAAATATTTATTTGATTTAGTTAAACAACAAGATAAAACATTATTATCAAAATTTTTAATGTCTCATATATATCCAACACCTACAAAAGAATTTATAGAAGAATTAGGTCCAGAAATAATAGAATTTATTAAAAATAATCCAATACTATCATACTCATGGGAAACAAATAGAGATTTATTTGAATATGTAACATCAAAAGATCCATCATTAACAATAAGATTTAATCTAAGACATTTATATCCTGATTTAACAGATGAAGTAATAAAAGAACATAAAGAATTATTCTTAAATTATATAGAAAGAAGAACAGGATTCTATTTATGGGATATAGATAAAAATGAACCAATATATAAATTATTAATAGAAGAAAATAGATTAGATTTAATAAAAAAAATAAATATAGGACCATATTTTAATAAAGAAGAATATATTACTAAGTTAGCATCTCAATTAAATATGGATAAAGAAATGTTAAAATATAAATTAATGTATCTATATCAAAAGAATGATGAATTATTTAGAACATTAGATTTTAATATATTAAAAATAGATACATTAGATATATCTTTATTAGGAACAATAACATTATATCCAGATATACAAAATAAAATAGTTAAATTAGATCCATCTCTAATAAAAACATTTAGTAATATAATAAAAAAGATAAAAAATCCTAATATAGATTTATCTAGTTTAATGGAAAAAGTATTAAATAATATAGAAAACTATAAAGAATTATTAACTAATATATCTATAGATACCTTAAATGAAGAACAATTAAAAAATCTGTTAATAATATTACAAAGAAGACAAAATATATTTAATATAACAAGTATTAATGATTTAATAGATGTTAACTTTAAAGAAAAAAAAGAATCATATTTTAAAAATATAGAACAACATTTACCTGATATGGATTTAAACTCACTACAAAGAGCAGTAATAGAAAGATATTTTGGAATAGATTATGAAATGGCTTTATTTATAGTAACAAGATATGTACCAGTAACAGGTAATATAGATGATTTACAAAAAGAAGGACTAAATAAGAATATAGTAAATATTTTAAAATTACTAAGTAATATATTAGGAGAAAATGATTTAGAAACATTAAAAGTATTATTTACTACATATGAAAATAATCCTAATATACCCAAAATAGATAATGATTTTTATACATCATTATCATTAGAATCAGCAATAAGAAAACAATATGCACAATTATATAACAAAACATTATATAAATTAAAAGAAGAAGATAAAACAAAACGACCAGAATTACAAAATGTTACTTATAATGGACAACATATCCAAATGTATGAAATAAATGAAGACTTTAATTTACAAGTACATGGATTAGGAGCTTATAGAGAATGGTCAAGACCAGAAAACTTCCAAGATGATTGGAATAGACCTAAAATAGCTTACCATGGAATATGTACAAGTTATATAGGTAATGATCAAATAGCAACAGTAAGACCAAATGGACCAATATTAGGTTTCTCAGAATATGAAGAAAGTGCATTGTTATTATCTGGTAATTATGACTTATTTTCAGATCAAGCAATAAATAGTTTCTCAACATCAGTCCATAAAGCATATAATTTCTTACCCCCAAGATCTATGATTAATTCAACAAGACATAATCATAATGAAATGGTCTTAGAAAGAAGAAATAATCAAGGAATATCTTATAAAAGATTACCTAATTATATAGTATATGTAGTAGATAGTATTGATAATAAAAATAATTTTGATCCAAATAATGAATATTATCAAATGTGTCTCCAAGCAGCTTCTGATTTTAATATACCAATAGTAATAGTAGATAGATTAAAATTTGCCAAAAGAGAAAAATTTAAATGTGATCAACTAGAAGAAGCATTTAATAAAACAGGAGATTTAGAAGTATTAAAAGAATTATTCTTAAGATATATGAATAATGGAGTAGGATGTCGTATGTTTGATGGACAACAACATGCAGAATACCATGATATATTTAGTTCTACTTCTATTCAAGAATTCTATCAAAGAATAATTAACTATGTAAAAAATAATATTAATAATATAGAACAATATAATAAAGAACAAAAAGAATTAATAGGAAAACAAATATTTACATTAATAGAATTATTAATAAATGAACAACATAGTTATGCAGCATCTCATAAAGCACAAAAAATGACTCCACCAATTGATTTAATTAATAGTATTGCACAATTACAACAATTATTTGAAGAATATAAAAATAGAATAGATAATACAATATCATTACCTCAAGAATATGAAGAAACTATATCATCTATAACAATGTAGAAAGGATACTAATATGGAAAAAGAATCAATTAATTTAAAAGATAAAAAAGAAAAAGAAATATTAGATGCTTATGCAAAATTATCTGATGAAACATTAGAATTATATGAATTATTAAAAAGAAATAAAGATAAACAACAAGCATTAAAACAATATGAACAAATAAAATTAGTAAAAAAAAGGAGTCAACAAAATGGATGATGAATTATTAGATCTATTAATAGATATAGATAATATAGGTGCTGATAAAGAAATAAAAACTATTGATTTAGAAGACTATATGGATGAAGATGATGATGATCCAGAACTATCTATTGATATAGAAATAGATGAAGAAGAATAAAAACGACGAAACTCGTCGTTTTTTATTAATATAATATGATATAATACAAAAGGGATGATATTATGATAAAAAAAACATTAAATGCAATTGGTTTCCAACCAGATAAAGAACATGAATTTGATATATATTTCACTAATAATAAAGAAGAACTAAATAATGAATTAACAACTATCTATGTAGAAGATTTAAATGAAATAGATAAAATATATAATGCATTATTATATTCATATCAATATGGAGGTTTTATAACAATAGATCTATATGATCTAAATAAAGAATTAAATAATACTGGTTCATGGTCTTATAAGTATATAAAAACCAATAATAAAGAAGACTATATAAAAGAATTAAATACTATAAAAAGTAATAATATTATATTTATCTTTATAGCAAATGGATATACAACATTATTTGATGCAAAAGAAGCATCAAATATAATAATAAATAATAATAAAGAATCAAAACTATTTAATGCATATCCAATAATATCAGAAGATAAAGAACATAATTTTGAATCATTAATATTATATAAATAAAAAAGATACTAATAAGTATCTTTTTATAATTTAACAAAATAATATATTAAAAATACAATAAGTATTAAAACTAATATAATTAAGAAAGATAATTTATTTAACTTACTCTTAACATTTAATTTATCTATAATTCTTTCTTTCTCATTTAAAGGAACTACATCATGAGTAATTAATATCTCTCTACCATTATTAGTATGTATAACAACAATATTATCAGTAACACAAGTAATATTAATAACACTATTTAAATCTATTTTAGAATAATCCATCTTATATAAAGTTAATAAATTCTTTAATCTATCTACTTTATTACCACTATTAATATAAGAATTACATTCTAAAGCAATATTATAATTTCTATAACAATAATCTCTATGATAATTAACAGAAGCATAAGTAGCATTAATATATCCAGATAAAGAACCATCACTATCCATACCTTTTAATTTAATTAAAATAGAATCTAATTCTTCAATAATAGTATAATCTGCAATACCATTCTTTAAATCTAATAAACATTCACTAATTCTATTCTTATAACTTTCTATATTATCATTCATAATATACACATACTTTCTATATTAATTTTACCATAATAATAAAAAAAATATCTAATTATTAGATATTTTTTTCTCTATTTCTTCATTCTTAATCTTTAAAACATTACTATTAATACTACCTAAATATAAAGTAATACCAGGTAATAAAGCTTCTAATCTATGTAATAAACCAATAATATAACCACTATTACATAATTCATTTAATATATAATCATGTATATTAAGTTCACTAATATCACTACTAACACCTGTTTGAGTTAATCTCTCATTTTCATATATTCTCTTAGTAGTAACAATATTAGTACCACGTTTATTTCTATCAATAATAGAATCTATTATTTGAACAGAAACAAGATCCATCTTTTCTTTAATATCACCATAAGTAAATCTATTACCATTTAAATTAGCTTTAAAACCAATACAATAACTATTACCATCTTTTAAATCACTTCTACTATAAAAAGACATTAACTTAGGTTGAATAGTAACTTGATCGCTATTTACTGAACTATTACCAATCTTCTTATCATATGAAAAACCAACTCTACTAAATATAAAATATTCACTATTACTATTACTAATAAGAATATAATCTTTATTAATAATCATTTTATGATCTATACCATTAAATACAAAATCATATTCATAATTACCTTTAACTGATACTAAAGTACTTCTACTATTATCATTATGATTAATAATATCATAACTATCAGTTAATTCTAAATTAAATAATTTTAATGCTTCATTAACACTAACCAAATCCATCCCCATCACCGAGATATATAATACTATAAACTAAACAAAATATATACAAAAATTTTATAAAATACCTAAAAAATGCTATAATAATGCATCGAAAAGGGGATTATTATGGCAAAAACATTACAAATACATCAAAATGACCTAGGTACTAGATATCCTTTAATAGGAACTGGTGACGAAGGTTATATATATAAATATAATGATGAAATAGCATTAAAAATATTTACTAAAATAAGAGTAGCTAATTCCCAATCTAAATATAGAAGAAAACTATTAAAATTAAAAGATATGATATCTACATTAAGAGATCCTAACTGTGCATTCCCTTTAGGATTTGTAACATTCAATGGAATAGATATAGTAGGTATCTATTTACCTCTAGTAAAAAAACACTATCAATTAACAGATTTTGATGATTTACCTACCTTAATAGATAAAAATAAAATAATACAATATCTTATTAAAGCAGATAAATGTATTCAAAGATTACATCAACAACAAATAATATTAGGAGATATAAAACAAAATAATATCTTAGTAAATGAAAATGAAGAACCAATATTTATAGATACAGATAATTATCAATATAAACATCATATATTTGATCTAATACCAGATAGAGCAGGATGTTTATATTATACATATGGAACATCATCTATGTGTTTACAAGATAATGATATATTAGTATATGCAATAATGTCTTTATATTTATTAACACAAGATGAAAGATTTAATTTCTGTTCACCAAAAGAATCATTAAATGCAGCATTACATGCATTACATCTAGAAAAAGAAATATTAAAAGAATTAGAATATATATTCTCACCTAGATTAGATAAACCTTATATAGGACCTATACTAGAAAAAGTAAATATAAATAGAATGTAAAAGATATAATTAATATCTTTTATTTTTTTTTAAAATAATACTATAATAAAAATAGAATAGGAGTATTAAAATGTATTGTACTAAATGTGGAAAAGAAACTAAAAGTGGCAATTTTTGCCAATATTGTGGACAACCTTTAAATAATCAACAATTTACACCACCAGAAACAAATAAAAAAGAAATAGCAGGTTTAATAATAGGAATAATATCATTAGTATTTAACTTTGTTTTATTCTTTATATCAATACCATTATCTATAATAGGTATAATAATATCTAAAAAAGCTAAAAAAGAAACAAATAAAACTAATGCAGGCTTAATAATGAATATTATTAGTTTAGTATTAAGTATTATAGAATTATTAATAACAATAGTAATAGTAGTAATATTTGGCCTAGCTATTAATGCATTATTTAGTCATGATTTCTCATTACCAGAAAAAACTGCTAGAGAAAAACAAGAAACTTATTATAAAGTTAATTATGATTCAAGTATAACTGACATAGATGATTTAATAGGCAAATGGAATTGCTATAATCCAAGTAGAATAGGAGATTATAAATTAACATTAGAATTAAAAAATAATAATAAATATAAAATAGGAGACTATAATTCATATAATAAGAATTACGCAACAGGAAAATATGCAATAACTCAAAAGAATAATCCTATAGAGTATCCTAATTATTCAATAACATATTATAATTTAGTATTTGCATCTACAGAAGAATATAAAATAAATAATAAAGAACATGAAGAAAAAGCATTTGATAAAAAATATTCAATAGGTGTTATAGATAATAAAATAGATAAAGATACCATAATAATAACAGATAGTAGAAATACTTACTATGTATGTAAGATAGAAGGAGAATAATATGAAAAAGATTAAAATAATAATAGTACTATTCTTATTCTTATTACTAAGTAGTTGTGGTATTAAAGGAGAACTACATACAGAAGAAGAACTAAGAGAATATACAGATGATTTAATATGTAATCCTAGAACAGAACAAAAATGTGACTTAAAAAATAAATATATATTAGAAAAAATATTAGAAAAGAATGAAGAAGATAGAGAAGTAGATAAAAGAACTTTATTATTAAAATTAAAAGGATTAGATCTTGAATTTGAAACAACATCTTCATTACATTGTACAGAAACATTTGATGCAACTTGTACAGAAGAAGAATATCAAATGACATCTAACTATTCAGAAAAGATATTTGAATATTATATAACTGAATATGAAAAGATTATTAATTATAATGAAAGATTATGTTATGAAATAAATCGTAATAATGAAACAAAATGTGATATAGATTCATTTGTTATAAATAATAAAGAAGAATTAAATTATTTTATAGAATTCTATAAAGGATTATTAAACTATTTAAATAATCAAGAATATAAAGTACCAACACATATAATAAGTATTAATATTAAATCTAATAATAGAACATATTATTTAAGTTTAGGAATAGAATTACTAGATAATCAATATTATCCAATATATGAATCAAGTAATGTTCCATTAGATGGAAATATAGAAACATATATCGATAATTACTTATATAAAGAGGGAATACAATTAAATTAGAAGAAGTATTTCTTCTTTTTTATTGAATTAATTTACATAAAATGATAATATTATTCTAGGTGATAGTATGATAAGAAAAAAACAAAAATATATCATATTAATTGTATTGTTATTACTATTTATAAGTATAGGATATGCTGTATTAAATGCCCAATATAGAGTAAATGGTAGAACTAATATAGCAGGAGCTAGATGGAATTTATACTTAGATCATGTAAGTGTTAAAGCAGGTGGAGTAACACCAACTTCAGGACCTACTATTAATGGTAATAATGTAGAATATGAAATAACATTATCAAAACCAGGAGATGCATTTGAATTTACCTTTAATGTTAATAATAGAGGAACAATTAATGCAATGATTGGATCTATATCTTCAAAATTAAATGATGTAGATATGACTACACCACCAGATTATTTAGATTACTTAGTAGAATATTATGATGGAGAACAAATAACTAACCTACAAGCTTTAAATGTAGGAGAAACAGATACAATAAGAGTAAGAGTAGAATATAAAACAGATATAGATGCATCAGCAATGCCAACTACTAATCAACAATTAAAATTTGATTTTAATATATCTTATATTCAAGCAGATAATAGTGCTATATCAAGAAGTCATTACTTATATTCATTAAATGATAATGTACCATTAAATAGTTCAGTAAATGATTATGATGGCTTTTATAGTTCATATCAAGAATTATATAATTCAACTGGAAAACCATATTTCTTAAAACATAAAATATCAAATGATTTAATTATAGAAAATAGTTTAGGTTTTGTATATAACAATAATTATTATTTCTTGTCTAATACAAGCTTTAATTATCAATCTTCATCAGATTATTTAGTTGGAATATTTGGATCTAATTGTACAGCAAGTACTAGTATTACAACATGTAACGTAGCTGGATTCAATCCTAATGTATACTCATCAGGACATATTGATGTTCATAATGCAGACGGCGGTTGTGCTGTAACAAATACATTAACAGGATCTTGTTATTAAAAATAAAAAGAGAGTTATAAATAACTCTCTTTTTTTACATAGTAGGCTTAACTTGAGGTTGAACAGTATTTAAGTATTGAGCTAAAGCTTCCAAGCTATCAACTACAATAACACCATTTTTAGCAACTAGTTTCATAGTTTTAAGAGCACACTTTAACATATGTCCTTCAAACTTCTTACCATTTGCTTCTGTTAGTACACAAAGTACAGTTCTTTCAGGTCTCTTATTACTATCATCAGTAACTTCTACGAAGCTATAGAAACCTTCTCCCTCAGGAGTAATAACATATACACATATGTCATCAGTCTCCCTATGAAAGTCTTCAACCTTTTGAGCTTCTTCATTCCATGCTCCTGGAGGTAGTTGAGGGTTGAAAAACTCAACACGTTCTCCTAATTGTGGTATTAATTCACTTCTCCAAGTAGAGTCACCACATGTTCCTCCTAAAAATACGTTTACTTTATCCATTACTCATTCCCCCTTATTGAAAAATTTTAATAAAGGCCTTGCATGGTAAAGTAAAGCACAAAAAAGACAAGACCTTTATATCAAAAGTCTTGTCCAAATAGATAAAAATCTATTCTACTGATGCGGGTGAAACCAATTGACGCATCAGTACATTGAAGGACTACTCCCTTTCAACGACTATAATTATACCAAAAAGCAGCATATATATCAAATTTTCCTCCCCTTATGATATAATAAAATTGAAGGGAGTAGTCCTTATATGAACGAAATAAAATGTCCTAATTGTGGAAAAGTATTCCAAATAGATGAAAATGATTATGCATCTATTATTAAACAAATAAGAGATAAAGAATTTAATGAAGAACTAAAAAAGATAGAAGAACAAACTACTAAAGATAAACAAAATGAAATAAAACTCTTAGAAGCACATTTAAAAGAAGAACAAAATAAAAAAGACTTAGAAATAATAGAATTAAAAAATAATCTAAAGAATATAGAAGAGAATACTAAAAATAAAATAGAAAAAGAATATAATGAAGAACTAAATAATAAAAAAATAGAATTAATTAATTTAGAAAATAAAATAGATAACTTAAAAACAGAAAATGAATTAAAAGAAAAAACATTAAAAGAAACATATGAAACTAAATTAAAAGATAAAGATGAACAAATAGCATATTATAAAGATTTTAAATCAAAACAATCTACTAAAATGATAGGTGAATCATTAGAACAACATTGTCAATTAGAATTTAATAGATTAAGACCTTTATTTAAAAATTCTTATTTTGAAAAAGATAATGATGCTAAAACAGGTTCTAAAGGAGACTTTATCTTTAGAGATTATGATGAAGATCATAATGAAATAGTATCTATTATGTTTGAAATGAAAAATGAAGCAGATGAAACCGCTACTAAACATAAAAATGAAGACTTCTTAAAAGAATTAGATAAAGATAGAAAAGAAAAGAATTGTGAATACGCAGTCTTAGTATCTCTTCTAGAAATAGATAATGAATATTATAATGATGGAATAGTAGATGTATCACATCTATATCCTAAAATGTATGTAATAAGACCACAATTCTTTATACCATTAATAACATTAATAAGAAATATATCTACTAAAACATTAGAATATAAAAAAGAATTAGAATTAATAAAGAATCAAAATATAGATATAACTCACTTCGAAGAAAACATTAATCAATTTAAAGAAGGATTTAGTAGAAACTATAGACTAGCTAGTGAAAGATTTGCTAAAGCAATAGAAGAAATAGATAAAACTATAGAACACTTACAAAAAACTAAAGAGAACTTATTAAAAACAGATGATAATTTAAGATTAGCTAATAATAAAGCAGAAGATTTAACTATTAAAAAACTAACTAGAAATAATCCAACTATGAAAGAAATGTTTGATAATTTAGAAAAAGAAGAAGAGGAAGAATTAGAAGATGAGTCTGATTAATATATTTAAACAAATATTTAAAAAAGAAAATAATATTAATAATAAACCATCTACATATGAAGAAGAACTACTTAATAAATATGGTTATTGTAATCAATTTAATAAACATATAACAATTTATTTTATAGCAGATACTCATAACTATTTAGCATATAATGATAAAATGAAAGAAGAAATAAAAGAAGCTAATGAATGTGATTGTTGTATTCTATTAGGAGATCACTCCGCAGGAGATCTAGAAGCTATTACTAGTATTATAACAATACCTATCTATGGAATATTAGGTAATCATGATCACTGGCATCTATTTGATAGCTTTAATATTACAGATATAAATGGAAAAGTAATAGAAGTAAAAGGAGTAAAAATAGCTGGTTTAGCAGGTAGTTTTAAATATAAAAATTCCCCATCTAGTTGTTTATATACCCATGAAGAATCAATTAATATATTAGATAAATTAGAACCAGTTGATATACTAGTAACTCATGATAAAGCTTATCTAGAAGAAAGTACAGATACAGTACATAATGGTTTAAAAGGTATTACATATTATCTATATAAAAATAAAACCCCATTACATATACATGGACATATACATGAAGAAAAAGAATACTATTTAAAAAATAATACTAAAGTATTATCTTTATATCTAAATAAAAAGATAAAATTTTAATACTAAAATTTGCTTATATTAATAATTAATACTATAATTAATATAGGTGATTGAGATGAACAAAGTAATAATGATATTATCTTTAATATTCTTACCTTTACCAGTTTCATTAAGCATCTGTTACTCTATAAAGAAAAAAGAAGAAAAGAATAAAATAGATAATAATATATATACAATAAAAAGACCTACATTAGAAGTGTAAATCAAAAAATAGAAAAGTAGTAATACTTTTCTTTTTATTTTATAATTATTATAGGTGGTACTATGAATCAAGAAGAAAAAAACATAGAAATAGAAGAACAAAAAAAAGATGATAAAAGAACTATCATAGTATTATGTAGTATCATCGGTATAATAATATTATTTGTTATAGTAGGAGCTATAATAAATAGACACAATCCAAAAACTCCATATTATATTATTAAAGGAGAAGAAGAATCTACTTCTAAAAAAGAAATAAAAGAAGATGAAGAAGAACCTGAAGAGGAAGAAGAAAAAGAAGAAATAGATCCTAATGAAGATCCTTTTCCTGAAGTAGAACTAGATATAGATAAAGTAATAGAAGAATATGAACTAGATACTATAAAAGATATAATTAATGAAGATAAAGACTTATTTAAACTATATGCTTATACTATTATAAATAATAATAAAATAGCATATAAAAAAGAATTACTAGATAGTTATATAGTAATATATAAAAATAAAGAACAACTAAATATAAATAGTTTTATAAATTCATTAAAAGAATTAATGATTATAGAAATAGAAGAACAAATAGATACTAATACAACAACTAGTTCATATGATGATGGAATAACATGTATTAAAATATTAAAAAATAGTGATAGAAACATAATATATCAAGAAATAATGCATTTTATAAAAAGTAGACTTACTGGTAAACAAGAAATATATACTGTATGTTATGAAAATGGAAAATATCTTAATAAAATAGAAGAATGTTCTAAAACCATTAAATTACCTATAAGTAAATTTATTACTATAGCAGGAACTAAAACTAATATAGCAAGATATTATAATACTAGTATAGATTCTAATACTAATGTAACTAACATCTATAATTTACTTGCTTATATAATAGGAGAACAAAAATTAAATGATATCTATTATAGTAATTCATCAGTAACAAATTTATTCTTAGAAATGAATAAATATGGTATTAAATATGAAGAATATTTAGAATTTATTAACAATACAAATGACTTATTAAATGAAGAACTATTTAATAATGAAGATAAAAAAGAAGAAGAATATCTAATAAAAGTATTAAATATAATAAATACTATCTATCAAAGAAAATATGGTCATGGTTGGGAAGAAGATAAAGAATTCTCTTTCTTAATGCAATTAATATATAATCATACACAATATTATAAAGAAGAATCTGATATAAATAATTATCTAAATCTATCTAATCTGACAGAAGGAGAAAAACAAGTAATTCAAAATAAAATAGAATTAAATCTAGAAACAGAACCATCTACTGATAAATATTACTTTATTATAAATAATAATAAAATATTAATAGGAATAGATAATGAATTAATAGAATATGAAATAAAATAAACAAAAAAGGACTAATCTAGTCCTTTTTATTATGATATAATAAATAATAGGAGTATATTATGAAGAATAAAATATCTAAAATTATAATAATAATATCTTATCTAATAATGTTAGTATTTTTTATAATGCTCTTAATATCTAGACATGATATAAAAATAGCAAACTATATAGTATTTAATATTATATCTCCTATAAATAGTTTATTATTCTATATAACACAATATATACCAATAACTATTAAATATATATTTCTATTTATAACCCCATTATTAGTATTATTATCATATATATTATATGTCTTAGTTAATAAAGCAGAAACAGTTAATAAACTATTATCAAATATCTTATTTATAATATTTAATCTATTAATAAGTATATTTATAATAAAAATAACTATATTCTATATAATACCAACATCATCTAATATAGATGTCTTCTATTTAACAGAATATAAATATAAAGAATATAAAGAAGAATTCTTTTATGAATATATAGAATATATCTATAATCAAGTAGATACATATTCTAATTTAATACCAAGAACTAATAATAAAATAGAACTAAATAATATAAATAAAATAGCTATTAATAATTTAAAAAATATCAAAGATAAATACCCATTCTTAAAAGGAATATATCCTACTCATTATGGAAATATATCATATAATCAATCAACTCAATCAACAGGATACACTAGTAATATAACATTCTCTATTAATATAATGGATGATTTAAATCCTATTGCAGAATTAAATAATATAACTCATGAATTATGTCATGCTAAAGGAATAGATAAAGAATCAGATGCAGTATTCTGTACATATGAAGCAGGTATTTATTCTAAAGATATAATATCTAATTATGCAGCATATTATGAAGTATTTACTAGAATATATGAAATATTATATTTCTCAAATAATAAATATCTAAGTACATATCAAGAACTAATTAATAATAAATGTACAATAAATAATTATGAAGAATTCTGTAATTATAACTATAAAGAATTAAAAGAAATAAAACAAGAATCAAATAGATTCTATCTAAAAACATTCTATTTATCTAATATAGATTATAAAAATAAAATAATAAATAATTTAAAAGAATTAAATAATTATAATATAAGAATATATGATAATAATTATAATACTATAGATATTAATAACATACCTGATATAAACTATATACATATATTTATAGAAATAGATCATAACTTTAATAAAATAAAAGAAATACTAGACAGTAATAAAGAACTATATTATCAAATAAGACAAGTAAATAGTGATGATATAATGTATAGAAGACCATCTGGTAACTTATCTATAAATAGATATATAAAACAATTTGCTAAAAAATCAGAAATGAGTACAGATTATAAAACAGAAAATAGTTATTCAAGATCAATAAGACTATTATTAGAAAAATATGATTACGAAAAGAGGAATGAATAAATATGCCAAATATATTTGAATTATTAAATAATATAAAAGATTATCAAAATGGAAATATATCTACAATAAGTATTATTATGTATGTATTACAAGTAATAGCATTATGGAGAATATTTGAAAAAGCAAGTGTTTCAGGATGGAAATCCTTAATACCAATATATAATTATTATACATTATGTAAGATAGTCCATTATAGTTTCTGGATAATAGTATTCTCTATAGTAATATTATTTATACCAATAATAGGAACATTAATAGGCTTACTATTATTAGGAATAAGTATACTATTAATAAATTATAAATTATCAAAACATTTTGGACATGGAATATTATTTGCATTAGGACTATTAATATTTTCATCATTATTCTATTTAATATTAGGATTTGGTAAATCTAAATATAGAAAATAATGATATAATAAAAATGATAGGAGGTATTATGAAAAAGAATTATACAGGATATCTATATTTCTATATACACTTTATAGTAGAAATAGTATGTTTTTTCTTTTTATCAAGAGTTACTAATAACTCTAGATTTGTATGGTTAATACCATTTATCTATGATGGAGTAGCATTTGTACCACAAAGTTTAATAGGATACATAAGTGATAAATATCCAAAAATAAATATGGGTATAATAGGAACTATTCTCTTACTAATAACTTATTTATTATATGGATTAACTAAAATAGATGTATATATTATTTTAATAATATTATGCTTAGGAAATGCATTCTTACATGTAGCAGGAGCAGAAAATACATTAAAAACATCTAATGGAAAATTAGCACCATCAGCTATCTTTGTAGCAGGAGGATCATTTGGTGTTATAACAGGAAGACTACTTGCAAAAACAGCAATATCTCCATTAATATTATTAATACCAATCATATCAATGATTCCATTTATCTTATTAGCAGATACTGAAATAACAAATAAATCTAATTGTAAAAAATTTAATTATGTCAAAGAAAATATAAACCCATATTTAATAGTATTGATAGCTTTCTTTGTAGTAATAATGAGAGGATATATAGGATATGGAATACCAACATCATGGAATAAAACAACTATTCAAAATGTAATATTTTTCTTTATGATGGGCTTTGGCAAAGCCCTAGGAGGTATCTTATCAGATAGAATAGGAATTAGACGTGTAGCAATCTTTTCTACCTTATTAGCAATTCCATTCTTATGTTTTGGAGATAATCATATGCTAATATCTATTATAGGAGTAATGTTCTTCTCAATGACAATGTCTATTACTTTAGGTATATTAGTATCAGTATTAAAGAATACTCCAGGTTTAGCATTTGGTATTACTACCATAGGACTATTCTTAGGAACAGCACCTATCTTCTTTATTAAATTAACAATGAAAATAAATATAATCTTAATAATAATAGTATCTATATTATGTTCTATATTATTAAGTTATGTATTAAAAAAAGAAGGTGATACATAATGAAATATATATTTAATCAAAATTATATAATAGGTCATAAAGTATTATTTTATATTTATTTAGCAATAATGATATTAATAATATTACTAACTATAATATTTATAGTAAAGGAAATAAGTAAAAAAGAATGATAATAAATAAATTACCATTTATAATGCTAAAATGCTTAATATGTACAATTATTATAGAAATAGTAATAGCATTAATATTAAAAATAAAAGCTAAAAAAGATTTAATAAATATATTATTAGTAAATATATTAACTAATCCTATTGTAGTATCTATACCAGTATTAATATTATTTAGATATGGAAAATATTATAGTAACATAACACTATATATATTAGAAATAATAACAGTTATTACAGAAGGATTTATCTATAAAAAAGTATTAAAATATAAAAAAATAAATCCCTATTTAATATCATTAATATTAAATCTAGGATCTTATTTAATAGGAGAAATAATAAATAGAATATGAAGGAAGGAATATATATGAAAAAAATAATTAAAAGCTTATTATTAGTAGTATTATTATTAATCCCATATATCGTAAAAGCAGATATGGGATTGCCACCAATGAAAGAATATGAAGTAGAAGTTGTAAAGGATGAAATATATTATTACGATTATAATGGTAATCCAAAAGGAACTATAAAAAAAGGAACCAAGCTAACAATTACATATGGATGGGTCGACAATGGAGAAGAATATTTATATGGAGAATATAATAATAATTGGGTTTATATTAAATCAAAAGATGTAGTAACAAAAGATGAATTTGGTGTAGACGCTGAAGGAGTAGCTCAATATACACTTAGAAAAATAAAAGTAACAAAAGAATTAGAAGTAAAAAAAGGACCATCAGAATCTTTCGAAACAGTAGGAACTATAAAAAAAGGAGAATATGAATTTGAATATGTAACTCAAACTCCAATATATATTTATATTGATACAAAAGATGTAAAAGGTTGGATAAACACTGAAGAAGAAGGAACAGAATTTGGTGGAATAACATATATAATACCAGTAGAAAAAGAAACTAAATGTGGAACAATACCAGCTAACTATGAATTTAAAAATGTATGGTATGATGATATATACCCTCAAACAGTAACTGTAAAATATAAAGATTGTGATGTAGAATTAAGAATATTAAATGATATTGCAGAAGTAGATTTACATAAGAAAGTATATAAATCTAAAAAAGAAATAGAGATATATAAAAACATTGGAAATAATCCTGAAAAAGCAGAAAAAACTATTCCAGAAGGAAAAGAATATGTTTTAATAACAGAACAATTTGTAAAAAATCAATTTACTCAGAACGCAGAATTTTATTACTATATAGAATATAATAAAAAACAATATTGGATTACAGCAGATGATTTAATAAAAAATTCTGAATTTGTTAAAGATTATGTAGAACCAAAAGAAAAAGAAGAAGATGAAGAAAAAGAAGAATCTAGTATAGATTCTAAAACAATAATTATTATTTGTGTAGTAGCAGGTGTTTCATTAGCATTAGGAGCACTTGTAACATTATTACTTGTTAATAAAAAGAAAAAAAAAGAAGCAAATAATTAAAATAGATAAAAGAGGTTATATATGAAAAAGATTGTTAAAAGCTTATTACTATTTATATTATTATTAATCCCATATATCGTAAAAGCAGATATGGGAATGCCAATGTCAAGAGAATATGATGTCGTTGTAACAAATCCAAATGGAATTGATTATTATGACTATAATTTAATAAAAATAGGTCACTATGATACAAATACTATATTAACAATAGAATTTGAATCAACAATAAATGGAACTGTATATTTAAATGTAAAAAACAATGATGGAAAAAACATAAATGTAAAAGCATCTGATGTAATGTTAAAAGAAGAAGAAGTAACTCCAAAATCAGAAGGAGTAACAAAAATAAGAAAAAGAAAAGTGCTTGTTGGTGATAAAGACTTAGAAATAAGAAAAGGACCATCAATAGTATATGAAGAAATTGGAAAAGTACCAGCGAATACAGAATTAACTGTTGAATATGTAGTACTTGATGAATTTACAAATATAAAAATCTATTGCTATGTTGAATATAAAGGAACAAAAGGTTGGATTTATACAATTGGTAAAAATGCATACTATTCATCAAAAGATGATATAGAAGATGAATATCCTTCAATTGGTGATATGGGAGATGAAGCTTTAGTAGTAAAAACAGTTAAAACAAGTTGTGGAACACTAGAACCAGGAACAATTATTAAAGAATATTGGTATACTGATATGTATGGAAACAGCTCAATATTATATGAAAAAGGTGATTGTAAAGACAATATAGCAACAATGAAAACAGGCAATGTTGCATTATTAGGTCAAGATGGATATAAAGGAAAAATAACTCAAAAAACTGATTTATATGATTTGCCAAAAGGTAAAAAAATAGCTACATTAGAATCAGGCACAGAAATAGTACAGTATTCATACTTTTTCCCATATGAAGAAGAAGATAACACATATTATTATGTAGAAGCGAATAATCAAAAAGGATGGGTTGCAGTTCCACTTGATAGTAAAGTAAATGTAATTGATTTAACAGAAGAATTAGTTAAAGTTCCTGAAAAAGAAGTAGAAGAAGAACCTGAAGAAAAAAAAGAAGATAAAAAAGAAAAAGATAAAGAAACAAAAGAATCTAGTATGGATTCTAAAACAATAATTATTATTTGTGTAGTAGCAGGTGTATCACTAGCATTAGGAGCACTTGTAACATTATTACTTGTTAATAAAAAGGGAAAAAAAGAAAATAAAGTAGAAAAAGCAACAAAAGAAGAAAAAAAAGAAACAAAAGATGAAGAAAAAGAATAATATATTAATACTATTATTAATATTATTAACTCCCTTTATTATAAACGCAGAAGAAGAACCATCAGTAGAACCAGTTTCATATGATGTAATTGTTGTAGAACCAAAAGGTATTGATACATATACATATGAAGAAGAAAGATTAGGATTATATGAACATGTTGATAGTGGAACAATTATAATAGTTCAAGAAGAAGAAACAATAGGTAAAGATAAATATCTATATGGAACAATTAAAGATTCACCAATAACTATTTATGTAAAATCTTCTGATGTAAGAAAATTGGATGAAGAATTCAAAACAAGTGATAGTATAGCAAAAAAAGCAGATACTAAAATAGCATTTAAAGTAGCTACTTATAAAGGAGTATCTGTATTAGCAGGCCCAGTAGAAGGCTATAAAGAAAAAGGAACACTAGAATCAGGTACAGTAGGAACATATGAATACTACATACCTGATACTGGATATATATATATTAGTAGTGGAGAATTAACTGGATGGGTAGACGGAAGTGATTCACAACTATACTATAAAGATAGAGGATCACTAATAACTATTGAAGAAATAGAATTAACTTGTGCAAAAGTACCTCCAAATACCATAATAGAATCTCCATGGTATACAGAAGAAAAAATAGGTAATGTCTTATTAGAATATAAAAACTGTTCAGAATTATGGTATTACAAAGATAGTAATAAAGTATTACCAATTCTAGATAAACCAGTAAAAAAATACGTTCAAAAAGAAACAAAACTATATAATAGAATAGGTGGTCAATCTCTATTAACTATTAAAGAAGGAACAAGAATAAAAGTTCTTTCAGATTTATATAAAAATGAACAACCTATAGATAGAGATAAACCAGCTTCATATTATTATGTACAAATAGGTGACGATAAAGGCTGGATAGAATATACAGATGGATTATTAACTGACAAATTAGAAGAAGAGGAAGAAGTAGAACCACCTAAAGATATTGTAGATGATTCAGAAGAAAAATTAACTGAACAAGAAAAAGCATTAAAAGAAGAAGCAGAAAAACAAAAGAAAAATAGAGAAGCAGTAGCAGCTAAAAAAGAAAAGATAAAAAACACAATTGTTACTTGCTTAGTTGGTGGAATTCTATTAACTTTATTAGCAATTGTTGTAGCTGTATCAATTAATAAAAAGAAAAAGAAACAACCTACGCAACAACAAATGCAACCGGTTGCTGGTCAACAACAACCACAACAAGGACAACAACCAATGCAACAACCAGTTGATGGACAACAACCAGTTCCTCAACCAGCACCTCCTCAAGAAGAAATAGAGGTATTAGATTTAAATGAAAAAAACTAGATAATAATATCTAGTTTTTTACTGGAAACTTAATCCGTCTTTTGGTCTCTTAGTTTGTTCTTTAAGAGATAATCTCCTTATACCTAAATAACTAATTAAAAGTTCAGTAAATTCAGTAGAAATATTAGGATCTTTAAAATCTAAATGATAAGTAACTAATTCTAATTTCTTATCCATAAAATCACTTATATTATCTAATCTTCTTTCATTAGCTAAATAAAAATCAACTAATTCAATAGAAAGTGTTTTATCATCTGGTAATTTATAACCATCAACATAAGAACGAGGTATTTCATTAACTCTTATAGGATTACCTTCTTCATCATAACTAGGCATAAATGCTCCTCTTTCATCAACTAACCATCTATATTGATAATAATGTTCTAATTTATAGCAACATTCATTAATAGAACAATTATATTCAAATAACTTATCAGCAACAGGTTTACTTAATAATTTAAAGAAAGTCTCATAAACAAAATCATATATCTTTTTATTAATAGCTTTCTTATCTTGATCAGTATTAGCAGTATCGTATGCTTTCATAAGACGTGCTAATTTCTTAGCTCTTACTGGATTAATTTCACTTAAAAATACTAAAATCTTTTCTAATAATTCTCTTTTTTTCATACTATTCTTCCCCCATGGGACGTATTATAACATATAATAATAAAAATACTAAATTTTTCTTAAAAATATGATACAATATCACCGAGGGATGTATATGAAAAAAAGAATAATAAGTTTAATAATAGTATTATTACTATTAGTAGGTTGCTCTAAAGAAGAACAAAAAGAAACAAAAGAAGAACTATCTTATAAAATAGATAATAATATAAAAATAGAAATAAATAGTGAAGAAAAATATAATACAGATTATATTCATGATATTGAAAATGGAGAATTAATAACAGAAAAAGAATTAATAGATACAACTAAATTAGGTGAACAAGAACTAATTATTAAAGTACAAGATAAAATAGAAGATGAAGAAAAAGAAATAAAAATAACTATTAATATAGTAGATACAACTCCACCAGAAATAGAATATAAAGATAAATTAGAAACAACTAATGGAACTAAAATAGATTTACTTAAAAACGTTAAAGTAACAGATAATTCTAAAGAAACTATTAAAGCAACAGTTGAAGGAGACTATAACTTTAATAAAGAAGGAACATATAATTTAAAATATGTTGCTAAAGATTCATCTAATAATGAAACTAAAAAAGATTTTACTTTAACAGTAAAAGCTAAACCAGCTCCTGCACCAACACCACAACCTAATCCTAATAATAATACGAATAATACAAATACATTTAGAACAGAAGGATCTAGTCCTTCATTAGCAGGACCAACTTCTAATGGCCATACAGTAACAGTAACAAATGGTATTGCTTATGTAGATGGTTATTTAATAGCTAATAAAACATATGCTTTACCAGAAAGTTATGCACCAGGAATGAATGCAACAGTTACAGCAAAAGCAAATGAAATGTTTGCAGCAGCAAAACAAGCAGGATATAATATGTGGAATCAATCAGGATTTAGATCATATGCTACACAAAAAAGTTTATATACTGGTTATGTTAATAGAAGTGGTAAAGCCCAAGCGGATACCTATTCAGCAAGACCAGGTAATTCAGAACATCAAACAGGTTTAGCATTTGACGTATGTGCAACTGGAAAAGCATGTATAAATAGTGGATTCGATAGTACACCAGAAGCTAAATGGTTATCAGAAAATGCTTATAAATATGGCTTTATCTTAAGATATCCAAAAGGTAAACAAGGTGAAACAGGTTATATGTATGAATCATGGCATTTTAGATATGTAGGAGTAGAACTAGCTACTATTCTATATAATGGTGGTAACTGGATTACTATGGAATCTTACTTCGGTATAACAAGTCAATATGATTATTAAGAATTCTTTATGAATTCTTTTTTTTGACAAAAAAAATAAACTAATATATTATATAAACCCAAGAGGGGATTATATGGAAACAATAAGTGAAAAATATAATATGTTATTATCAATAAGAGATTCATTACCTATAACAAGAGTAGAACTACAAGCATTAGAAGAACTAGATGAAGTTCAAAGATATAAAAGATTACAAGAATATTATAAAAAATATCAAGAATTAGGTATTAAAAGTGATCTAGATATATTAAGACAAGCTATAGAGGGAGATACATCACTAAATACAGAAATGTATTTCTGTTATGGACATAATCTACCAGGGGCATCTAAAAAAATAGGAGATTATTATATAAGAGAAGATATTGGTAATAGTACTTATTTGCCCGTATCTAAATATAGAAGTTTAAAGGATGAAAGTGATATAGTAATATTACCTTTTATAGAAGATAAAAAATTTGAAAAGAAACATGAAATAACATATGCACAAACTAAAGACCCAGAACAAGAATATCAAGAATTAAGATTAAAATTATATCAAATGCAAATTCAAGAAGAACAAAAGAGAAGATTATAAATCTTCTCTTTTATATGTTATAATAAAAAAGATAGGAGGAATTAATAATGGATATAGAAACAATAGAAGAAATAGAAAAAGAAGAACAAGAAGAACAAACTACTAATCCTCCCACTAAAGAACCTAAAAAAGATTATAGAGAAGAAATAAAAATAGCAATAAATATTATCTTAGGTATTATAAAACTATTTATTATATATTTATTCTCTAAAGGAAATAATATTCAAGAAGAAAGTAATATAATAATAAATAATTTATCATATATATCAGGTATTATTATTTGTATAGCATTAGATATAATAGTTAACTTAATAGTAATAAGAATAAATAATAAATATAAATATTATGAATTAATAATCTTTTCAATAATAGTAACAATATTAATATCTGTCATAATGTTATTATTTAAATAAGGAGTTACTATGAAATATAAATATCAAAAAGTATCTAATCTATTACCTAGAAATAAAGGAATAGAAAGTAAATACTTAGAAATAAAATATAGACCTAGTCCTAATAACTCTAATTATGATTTAAATAAATCATGTGATACATTCTTAAATACATTAGCATATGCAGATTTAAAAAGAGATAGAAAAAGAGTAAAACAAGTAATAGAAAAATTCTATGAAGTATTAGTAAAATGTAATAATATTAATGAAATAATTAATTTTGATAAATTATTAAAGAAAACATATAAACAAGGTGGATATGCAGCTATATTTTATGAATCAGCAGATAAAATGCTAAATAAAGAAGGAAAAACATTAGCAGAAAAATTATTAGATGAAATAAAACTAGAAAAAAAATATGGCCCAATAGCTGATTTCTCTGAGCCATTCTTTATTGAAGAAGAAAAATGGAAATCAGACCAAAATACATCTAGTAAAGTAGTTAAAGTAGAACAGAATTACTATACTACTAAAAGATGTATTGATATCTTAAAAGATATTCAAAAAGAATACCAAAAAGAAGAAAAGAAAAGAGAAAGAAAGAAACTTGCTCAAAGAGCATATAGAGCAAGAGTTAAATTAAGAAAGTTAGCTGGTCTAGAAAAATTAGAACCACCTAAACCAAAATATGTACCAGAAGATACAATTAGTTTATTAACAGAATTAGATAATTTCTTAAAAGAAAAAAATGCATCATTAGAGAAAACTACTACTGTAGAAATATTAGATTTATTAAATGATACTATTTTTATAGAAAAGATTAATAAAACTGTTAAACTAGAACCAGTTAAAGAAGAAACACCTATATTAGAAGAAACAAAAAGTATTAAATATCTAGATACTTCTGAGCAAGAAGAAGCAATACAAGAATTAGAATTACCAGATGCATTAGAAAGACATGAAGAAAGAGTACAAAATGAAATAGTTAAAGAAGATTATTTAACTAGATGTGAATTTGCTTTTAATAAAGTAGCGAGATTTACTCATACAAGAATAAAAAGTGATATGGAAATTAAAAATCTATTAACAATACATAATGAATTATTAAAAGAAATGGATAAATATAAAACTATATTATCTAATATGGAACAAGAAGAAATAACAAAAGAAATAAATAATAATATTAATTATTTAACAAATGAATTAAATAAATTAAATAGTATAGATACAGATATAGATCTTTATATATAGAAAGGAAGAAATACTATGGGATATTTTATATCAAATCAATTAGTAAAAGTTTTATATAACATTAAAGTCATAGTATTTTTAAATTCATATGATAAAGTATTTGATAAAGTTATTAATAGAAAATTTAGTTTTATAAAAAGACCAAAAAAAGAAGATAAAATGGTTGAAATATTACAAATGATAATTATAGATAGAGCATTTGATGCAAGAGTACCAGAAAAAGAAATAGAAATACATTTAATTAATCCAGAAGCATTTAGAGGATGGATTAAAGTATCATTACAAGAAGCTGATACCTTTCATAGAGAATTAGTTTATAAATTTAGAAATGATGAAAGAACATTAGAATCTCATAAATTATTTATGAATGCATTAGAAATATTAGCAGAAGAATATAATACAGAAAATTATTTAAACTGCTTATTATATTTTGATCAATTATGGGATAATTTATCATATAAATTAAATTAAAAAAGTTTACAAAAAAGGAAAAAATAAATTAAAAATAACTAAAAATGTATTATAATTTAAATAAGGAGGATTTATGAAGAAAAAATTATTATTATTACTAACATTAATATTGTTAACTTGTGGTTGTATTAAAGAAGAACAAGAAATATTACCTAAACCAGAAGTTACATCAGGAGAAAGGGGCAAATTAGGAATAGATAAAAATGTCAACGAAACAACTATAGATAAATATCTATTTAGAGATGATGCAGTATATCGTGACATGAGAATGCTTGTTGATGTAGCAGACTATTCTAAAATAGGAGGAGATTCATACTTATCTGGATTCGTAAAAGGATTCGAAGTAGTACCATTCCCATATTTAGCACCAGCATTAGGATTACCAGAAGCAGTTGGTAAACCATATGAAGGAACAACTCTATTTAGTATAGATGATGAAGGTAAATATGTTGCTAATTATGAAGAATCTATGGCTATATTAGAATACTTATTCCCAAAAGATAAATATATATTCTTAATGTGTGGTGGCGGTGGCTATGCCGGCGCAACAAAATCATTACTAGTAGCATTAGGTTGGAATGAAAATAAAATCTATAATGTAGGTGGCTATTGGTATTATGAAGGAGAAAATAATATCCAAGTTAAGAGAGAAAAAGATGGTAAAACATATTATGACTTCTGGAAAGTACCATATCATGATATAGATTTTGATTCTTTAACAAAGGTTAAAAAATGAAAAGATTTTTATTAATAATAACAATGGTATTATTACTATTTGGTTGCAAAAAAGAAGAAGAACCAGATGACAATAAACCAAAGTTACCTGAAATAAAAGAACCATTTAATTTAGATTCTAAATATTATAATTCTACTGAAATGAAAGACGTAACAGCAGAAGAATTAAATAAAATGGTTGAAAATAAAGAAACATTTGCAGTATTTTATTATTCACCAGGATGTTCATCATGTGCTGCATTTAATGTAGTACTAACTGATTTCCAAAAAGAATATAAAATAGGTTTCTTAAAAATACCTACAGAAGAAAAGAAAAAAACAATCATTAATGATTATATGACATATGCACCATCTTTAGTAGTATTTAAAGAAGGCAAAATAGTAGCATTTTTAGATGCTGTATCAGATGATGATATGAAATATTATGAAACAGTTGATAACTTTAAAGAATGGTTAGAAAAATATATTAATTTAGAAGAAAAATAATGTAGATTTATTAATAATAATAGAGTATAATAAAAATATAATAAAGGAGGAATAAAAATGGCAAAATTCTGTACAAAATGTGGTGGCCAAGCTGATGACACTGCAACAGTATGTCCAAGTTGTGGAGCACCATTTGAAGCAGCTCCTGCAGCAGCACCAGCACCAGCACAAGCTGATCCTGGAGCACAAGCTAACCCAAACGTAGCAGCAAAACCTGATACACTAATGTGCATACTTTCATATTTTGGTATTTTAGCATTAATACCATATTTAAGTAAGAAAGATGATGATTTCATCCAATTCCATGCAAAACAAGGTTTAAACATCTTTATAATTGAAATTATTGCATCATTTGGAATAGGCTTTATCAGCGGATTAACAGGTTTAAGCATTCTTAGTTTAGCATCTACAGCTGTTAGTGTATTTGCATTAGCATTAGATATTATGGGAATCGTTGCAGCTACAAAAGGTGAAAGAAAAGTATTACCTTTAATGGATAAAGTTAAAATAATAAAATAAAGATTATCTTTGATAATCTTTTTTTAAAAGAATGAGGGATTATATATGGAAAGAAAAGATCTAATAACAATAATATTAGTAGTATTAGGCTTAGGACTAGGACTATTCTTAGTACTTATCTCTAATATAGATACAGATATAATCCAAGATACAAATAAAGAAATGATAACTATAAACTAGTTATCATTTTTTATGTAAAATAAAACTGTTAATCGAACAACCAAAATACTAACCAAAACAATTATTTACACAAAAATATAAAAAAATAGAATTATATCAAACAATTGTATGGTATAATATAAATACAGAAAGGGAGGACAAAATGAAAGGTAGAGTCATTTGGTTAAACCCATTAAATGGATGTGCATTTATCGAATATAATAATGAAAATTTATTTATACACATCCAAAAAGATGATATAGAAAAATATCATCTAAAAGAGAATCAAGTTATCGAATTCGAACTTGATCACAATACAAAAGGAGTATTTATTAAATGTTTAAAAACAACATAATAAATACTCCTTTTAATTTCTCAATATGATATAATCTAATTGGTGATATTATGAAAAAACTAATTATCTTATTTGGAATATTATTCTTATTAACAGGATGTGAAGAAAAATATACTACAAAATTAGAAATATTAGAAACAAATACTAAAGTAGAATATAATAATGAAGAATATGTAGTATTAAAATTAAAAGTAACAAATGAATCAGATAAAAAGATATCTTATGGATTTAAAGACTTCTGTATTTATGATAGTAATGATAAACAATTAGCATGTACTAATCTAATAGAAAATGATCAATCATTTTTAATTGCAGAATCAAAATTTAGAGATAACTTATTAAAAGGAAAAGATAGTTATTCATTAGATCCAGGAGAATCAATGGAAGGATATGTTGGTTGGAAAACCAATGCTACTGACATAAAAAAAGCCAAAATAATAGAGAATATGTAATATTCTCTTTTTTAATCTTTACTAATAATTTCATAAGGATGTTCTTTTCTAAATTCTTTTCTTTCATCCTTATTCATTTGTAATAATTCAATTGCTTTATCCATATGTAATATACCATCTAAATGATCTAATTCATGACATACTATAGTAGTAGCAAAACCTTTAATATTTTCAATATGTTTATTACCATTAACATCATAATATTCTAAATCTATTTCATAAGGTCTTTCTACTAAAGCAGTATTATCTAAACAACTTAAACAAGCTTCCCAATATCTAGTAAGACCTTTACTATTAATTATCTTAGGATTTATTAATATCTTTTTTTTATCATACTTCTTATCTAAAGCTAAAGAAGTATTTTTTATATAAACAATTCTCTTAGGAATACCTATTTGAATTGCAGCTAATGCAAAGCATTCAGTCTGCTTACAAAAAGCATCTAATAATCTAATATCTCTTTTTAAATTTTTATCATTAAATTTAACTTCCTTAGATACTTGTCTTAAATAATCTTCATCATTTAAAATAGTCTTTCTTTTTATCTCTATCATAAAAATCACCAAATAAAAATGGCGTCCCTGGGGAGAGTTGAACTCCCGACCTACCGCTTAGGAGGCGGTTGCTCTATCCAACTGAGCTACAAGGACACAACTAAATTATAACATAACTTTTAATTTTTAATAAAATAAAGTATAATTTATATAGTAAGGAGGTTCCTATGAAAAAGTGTCCTATCTGTCATAAAAGATTTGATAATACTTATAATCTATGTTCAGAATGTCATACAATATTAGAAACAATAGAAGAAATAGAACTTCCTAAAACAAAAGAAGAACTAGCTAATGAATTAAAAAAAGATAATGAAAGATTTAATGCTGAAAAAACAGTACAAATAGTAAATTTAAATGAAATACCATTAACAATAGATGAAAAACAAATAATAGAAAAACAAATAAAAAAAGAAACTAAAAAACAAAAAAAGAACATTGCATTAACAACAATAGAAGTATCATGTATTTTCTTTCTCTTAATATTAAGTATTTATATTATTAAAGCAACTTTAACTAGCCCACAAACAGCTAAAACAATTACTAAAATATCATCTACTATAACTAATGAAGAAACTATAATAGGTAACTGGATTACTAATAAAGGAAACTTATATATCTTTAATAAAGATAATACATTCTATTGGTATGAAAACTATAAAGTATTAAATAATAATTTCTATACTGGTACTTATTCGTATACAAATAGTAATGAAGCATTAGTAGAAATGGGTTATACAGAAGAAGATTATACTAGTACATTTAAAGAAAAAAATATTAAATTAGAAAATATCTATTCTATTAAAGTAGAAATAAATAATGAATTTATTAATAACATAACTAAACCAAAAACAACTACATGGTGGATTATTATGGTAATAGAAAATAATAAAAAAGCTACTATCTATAATAAAACATTAGATGTTAGATATATCTTAAATAAAAGGTAATTTAATAAATTTTAAAATAATATAACACTCATATATGATACAATAAATATGGGTGTTTTATTATGTCAAAAGTCTTAATAGTAGATGATGAACAAGATATAGCAGAATTAATAAGTGATGTATTAACATCCGAAGGATTTAATACCATCACTAAGAATAATGGTAAAGAAGCTATAGAAATAGTTAAAAGAGAAAAATTCGATTTAATATTATTAGATATAATGATGCCAGAAATGTCTGGTATAGATGCATGTAGAATAATAAGAGAAACAGTTACATGTCCAATAATCTTTATAACAGCTAAAACTCAACTAAATGATAAAATAGAAGGCTTTAATGTAGGAGCAGATGACTATATAACTAAACCTTTTGAAATAGAAGAATTAATAGCAAGAGTGAAAGCTCATATAAGAAGAGATCATAGAATTAATACTAATAATATAATTACTATTGGAGAAATAACTTTAAATAAAGAATCTAATCAAGTAACTAAAAATAATAAAATAATACAACTATCTACTAAAGAATTTGATTTATTATCATATTTAATGACTAATGCTGGAGAAACATTATCTAAAGAAGAAATATATAACTCAGTATGGCAAACAGAATATGGTGATATAGGAACAGTAGCAGTTAATATTAAAATGTTAAGAAATAAAATAGATCCAGAAGAAAAATATATTATAACCGTTTGGGGATTAGGTTATAAATTTGTAAAAAGTATAAATGTTTAAAAAATATAAAAGAACTATTACTTTACAAAAAGGATTTCTTTATTCAGTATTAGCATTAATTATAATAGATGCATTAATATTAACAATCTATTATAGAATGTATTTTAATTCCCATCTACATTTGAAATATGCAGATTTAAATAATAAACTAAATAATGAAATAAAAGAAATAGTTAATAATGTAGATAATATAGAAGATATAGAAGAATATCTAGATACATATTGTGAAGAAAATGATGTTCAAATAATAATTAAAAATAGTGAAGATAAACCTATATATGAAAATACTATAGATAATGATATCTTAGAAGAAGTATCTAAACTAATAGTTATTAATAATGAAACATATTTAATAACAATATCTAAATCTAGAAATGCCATAGTATTTAGACAAATAATAGGTTTATTAACTTTTGAAGTCTTATTAGTAGGATTACTTATATTAGCAGGATTATATGGTGCTAATAGAAAGATATTAGGTCCTATAAATTATCTATCTAAAGATATGAATAATTATAAATTTGGTATTAAACCTAAAAAAAGAAAAATAAAAAGTTTAGTAGATCAATGTCAAAATGATTTTGTTGATCTAGTAGATACATTAGAAAAAGAAAAACAAAATCAAAATAGAATAATAGCCAGTATATCACATGATATAAAAACACCATTAACATCTATATTAGGTTATTCAGAATTACTAAAAAAAGAACAATTGCCTAATGAAACAAAAATATCATATGTAAATAAAATAAATACTAAAGCTATTACAATGAAAGAAATAATAGAAGAATTTGATAACTATTTAAGTTGTAATATTAAAGATCAAACTAAATCAGAAAAGATTAATATTAAGTATTTAATATCATATTTAAAGAATTATTATCAAGAAGATTTAAAAGAAAAAAATATAAATTTAAGAATAAAAACTAATTGTCCTAATACAAATATATTTGTAGATTTACCTAAATTTAAAAGAGTATTTAGTAATATAATAACTAATAGTATTAGACATTTTAATAAAAAGAAAAAAAATATAATAATAACAATTATCCAAAAAAAGGATATAATAGAATTTGAAATTGCTGATAATGGAGAAGGATGTAATGAATTAGAAAGAATCTTTGAACCATTATATACAACAGATCCTTCTAGAAAATTAGGTGGATTAGGCTTATCTATATGTAAAGAAATAATTGAATCCCATGAAGGAACTATTAAAGCAAGTAATAATAAATATAAAGGATTAAGTATTATATTTACTATTAAAGAATATAAGGAGTGATAATATGAAAGATCCAGGATTTTATGTCTATTTTGCAAGACCAATAATAAAATTTTTAATGAAATTAGTATATCATCCTACATATATAGGATTAGAAAATATACCAGAAAGTGGAAGAATAGTATTAGCAGGAAATCATACTAATAATGTAGATTGTTGGTTATTAATAAGTTCTACAAAAAGATGTATCCATTTCTTAGCAAAAGATTCATTAAATAAAGGATGGAAAGGATATCTATTTAGAGGAATGGGTATTATACCTGTAGATAGAACTATTCATGATAAAGGAGCTTTAATGGCTGCTATAAATGGCTTAAAAGAAGAAAAATGTATAGGAATCTTCCCAGAAGGAACTATAAATAGAACAACAGATACAGTAATGCCTTTTAAAATAGGAGCAGTAAAAATGGCACATGATACAGATACATATATCGTACCATTTACTATAAAAGGTAAATATAAACCATTTAAGAATGATTTAACTATAGAATTCTTAACACCTTTTAAACCAACAGATGATAACTTAGATTTGGAAAATCAACGATTATCGACTATAATAAGAGATAACTTGGAAAGGAAAAGATCCAAAAAATGAACAAGTTAAGAATTTATAATAAAATAAAAAATACTTTTATAAAAGTATTTAAACATCATGATCCAGAAAGACCATGGTTAGATTATTATTCAAGAGAAGAAAGAAAAATAAAATTTACAGATAAATCTATCTATAATTATATGGTAGAACAAGTAGGTAATGATAAAGATTTTATAGTATTAAATTACTTTGAAAATAGAATAAGTTACCATGATTTCTTTAAAAATATTAAAATATGTGCAAGAGCATTAAGAGAATTTGGAGTAAAACCAGGTGATGTAGTAACTATCTGTTTACCTAATATGCCAGAAGCAATATATATATTTTATGCATGTAATAAAATAGGTGCAGTAGCAGATATTATCCATCCATTATCTAGTCCAGAACAAGTTAAACATTATTTAAAAGAATCACAATCAAGATATTTATTCTTAGTTGATTTTAACTATGCAAAATTAAAAGATGTCTTACCAGAAACATTAGTATATAAAACTATATTAATATCACCTAAAGAAAGTATGCCTTATCCATTATCAATAGGATATACTCTAACAAGAAGTATTAAAACTAAAAAACCAAGAATTACAGATACATCATATATGAATTGGAAACAATTCTTAAATGTAGGTGGAAATAGTAAAAAAGAATATAATGCAGATGTTAAACCAGATGATTTAGCATTAATTCTACATAGTGGAGGAACAACAGGTACACCAAAAGGTATTATGATATCTAACTATTCATTTAATGCAATAGCTCAACAAAGTGGAGTTAACGTTATAGATGTAAGACCAAAAGATAAAATATTAACTATCTTACCAATATTCCATGGATTTGGCTTAGGTATCTGTGTACATACACCAATATGTTTAAAAGTAGAAACTATTTTAATGCCAGAATATGATGCAAATAGATTTTATAAAATATGGAAAAATGATAAACCAAATGTCATATTAGGAGTACCAACATTATGGGAAGGTATGATGTCTAATAAAAAATTTGATAAAGTAAATATGTCTCAATTAAAATATATAATTAGTGGAGGAGACTATTTAACAATATCAGCAGAAAATAGAATAAATACATTCTTACATCAACATGGAGCTAAAGTAAATATCTTAAAAGGATATGGAATGACAGAATCAGTTGCAGCAACATGTTATACATTCCCTGGAACTAATGAACCAGGTAGTATAGGTATCCCTATGGTAGGAAATACATATAAGATTTGTGATCCAGAAACTAATGAAGAATTAGATTTTGGTGAAGAAGGAGAAATCTGTGTATATGGACCTACATTAATGATGGGTTATCTAAATAATAAAAAAGAAACAGATATGGTCTTAAGAAAACATAAAGATCGTAAAAAATGGTTACATACAGGAGATATAGGATATATAGCACCTAATGGAATAGTATATTATACACAAAGATTAAAAAGAATGATTGTAGTATCAGGATTTAATGTATATCCATCAGTAATAGAAACTACTATATCTAAACATGAAGCAGTATCTAAAGTATGTGTAATAGGTATACCACATCCATATAAAATGCATGTACCTAAAGCCTTCGTAGTATTAAAAGAAGGCTATAAACCATCTAATAAAATTAAAAAAGAAATATTAGAACTATGTAAACAAGATTTATCAGTATATTCTATACCAAAAGATATAGAATTTAGAGATGATTTACCAAAAACACTATATAATAAAGTTGATTATAAATCATTAGAAAAAGAGGAGGAATTAAAACGTGAACAAGAAAAATAATCCCAATCATCCAAAAGGATACAAATTTTTTAGAGGCGTTTTAGGACCTATATTTAGATTCTATTATCATCCTACTGTTATTAATAAAGAAGTAATACCTAATGAAGGACCAATATTACTAGTAGGTAATCATAAACATATAATGGATCAATGCTCTATAGTAATATCTACTAAAAGAGTAATAAATTATATGGCTAAAAAAGAATATTTTGATAATAAAAAAGTAGCATGGTTCTTTAAAATGTCTGGTTGTATCTGTGTAGATAGAGCTAATCATGGAGGAGACTCTAAAGAAATAGCTCTAGAAGTATTAAAAAATAATGGAGCAATAGGTTTATTCCCAGAAGGAACTAGAATTAAAACAAAAGAAAAATTAATGTTAGATTTTAAATTTGGTACTGTATCAATGGCTCAAAAAACTGGAGCTACTATTATTCCTTATGGTATTACAGGAGATTATAAATTTAGAAGTAAAAACTTAATGGTAAGATTTGGAAAACCTATGAAAGTAGGACCAAATGAAGATTTAGAAAAAGCTAATAAAAAATTATATAAAGAAATAGAATCTTTACTAAAGAAAAATCTAAAAGAAACAAATAGAACTTTAGAAGAAGAAATGAATAGTCATATGGAGGAATCATAATGTTTAAAAAGAAGAATAAAAAGAGTATACCTATTACTTTATTAACAGGATACTTAGGTAGTGGAAAAACAACATTATTAAACCATATACTAAGTAATCAAGAAGGCTATAAAATAGCTGTAATAGTAAATGATATTGGAGAAGTAAATATCGATGAAAAACTAATAGCTAAAGAAGGAATAGTTAATACAAAAGATGATTCCTTAGTACCATTACAAAATGGCTGTATATGTTGTACATTAAAAACAGATTTAATAGAACAAATAAATTCTATTATAGATACTAATAAATTTGATTATATTATTATAGAAGCATCTGGTATCTGTGAACCAATACCTATAGCTCAAACTATTACTGCTATGCAAGATGCATATAAAAGATATAATATGCCAGAATTATGTTATTTAGATTCAATTATATCTGTAGTAGATGCTAAAAGAATGGCAGATGAATTTACTAAAGATGTCGATTTATTACATGATCATATAGATGAAGAAGATATAGAAAACTTAATTATTCAACAAATAGAATTCTGTAATGTAATAGTACTAAATAAAATAGATGAAGTATCTTCATCTGAATTAGATAAAGTAAAAGAAGTAATAACAGCATTAGCTCCATCAGCAGAGATAATAGAAACAAATTATTCTAAAGTACCAATGGATAAAATATTAGAAAAAAGAAGATTTGATTTTGAGAAAGCAGCAACATCTTCTGGTTGGTATGCAGAACTATCTAAAGATGAAGATGACGACGATGATGACCATGATCATCATGAACATCATCATGATCATGAACATGGTGAAGTAGAAGAATATGGTATTAATACATTCGTCTATTATAGAAGAGAACCAATGGATAGACAAAAATTCTTTGATTATTGTGATAAAGCATGGCCTCGTAAAATAATAAGAGTAAAAGGAATACTATATTTTAAAGATGAAAAAGATATGTCTTATATGTTTGAACAAGCTGGAACCCTTAAAAATATAATGGAAGCAGGTAACTGGTTAGCTGCTGAACCTCCAGAATTACAAGAACAAGTCTTATCACAAAATCCTGATATAGAAAAAGATTGGGATGAATTCTATGGAGATAGAATGGTAAAACTTGTATATATTGGACAAGGAATCGATAAAGAAGAAATATCAAAAGAATTAGATAAAATCTAATTCTTTTTTATGTTATAATTAATACGGTGATTATATGAAAAAGAATTATAATGATAAATTCCATTTTAAAACTAAAGGATGGATATGGGGATCTATATGGCCTAGTTTATTATATTTAGGATTATCAATAATAATTGGTTTTATAGGAGGAATAATAGCAGCTATAGTATCTCATAATAATGGAACACCTGTTATGGAAATAGCATTATCAGGTAAATTTAATTTAATAATGACTATAATAGTACAAATATTAACAATAGCAGTAGTATTACCATTCTATTTATATAATAGAAAACATTATTATCCAAAACCAAAACAAAAACCATCTATAAAAATAATAATCTATTCAATATTTTTTATCTTCTTAGTAGGTATTCCATCAGATTACTTATTATCTTTTATAAAAGAACACTTTATAAGTAATGAAACAGGATTAGATTTGGTAAATAATATAATATCAGATGCCCCTATAGTAATATCATTAATATCAGTAGTAATATTAGCTCCTATAACAGAAGAATTAATGATAAGAGGACTAACTCTTAATAAATTATTAAGTAAAAAAAGTGTATTATTCTCAGTATTAGCATCAGGTATTATCTTTGGTGTAATTCATATGAATATCTTACAAGGAATATTTGCAGCAATAGCAGGATTTGCTTTAGCATATGTATTTATAAAAACAAAATCAATAATACCATGTATAATATGTCATTTTGCAAATAATTTATTAGCTTTAATAGAAATAAATATGACAGATAAACAAATATTAATATTTTCTATAGTATTAATGATAATATCTATAGTTCCAACATATTTATTAATAAAAGAAAAAGAAATAGAATATGAATAAAAAGACTACTTAGTAGTCTTTTTTATGATAAAATAATATACATAGAAGAGGTGGGTTATGAAACCATTAGTATTATGCATCTTAGATGGTTGTGGTCTAAGAGAAGAAACAGACGGAAACGCCTTTAAAAATGCAAACAAACCAACATTAGATATGTTGGTAGAAAAGTATCCACATAGCCAATTACTAGCTAGTGGACCAGCCGTTGGCTTACCAGAAGGCCAAATGGGAACAAGTGAAGTAGGACATATGAACCTAGGAGCAGGAAGAGTTGCTTTGCAACCTCTTCAAGCAATAACAAGTTCAATAGAAGATAAATCATTCTTTACAAATGAAAAAATATTAGAAGTAATAAATCATGTAAAAGAAAATAAATCTAATCTACATTTATTTGGTTTATTATCTGATGGAGGAGTACATTCTCATATAAAACATCTATTAGCATTATTAGATCTATGTAAAGAACAAGGATTAGAAAATGTTTATCTAGATTTATGTTTAGATGGAAGAGATACATATGAAAAAAGTGCTTTAACTTATTTAGATCAATTACAAGAACATATGGATAAAATAGGTTTAGGCAAAATATCTACTATCTCAGGAAGATATTATGGAATGGATAGAGATAATAACTTTGATAGATTAAAAAAGAGTTATGATGCTATATGTTATGGAGAAGCACCTGTATTTGCAGATTATAAATCTCTAATAGAAGAAAACTACAATAATGGAGTGTTTGACGAATTTGTAATACCAGGTATTATAAATAAATGTCCATTATCAGATAATGATGGAATAATAACATTTAATTTTAGAAAAGATCGTATAAGAGAAATGTTTACATTATTATCTAATCCAACAGAGTATGAGCCACAAGCTAATGAAAAAGAATTAGAAGTAAAACATTATAATAATTTAAAAACATTAACTATGTTCCCAGTAACAGAAACAGTAAAATCTCCTCATGCATTTAATGATTTAGATTTAAAAAATATCTTAGTAGATTATTTACATGAAAAAGGATTAAGTCAATTTAGAATAGCAGAAACAGAAAAATATCCACATGTAACATTCTTCTTTGATGGTGGTAAAGAAGTAGAATATGATGATATGAAAAAGATTATCATCCCATCACCAAAAGTAGCTACATATGATCTAAAACCAGAAATGTCTGTTTATGAAGTAACAGATGCTTTCTTAGAAAATGTAGATAAATATGATGTAACTATTATGAATTTAGCAAATGGTGATATGGTAGGACATACAGGAGTATATGAAGCAGCTGTACAAGCTGTAGAAGATATGGATAAATGTATGGCTAAAATATATGATAAAGTAAATTCATTAGGTGGAGTATTAATCATCATAGCAGATCATGGAAATTGTGATATGATGTGGGATGAAAATCATAAACCAGTAACAAGTCATACTACTAATCCAGTACCATGTATTATTACAAAAGAAGGAATTAAGATAAAAGATGGTAAATTAGCTGATATAGCACCAACTATGTTAGAACTATTAAATTTACCACAACCTGAAGAAATGACAGGAGAGTCATTGATTGTAAAATAATAAAAAAATATGATATACTTATACTAGAAGGTAATGCAAAATGAATGAAAAAGTAAAAATATATTTTATATTATCTTATACTGGAACTATACTTTCTAGATTAGTAAGAATCTTTACTAAAGATGAATTTTGTCATGTATCTTTATCTCTAGATAAGAATCTTACAAAGATGTATTCTTTTGGAAGAATAAATCCATATATACCATTCTTAGGAGGATTCGTACACGAATCACCTAAATGGGGAACATTTAAAAGATTTAAAAATACCCAAGCAAGAATAATATCATGTGAAGTAACCAAAGAACAATATAATAAAATAGAACAAACTATTAAAAAGTTCTCTGTAGAAAAAAAGAATTATAGTTTCAATATAATAGGACTAATAGGTGTAAAATTACATAAAAAAATCCAAAGAGCAAATCATTTCTATTGTGCAGAATTTATTAAGTACTTAGTAGAACAAGCTGATCTAGATTATGAATTACCAGAAATAATTAGACCACAAGATTTTGCATCAATTCCATCAGAAATAATTTATCAAGGATTATTAAAACAATATAATTAAAACATTAGAATTATCTAATGTTTTTTTATATCTTTAAAAGAAATATATTTTTTGATAATATTAATATAGTAGGTGATTATATGTTTAGTAAAGATTCTAAATTAAAAATACTCTTAATAGTAGGATTTATTCTAATAGCATTAGGAGTATCAGTATATAAAAACTATGATAGTAAACAATCTAATGGAAGAGATATAAATAAAAAGCAATTAAGAATAGAAGAAACAAGAATAATAATAAGAAGTTCTAGTAATGAAAAATCAACTTCCTTAGGTTATGTATATAAAGGAGAAATATATACTATCTTAGAAGAAGATAATGATTGGTATAAAATAACTACTAATACAGATATAACTGGTTGGATCTATGGAGGAGAAAACTATATATATTTATATCAAACATCAGAAAAAGATATAGAAAAAGAAAATAAAGAAGAATCATATTCTCTAGAAATACTAAAAGACTATTTAGAAGATAATTATACATATATAAATAATACTTATCAAAGAGAAGAAAATAATACTAAATATATCTTTAATCTAAATAGAAATGAATATAAAGTAATAAATAATATAGAAATAACATATAATTATTCAACAAAAGAAATGCAATATAAAGAAAATAATATAATAGTAGTATGGAATACTAAAACAAATGAAATAACTTCTGAAATAGATAAAGATACAGCACATAATATTGTTAATAATACAATGAAAAAAGAATATGAAACATTTAAAAATATCTTAATAGATTTAAATATAGAAGAAGATGAACTAATAAAAAAAGAGGTATAAACCTCTTTTTTAAATACCTAAAACAGCACCAGCTATATAGAAATATATTAGTAATGCACAAGCATCTACTATTGTAGTAATAAATGGAGAAGCCATAACAGCTGGATCAAAACCTATCTTTTTAGCAAACATAGGTAAAGAAGAACCAATTACTTTAGCTAAAACAACAACACATACTAATGTTAAACAAACAGTAGCAGCTACTTTATAAGTAACACCATCTATAACTAATAATTTACCAAAATTACATATAGCTAAAGTAATAGCACATAATACAGCAACTCTTATTTCTTTCCATAATACTTTTAAAATATCTTTAAATTCAATTTGATTTAAAGAAAGAGCACGAATAATACTAACACTAGCTTGACCACCTGCATTACCACCAGTATCCATAATCATTGGAATAAATGCAGTTAATATTGCACAAGCAGCTAACTTATCTTCAAATCCTTGAATAATCTTACCAGTAAATGTAGCAGATATCATTAATAATAATAACCAAGGAATTCTAGCTTTATAAGTTTTAAAAATACCTGTATTATCATAACTATCATCAGTAGGTAAAATAGCAGCCATCTTTTGCATATCTTCAGTAGCTTCAGCTTCCATAATATCAACTATATCATCAATAGTAATAATACCAACTAAACGTTGTTCCTTATCAACAACAGGTAAAGTAGAATAGTCATAATCTCTAAACATCTTAGCAACTTCTTCTTGATCCATCATAGTAGTAATATAATGTTCACAATCATTCATAACATCATCTATTAAACTATCTAAATCATTAGTAAGTAACTCTTTAACATCAACTCTACCTAATAACTTTCTATGTTCATCAGTAACAAAACAACAATCATAAGAAACAAAATCTTCTTTTTGTTTTCTAATTCTATCAATAGATTCTTTTAAAGTTAAACCTTTTTTTAAATGTATATATTCAATAGCCATTAAACTACCAGCACTATTTTCTGGATATTTTAATAACTTATTAATAGTATTTCTAGTATCAGCATCTACATTAGAAAGTAAAGATGTTACCATAGTAGCTGGCATTTCATCAAATAAATCAGCAGCATCATCAGTAAACATATCTTCAATAATTACTTTAGATTCTTTTCTAGTCAAAGAAGCAATCAATTCTACTTGAACATGATCATCTAAATTAACAAATACATCAGTAGCAATATTTTTCGGCAATAATCTAAATACCTGCATTAGCTCTGTACTTGGTAATTCCTCTATCAAGGAGGCTATATCAAACTCATTCATTTCTAATAATATTTTTTTAGCTTCACTTAATTTTTTAGAAGCTATTAACTCTTTTAAGTTTTCTAATTCCACCCTAATCACTCCTTCACTAAAGATAACGTTAATCATTGATAAAACTTCTAAAATAGTATATACTAACTAATTAAGAAGGGTTGGCTAACAGGGGGAGATAACATGAATATACAATCTATAATTATCTTTTTGTTAGCTATATCAACAATACTTGTTTCTTCTACCTATAGTTTAACATTAACTAAAAAAAATAACAAACCATTTATGAAATGGGGTGTTATTTTATGAAAAAGAAAGATTATAAATACTTAAGTTTTATTTTCTTTCTATATCTAACATTCATAACATATATAACAAAATTCTATAAATACTTATATGGAACTAATACATGGTTAGAAATAACTAAAATATCAGATATAATAAGAAATAATACTAAATTATTATTCTTTGGCCCTAATTATTCACTTAATCTAGGAAAAGATCTCTATAATTATTATAATTTAATAACTAATCCTATCATAAGAATAGGTTCTATCTTTAAATTTATACCTATAGAACTCTATTTAATAATAACAACAATAATCTGTCTAATAATATCTAATTACTTATTATATAAATTATTAAGAAATAAAAAATATAGTAGAGAACTATCTTTATTATCAACATTTATCTTTACATTATCATCTACTATTACATATGCAACATATAATGATATAACAATAATTCATTTTATTATGTTCTTATTATTATCATTACATAGTCTTAATATTAAAAAGAAAACTAATCAAAATTGGTTATTTACTATATCTATATTCTTAATGATAACAACTAATATCTATTTATTTATACCATCTATTCTAGTATTAATAACATACTATTTATCATTATATTTCCATAATAAAAAAAGAATAAATTATAAATCTTTCTTAAAAGAAATATTCTTTCTATTAACACCATTATTCTTAGGTATCTTATTATCATCTAGAATAGTATTACCAATAATAACATTAATAATAAATAAAGAATTAATATTTAATACATATCATAGTAATATATTATATTCTCCATATGGTATAGGAATAACTATTATACTAATACCATCTATTATAAATTATTTTAAATTAACAAAAGAAAGAATAATAACTACTATATTAATCTTATTATCTTTCTTATTATCAACATATAATACTTTATATTTAATAGTATACTTACCATTATATATATTATTAATAACAGAATTTATAAAAGATCTAACTAATAAAAATATTAATTATTCTAAATTATTTATTATCATAGTAATACTATCTTTATTAATATATTTAAAAACTACAAAAATAATCTATCTAATAGATTTATATACATTATTATTAATAGTATTTATCTATAATAAAACAAATAAAAAGAATCTATTCTATATATTATTATTTATAGTATCTTTAACTAATTGTTATCTAAATACACCAAAAGATAACTTAGTATTAAGAAATAATCCTAATAAAGAAGAAATAAATAATATACTAGAAACATTAACTACTAATGATAAAACTATCTATAGAATAAATAACGAAATACCATATAATACATATAATAATTATTTAATTAATAATGTAGATAATCCATTTGAAGAATTAATAACTAATAAATATATAATAACTAAAAAATATCATTTAGAATATAAACTATTAAAAGAAATAAATAATATAAAAATATATCAAAATAATAATACATTACCATTAGTATATCTATCTTCTAATATAATGAATTATGAAGAATATAATAAATTAAATTCATTCCAACAAAAAGAAGTATTACTAAATACTATTATTACAGAAGATCTATCTAATAATGATTATATATCTAATATTAAAGATACTAATATAACTATAAAAGATATCTTTAATACTGATAATGATATTTATTATTATGAAACAGATGAAGTAGTAAAAATAGACTATGAACTACCATATAAATATCAAAATAAATTATTATATATAACACTAGATAGTAATCAAGAACTACTTATTAATAGTATTAAAAGTAATAAAGAATTTATAATAGATGAACCAATTACTAAATTAGAAATAGTATTCTATCCTGGTAAATATAAAATAAGTAATCTTAATATTAGTTATATAGATATAGATAAATTAGAAACTAATACTAAATTAATAAAGAAATTAAATATAGATACAATAACAAATAATGTAATAGAACTATCTACTAATATTCAAATGAATAGTTACTTAGTAATAACATTACCATATTCTAAATACTATAAAATATATTTAAATGAAAAAGAAGAACCATATGAAATAATAAATAATAAATATATAGGTATTAAATTAAAAAAAGGTAACTATGATATAAGAATAGTATATTATGGACCATATTATACATTATCAATATTAATGACAATGTTCTCATTTATAATATACTTTATAATTGTAATATTAGAACTAGAAAGAAGAATCTAATATTTACGTAAAGTAATTAACGTTATATATACACAAATTTACGTAATGTGTGATAATTATATAGAGAGTGATAATATGTCAAAATATAAAATAATCTTCGTAGATATAGATGATACACTTAATCCATCAAATGGAACTATCTCAGAAAAAACAAAAGCTATGATGGATAAATTAAAAGAACATCATATTAAAGTAGTAGTTAATACTGGAAGAAGTGCCCAATATGCAATTAATAAAAGTAAAGAAGGAAATCTATCTGACTATATAATTAGTTCTAATGGATCAGAAGTATATAATTATAAAACAAAAGAAGTAATATATTCTAGAAGTATACCTACAGAAAAAGTAAAAGAAGTATATGAATATTGTAATAATTATAAATTAACAATGATTATTAATTCATTAGATAAAAGATATATAAATACAAATGAATATAAATATAATAATGAACCAGCAGAATACTTTGAAGATATAGATAAATTATTAAGTAAAATAGAAGTACATCAAATAGTAATACTAAGTAATAACTTTGATAGAATGTTAGTAATACCAAGAATCTTTAAAGAAAGATTTCCTGAATTAAGAATAATACATTCATCAGTAGGATTAATAGAAGATCATCGTGTTAAAAATAAAGAATACTATCATGATATAGTCCTAGGTAATGTAACAAAAAGTACAGGAATAGTAGAACTATTAGACCATCTAAAAATAAAAAGTGAAGAAGCAATATCTATAGGAAATGGTTATGATGATATCTGTATGACAGAAGTAGTAGGAACATCAATAGCAGTAGGTAATGCAGTTTCACCATTAAAAGAAACATCTGATTATATAACAAAAAATGTTGAAGAAGATGGGGTAGCAGAAATATTAGAAAAACTAGTGTTTGACTAATATAAGAATAAATAATAAAATTATAATAGGTGATACTATGAAATATAAACAAAAAGTAGACTTAATTATGGCTATTATTCTTATACTAATAGGAATAATTATATTAATATTACCTATAATAAATATCTTAAATATAAAATATATGCTAATAGTAATATTAGCTTTATATGCTGCCTTAAATTTAGCCCAATATTTATTAACTAAAGATAGTAAAGATTATGAAGGAGTACAAACCTTCTTAGCATCTATATTGGGAGTAATAGCATGTACTATTATAGATATAGCAGCATCACCTGGTAATCTAGCAATGGTTTTAATGTTATGGATAATAATAATGTCATTATGTAAATTAAAAAAAGTAGATTATTATCATGATCGAAAAGATCGTATGTGGATAATTCATCTAGTAACCTTAATCTTGTTTATAATAGCAGGTTTATTAACATCCTTTAATTTGGCTTATACTAAAGAAACACAAACTTTAATAATAGGATATTTTATGTTAACTAATGGCATACTAGAATTATTTGATCCAATAGTAAAAACATTAATGGATAAAAAGTAGGTGAAATATGACAAAGTTTAATGCTAATGAAAAAGAAGCAATAATACTAATAATTAAAGCTTTTTTAGCTTCATTAAAAAGTAGAATAAAATTAGAACCAGAAAATGAATATACTGGTTTATATAAAAGAACATATAATGCATATCAAAAATTATTAAAGAATATAGATAATTTTACATTAAAAGAATTAGCATATTATAAAGATGTATTACAACTAATAAATATAATACATAATCCAAAAGTACAAACTGAAAAAAGAGATAGTAGTGCAGCTAAATTAATAAAAGCATTAGATGTATTAGAAGAAAAAATATCAAAAATACCAGAAGCACCTAAATTTGTTGATTTAAGTATAGATAAAAAACCAAAAGAACCAAAAGAACCAAAAGAACCTACAGAATCATTAGAACAATTAGCTGCTAAAGTATATGCAAAAATAGATATTATAAAAGATAATATATCATCTATGCCAGTAGAATTAATCTTTAAAGCACGTGATTTAAATAAAAGTAATTCATCAAGTAATACTATAACAAGTAATTATATAAATAAAATATCACAACTATATAATCAAGTAAGTGATATATTTGAAAAATTATTAGATTTCTTAGAAAAGTATTATAGTAAAAATGTTACAAAATCAGAATTACAAACTGTAATTATATTATTAAATAAAATAATAGATACATTACAAAAAATAAATAATTGTTTTGCATCATTAACAACTAGACCACAATTATTACAATTATATGGAGAAGCAATTACATCTACAATGGATCTAGAAGAATATTTTAATAAATTATTCCAAGATGATAAAAAAGTAATACTTAGTTAACTTTAATAGTTAACTATTTTAAATGAAGGAGATAATATGAAAATAGTAGATGATTTTAATGAATATACAATTCTAGATATGTCAGAAGGAATGAAACTAGAATCATGGAATGGTAAAGAATTACTAAGACCAGATCCTCAAATAATATGGAATGAAAGAAAACATCCTGAATATTGGAATAAAGTAGATGCAGAATATCATCGTTCTAATAAAGGTGGAGGATCATGGGAAGTAAAAAATAAAAACTTACCAGAAAGTTGGCAAATACATTATCATGATTTAACATTTAATATAAAATTAATGGGTTTTAAACATACAGGATTATTTCCAGAACAAGCTTATAATTGGAATTTAATAATAGATAAAATAAAAAAAGCTAATAGACCTATTAAAGTATTGAATCTATTTGCCTATACAGGAGCAGCATCATGTGCAGCACTAAGTGCTGGAGCGAGTGTAGTACATGTAGATTCCTCTAAAGGAATGATAGATTGGGCAAAAGAAAACGTCTTATCATGTGGATTACAAGATAAACCAATAAGATTTTTAATAGATGATGTTAATAAATTCGTTCAAAGAGAAATAAGAAGAGGAAATAAATACGATATTATCTTAATGGATCCACCTTCATACGGAAGAGGATCTAATGGAGAAATATGGGATATAGAAAAAAATCTATATCCATTAGTAAAAGACTGTGCTGAATTATTAAGTGATGATCCATTATTATTCTTAATTAATTCATATACAACAGGACTATCTATGAAAGTATTAGAAAATGTTCTAAGATTAACTATTAAACAAGAAGGAATAATATCATCAGATGAAATAGGATTGCCAATGAAAGATAGTAATCTAGTATTACCATGTGGAATATATGCCAGATGGGAAAAAAATAATTAAAAATAGAAAAAATATGATAAAATTAAAATAGGTGATGATATGTCAAAATCAAGAACTATTGATTATGCAATATTAAAAACATTACAAGTACATCCAGATTTTTTATCTGATATAAATCAAATAGTATATTCTAATTGTTCAAAAGTTGAATTTAAAAACTTTACTTCTCAATTTGGAGCAAGAAAAGGATTAGAAGGTTGTACTAGTGATGACTTTATAGTATATGTTGCAGAGAATCTAATAAATTTATATTCAACTGGAATAGAATATTATAATGAATTACCACAAGAAAATAGAGATCAATTATTTTATCAAACATTTGGAGAATATTATTGGCGCGCTAAAGAAATAATTGAACAATTCTCTGGTGAAAACCAAAATATAATATTATTCTTTAAAACTAATCCAAGTGTTTTATTAGAAGCATGTAGTTTAGTAACTAGAGCTAGATATATGCAAGAAAATAATAAAATCTTCTTTGGTAATAATTTAAGAACATATTTAGATTTAACATCTTATTCAAATCAATTAATTAAAGAAACAACTACGGATAAATTAAAACAAAAAGCATATACAGATAGAATGCTATTAGAAGGACAACCAAATAGCATTCAACAATATGCAGCAAGCTTAGTAGATAAAGTTGGAGTAGACGCAGCAAGACAACAAGGAGTTCAACAAGTTAATGTTCGTATGTCTACTGTTAATAAGTGTGTTAATGATATCGTAAATGGATCACAATTAGTTCAAGCAGATAATGACTATACATTAGATGGAACATTATATGCAACACAAAGAATGGGAAAAAGATCTAATCAAGAAGATGCTGTATTAATAATGGTTCATCCAGCAAATCCAGATTTTAAATTAATGGTAGTATCTGATGGGATGGGTGGAATTGAAAATGGAGAATATGCATCATCAGAAACAGTAAAAAGAATATCACAATGGTTTAGTAGCTTAGATCCTGTATATTATAATTTTCCAAATGAATTACATAAATTATTCAATGCTGAAATAGCAAGAATAAGTAGAGAAATATATCAAGAAAAAAATCGTGGCTTAGAAAATTTAGTATCAGGAGCTACATTCGTAGGAGCAATTATAACAGGAGAACAAACCTTAATATCTTCAGTAGGAGATTCAAGAGCATACGCTCTAATGGGTAATAGATTAGAATTATTAACAAGTGATGAATCATTTGCTTGGATGAAATATAAAGTTACAGGAAGAAGACCAACTCCACAAGAAATAGATGATGATAGATTCCTATTTAACAATAATGTAATAACACATAATATTGGTGATTATGATATAGAACCAATTCAATCAATTATTATCACAAACAATGCATATGATAGATTATTACTATTTAGTGATGGAGTAACAGACTTACTTACACAAGAAAGATTAGCTGTTTTAAGTAGAGGACATGATCTAAGTACAATAACAAGATATATAGTAGAAGAAGCATTATCACAAAATGCAGTAAGAGCAAATGGACCAGATGAATATCATCGAGAAATTGTAAGAGCAGGAAAAGATAATGCAACAGCAGCTATGTATGCAAGGAGGTAGTCTATGAAAGAAGATATATTAACAATAAAAAATGAACAAGGAGAAGAAAAAGAATATGATATAATCTTTTCCTTTAAAAAGAATAATAAAGAATATGTAACTTATACAGACTATCAACATGATGAAAACAATAATATTAAATGTTATTCTAATGAATATGATAATGGACAAATAAAACCAATTAAAGATGAAGATGTCTTACAGAATATCGAAGACTTATTAAAAACTATTACAGAAACAACTAAAAAAAGATATTCTAATATAATTAATAAAGAGGATAAAAAATAGTTGAAAAACTATTTTTTTTGATATAATAAAATAGGTGATACTATGATAGAAGAATTAGAAATATCATTAAATAATTTATATAATTTATTAAAATCTCCTAGTATAAATGAAAAAGAATTAAAAAAAGATGTATATACTATATTAAGAGCATCATTAAAAAATAAACAATATGAATTATCAATAGGAGAGTATTATCTTAATCTTAATCCAAAAGATATTATTATAAGAAAAGATACAGATGATACATTAATAGAAATAAATAATGAAGAAATATATTATGAAACAGAAAGAAATACAGAAACAAGATTCTATATATTAACTAATCAAAATCAAGATGAATATAGTATAGATACACCTGCTATTCAAATAGAAGGACATGTAATGAATATAATAAATAATAAAAGAGTAGAATATATCTTTAAATTAATTAATTCATCAAATGATATAAAGAGTTATATAATTAATAATAAAGTAGAATTAATAGATAAGAAAACAGCTATTTTAACAATAGATATAAATAATGATACACCAATGATAGATTATGAAGATTATCTAGATAAAACAAAACTAAAAAAAGTATTTTTAGATTATCAAAAAAATAAATATATAATAAAAAAAATAAAAGAACCAAATAATTATCTAGTATATTTACCAGATATATCAAAACAAATAGTTACATTAAAACATATTTATAATTGTATTATAGAATTCTATAATGAATATGCTACAAAAGAAATATTCCAATAAAAAAAGATATCTAAGATATCTTTTTTTTTATACTAAAAATAATACAGTTAAAATAGTAAGAATCAAAGTAATAATTGCAATAACTAATAAAGCATTAGATATTGAAATAGAACCAGCTTCTCTTTGAGAATTATCAGGCATTTTTAATACTAATTTTTGAACATTCTCCATAGACTTATTATAATCATCAACATTAACTAATTCTTTTTTCTCTTCAAGTTCTCTTAATTTATTAACAACTTCTTCTTGATGTTCATTTAATTCATTACCTTCACTACGAAGACTCTCTAATTCAAATACAAAATATCTAAATTGAGCAAGTAAATTAGCTAACTCAGGAAGTAAATATTCTTCATATCTAATTAAATCACCAAAATAACCATAATATAATTCTACAGATTGTTTTTCAAAACTATCCCAAGGAGTAGCATTATTAATTAATTCTTTAAATCTTTCAAAAGGAATTAACTCAACAGTACTATCTTCTTTATCTTTTTTCTCTATATAACCATCATTATTATCAGAATTATTTATACTAGAATCATCAGTAGAACTCTCTATCTGTTGACCATTTTCCATAGTAACAGCATCATTCATAGAAACATTTTGATCATGAGCAGTAGCAATCATATCACCATTAGCATTAGTATTATAAGTAACTACTTGATGATTACCACGTTCATCAGCAATAACAGTAATATCATGTTGTTCATTACCATAAACATTAACTCTACTATCACCACTATAACGCTCATTTAAATTATCAACTTTATTTTGAAATAACTCAGTAACATTAGAACGTTCTTGCATATCTCTAGCACTTTCTAAAGAAACTTGAGGAATCTTTCTGTCTAATAAAGCAATATATTCTTCAGGAGTAATATTACCTCTACCATAAGCAGTTTTTAATTGTTCATATAAACCAAATACATCAATATTTCTATCAACATGATATAAATGATCAATACCCATACTATCTACAACATTAAGATATTTATCAGTATACCCATTAGCAGTTCTAGTAACAAAAGTAACATTTCTCATTAAAGGATTTTCTCTTTTAATAATTTCTAATTTCTTTTCTTCATCATCCTTCTTTAAAGGACCAGCACTATTAATTTTAACAGCATGAATTCTAATAATATCAAATATTTCTTGACTAGTTAAATCAGCAAGAGCACTGCTAAATAAAGAAGCACCATCTAATAATTCATATATACTAAAATTACTAATATCAACTCTCTGATTATTATATACTAAATCATTACCATCCACACTTAATAACTTAAATCCATCAAATTGTTTTAAATTATTAATAGCCTTTATATTCTCATCAATAATACTCATATTATCACCTATTATAATATTATCAAAATAAAAACCAATTTTCAAATCAAACTTAATAGTGTATAATAATAACGTGATTTTATATGAAAAAAGAACTAAATGAACAATTTATTATAGATTTATCTAAAAAGAAAAAAGAACCACAATGGATGCTTGATTTTAGATTAAAATCATATCAAAAATTTAAAGAATTAGATAACCCTAACTTTGGACCTAAATTAGAAATAGACTTTAATTCTATTAATTATTATAAAGGTACTAGAGAAGAAATTACTAATGATTGGAACAAAGTTAATTGTTCCATAAGAAATAGATTTAATGAATTGGGAGTAATAGATGCAGAAAATAAATACTTAGGAGGAGTAACAAATCAATACGAATCAGAAGTTTTTTATCATAATACCAAAGTAGAAGATGGAGTAATATTTACTTCTACAGATGATGCATTACAAAAATATCCAGAACTATTTAAAGAATACTTTAATCATTTAGTACAATATACAGAAAATAAATATACAGCACTAAATGGTGCTGTATGGTCTGGAGGATCATTTATCTATGTACCAAAAGGAGTAAAAGTAGAAAAACCATTACAAAGCTATTTTAGAATAGAAACAGAATCATTAGGCCAATTTGAAAGAACTATTATAATAGTAGATGAAGGAGCAGATCTAAGTTATATAGAAGGATGTACAGCTAAGAATTATAGCTTAAGCTCATTACATGCTGGAGTAGTAGAAATATATATAAAAAAGAATGCTCATTGTAGATATTCAACAATTCAAAACTGGTCAACAGATGTTTATAACTTAGTAACTAAAAGAGCTATAGTAGATGATTATGGAACTATGGAATGGGTAGATGGAAATATAGGTTCAAAAGTAACAATGAAATATCCATCATGTATTTTAAATGGAATAGGAGCAACTGGTAATTCAATAAGTATAGCTTATGCAAAAAAAGGACAACAACTAGATGCAGGAGCTAAAATGATACATTTAGCACCATATACTAAAAGTAATATAGTATCTAAATCTATTGCCCAAGATGGAGGAACTAGTAATTATAGAGGAACAACAAGAATATCACCTAATGCTCATCATAGTAAAGCAACCATTAAGTGTGATACTATCATTTTAGATGAACTATCTACTAGTGATACATACCCAAAAAATATAGTAGATAATAATACAAGTACTTTAGAACATGAAGCAACTATATCTAAAATAAGTCAAGAAAAGTTATTTTATTTAACTAGTAAAGGATTATCAGAAGATACAGCAAAAGAATTATTAATAATGGGTTTCATAAGTGATTTCAAAAAAGAATTACCTATGGAATATGCAGTAGAATTAAATAGATTATTAAAAGAATAAAAATATATCAAAAAAACTCAAAAGGACTTTAAAAATAATTTTTAAAGTCCTTTATTTATCTAAAAAAATAAAACCCTCTAATCAAAATATTTTTTTATAAAAAAAATACAATACATAATCATAAAATACCAATTTGCATCCCATAAATCACTTTGATAAAATGCCAACATGAAAGGAGGATGCAAATGTTAAATCAGGTGGTTTTAGTTGGAAGATTAACAGATAATCCAGAAGTAGCAACAAGAGATAAAGGTAAAAAAGTAACAACTATAATATTAGCTGTACAAAGACCATATAAAAATCAAGATGGTATATATGAAGCAGATTTTATACGTTGTATTTTATGGGATGCTATAGCTACTAATACCTGTGAATATTGCCATAAAGGAGACATAGTAGGTATAAAAGGACATATCCAAATAAGTACTTATGAAGTAGATGGAACAAGAAAATATAACACAGATGTAATAGCAGAAAAAGTAACATTCTTACAAACCAAAAAAGAAGACTAATAAACTAAATAGAATTAATACCAATAAAACATCTATTATATAAATTATATTATTATGTAAATAATATATTAATTAGTATTTGTAATTAATATACTTATTTGGTATAATCTTTTCGAAGAAACAACTTTAACTAATAAAAAGAAAAGAGATGTAATAATATGTGTAATATTAAAATTTTTAGTTTGGGTGGACTAGATGAAATGGGTAAAAACTGTTATGTAGTAGATGTTGATAATAGTTTATACGTTTTTGATTGTGGTTTAAAATATGCCAATGAAAATCTATATGGAATAGATTATATAATCCCAGACTTTACTTTTTTAAAAGAAAATCAAAAACGAATTAAAGGAATCTTTTTAACACATGGACATTATGAAAACATGGGAGCAATAGAAGATTTGTTACTAGATATACCAAATGTTAAGATATACGCAACTAGATTTACTAAATTTGTTTTGACAAATGATGGAGTAGACGAAAAGAAAATAATTGAAATAAAAGCTCATAAAAAGATTAATTTTGGAGATACATCCGTATTCCCAATAAATGTAAATCATTCAGCACCAGATTCAGTAATGTATGTATTAAATACTAAAGATGGAGCTATTGTTTATACAGGAGATTTTATAATAGATCCAAAAATGAGTGGAAAATATTCTATGGATTTAGGAAAAATAGCTTATATAGGAAAACAAAAAGTATTAGCTTTAATGTGTGAATCTGTATTTTCGGAACAAGTAGGACATACTTCACCAAAACATCGTTTAACATCTTTCTTTAAAGATAGTATAAAACATCATGAAAATAGAATAATGTTTGCTGTATTACCAACGCATATTTATACTATTCAAGAAATATTAAACGCATGTGAAAATACTCATAGAAAAGTAGTAATAATGGGTAAAAACTTACAAAATATAATAAGTTTCTCTAAAAAAGAAGGATATTTATTCTTTAGTGATTCATTATTAGGTGATTTATCTAATATAGATGATAAAGATTCAATATTATTAATCCAAGATAGTAAAGAAAATCCATACGCATCAATAAGTAAAATAATAAATGGATATGATAAATTTATAAAGATAAAAGAAACAGATACAGTAGTATTTGCAGAACCTAAATATGATAGTAGTGAAAAAACATTAGTAAAAGTTCAAAATGATTTAGCAACATTAGGTTGTGATATAGTATCTATACCAAAAGAAAAAACTATATTACACCATGCTTCATCAGAAGACTTAATGATTATGTTAGATTTAATAAAACCAAAATATTATATTCCAGTAAAAGGAGAATATAGATTTATGGTTAATAACGCTAATATAGCATCAGAATTAAATATACCTAGTGAAAATATCTTATTAAAACAAAATGGTGACGTAATAGAAATAATAAATGGAAATCTAAACCAAGAATGTTTTGATCATATAAAAGTAAATGATATCTTAATAGATGGAACATCAAATGAAGATGTAGGAGAACTAGTAATAAAAGATCGTGAAATGTTAAGTGAAAATGGTATTGTATTAATAAGTGCAACAGTATCTAAAAAAGATAAAGTATTATTAGTAGGACCAGAAGTAACCACAAGAGGATTTATTTATGTAAAAGATTCTGCGTCAATGATAGAAGAAATAAAAAAGATCTGTTTAACAATCATAGAAAGAAATATTACAGATACTTATATTGAATATAATAAAATAAAGAATGAAATAAGAGAAGAATTAGGAAAATACTTATATCAAGAGACAGAATGTAAACCAATGATTATAGCTGTAGTACAAGAGGTGTAAACACCTCTTTTTTACTTAGAAAAAATGTTTGTCAAATATAATAAAATAAATTATAATTAAATTATATTAAAAAGTATAGAAATACTATAATAAGGAGGAAGAGAAAATGGAAAAACAAAAAGGAGTACAATTAGTAATAATACTAGTATTAGTAGCAACAGTATTTACAATGTCAATAGCATACGCTATCACATCATACACTCAAACATTGAAAATAGATACTACTGCAACAGTTAAGGCTGCAAAATGGGATATTCATTTTAAAACAGATACTTATGCTGAATCAACTGGTTCACAAGCAGCAGCAACAAAAACTTTAGCAGCTACTACAGGTACTTATACTGTAACATTACCAAAACCTGGTGATTACTATGAATTTACTGTTGATATTGAAAATGCAGGAACATTTAATGCAACATTAGATCAAATCACTATCACTGAAACTGGTGATGACGCAACAAAGAACTATGTTACAACAACAGTAACTTATGGTGGACAAAGTTACACAGCTACTACTGCTACAGGTTTAGGAATTGCTCTTAACGCTGAAGCTACAGCAACAGCAAAAGTAAGAATCGAGTATAATGAACAAGCAGATCCTACAAATTTACCATCTACTGATCAAACTATAACTGTAACAACTACATTTGATTACAAACAAGCAGCTTAATTTAATAACAAAATCTATCGCCCCTTAATTGGGGCGATAGGTCATTACTTATTGGTGGTGACAAAATGAAAAATAAAAATTTACTATATGTTATAGCAAATGTTATATTAATATACATTCTAATATTTAAAATTATTCTTACTAAGAATACATATACAAGAATAATAGATATAGCATTTTGGGTAATAATCTCTATTATTACATATATATTATTTAGATTACCAAAATCAAAATCATATATAAAAAAGAGTACTAATAGATTAATAATTATAAGTCTATTATCTTTATTTGTAATAGTGAATTTATTAGGAATTCTAATAGGTTTTGGAAAAAACCCATTAAATACTTCATTTATAGGTATAATAAAAAATATCTATTCAGAAATAATAATTATAGTATTACAAGAATATATAAGATATATATTTTGTAAAAATTCACAAGAAGATTTAAAACCCGCAATATTTATAACAACTATTTATATAATTTTAAATATTATAATGCAAATTAATTCATATAACTTACATACAACAGAAGGAATATTTTGCTTCGTTTGCGCAGCAGTTATATTGACTATTGCAGAACAATCACTATATACATATATGACATATCAAGTATCAATATCTACTACAATCTTATTTAGATTACCATTTAACTTATATACGTATATAGTACCAATAATACCAGCATTAGGAGAATACTTGTTATCAACAATCAACTTAATATATTTCTATTTGATATATAATACAATATCAATTAATATGGAAAAATATGATAAGAAGAAAGCAAGATTACCTAGAGTAGCTAAAACAGTCTTTATAACACCAATTATATTATTTTTATTATTCATAATAGTTCTAATATCAGGAGTACTTGGTTATCAATTAGTTACAATAGGATCTAATTCAATGTTAAATGAATATGGAAGAGGAGATGCTGTTATCTATAAGAAAATAGCATTAGAAGAACAAAATGAATTAGAAGAAGGAAGTATACTAGTATTTAGAAAAAATGATTTAGTAGTTACTCATCGTATTATAGATATAACAGAACATAATAATGAAAGAATCTATAAAACAAAAGGCGATAATAATGAAAAAGCAGATAATTTCGTAGTTAACGAAGATGAAGTATTAGGATACGTAATATATAAAGTACCTTACATAGGCTATCCAACAATACTACTAAATGAATTATTTGAAAAAGAAAAATAAAAAGGAAGTGATATTATGAAAAATGAACCTAAAGACAAACAAAATGTTCAATACATTAAAATATTCTTTAGTGCATTGTTTATCATGATATGTTTATCATTAGCAATTTTTCTAATAGTTGTTAATAGTAATAAATATGAAACTATTAAAATATCACATACAGAAAAAAGTTCACTAGATTATAAAGCATATTTAAAACCAAATAGTGGATTTACTCCAAATTATAGAGTACCAGGTCAAACAATAATTCCAACTGTAATAGATTATATAGATGTATCACTATCATATGAAGATACCTATACAAATAATATTAACGGATCATATGAATACTATATAAAAGGAAAGGTACTAGCTAATAAAAGAAACTCAGACATTAATTATTGGGAAGATAAAGAAATAAATATTACAGAACCAAAAACATTTAATATACAAGAAGTAAATGGATATAAAATACTAGAAAATATTAATATTAATTATGCAGATTATATTTTAGTATTACAACAATTTAAAGAAAAATATCCATTACCAACAGATGGCTTCTTAGTATTAGATTTAATGGTAAAAAAAGATTTAGATATTACTGGAAAAGATTTAAAACAAAAAGAAAATTATAAAACTGTATTAACAACTAAAATACCATTATCAGAAGAAGTAATAGAAGAAGTAATAACAAATACTTTAGTAGATAAAACATCTACTATTAAAGAAGAAAAAGAAAGAAGAAAAGGATTAATATATGATATAGCTATTCCAATTTCTGTAATATCAATATGTATTGCAGCAATAATAGCAGTAAAATTATATGAATATGTAATTATTAATGGCAAAACATATAGAAATAAATTAAATAAAATATTAACAGCTTACGATGGAATAATCGTAACAGTTAATAATATGCCAAGTACAGAAGACGTAGATGTAATAGAAGTAAATGAATTTGAAGAATTACTAAACGCACATAGTGAAGTAAGACAACCAATTAATTTCTATGAAGATAAAAAACGTCATAGAGGATACTTTATCTTACACAATGGAAATATGGCATGGAAATATGTTTTAAGAGGAAGACACAGAAAAACAAAACGTAAATAGAAGGTGAGATTATGCGTAAGTTAAATAAGAAAAATCTTATTAACCAACAAAGAACGATAATTTTCATTCTTCTTTTTTTAGTTGTAACAACTATGACTATAGGATATGCAACATATAATAAAATATTAGTAACCAATGGTTTAATAACAATACAAGCAGTAGATGGAAATTTAGAAATAACTGATGCAGTATATACATCAGGAACCTCTGTTACAGCTGCATCAGTATCATCATTCAATGAATTAACAGCAAATTTATCAATAAGATTCACTAGAAATAGAAATGGTACAGCTAATTATAGTGTTACAATTACTAATAATTCCAAATATGATTACCAATATACTGGTCATACATTTAATGCAGCTAATTCAGGATTTACTGCAACAGTAAGCGGTATTGCATCAGGAGATACAATACCAGCTAAGACTTCTAAAACAGTAACAGTAACTGTTAGTGGAAGACAAAATAACACTACTACATATAATCCAACAATAACATTTAATTTAGATAACCAACCAACAGGAAATGTTATAGGTGCCCTAAATACACCATCAATAAATTTAACTACATTAACAAGAGCACCAATAGATATCATTGTATATAATACATATGCAGTAGATAAAGTAATTAATTTAACTCTAGATAACGCAGGCTTTTATTTAGTAGATACTAATGATGCAAGACTAGGTAATATAACAATACAAGCAAATACAAGTCAAACAATAACAGCATATGTAAAAATAACAAATGGTATATTATTCTACACAACACCTCAAACTACAGGAATTAACTTATTTGTAGATAATAATAGTAAAAACATCGGAACACTATCTATTGATGTACCAATAGCATCTTTAGAAGAAGATACAGAACCACCATCAATAGGTAATGTAACATTAAATATAGAGAATACAGAAGGTAATATAACAGCATCATGGACAAGAACAGATGTTGGTGGTTCAGATGTAGATTATTATAAAGTATTACTATATAAAGGTAATCAAACTGAACCAACAATTGTACAAGTACCTGGAACCCAAACATCATATACATTCACAAATCAACAAGAAGCTAATTACTTTGTTAAAGTATATGGAGTAGATAAAGCAGAAAATAGTGGAGAAACAAATGGTAATAATAGTTGTACAACTCCAGAATATACAGATGATTATTGTAAAAAGTCAACTACGGAAGAAGCTAAATGGAATTTTACAGTAACAAATAGTATTGAAAATAGCTCAATAGGTAATACAACAGTAAAAAGAGGAACTTATACAACAACTTTAAATGCAAATAATTTATATACTTTAAATGAAAATACAATACAAGTAAAAATGGATGGAGTTACAGTACCACATACATTTAATAATGGAACTCTTACAGTAGAAAATGTTACTGGAAATCTAGAAATAACTGGAACAACATCATTCTCAGGATGTCTAGTAGAAGGAACAAGAATTTTACTTGCAAATGGAACTTATAAAAATATAGAAGATATTAATTATGATGATTTATTACAAGTATGGAACTATGAAACAGGAAGTATTACTTACGAATATCCAATCTGGATAGAAAAGAAAGAAAAAGCAGAGTCATATGAAAAAACAACATTCTCAGATGGAACAATTTTAAAAACAGTAAAACTGCATCAAGTATTTAGTTTAGATGAAAATAAATTTGTTAATATCTTAGATGAAGAATATATTAAAAAAGGAACTAGAGTAGCAAAAGTAGTAAATGGAAAAATAGTACCAATAACAGTAACTAAAGTAGAAACAATAAAAGAACCAGTAAATTATTACTATGTAGCATCATCTATTTACTATAATATAATTTCAGAAGATATAATAACAACATCAGACCAAATAACAACAGGTGTTACATTATCTAATATGTATGGATTTGAAGATAATATTAAATGGCCAAGTATTAGAAATGAAATAATTAGTAAACCAAATGCATTATTTACATATGAAGATCTAAGCATAATGCCATACTATTTATTCTATGGATCTCGTGGAGAAGAAACAAAATTATTTGTTAATTTAGGTTATGCAACAACAGAATCATTAATAGAATATTTATTAAATACACAATTAGATCCAAGTAGAGCAATACCTCCAATAACTGATAATAAAGGAAATAGACTATGGATGGTAACAACAAGTGATGATTACGTAACAGAAGATAATAAAAAAGATTTCCTAATAAAAGAAGGAAATCAATATACATTGAAAAAACCATTAATACAAAGTAAAAAGTTTAAGGGTTGGTATAATACAATAGATGGAAAAATATATCAACCTGGTGATAAAGTAACAGTTATTCATGGTACACATTTTATAGCTATATATAAATAAAAGATAGAACTAAAATTCTATCTTTTTTATCTCTTCATAAATACTATCTATATCTTTAATATCATTATTCAAACCATAATCAGGAAGTAAATGAATATGGAAATGTTTAACTAATTGACTATCACCATAATTACAACCCATAGTAAATGCTTTAGCATTAGTAGCTTTCATCAAACCAGGAGTTAATTTCTTAGCAACATTAAATAATTTATCAAGTTCATCATTATCTAACTCAATAAAATCATTAACATGTTTCTTAGGAATTAATAAAGTATGACCATTTACTTTAGGATTAATATCTAAAAAAGCAAAAACATTATCATCTTCATAAACCTTTTTAGAAGGAATATCTCCATTAATTATTTTACAAAAAATACATTCATTCATTAAAATCACCTAAGTAAATATTAACAAAAAATAAACAAAATCACAATCCATATTAATTGAAATAGATCGCAATATATAATATAATAAAAATAATAATAGAGGGGATAGGATAAGATGAAAAAACTTTTATACTATGTATTATTATTTATTATTATTCTATTAGTACCAATAGTTAAAGTTAAAGCCTATACAAGACTAAGAACTGATAATCAAAGTCCAATTGTTGGTACACAAATAACTCTAAATTTGGAATTATTCTATGGAGCAGATGCTGAAATAGCATCTGCATACTATGAAATACAATATGATACATCTCAATTTGAATATGATTCAATTAGATGGAATCAATCAACAGAACAAGTTGATATATCAACACCAGGAGTAATAAAAATAAGAAAAAATGATAATGGAGAATATTGGGAACGTGGCGATGTTGCTGTAATAATTATGAATGTTATAGCACCAGGTAAAAGTACTATAAGTATATTAGCTCCAGAAAGAGCTTATTACAAAAGTGGTAACCCTGTTGAACAAACATTAACACCAATAACTTTTTATATAAAAGAACCAAATACAAATAGTAGAATAGGTTCCTTATTCGTAGAAGGATATACTTTAAACCCAACATTTAATTCAAATGTTCATGAATATACATTAAAAGTACCATCTGATGTAGAAAGCGTAAATGTAGTAGCAAAACCAGCCAATAAAACACAAACAATAACAGGAGATGGTACTAGAAAACTATTATACGGTGATAATCTAGTAAAAGTTGTCGTAACAGCTCAAGATGGAACAACTGAAACATATAGAATAATGATTAATAGAGAAGATAGCAGAAGTAGTGATACAGATCTATCAATGCTAAATGTTACAAATACAGAAATAAGATATGAACAAGGAAAATATGAATATGAGGCAGAAGTACCTAAAAGCGTTGAAAAAATAGTAATATCAGCAAGAGGAAACGATCCAAAATCAACAATAACTGGTATGGGAGAAAAACAACTAGAATTTGGAAAAAATGTATTTGAAATAGAAATAGAAACAGCTAGTGGACATAAACAAAAATATAAATTTACAATAACAAGAAGTACTATTGAATTCCAAAGTTCTAATGTTGGTACAAAATTACAATCATTAACTATAGATGGAAATAAAATAGATCTTCAAGAAAAAAATGACTTCAGCTATTTTAATAAAACAGGAGCAAGTGAATTAGAAATAGAAGCTATTACTAGAAGTGTAACAGCAAAAGCAGTAATAACCGGTAATAGTCATTTAAAAGAAGGACCCAATACCATAACTATTACAGTAGTAGAAAAAACAGGAGAAAGAGAAGAATTTAAAATACATGTATACAATTTTATAAATCCTGCTCAAGAAATTAATAGTTTTGATATAAACTTTGATCCAATCAACGAAAATAGGTTTTATTTAGCACCAAAAGATCAAGAAGTAGGAATACCACAAACACTAATTAATAGTGTAAAAAAGAATGATTATATATTTAGTTTAGGTTATATAGATGGAACAGAATTACCATATCTAATAAAAATAAATAAAAAAATACCAGTAAATGAATTAACTGCAAGTATTCAAAAGTTAGAAAACAAAGCATTACCTACATATAATATTAACGTACCAAAAGATCAAGAAGTATCAATATATGTTGGAGATTTATTCCCTGATGGACAAATAATAAGAGTATATACTTATCAAGAAGAAGATAAAATAAGAGAATTATCTCCAGGAACTCAAATAACTGGTGGATATATAACATTTACAACAGGTGATAATCAATATTATGTCTTAACAGCAGAACAACTTATACAAGTAGAAACAACTATTCAAGATTACATAGAACAATACAAAGAAATAATAGCATACTGCTTAGGTGGTATTTTAGCATTAGTAGTAGTACTAAAATTCATACAATACATTAAAATACGAAGTAAAAGAAAATTATAAAGTCATCAAAATGATGACTTTTTATTTATCTTGTGCTATCATTAGTTCATATTCCAAAAAAGGATGTGTTGTGATGACGATCGATGACATTCTAAAAGAAATTGAAAAATATAATAAGAAAGAGATACCATTAGTAAAAAGAGCATACGAAATGGCATTATCTGCCCATGAAGGACAATTTAGAGAAAGTGGCGAACCATATATTATCCATCCACTTCATGTTTGTATGAATTTAGTTAAATTTCATGCAGATGGTGCATCATTATGTGCAGGTTTATTACACGATGTAGCAGAAGATACAAAAATAACAATCAAAGATATAGAAAAAGAATTTGGCTCAGATATAGCTAAATTAGTTGATAGTGTAACAAAATTAAATAATATGCACTTCCCATCAAAAGACGAAGCAACAAATGCTAATATAAGAAGACTAATAAATAGTTTAAATGATGATGTAAGAACCATAATTATTAAATTATGCGACAGATTACATAATATGCAAACATTACAATATAAAATACCAGAAAAACAAAAAAGATGTGCAGAAGAAACACTTAATATCTTTGTACCATTAGCATATTTTATAGGAGCATTTAGACTTAAATGCGAACTAGAAGACTTATGCTTATTATATATAGATCCAGAAAACTATCATCTATTAGATGAAACATATAAACATATAGAAGAAGACTATAAAGCATGTATAGAAAAAGCTCAAATAGAAATAGATAAAAAATTAAAAGAACATAATATTAAATATGAATCTAGAGCCAAAGTAATGAATCTATATCAAATATATAGAAAACTAAATAAAGGTTATAAAACTAATAATATACATGATTTAGTAAATTTAAAAATAATAGTAAATACAAAAGAAGAATGCTATCAAGTATTAGGACTTATTCATGAGTTATATACACCAATGAATGCAAAGTTTAAAGATTATATAGCATGTCCTAAAACAAATATGTATAAATCAATACATACAACAGTATTTGCACCAAATGATCATATCTTACAAATCCAAATAAAAACTAAAGAAATGGACGAAATAAATACCTTTGGTTTAGCAGCTTATTGGCAACAATTAAGAGGCAAAGGTAAAGAAAAAATGCAAACAGAATTAAAAATTAATTACCAATTCTTTAATACATTAAGAGGATTAAATGATGTAATAGAAAATGATAAAGACTTTATAGAAAAAGTAAAACAAGAAATATTTACAAGTAATATCTATGTATATACCTTAGGTGGAGATATAGTAGAATTACCATCATACTCAACAGTAATTGATTTCGCCTATAAAATACATACAGAAATGGGTAACCATTTATATAAAGCATATGTAAATGGAAAAGAAGTAAAATTAACCCATATATTAAAAAATAAAGATCGAATAATGATTATTCAAAAAGAAACATCTCATCCACATGAAACATGGTTAAAACATGTAACAACACAACAAGCTAAAAGATATATAACAAAATATTTAAATAAAAAAGACTACTAAAAACGAATAAACTATTGTATAATTATAATAGAAGGTGAAATATAATGGATGAAATGAGTAAAAATCGTACAGGATTAATCAGATCTATTCTTGTATTAACAATATGTATTATAAGTTGTACAATCTTTTTAGCTAATCATAAAGCACAAATAAAATTAGAAGGAAATAAAGACGAAACAGAAATTTTAGATCCAACAAATACTAATGCAATTGAAGGTATGCCAGAAGAAAATGGTGTAGATAGAAGTACAATTACATTAGAAAGTGTAAACGATATGTTCCGTGTAGCATCTGAAGTATTTACAGAAGAAGATAATTTAAGAACATTATCAATTCAAAATGTTACTATTCTAGGATATTTATCAGGAAACCCAACAGAAAAATTAGGAAGAATAGAAGGTATATATACTTGTAAAGATGATACAGGAGAATGTGTATTAGCAGTTGAAAAAAGAAAACTTAGTAATGGTACATATAAATTCTCAATGCCAGCAGTATTTACCTTAAATAGAAATAGTAATAATTATTACATATCATTATTAAATGATGATCAAATGGCAAAAAATCCCGCATTTAGAACAGATTATCATGTTGTAGAATAAAGAACGTTAAGTTCTTTTTTTGTTAACTAATTTTGGTTGACACCATAATAATAATATGATATATTAATCATGCTTAAATGAAGGAGGGAATATATATGGCAGTAAAATTAAGATTAAAAAGAGGCGGAGCTAAACAAAGACCATTCTATAGAATCGTAGCTACAGATTCAAGAAATCCTAGAGATGGAAGATTTATAGAAGTAATCGGTACTTATAATCCAGTTCCAGCAAACTATGAATTAAAAGTAGATGAAGAAAAAGCATTATATTGGTTAAATAATGGTGCACAACCAACTGATACAGTAAAAAGTTTATTAACTACAAAAGGAATTATTAAAAAATATACTGAATCAAAAACTAAGAAAGCAGGTAAATAAGAATGGAATTAAAAGAATTTACTGAATACTTAGTAAGAAGTATAGCAAAAGAACCAGATATGGTAAGTGTACAACAATTTGGAGGAGAAGAAGATTCTACTATCCTTGAAATAATTGTACATGAATCAGATATGGGTGCAATTATTGGCCGTAATGGAAAAATGGCATCAGCTATTCGTACATTAGTACAAGCTCATGCTTATGTATTAGGTTTAAATAAAGTAAAAATTAATATAGATTCATTCTAAGAGGTAATACCTCTTTTTTTTTATTGAAAAAAAAGGAAATAAGACATTAACCGCGTATATATATAATAGGAGGGTATATATGAGTGCTATCACTTTCTAATAAAAGGAGGTGATATTATGATAAATAAGAAAGATATATTAATACTTTCTTTATTATATATAATAATACTTCTAATCAAGGTAATATTGTCATATTACTAGAAATAAAAAAAGCACTCATTAAATAAGTGCAATTCACTAACAGGATAGCACTTATAGTGCCTTCCTAAAAACATTATAACATTAGTTTTAAAAAAAGGAAATAATTCATTAACCACGTATATATATAGAAAGAAAAAGACACTTTAATTGGTGTCTATAAAAGGTACTAAAAAACGAGGCAAATCATCGTCTTCGACAAAGTACCTCGCTGATACGTAGAGTATAACATAAAAAAAGACATAATACAAACTAAGACATAGGAATTATTTCTTAATTCCTTGCTTTAAAGACGTATAAATAGTATAATCTAAAAGGAAGGAATGATTAAAATGAACGAGAGAATATATCCGAACCATGTAGCAATGATCCTTGATGGCAACAGACGTTGGGCCAAAGAAAAAGGATTACCACAACTAAAAGGACATCAAGCTGGATTTGAAAATATAATAGATCTAGCTCCATATATAGTAGAAAAAGGAGTAAAGGTACTTAGTGTATATGCTTTTTCTACAGAAAACTTTAAAAGAACAGAAGAAGAAGTATCATATTTAATGGATATCTTCATGAATATGTTTAGAAAAGAATGTAATAAAATACATAAAGAAAATATAAAAATAGTAGTATCTGGAAGAACAGAACTATTAAGACAAGATGTACAAGATGCTATTAAATATGTAGAAGATTTAACTAAAAATAATACAAAAGCAATATTTAACGTATGCTTAGCATATGGTGGCCAACAAGAAATAGTAGATGGTATTAAAAGAGTAGTTAAAGATGTACAAGATGGAAAATTAAACATTGATGAATTCGATGAAAAAACAATGTATAAATATATGTACAATGAATTACCACCAGTTGATCTATTAATTAGAACAAGTGGAGAATTAAGATTAAGTAATTACTTACTATATCAAATGAGTTATGCAGAAATGTATTTCCCAAAAGTATATTTCCCAGCATTTGATAGAAATGAATTTGAAAAAGCAATAGATATATATAACGAAAGAGATAGAAGATTTGGAGGAAATACTAAAGATGAAAAAAAGAGTAATTAGTGCAATAGTAGCATTAGCTATAGCATTACCAATCTTTATATTTGGTGGCTTTTTATGGAAAGTAGCAGCAGCATTATTATCTGCATTAGCATTTAAAGAAACAATTAATTTAAAAGAATCACATAATAAATATCCTTTATATATAGTATTATGTGCATATGCATTAATAATATTAATAGTATTAAGTTTTGGTGGAGAAATATTTAATGGAATTAACTATATAATATTATCACTAACAGCATTAGTATTATTAACTCCAACTATCTTTGATAAAAGATATACAACAAAAGAAGGATTTTATTTATTAGGAACAGTATTATTATTAGGTTTATTCTTTAACTTAATGATAATAGTATATGAAGCAAGTAAATGGTTAGTATTATATTTATTCTTATGTGCAGCATTAACAGATACATTTGCAATGTTAACAGGAATGCTAATAGGAAAACATAAATTAATACCAGAAGTATCACCTAAAAAGACTGTAGAAGGAAGCATAGGTGGAACTATAGTAGGAACAGTAGTATGTTCAATCATATATTATAATTTAATAACAAATAATATTAATATAATTGTTCTAGTAGTAATGACACTATTATTAACAGTAATGGGTCAACTAGGAGACTTATTTTTCAGTAAAATAAAAAGAGAAAATGGAATAAAAGATTTCTCTAATCTAATGCCAGGACATGGTGGAGTATTAGATAGATTAGATAGTTTATCATTTATAACATTAACATATTTAGTATTAGAATACTTGATAAAAGTAATATTCTAGAGGAGAGTAAATGAATACAATAATTAATATATTATTATTTTTACTAATATTAGGAATTCTTGTATTTGTCCATGAACTAGGTCACTTCTTAGCAGCTAAAAAAAGTGGAGTATTCATCCATGAATTCTCTATAGGAATGGGACCATTAGTAAAACAAATAACAGGAAAAGATGGTATTAAATATTCAATAAGAGCATTACCATTAGGTGGATATGTCCAAATGGCTGGAGAAATCTATGAAGATGATGATACTAAAAAAATACCTAAAGATAAATTTATGTGTAATAAAAAATGGTATCAAAGATTAATCATCTTATGTGCAGGAGTATTTAATAATTTCTTATTAGCAATATTTATTCTATTTATAATAGGTTTTGCTTATGGAGCAACATCACTAAAACCCGTAATATATGATGTAGTACCAAATAAACCAATGGCTAAAGCTGGTGTAGTAGCTGGAGATGAAATCATAGCTATTGATGGCAAAAAAACTAAAACATGGGATAGAGCACAATTACTATTATTATTAAAAAATAAAAACGATGAATATGAAATAAAAATAAAACATGAAGATGGAACAACCGATACATATACAGTATCTCCATTAAAAGAAATGACTAAATTTATTGATCCAGATCAAGATGGAGTATATAGTATAGCAACTACTATTGATATAGATAAAGATAATGATAATAAAAAAGATTATCAAGTATCAGCTATCTTAAAAGAAAATAATGTATATATAGATCATTATGGAAATGAATATATAGATGAAAATAATGATTGGATTTATACATTAAGTAATGAAGATGTAAAAGGACCTGAAGAAGATTTACCAAAGAAAACATTTGAAATAGATGTAGACACAGATGAAGATGGTAAAAAAGATACAACTATCGAAGCAGAATATGATGAAGATGGAAATATAGTTCAAGTAGGAGCAACTGAAGGAAGAGAATTTGGTATCCAAATAAAATCAGAAGAACTAAAAGGAAATAAATTCATCAATGCAATTAAATTTGCTTTTGGAAAATTCTTAAGTGTAGTTGATCAAATGTATTTAACATTAGGTGGCTTATTTACAGGTAAAATATCAATTAATCAATTATCTGGTCCTGTAGGTATCTATACAGTAGTAGGAGAAACAAGAACTGCAGGATTCGCAAGTGTAATATTCTTAATGGCATATTTAAGTATTAACTTAGGTGTAATGAATATATTACCAATACCTGCATTAGATGGTGGACATGTATTATTCTTAATAATTGAAATGATTACAAGAAAGAAAGTTAATGCCAAAGTAGAAGCAATAACAACAACAATCTTCTTTGTTCTATTAATAGCATTAATGATCTATATAACAATTCACGATATAATTACACTGTTTTAAATTAAGGATGATCTAATAATCATCCTTTTATTAAAGAAAGAAGGATAATAAAATGAAAAATAAATTATTAGGTATTTCATTATTAACTATTACATGCTTATATGGCTTATTAGCAGCAATAGTAATATTAATAGTAATGTTAGCAGGAGGAGAAGTATTATATGCAATTATAGGAAGTATAATTGTCTTAATAATCCAATTCCTATTAGCACCATGGTTAACAGACTTATCAATGAAGTTTTTCTACCATGCAGACTTTAAAAAAGAAATACCACAATATTTAAAAGAATTTATAGAACACGAATGTGAAAAACATGGAGTACAATATCCAAAGATTGGAATTATTGATGATGGCGGACCTAATGCTTTTACTTATGGTAGAACCAAAAAAGATGCTAGAATCATACTAACTAGAGGAATATTTGAATTACTAAATGAAAACGAAGTAAAAGCAGTAGTAGGTCATGAAATGGGCCATATTGTTCATTATGATATGTTAGTAATGACAGCAGTACAAATAGTACCATTAGTACTATACGCAATATTTGAAATATGTACTAATACAGATTCAAGTAGTAGTAATGATGATGATAAAGGATATATAGCAGCAGTTGGAATGGTAGCATATGTACTATATGTAATATCACAATATATAATATTATGGTTATCAAGAACAAGAGAATATTATGCAGATGAATTTAGTGTAGATGAAACAGGTAATCCAAGAGGTTTAGCAGAAGCTTTAGTTAAAATAGGTTTTGGTTTAAGTAAAAGAGAAAGAACTAAAACTAATGTATCTAAAAATAATGCTTTAGGAATATTTGATTCTAATTCAGGAAAAGAATTAGCAATTACATCAATGGATGAAAATGGCAACATAGATAAAATGAAAATAAAAAATGCAATGAAATGGGAAATGTGGAACCCATGGGCAAAATGGTTTGAATTTAATTCAACACATCCACTTATTTCTAAAAGATTACAAGCAATATCTAAATTAAGTCAAAAATATAATCAAGAACCATATATAGTATTTGACTTAGAACAACCAGAAAGCTATGTAGATGATTTCTTAATAGAAATATTAATATCATTCTTACCAACAGTATCTATAATAATAACATTTATTTTAGCAGGATTATGTTTTACAGAAGTTATATCTCTACCATTAGTAGGAGTAGGTTGCTTAGTAACAGCATCCTTCTCATTTATTAAATTTAAAAGACAACATAAAACAGATTATAAAGATACAACAGTAGAAAACCTATTAGGTGAAGTAAAAGTATCACATATAACATCTGTTCCATGTATCTTAAAAGGAACTATTATTGGAAGAGGAAACCCAGGCTGTATATTTAATGAAGACTTTGTAATTAAAGATCAAACAGGTATTATATTCTTAGATTATAATCAACCATTAACTATAATGAATAAAATATTTGCATTATTTAAATCACAAGAATACTTTGATAAAGAAGTAAAAGTAACTGGTTGGTATAGAAGAAGTCCAGTACCATATGTTGAAATATATGAATATGAAGTAGATGGTAAAATTAAAAAAGTATATACATATAAATTTAGATTAATATTACATATATTATTAATAATAATAGGTATTTTTTTAATACTAAAAGGTTTAATGTAAAGAATCATAATTATGATTCTTTTTTATTTACAAATAAATTATTTATTTATATAATAAACAATTACAGGGAGTTTTTAATATGAAAAAAGATCAATATATAATTCAATATTGTCCTAATTTCTATAGAATAATTAATTTTGATTATAAAGAAGAAGATGAAATAACAAAAAGATTAATTAATATCTATAAAAAATGTGTCTTTACTATAGAACCAACTACTAGAGAAGAACTAAATGAATTAAGAGAATTAGATTATGTATTATCTAAATATATAGATGATTCCCAATTTAGAGAAAGTTTACAACTACATATCTCTAGTATAGATTTAAAAACTAAAAAAGATATTATTAGAGCATTCATTAATGGCTTAATGGATTTATATAATAGTTATCTAGATGGAACAACAAAAAAGATCCATATTGCAAGATGGATTTAAAAAAATGTTGCCAAATTATTTATAATGTGATATATTTAATTTGCCTACTTTTTATGGCGCTGTAGCTCAGCTGGCTAGAGCATCCGGTTCATACCCGGCAGGTCGTGTGTTCGAATCACACCGGCGCTACCATTTTTTTAAATAATAAACTCTAACGAAAGTTAGAGTTTTTTTTACATATATATAATACTATGATATACTACGATTAATTAAATGAGGAATAACTATGAAAAAAATAATAATAACTATTATTTTACTATTATTACCCATAACTATTTCAGCAGAAACAATAAAAGGTAAGTTTAATTATTTACCAGCTTTTTCTGATGAAACAGAAGAAATATATTATTATAGTGATGATTATTTTAAACAAAGTGGAACTATCTATAATGAACATCTACTTACTATGTCATATAATCTATCATTATCTTCATTTGGTCTAAAAAGTTCTAAAAACGTAACTAACTTATATGAAGATTTAGGTTTTGATAATATTGTTATTAATGACTTAATAGAACAACCATCTCCAGATACAATAGGAACAGCTATAGCCCATAAACAAATAGGCAAATATAATTTAATAGCAGTATCTATTCGTGGAGAAAAATACCAATCAGAATGGATTAATAATTTTATAGTAGGTAAAACAGGTAATGCAAAAGGACATAATAATGCAAGTATTAAAGTTATTAATAGAATAAAAGAATATATAAATAATAATCAATTAGATAATATAAAAATATGGGTATCAGGTTATTCAAGAGCAGGAAGTATAGCTAATTTAATAGGAGTATATATAAATAATAATTTAGAAGAATTTAATACTACAAAAGATGATATATATATTTATTCTTTCTCTCCCTTAGCATCTTCAGAAGATGATAAAATCTATAATAATATTTATACAATAATAAATAAAAATGATTTATTATCATTCTTATATCCTAAAGAATGGAATCTACATACTAATGGAAAAACAATTTATATAGGAGAAGATATATCTATTAAAACAAAATATGGCCTACTAAAAGAAACACCATATAAAAAAGTAACAATGAATAAATTCATAAAAGAAAATTTATCATGGATAACAAGAAATCTAACTAGAGAAGTATATGCAGATAATCTAGAAGAACCAATAACTAATATTATGAAAATAATGTATAATAAAACACCAGAAGAAAAAGATGAAATAATAGATTTCATCCAACAAGATATCTTTGGTGATAATATAATTAGAATGTTCTTAATAACTAAAACATTAGATATAACATATCATAATTCAGATTATGTATATCATAATCTTACTAATTTTTATATAGAAACATTAGAAAATAAATTAGAATTAATAAACAAAGAATTATTTACTAAAGAAGAATTAAAAACAATAGAAGATAGTATCTATCCTATAATAAGAACAATAGGTCCTATAATAGTAGATGACTATTATTACTATGAAGGAATAGATTATGAAAAATTCTATCAAGCAAAAGAAGAATACAATCTAGATGATTATGAATTAGGTTTAAAAGAAGGAACTAATAAAGGAACTCAAAATGGATATGAAGATGGAATAAATAATAAAATAATAAAACCAGTATCACTTAATATACCTGATTATGGACCTGAATATGAAAAAGGCTATAATAAAGCTTATATAGAATCATATCTAAAATCCTATAAATTAGCACTATATCATAATAACAATCCATTAGAAAAAGCAAAATACATAGCAAATAATAAAGGAAAAGAACAAGGTTATATAGATGGTATAAATAAAAAAGATAAAAATACAAAAGATAATAAATTTATTAAAGAAGATTGGATGACTGAAGATTATATAAAAACATATAATAATACATATAAAGAATCGTATCTAAAAGCATATGAACAATCTATAAAAATAAAACAACCAAAAGTATTAGAACTATATCATATAAGATCATTAATAAGTAATATAAAAGAAATAATATATAATCATTATCCACAAACTAATCTATCATTAATACAAAATAAAGATTCATATTATAAAAACAATAAAAAAGAAAAGAATCCTTATACAAAAGATAATCTATATATTTATATAAGTATATTAATAATAAGTTCAATAGTATTAGTAACATCTATTATTCAAATAAAGAAACTAAATAATAATATGATATAATTTAAAAAGAAAGAGGGAAAAAATATGGAATATGAAATATTAGGAGGAAGTTTTCCAGTTGTAGAATGTACATTAAAAAGTGGAGAATCAATGATTACACAAAGTGGATCAATGGCATGGATGGATCAAACTATAACAATGGAAACAACTAGTAATGGAGGACTAAAAAAAGTAGTAGGAAGACTATTTACAAATGAACATTTATTTCAAAATATATATACATCAAATAAAGATGGATCAAAAATAGCCTTTGGTACAGCAGTACCAGGATCTATTATGGCTATTAAAATAGAACCAGGAAAACCACTTATTTGTCAAAAATCATCATTCTTAGCATCATATGGTAATATAGAATTATCAACATTCTTTAACAAAAAAATAGGAGTAGGTATTTTTGGCGGAGAAGGATTTATTATGCAAAAAATATCTGGAGAAGGAATAGTATTTATTGAAATAGATGGATCTAATAAAGAATTTGTCTTAGAACAAGGACAACAATTAGTATTAAGTACAGGATACTTAGTATCAATGGATGAAACATGTACTATAGATGTCCAAACAGTAAAAGGATTAAAAAATATTATTCTAGGTGGAGAAGGAATATTTAATACAGTAATAACTGGTCCAGGAAAAGTAATAGTACAAACAATGCCATTACCAAAACTTGCTAATAGTATGGTACCATTCTTACCATTCCAAAATGTAAAAACAAGTAGTGGAAATGATGCAGTAGATGCAGCTACTTCCATATTTAAAATGTTTAATAAATAAAATACCATTAAATGGTATTTTTTTTGTGATATAATATATATACAATAAGGAGTATATATTATGAGGAATAAATTATTATTATTTATATTATTACTATTAATACCATTCTATGTATATGCAGAAGATTCATGTAATCCTAATAATATTATTATAGAATCTATTACACAAAATAATAAAACAGAAGATGTATATGAATTAAGTCAACCAACTATTGAAAATAACAAAATAAAATTGGATTTAAAAATGTCTTCAGTAGGAGATAATATAGAATATAAATTAATAGTAAAAAATACTTCAGAAGAAGAATATAATCTTAATTTAGATAATCTATTAAGTAATACTGATTATATAAGTTATTCTTTTTCAAATATAGAAGATTCCAATATTATAGAACCTAATTCTACTAAAGAAATTCTTTTAAAAGTAGAATATAAAAATGAAGTTCCAATAGAACAGTTTACTTCTAATACTTTAGAAGATAATAAAACCATATCATTAGATTTTCTAAAAAAAGAAGTAGTAGAAGAAACAATTATTGATGCTATAACTAATCCTAATACTAAAGATAAAATAATTATATATACAATAGTAGCAATAATATCATTAACTATAACAATATTATTAATAGTAACTAAAAATAAAAAATATATTAAATATATGATAATTCCAATATCTTTAATAGTAGTACCAATTACAATTAAAGCATTGTGTGAATGTCAATTAGAAATAGAATCTAATATCCAAATAGAAAAGAAAAAAACATGTACATATCTTGGAGAATTAGTTCAAGGAGCAGAATATACTAATGGACAATATACATATCGTTATATGCAACAACATAATGGATCTGAATGGGTTGATATGACAAGCGACGGTTGGGGAATGAAAATAACAGATAAAGATTCAACAGATGATATAACTACTAAAATGTGTACATCTATTAATTCAAAACCTATAACATCATTATTTGGAGTATTTATGAATTCAAAAGCAACTTATATTGATGTAAGTAGTTTCGATACAAGTAATGTAACAACTATGAGAAGTGCATTTAATCATAGTGCAGCAACAACAATAGTAGGTTTAGATACTTGGGATACATCAAATGTTAAGGTTATGACTTTCATGTTTTATTGCACTGAAATTAAAGATTTAAACATAAATACTTTTAATACAGAAAATGTGACAAATTTCAGTAATATGTTTCAAGGAGCAAAAGTAACAAATCTACAAATTGATAGTATTAACACAAGTAGTGCAACTAACTTACAACAGATGTTTCACGGTGCTGTTTTTGAAGAATTAGACATTAGTGGCTGGGATTTAACTAATGCTACAAATGTAAAAAGTATATTTAGAAGCAGTTCTATAAAAAAAGTATACGTAAAAGACGAAACAGCCAAAACAAAATTAGAAAATAGTAGCTTTAAACCAACAGATCTAATTATTGATATAAAACAATAGATAAAAAAAGAATTAACTAAATGTTAATTCTTTTATTTTTGATGAATATCTAATTGAGGATAAGGTATTTCAATCTTATTCTTATCAAAAGCTTCTTTAATATCTTCTTCTAAATCAAATAAAGTATTCCAATAATCTTCACATTTAACCCATACCTTAACAGCATATGTTAAAGAACTATCAGCATGATTACATAATCTAACAATTTTATCTTTATCTTTTAAAATAGCTTTATTATTATCTAATACTTCATTAATAACTTTTTTAACTTCTTTAATCTTACTATCATAAGAAACATTAAATTCTAAATCTAATCTTCTAATATTATTAACAGTATAATTAACTATTGTATTATTACTTAAAGAACCATTTGGTAAATAAACAACTTTATTATCAGGAGTAACTAAACTAGTATAAAACATTGTAATAGATTTAACAGTACCAGAATTACCACCAGCTTCAATATAATCACCAACTTTAAATGGTTTAAATATTAATAAAGTAACACCACCAGCTAAATTAGATAAACCACCTTGTAAAGCTAAACCAACAGCTATAGATGCAGAACCAACTATAGTAATAAATGAAGTAGTAGGAATACCTACAATACCAGCAGCTACTATAAATAATAATATTTTTAATAAAATAGAAACCATACTAACAAAGAACGATTTAACAGATTGATCTATCTTTTCTAACTTACCATCTTTATTTAATAATTTCTCTAATAATTTAATTAATTTAAAACCAACTAATAAAACAACAATAGCTATTAAAATATCAATACCTTTATCAAAAGCTTTCTCTAAAAAATTTTCAAATATATCATTCATTTCTATCACCAATATAATTATAATATATATTTAAAAAAATATGCTATAAAATAATCTAGTAATAATAAAAAATATGTTATAATAACAAACGGTGATAAAAAATGAATGAATTATTACATAAATATGCACAAGTAATATTAAAAACATGTTTAAAAATAGAAAAGAATCAACCACTATTTATAAGTTGTAATATTGAAAGATTAGACTTTGTAAGAATAGTAACAGAAGAAGCTTACAGATTAGGAGTAACAGAAATCTATTATGATTTAACAGATTCTATTCTAAAACATGAAGCACTAAATAATTTATCATTAAATAAATTAAAAAAATTATCAATGTTTAATAAAAAAGAATGGAATACATATGCAAGAAAGAATGCAGCATTCTTAATGCTAGCATCTGAAACACCAGGTTTAATGAAAGATATAGATCCTAAAAAACTAAGTGATATAACAACATATTCATATAGTACAAAAAAATATTTTGATTCAAAAAGAGATAAATCAGAACTATCTTGGTGTATAGCTTGTGTACCAACATTAGCTTGGTCTAAAGAATTATTCCCTAATGAAAAAGAACCTGTTAATAAACTATGGAATACTATCTTAGATATATGTCATATTAATACAGAAGATCCAGTTAAGTATTGGCAAGATAAATTAAGTAGATTAGATAGAATAGCTAATAAATTAAATAAATATAATTTTAAAACATTAGTATATAAAAATAAATTAGGTACAGATTTTAGAATTGGTTTACCTAATAATCATATATGGTGTAGTGGTTATCAAGAATTAGCTAATGGCAAAAAAGTCTTAGTAAACTTTCCTACAGAAGAAATATTTACTTCACCTGATAGACTAACAGCTAATGGAATAGTATATGCAGCTAAACCATTATCATATCAAGATAATATAATTGATAACTTTAATATAGCATTTGAAGATGGAAGAGCAGTAAGTTACCAAGCAGAAAAAGGTATTGAAATATTAGATGAATTATTACATTCAACAGATAATATTAATTATCTAGGAGAAGTAGCTTTAGTAGAACATTCATCATCAATATCAAAATCAAATATCTTATTTTACGAAACATTATTTGATGAAAATGCAGCTTGCCATATAGCATTAGGAACAGGATTCCCAGAATGTATCAAGAATGGAACTAAAATGGATATAGAACAATTACTAAAACATGGTATTAATTATTCAATAAATCATGTTGATTTCATGATAGGTACAAAAGATTTACACATTACTGGAATTACCCAAGAAGGCAAGGAAATACCTATATTTGAAGAAGGAAATTTCTCTGAAATTTTTAAATAATTTACAATAAAAATGTTAATAGACAGCCAAAAAAAATAACTTTTTGACTAACTAAATAATAACCCATATAATGAAAGTGGAAGGAGTAATAATATGGAACCAAAACATAAACTACATTTAAGAAAACAAGTAATATATGCTATACCATTATCAATTAGTTTAGCTTTATTTATATTCCTATTTGTTGTTAAACTAAGTAGTAATACCCATGTTGAATTAAGAGCATTTAATACAGTAACAAAAAGTAATACTCCTACAGAATATTATCCTATTAATTTTACCTTCCTAGATGACTTACAAATAGACATTCAAAAAAGAAGAATTGATAATACAATAGGTTTTTATGCAGAAAGATTTAAATTAGATTCAAAAGAAGCAATAAGATTAGCAAGAAAATTAACTAATGACTATACAGATGAAAAATATTTAAGAACATTTACTATAACAAATAATCCAAATAATAATGATGTTAATCCTAATCAAGAAGCAGGAATAATAAGATATATAAAATTATTAAATTCATATCCAGATAAATATGGATATAAATGGGAAGACATTCACATTAGTGATGAAAGTGATACAGAAAGAAGAAGAAATACTAAAGGACAAATAATAATGACTAATGGAATGACATTTGAACAATATGTAGCTAAGATTAGTAATATTATTGGAGTAGACCCAGCCTTATCATTAGCAATAATCTATAATGAATCAGGAAGATGTAGAAGTCCATTATTTGTAAATAGAAATAATGTTGCAGGAATGAAATCAATAAATGGATGGGCTAATTACACAACATTAGAATCTGGAGTAATATCATTTGTCTTAAATTTAAAAGCAATATTAAATAACTATCAAATGGATCCAAATACAGATGAAGGATTACTAAATTTGTCAGCAGTTTACGTTAATGGAAATATTAGCGTACCAGCAATGAATTGGTATGAAAATGTCTATAAAATAAGGAATGAAGTTAATAATACAGATTTACTAAAATACTAGTAAATCTTTTTTTATGTAAAATTATTTAAAAATACTTGCAATTTACTTAAAAAAAATATAAAATATTACTTACGTTTATTGACATTAAAACAAAAAATGTTTATAATTAAAACGATTATGTCTTAAAAAAAGAAATGGGGACTGGTGGTTTCTTGAAACATTTTCTTCTTCTAACAATTTACAGTTAAAATCGAATAAATTGAACTAACCGTTCAACTCTTTTTAATGGACTAAAATCAAATGTTAATAAAAAAAGAGCTCTACACAGAAATGTGTTGATATATAAAAATAACTTCTAGTATTACTAGATGGCAAGAGACCGTCTTGAAGTGAAGGGTGAGCCTATATTCGTTATCCAAAATCAAAGGGCTAAAAAAATTAGGTATAGGGGTGAAATACGAATGGCAAGAATTGAAAAATTTGGAGATCATGCCGAAAGAAAAACATTCTCCAGAATCAAAAACACCTTTGCATTGACAGACTTATTAGAAATTCAAAAGAAATCTTACCAACAATTCCTAGACCAAGGAATTAAGGAAGTTTTCGAAGACCTATTCCCAGTTGAAAGCTTCACAGGAAATATCTCTCTAGAATTAGGAGACTATTACTTTGAAGAACCTAGATACACAGTTAAAGAAGCAAAAGAACGTATGGTTAACTACGCAGCTCCTTTAAAAGTACAAGCACGTGTATTTATCCATGAAACTGGTGAGGTAAAAGAACAAGAAATATTCTTGGGCGATATGCCATTAATGACAGAAGCAGGAACATTCATCATTAATGGAGCAGAACGTGTTATCGTTTCACAATTAGTAAGAAGTCCATCTGTTTACTATAAGAAAGAAACTGATAAAAACGGAAGAAGAATTATTTCAGGAGAAATAATTCCAAATAAAGGAACTTGGTTAGAATACGAACTAGATGCAAGAGATGTATACTATGTACGTATTGATAGAACACGTAAAGTAGTAATTACTGCCTTCTTAAGAGCATTAGGATTATCATCTAATGAAGATATAATTGCCTTATTTGGTGATGATAAATATATCCAAAATACATTAGAAAAAGATAGTACTAAGAATTCAGATGAAGCATTAATTGAAATTTATGAAAAATTAAGACCAGGAGAACCAGCTACATTAGATTCTGCAAAGAACCAATTAATAACTAGATTCTTCGATAAGTTCCGTTATGACTTACAAAAAGTAGGCCGTTATAAATTTAATAAAAAATTAAATGTACTAGATAGATTACTAGGACAAAAAATAGCACAAGATATTAAAGATGGAAGAAAAACAGTAGTAGCTAAAGGAACAGTTATTACAAAAGAAATATTAGAAAGCATTAGACCATTATTTGAAGCAGGATATGGTTTACATGAAGTATTAATCAATGAAGAATTAGATGAATACAATAAAGTACAAGAAGTATTAGTATATGATAAAGATGATGAAACAATTACACATAAGATAATTGGTAATGATCAATCAATAGATACTAGAAGATTAACTATTTCTGATATCTATGCATCAGTATCATATTACTTAAATCTACAATATGGAATTGGATCAGATGATGAAATTGACCATTTAGGAAATAGACGTGTACGTCAAGTTGGTGAATTAATTCAAACTCAATTCCGTGTAGGTATGAGTAGAATGGAAAGAGTTATTAGAGAAAGAATGACTACTCAAGAATTAGAGTCAGTTACTCCTAAAACTTTAATTAACATCAGACCAGTTACTGCTTGTTTAAAAGAATTCTTTGGTAGTTCACAATTATCAAAATTCATGGATCAAATTAATCCAATTGCTGAATTAACTGATAAGAGACGTCTATCTTGCTTAGGACCAGGAGGACTATCAAGAGAAAGAGCTGGAATGGAAGTACGTGACGTTAACCCATCACACTATGGCCGTATTTGTCCAATAGAATCTCCAGAAGGACAAAACATTGGACTTATTACATCATTAGCATCATATGCTAAGATTAATGAATATGGTTTCATAATGACTCCATACAGAAAAGTAGTTAATTCAAAATTAACTGATGAAATAGTATATTTAACTGCTGATGAAGAAGCAGATTACTATATTTCACAAGCTACATTAAATATTAATGATAAAAATGAAATAGCAGATGATAAAGTTATAGCTCGTTTAAATGGCGATACAGTTATGGTAGAAAAAGATAAAGTAAACTTTGTCGATGTAGCACCTAACCAAATCGTATCTATTACAACAAGTTGTATACCATTCCTAGAACATGACGATGCAACACGTGCCTTAATGGGTGCCAACATGCAACGTCAAGCAGTTCCACTATTAACAACAGAAGCTCCTATTGTAGGAACAGGTATGGAATATATAGCTGCTAGAGATTCAGGATCTACTATTATTGCTAAAGCAGACGGAGTAGTAGAATATGCTGATGGAAAACAAATTAAAGTAAAAACAGCTAAAGGAGAAGATTTATATCATTTAGCTAACTTCGAAAGAAGTAATGATGCATCTAATATTAATCATCATCCAATAGTTAAAAAAGGTGATAAAGTTCATAAAGGTGAAGTTATCGCTGATGGCCCATCTACAAAGAATGGAGAATTAGCATTAGGAAAAAATATGACTATTGCATTCATGACATGTAATGGATATAACTATGAAGATGCTGTAGTATTAAATGAAAAATTAGTTAAAAATGATGTTTATACATCATTACATATAGAACACTATGATATTGATTGTAGAGATACAAAATTAGGACCAGAAGAAATTACAAGAGATATACCAAATGTTGGTGAAGAAGCTCGTAAGAACTTAGACGCTAATGGTATTGTAAGAATTGGTACTGAAGTTAAAGATGGAGATATTTTAGTTGGTAAAGTAACTCCAAAAGGTGTTCAAGAATTAACAAGTGAAGAAAAATTATTACATGCAATATTTGGTGAAAAGACTAGAGAAGTAAGAGATACTTCATTAAGAGTTGATCATGGAGCAGGCGGAATAATTCACGATGTTAAAATATATACAAAAGAAAATTCTGATGAATTACCAGCAGGTGTTTCAAAAGTAATAAGAGTATATATTATTCAAAAGAGAAAAATCCAAGTTGGAGATAAAATGTCAGGTAGACATGGTAACAAAGGTGTTATATCTCTAATATTACCAGAAGAAGATATGCCATATTTACCAGATGGTACACCAGTAGATATTGTATTAAATCCACAAGGTGTTCCATCACGTATGAATATAGGACAAATCCTAGAATTACATTTAGGATGGGCTGGTAAAAAATTAGGATTAAAATATGCTACACCAGTATTTGATGGAGCAACAATGGATGATATCAGTGCTGAAATGAAAGCAGCTGGTGTTGATCCAGATGGAAAAACTATTCTATATAATGGACGTACTGGAGAACCATACGAAGGAAGAGTATCAGTTGGAGTTATGTACATGATTAAATTACATCACATGGTTGATGATAAATTACATGCACGTTCAACAGGACCTTACTCAATGGTTACACAACAACCATTAGGTGGAAAAGCACAATTCGGTGGACAAAGATTTGGAGAAATGGAAGTTTGGGCACTATATGCTTATGGTGCAGCACATGTTCTACAAGAAATGATGACTGTTAAGTCAGATGACGTAGTCGGCCGTGTTAAGATTTATGAAGCAATGGTAAAAGGAAAAGTAATGTCACAAGCAGCTATTCCAGAAAGCTTCAGAGTATTATTAAAAGAATTCCAAGCATTAGGCTTAGATATTCAAATTCTAAATCAAGATAATCAATATGTTGATATTCAAGAATTAGAAAAAGAAGATGAAGATGACGAACCAATTTCAGTAAATGAAATAGGAAAAGATTTAAGTATGCCAGAACCTGAAGAACCAGAACCATTACCTGATCCAGATGATGATTATGAAGATGAATTTGAGGATGAGGATGATTTAGATGATTTGGATGATTTAGAATTTCCTGGCGATATAGAAGAAGGGGAAGGTGAAGAACTATGATAGATGCTAATGTAATAAAGGGTATCAGAATAGGAATTGCATCTCCTGAAAAAATCAGAAGTTGGTCTTACGGAGAAGTTAAAAAACCAGAAACTATCAATTACAGAACATTAAAACCTGAAAGAGATGGATTATTCTGTGAAAAGATCTTTGGACCTTCAAAAGATTTTGAATGTTCTTGTGGAAAATACAAGAGATTAAGATACAAAAATGTAATATGTGATAGATGTGGAGTAGAAGTTACTTCTTCAAAAGTACGTCGTGAACGTATGGGACATATAGATTTAGCTTCTCCATGTTCACACATTTGGTACTTCAAAGGAGTACCATCAAAGATGGGTTTAGTACTAGATATGTCACCAAGAGATCTAGAAGAAGTATTATATTTCGTAAGTTATGTAGTAATAGATCCTGGACAAACACCTCTAGAAAGAAAACAAACTCTATCTGATAAAGAATATAGAGCATACTATGAAAAATATGGCGATACATTCGAAGTAGGAATGGGTGCTGAAGCAATTAAAAAATTACTTCAACAAGTAGATGTTCATAAAGAAGTAGAAGAATTAAAAGCTGAATTAGAAAATACTACAGGACAAAAACGTATAAGATTAGTAAAACGTTTAGATACATTAGTAGCATTTGATGAATCAGGAAATAAACCAGAATGGATGATTCTTGATGTATTACCAGTAATACCTCCAGATATTCGTCCTATGATTCAATTAGATGGTGGAAGATTCGCTACATCTGATTTAAATGATTTATATAGAAGAATTATTAATAGAAATAATCGTCTAAAGAAATTATTAGAATTAGGAGCACCTACAATTATCGTACAAAACGAAAAACGTATGCTTCAAGAAGCAGTTGACTCTCTATTCGATAATGGAAGAAGAGGAAGAAGTGTAACAGCTGCTGGAAATAGACCATTAAAGAGCTTATCTAGTATGTTAAAAGGAAAACAAGGACGTTTCCGTCAAAACTTATTAGGTAAACGTGTTGACTACTCAGGACGTTCAGTTATCTGTGTAGGACCAAACTTAAAGATGTATCAATGTGGTATTCCAAAAGAAATGGCTCTAGAGCTATTCAAACCACATGTAATACATGGTTTAGTTGAAAGAGGATTAGCTCATAATATTAAAGGAGCTAAAAAATTAATAGAATCACGTGATGAATGTGTATGGGATATAGTTGAAGATGTTATTACTGAACATCCAGTATTATTAAACCGTGCACCAACATTACATAGATTAGGTATCCAAGCATTCGAACCAAAACTAGTTGGTGGAAAAGCAATTAGATTACACCCATTAGTATGTACAGGATTTAATGCAGACTTCGATGGAGACCAAATGGCAGTACACGTACCATTAACAGAAGAAGCTAAAGCAGAAGCAAGACTTCTAATGTTAGGTGCAAATAACATTCTTGATCCTAAGAGTGGAAAACCAATCGTTACTCCATCACAAGATATGGTATTAGGTAACTATTATCTATCTATTGAAGAACCAGGAGAACCTAATGAAGGTAAAGTATATAAGAATTCTAATGAAGCAATTATGGCTTATGAAAGAAGAGAAATAACTCTACATACTAGAATTGCTGTACCAGTAAATTCATTTAAATATAAAATATTTACTGAAGAACAAAAGAATACTTACCTAGTAACTACTGCTGGGAAATTAATATTCAATGAAATCTTACCAGATTCATTCCCATATATTAATGAAGCAAGTAAAGAAAATATTGAGAATATTACACCAAGTAAGTTCTTCTTACCAATGGGAACTGATATCAAAAAAGCAATAGCTGAAATGGAACCAGTTGCTCCATTTGTTAAAAAGAATTTATCACAAATAATAGCTCAAATATTTAAGAGATATAAAACTACAGAAACATCTGCATTCCTTGATGCTTTAAAAGATTTAGGATTTAAATATTCTACAATCGCAGGTATTTCTATATCAGCATTTGATATAGTTACAGCAAAAGATAAAGATAGAAAGATTGAAGAAGGACAAGAAAAAGTAGATAAGATTAATAAACAATTCCAAAGAGGTTTAATTACAGAAGAAGAAAGATATAATAATGTAATTCAAGTATGGAATAATACAAAAGATGAAGTTGAAGAGGAATTAAAACAAATTTCTAGTGGCGATCACCATAATCCAATCTTCATGATGATGAACTCTGGAGCTCGTGGTAACGCAGGAAACTTCACTCAATTAGCAGGTATGCGTGGTTGTATGGCTAAGCCAAATGGACAACCAGTTGAAATCCCTATTAAATCTAACTTCATTAATGGATTAAACGTTTCAGAATTCTTCTTAAGTACACATGGTGCTCGTAAAGGATCTGCCGATACAGCATTACGTACAGCTGACTCTGGATATATGACACGTCGTTTAGTTGATGTTGCTCAAGATATTATCGTAAGAGAAGAAGATTGTGGAGCAATCTCTGGTATTGAAGTATCTGACTTTATTGATGAAAAAGTTGGAACAGTAATTGAATCATTAGAAGATCGTATTGTATCAAGATTTACTGCTACAAAAGTAATAAATCCTGAAACAAAAGAAATGATCATTGATAAAAATGAATTAATTACAGAAAATATAGCTAAGAAAATAGTTAAAGCAGGAATTAAAAAAGTAGAAATACGTTCTGCTCTAACATGTAAGAGCCAATATGGTGTATGCCAAAAATGTTATGGACGTAACTTAGCAACTGGTAATCTAGTAGAAACTGGAGAAGCAGTTGGTGTTATGGCAGCACAATCAATTGGTGAACCAGGTACACAATTAACAATGCGTACATTCCACTCAGGAGGTGTTGCGCATGGTGGTGATGCCGATATCACACAAGGTTTACCAAGAGTAGAAGAATTATTCGAAGCACGTACACCAAAAGCAAAAGCTACAATAGCTGAAATAAGTGGTGTTGTAGAATCAATTGAATCACAAAATGGAAAACATAAAATTGTTATTAAAAATGATGTAGAATCAAGAGAACATACAACATTATATAATGCTAAATTACGTGTAGAAGTTGGACAAGAAGTAGTAGCTGGAGAACAATTAACAGAAGGATCTGTATCTCCAAAAGAATTATTAGCTGTTACTGACCCAATAACTGCAGAAAGTTATATCTTAAAAGAAATTCAAAAAGTTTATAAATCACAAGGTGTTGATATTTCAGATAAACACATCGAAGTAATCGTTAGAAGAATGATATCTAAGATGAAAGTAGTAGATGGTGGAGACACTGATCTAGTACCTGGCTTATCAATATCATTACATGATTTCAATGAAGCAAATAAACCAGTAATTCTATCTGGTGGTGTTCCAGCAACTGGAAGACCAGTTATGTTAGGTATTACAAAGAGTTCATTAGAAACTGATTCATTCTTATCAGCAGCTTCATTCCAAGAAACTACAAGAGTATTAACAGAAGCATCTATTAAAGGTAAAGTAGATGAATTAAGAGGATTAAAAGAAAATGTTATCATTGGTAAATTAATCCCAGCTGGAACAGGAGCTCCTCAATATAGTAATATTGAAATGATTCTTGAAAAAGAATTCATGAGCGACGAACCAAGCGAATTCTTAGAAGAACAACTAATAGATGATGATGAAATAAAAGAAGAAGCATTTGCTTTAGAAAATACTGTAGCTAACGATATAGCTAGTCAATTAGCAGAATAAAAAAAGAGGTTTAAACCTCTTTTTTTTTATTCAAAAAAGTAACCATTTATGATAATATTAATATAAGAATAGATAGGTGTTGCAATGAAAAAATACGTATGTGTACTATCAACAGATAACTACTTAGATGGTGTCTTAGTTTTAAATGAAAACCTAAAAGCTTTAAATTCAAAATATGATTTATTATGTATTATAAATGAAAATATAAGTCCAGAAACAATAGCATATTTAGATTATTTTAATATAGAACATAAAACATTAAATCATGTTGATTATAAATGTGAAGCAGATAACTTCCATTGGAAATATACTTTTGATAAATTAAATATATTTAGATTAACAGAATATGAAAAAATAGTTTATTTAGATACAGATTTATTAATTACTGAAAATATAGATGATTTATTCCAAAAACAACATTTTACAGCTGCAACTAATGAACCATTTATTCAAGATCCCTTATCTATATTTAATAGTGGAGTAATGGTAATAGAACCAAGTATGGAAGACTTTAATAGTTTAAAATATATAGCAGAATTATTTGATAAAAATAATATAGATAAAATAGGTGACCAAGATGTCTTAAATTTCTATTTTAAAAGACCTAATATCTTACCAAAAGAATATAATGTAATGCGTCATGTAGATGATGGCCAAATAAAGAAATATTATGATATTTTAGTTCAAAGATATGTAGATAAATATCCTGTAGAAATATATAATACATATACAGAAGTACCAAAAATAATTCATTATATAAGCTATCCAAAACCATTTACAGTATCAAGACCATATGATGATGAATTCTATTATACATATAAAGAATATTTAAATAGAATAAGAATAAAAAAACATGAATATCAAACAACAAGATCCAAATTAACAACATTTATTGTTTATTTAGAAAAGAGTAATACAATAGAAGCATGTTTAAAATCTATGAAGAATCAAACATATAAAAATATAAATATAGTAATAATAACATATAAAAAATATTTAAAAGAAATAGAACATATTCTAAATAATAACAATATAACTAATTGTACTATTATTACACAAGATATAAATATAAAAGCTAAAATAAATGAAATAATACAAAATATGGATTTTGCAACAATAATCCCAGCTAATATAGAAGTATTTAGTACAGCTTATGAAACAGCAATTACAAGATGTATAGACTTTGATTTAGATTGGATTCAATTTAGAACTCCAGATAAATATTCATTACCATATTTCACATATTTATATGATGAAAAAGATACAATATATTATAAAGCAAAACAAATAATAACTAATGATTTTACTGATAAACTATTCAGAAAAGAATTCTTTGTTAAATATGATACTATAAATGAAATGTTAAAACATACAAAGAGAATAGGTATCATAGGAGTAAATTCATACAAAAAAAATAACCAGTAATGGTTATTTTTTATTATTATCAAGTCTTAATACCATATTAGCATATTCATCATTAGAAATTAAACTATCTATCTTTCTAGGTTTAACAAATCTATTAGGATCATTCATATCAAAAGCAACTTCTATATCAGTAATAACACTATCATAAGCAAGATAAGTTCTATCATTTAACTTATCTAACTCATCAACAACATCTTCCGTATCATTTAAATCAAATCTATCTATATTACTAAGAATATATCTTAATAATTTATGTTCATATCTTCCAATTCTAAACATATCTCTAATAACTAATAAAGCACTTCTAGTAATATCACTATCTTTACCAAATCTAATTAAAGCTTTAAAATAAGCACCCATTCCATCAAAAAAAATCATTCTTAATTCTTCAGGAATACCACTAATCATATTATTAATATCATTTATAAGTAATTTTCTTCTATCATCATCACTTAACGAATCAATTTCCATAAAACCACCATGCTATTTATTATATTTATAAATACCTAAAAAGCAATATTTTATATTTACAAATATTCAAAAAAATTGTAAAATATCCCTCTTGGAGATGATGACAATGTCTATAATAATACCTTATGATAAAACCCTTGGTTATGAACAAGGTGCATTAATTACACCAGAAGGAAAAATCCTTTATGTCGGTAAAAATCATGAAGATTATGCAAGAAGATATTGTAATGGAATAGATTATGAACCAGCAACAGCTGCTCATATAGCAACCCAATCAAGAAGACTTCTACTTGAATATAAAATACTTAAAACCGCAAAAGACATAAAAGAAAATCCTCATTATTTTAGTTCAAGTCAATTATCTAAAGAAGAATTAGAAAGATATAGATTATGGTTATCTACGATGGATACATATTCTAATGAAGAAGCACTAGATTTCTTAGTACTAGTATTAGCTTTTGATAAAGTAGAAACCAATGTACATAATATTATAACAACAACATCCGCAATTCCCCATATAAGATTTTATAATTATTACCTAATGAATTGGCAAATATTAGTCCATGATAGAATGGTATATGATCCAGAACAAAATAAATATGTCTATAGTTCAATGAACCAAAGATTTACTCCAACAGCAGATAGAGATGCCGAAGAAGAAATATTAGAAATTAAAAAAACAATAGATATTGATAATCGTCCATACTTCTTCAAAAATTGAAAAAAACCCGTATTTATGGTATAATAACCACCGTTATTTATAAAAAGGGGGTTTTATAATGACATTATTTACATATGAACAATTCCTATCAATCATACCTGAAGAAACAGCTAAATTTGTAAAAATATTATTATCATATTTATCTTCAAATGATTCATTTAAAGTGTTGGGTAAACTAATTTATGATCAATCAGAAAAAGTATTTTATAAATCATTAAAGTCATATAAAAAACAAAGTGAAGTAAATGCAAGTTTATTACAACAATTAACATTTAGAGAAAGTGATGAACTAGAACAAACAAGTTTATCAAATAGTCAAGCAGCAAAAGTATTTAGTGAATATTATGAATATTTCACACCATTTACCGTTGAAGAAAAATATAGAATACTAACACCAGAAGATATTATTATTAATATTAATAAAAAAATATATAATAGCCGTTATTCAACTCCAGATGTATATGCATGTTTAATAAAATCACCTGATTATTTAACTAAAGGCTTAGAAAATGTTTCAATTACTAAAAAACAAAATATATTAGAAAAATTAAGTAATAGTTTTAATAAAGGATTATCAATAAGTATAATTAATTATTATGAAACAGCAGCTAAAATATACACATTTTTAAAAAGTAAAATAAATATAATAGATTTCGTAGATCAAAATAATAATAATTTAATAGATTTATCATTACTAATAGCATTATTCTATTATAATCATGTACCAACAAACGGTTTAGATGAACAAAAAGTAATAATAGATTACTTTGCTTCATTAGGTATAACTAAAGAACAAATAGAAGATGTTATTGGTATTAAAATAGAATTAAATCTACAAAATCAACCAACACCTACATTAGTATTAAATGAATACTTTAAAAATAGAGTACCAGCTAATGTATCAAGAGATTCAATAACAATAGAAATGATTATTAATAATTTAATAAATAATCCTAATACATTAATAATAAAAAGATTGTTTGCAACACATGATATATCAACAACATCTATTACTGATTTAGAAAAACTAATTAAAGAAGCAAAAGAAGAACAAACTGGAATGACAGTAGATGAACTATGTAAAGATTTATTACCTAATGTAATATCATATTTAAAAAGAATAGCAAGAATATATGCTTATTTAAATAATAATATTAATTCATTAAATAAAGATCTTATTAATGATCAATATGATTTAATAGCTCTATCTATATTTTTATCATCATATGAATCTTTAAATGATTTTAATACATACTTCTTTGATAATGGAGTAACTCTAGATAAAGTATTAGAATTATTAAATCTACCAAGTTTTATAACTCATATACAAGAACTAAATAGTACAGAAATAAATGAAAAAGATATCTTAAGATTTAAAAAGTTTATTCTAGAAGGAGTAAACTCTAATAAAGCAAAAGAAGCTATTACAGTAGATTCAATTTTAATAAATGCATCTAATAAATCAATTACTAAAACATCTATAATTCAAAAGATATTTAAAACTATAACAAATAGATCTTTAAATGATAACTTTAAATCTCAAATAGAAAATCATACTAAAGAAAAAGAAGAACAAAGAAGAAGCGAATTAACTGAATCATTATTAAAAAATGTTTCAATAGAAGTATATAAATTCTTACAAATAATATCTAATTATTATATAATTTTATCTACAAAAACAAAATTAAGTCAAAAAGATATAGAACAATTATCTATTATTATGGCTGCAACAAGATTTGATAAATCAATAGAGAAATATTTATCTTCTTTTGGTATGACAAGATCAAATTTAGCAAATTCATTTGATATTAGTTTTGATTATACAGAAAAACCATTTGATATTGATATAATAAATAAACAATTAAGACCATATATCTTCGATAGAAAACCAGAAGAAATTACAATATATTCTATCTTTGAAAATGCTTTTATACCAGAATTAACAAATAGTTTAAATCTTAGAAGAGTATTAAATATATATTCTAAAACACCAGAAGATTTCTTAGATATTCAAACAAAACTATTACAATTTCAAAAAGATGAAGAACAAAAAGAAGAACAAAGTATAATAGAAGGATATTATTATAAATGTAATGATAGAACTAAATTATTTATAACTTCTATTATTAAAGTACATACATATCTATCTACTAGAAATCTATCAATTATAAAAAATAATAATGATTTACAAGAATTATCTATCTTAATAGCATTATTCTTAGGTAATAATGAATATATACCATTCTTTAATCGTAATGGTATTACATTAGAAACAATTCTAAATAAAACAGGCTTAACAATAGAAGATATTAATAATATTAATAACATAACACCTAATAAGAAAATAGTATTAGAATATAAAAAATATCTAGAATATAGTGGTTATGGAATGGATATTCAAGATATAATAAATAGATTATTTGACGATATAATTAATCCATCTAAGATAATAGAAATAATTACTTCATCAACAGATAATAATTATGAATATTTAAAAGAAGAAGTAACTAATAAAAGAGAAAGAAAACTATCTCCAGAAGAAAGTTTAGCTTTATTAAAAGCAGAACCTGTTCTAGAAGTAGAACCATCTTTACCAACAATTGCATCTTATGGAACAACTCTATCTATCCATTCAAAATTTATAACAGATACATTACATGAATTAATATCTTCAGATTCATTAGAAGATTCATTAGAAAACATTAATAAATTAGCAAGTGAAATAATCTATGAAGAAACAGAAACATCAACAAAGAAAACATCTATCTTAAGTAGATTCTTTAGACCTAAAATAGCACCAAAAACAGTTAAGAAATATCAACCATCAAAGATATCAGATATTCAAGAAAATATAGATGAACAATTATCTGTATTATATAGAGAATTAAAAGGCTACGATGTATTAAGAAAATATATAGAAACATTCTTAATTAAATTATCAGAACACTTAACTAGATTAAAAAAACTTAGAGAACAAATAGCTAGTGGAGTAGAAGTAGAAGAAAAAGATGATATCTATTCATTTACTAAACAATTAAATGATAAAGCAATATTAGAAATACTAGATAATAAAATATCTACATTTGAAACAACAATTATGTTAATGAAACAAGAATTATATAAAGTACATAGATCTATTATTAATCATTTTATAACTATTAATGCCTTACAAACATCTAAGAATGCTATATTACCATTAATAGGAACAGAAATAGCTATAGGAATAGGAACAAGTACAGATACAGATGCCTTAGAACTATCTAATAGCCTTATATCTTTATTTAAAAATGTAGTTAATAGAAATGTAGAAGCAACAAAAAATAACTTACAATTATTACAACAATCATCATTAAGTGAAGAACAATTAACATTATTAACAACTAATGTAACATCATTCTTAAGTACTATATCTAATGATGATGAACAACCAAATAATCCACAATCATTAACATTAAAATAAAAATAGTTAGTTTACCTAACTATTTTTTTAATTCCAATTTTAATCCTTTTTTATATTCATTTAAATACCACCAAATAAATTCATCAGAAGCACTAGTTCTATTATCATGTCTATTTCTTCTTTCTTCATCACTCATTTCTGCTAAAGTTTTAGAATGATTCAAAGGAATAAATACATACCATAAATTAGATAATTTATTATCTAAATCATTACCTCTCATTTCATAAGATAAAGTACCTCTACTAATACCTTTAAATTGTTTAATAATTTCTCCATCATAAAAAGTCAAACAATCTAAAAAATAACACTCTCTATCTTTAACATCTTTCATTATATCTAATAAACCTTCTACATTAGAACTAATACCACTTCTTTTAGCAAAAGCACCAGGGTACCCAGGATTACCTGGATATCCTTCTATATAAAAACCAGCATCAGTTACAAATACAGGACTCATTACCTGATCATAAGCTTCTAATACTTTAGTTCTAGAAATAAATTCAATATCATTAACATCTGGTTCATTTAAATCATAATCAAAACGTTTAATAATAATACCATTTCTTTTAAATTTATCACTAACATTCATGTATTTACCTTTATTACCAGTAACATAAGTTAAACTTTCCATAAAACCACCTAACTAAATAATAATACATAATGCGGAAATATATCGTCTATATATAAAATTCATTTAATAATTCAATATCTTTAATATTATATAGACTAAATTGTCTCATTTCATTCCTTAATTCACAAAAAGCCATACAATACCAACCATCTTTAAATAAATACATCATAGAAGGTTCTATAATTCTTTCTTTATCTTTATCTCTATTAGAATCATATATAATCTTAACTTTTCTTTTCTCTTTAATAGCTTTATTTAATATATTATATTTAACTAAGTCCTCATCTTTTAAATCAATATTAAATCTTTCTCTATTAATATCTATTTTCTGTTTAAGAATATAACCACCATAAGGACCTCTAATAGTATCTATTAAAATACCTGCTTTATCTAAATCATCTTTATAAGATCTAATCATTCTAGGAGTAACTTCTAATAGAGTAGCAAGTTCATTAATACTATATTTTCTACCATTACTTAAATATTCTAGCATCAAAAGAGCATTACTAACTTTAGACATATTATCCCTTCTTTAGTTAAATATTATAGCATAAAAAAACTCCTTAAAAAGGAGTAATTTATAACTTGGTGGAGAATGTGGGATTCGAACCCGCGACCCCCTGCGTGCAGGGCAGGTGCTCTAGCCAGCTGAGCTAATTCCCCAAGACAATTAAAATAATAACATATAATTTATTTATTAGCAAGTTTTTTTGATAAAAAAACTAAAAATATATGATATAATGAAAAAGGTGGTAAAATGAAAAAGAAGGTATTATTGATTATAATACTATTATTATTTAGTTTTGGTTGTGAAAAAGAAGAAACAAAAAAAGAAGGAGAAAATGAAGTAAAAGTGAAACAAGATTTAACAATAATAGAACAAGATAGTAATGGTGAAATCACAAAAGGAACACTAGAAGGATATACATTTGTAGAAACAGATACACTTACAGATCGTATTAAAATCCAAATGACAGATGGAAGAGTAATATTAGCAGTATTATCTAATTCAGATAGTCCAATTACAATAGCTAACTTTAAAAGTTTAGTACAAGAACATTATTATGATGGATTAATCTTCCATAGAGTTATTAAAGACTTTATGATTCAAACAGGAGATCCTACTGGTACAGGAACTGGTGGATCTGCCAAGAATATTAAAGGTGAATTTGCTAAAAATGGAGTAACAAATAACTTAGCCCATACAAGAGGAGTACTATCAATGGCAAGACGTGGAGGAAATCCAGATACAGAAGAAACAATGAATAGTGCATCAAGTCAATTCTTTATAGTACAAAAAGATTATCCATCTTTAGATGGAAGTTATGCTTCATTTGGCAAAGTATTTGCCGGAATGGATGCAGTAGATTCAATTGCAACAGTATCTACAGATGCTTATGATAAACCATATAATGAACAAAAAATGCTATCAATAAGATTTATAAATATTGAAAAATAAGACCTACTAAAAAAAGGTCTTTTTTTTATAAATAAAAAATGATAAAATATAATAGAAATAATAAGATAGGAGAAATCTATTATGGAAAAAAAGAATAAAAAAACAACTACAAAAAAAACTAAAGCTGAATACAAAAAGGGAAAAGCAGGAGTAGCTGCAAGAGAAGCTGCTGCTAAAAAAACAGTTACTAGAAAAACTACTAAGAAAGTAGAAGAACCAGTTGAAGAAAAAGAAGTAAAAAAAGTAGCTGCTAAAAAAACTGAAGAAGTAAAAGAAACTGCTAAAAAAACAACTAAAAAGGAAACTGCTACTGAAGAGAAAAAAGAAACTGTTAAAAAAGAAACAGTTAAGAAGACTCCAGCTAAAAAAGAAGAAGAAAAACCAAAAAAAGTTGTAAAAAAAGAAGAGGAAGAAACAGAAGACATTGATTTCCTTGAAAAAACAATAATATTTGATGGTAAAGATCGCGATAATTTAAGAAATGTAGTTGATAAATTAGAAGAAGAAACAATAGTAACTAAGAATAGAATAGTTAGAAGAAGACCTATTAATAAAATGATAATATATGTATTAATAGCTCTAATTGTAATAACTATATTAGGAACTACTATATATGTTGTAAATGATGCATTAAAACAAAAAACAGATTCTGAAACACTTAATAGTAATATCTATCGTAAAGTAAGTAAAAATTATAAAGATAGAGATGTAAAAGTAGAAGAATATCAACAAACAGAACAATATGCTCATTTTAGAACAATAACATTAACTAAATTTGAAAAGAAAATCTTAGATAGAGAAGATATGTTAATCTTAATTTCTTCTCAAAATTGTATGGGTTGCCTATTATTTGAACCAGAACTAGAAAAAGAACTAGCTGATAAGAATAAAACAATCTATAGATTAGATATTACTGATTGGACAGAAGAAGAAAGAGGAAGATTAAGAACATACTATCATTTTAGTTCAACACCAACACTATTTAAGGTAGAAAAAGGTATAGTAACTAAAGATTCTGCATCTGTACCAGAAGACATTCAAAAATTAATTGATTGGACAATGGACAATCTATAATATAATAAATAACAACTATAACATAGAATTATAGTTGTTTTTATTTTAAGTTATATCAAATCTTGACAAATATATATAAATGCTTATAATAAATCCCAACAAAAGGGGGATAATTATATGGCACTACCATGTAATAACTTAAATCTAAATTTATATAGAGTTTTTTATGTTGTAGCAAAGACAAAAAGCTTCTCAGAAAGTTCTAGATTATTGCATATATCACAACCAGCAATATCTAAACATATTCAAAATCTAGAATATGAATTAAATACATTATTATTCTATAGAACAAATAGAGGAATAGAACCTACTTCAGAAGCCAAAAACTTATTAACATATGTCGAAAGAGCATATAACTTTTTAATGCTTGGAGAAAAACAATTAGTAGAAAGTAAAGAATTAATGAAAGGTAAAATCTCAATAGGAGTTACATCTTTTGTAAGTAATTATTTTATTAATTCTAAAATAAAAGAATTTATGTCTACTCATCCAAATATAATAATAAAAATAACTAATGGAACAGATGAAGAACTATTTAATTTAATTCATCAACATACATTAGATTTATTAATAATCCCAAATAATATTAATACACCTAAAGATGTTAAAGTATTACCATTAGAAAAAGAAAAATATTGCTTTGCATATAACAAAAATAAATTAAAGAATATTACAGAAATAAAAAGTATTGAAGATTTAGTAAAACAACCATTACTATTACCAACTAAAGATAATAATCAAAGAAATAAAATAGAAGAACTATTTAATAGTAAAGGCTTATCTACAGATCCTATTATGGAACTATCAACTAGTGAAATGATGCTTAATTATATAAAAGAAGGAATAGGAATAGGATATATCTTAAATACAGTTGCTAAAAATAACCCTGACTTAGAAATTATTAATCTAGATGTTGAACTACCTAGTGAAATAATTACATTAATTTATAATGATTCAACATTAACTAATTCATCAAAAGAATTTGTTAATTTACTAATAAAGAATATTAATTAACATATAACTAATAATTATAACTACATATATAAATTATTGTACTAGTTATAACTAAATAATGATATATTAAAAAAGAAATTAAGGGTGAATACTATGGAATCAAAAGAACCTATAATTGACATGCATGATACTTGGCTAGTAATTAATTCCATCCAAGGTTGTACCAACGGATGCAAGTATTGCTTTTTGCAAGGAATCAACAATAACTTAACATATCCTCAAATTATAGTTCCTGCTGAAGAAGTAGTAGAAAAATTATTATCATATAAATATTATGATTCAAAAATACCAATATGTTTATTACCTGGTACAGATGCATTCCTTAATGCTACAAATATTAACTATATGCATCAATTATTAAATATTATAGATAAAAAAGAAATTTCCAATCCTATAGTTCTTATTACTAAATGTTTAATACCAGATAACATATTAGATGACTTAGAAAGACTTACCAAAAAAGGTAAAGAAATAATAGTATTTTTAAGTTACTCCGGATTAACATCAAAATATGAACCAAATATTAAAAAAGATAATATAATCCTTAATTTCAAACATTTAGCTGCTAGAGGAGTACGAATAATTCACTATTATCGTCCTTTTATACCAGAAAACTCTAGCGCTAAACAAATTACAGAAATGTTAGATTTTGTTGATAACTATACTAAAGTATCTCAAATAGGTGGTTTAAAACTAAGATCTGACTTTATAGATAAAATAGATATAGTAGATTTAAAACAACATAGTAAAGAAGAATTATTAAATGCCTCTTGTATATGGCCTAAAGAAGCATATGATTATTTCTATCATGATTATAATCATCCACATAGTGTCTTCCAAACTAATCAATGTGCTATAGCACAAACTTTAGAAAAAGCATGTCCTCAATTCTATGGAACATATGAATGTCATAATTATAATCATTGTAGTAAAGAACAAAGAATAAGATGTGCCCAAGCTAAAAAAATACAAGAACAAGATTTAATAACACAATTAAAATATTATTTAAAAAAATTAAATATTACAAATTATGAAATAATCGAAGAAAAAAATAATATAATCCTAAAAGGAGAAGAATTAACAACAAGTGATGCAGCTTATTTAACTATAGTATTAGGTTATAAAATAACTATAGAAAATGATGATGATAAACATTTTAAATCATCAATGACAAATTCAAAACCATTAATATATTAAGGAGGTAATTATAATGCCAGAGAAAACAGTAGCAACACTTATACCAACATTTATTAAAAGTAATACACCACAAAGTATGGAACTAGAAGAAAAATTTTCTCGTATTAAAGAAAATAAATGGACTACTGATACTGTTCTACATGAAATGGGTGTTCAACTAGGTCAATTAATGAATATTTTAAATAAACAATCTCAAGCATCTCAAGAAGCAGGTAGACAATTTACTGATATAAGTGATGAACTATGTGATATAGCATTACAATTAATCTACTTAACATCAGCATTAAGTTTAGATTTATCATCAATAAGTAAAGAAGAAAAATATATTCATTTTGATTCAACAAACTTATTTGATTTATATCCATTATATGGACAAATAACAGAAGCTTTTCTAGAAGAAGAAAAGAATAGATTTGCAAAACCAAGAGAAGGATTTGCAACAAGATTAGATTTTATTAAAGATAGAATAGTAAAAATGTATATAATTATCTTTAATTACGCAGAAGAACATAGTATAGATTTAAATACAAGATATAGAGTAATGTGTTCAGAAGCAACAAGATTCGTACGCCAACAATCTCGTAAAGCACGTTTTGGCATAATAAAAAAAATATTTACACCAAAGAATCCTACAATAGGACCAGGTGATGAAAATGGAAATGCTAGACATTTTTGATGAAAACTATAATCATATAGGAACAGAAACAAAAGAAAATGTTCACAAAAAAGGATTATGGCATCAAGTAGCTGGATGTATATTCATAGATAGTTCTAATAATAGAATTATCTTACAATATAAAAATGCTACTCATAATGAAGTAGCTCATCTTAATAAAGTAGATATATCAGTAGGTGGACATATCCAAGCAGGAGAAACACTTACACAAGGTATAATAAGAGAAATAAATGAAGAATCATCATTAGATGTCTTACCAGAAGAATTACAATATTCCGGTTATAGAACAACTAATGTAGATGCTACAGAAGATTATTTAATTAGAGAATTTTGTCATATATTCTTATTAGATAGACAATATAAATTAGAAGAACTACATAGTAGTGATGATGAAGTATTATATTTTATATCTTTTGATATAGATGAATTATTAGCTTTCATCATAAATAGAATAAATAGAGTAAAAGGAATAACTTCTCATGGAGAAGAAACATTTACTAAAGATAACTTTATAAAAGGATACTTAACAGATCATATATATGAAGCTATATTATTAATATCTAAAGGATATATAACAAAACAAAAACAAACATTACCAATAGAACTTACCTTAAAGTAAGTTTTTTTCGTAGAATAATAGACAAAAAAATGATATTATATTAGAGGTGATTACTATGTTAGAAGTAAAAAACTTAGGAGTTAAATCTCAAGATGGAAAAGAAATATTAAAAGATTTTAACTTACAAATAAATGATGGAGAAACTCATGTCTTAATGGGAGAGAATGGAGCAGGAAAAAGTTCTATATGTAGAACTATTCTAAAAGATCCTAATTTCATTATTACAAAAGGTTCTATTATCTATAAAGATAAAGACTTAAAAGATTTAACTACTACTGATATAAGTAGATTAGGAATAATGATGATAACACAAAGTCCTATAGCTATTGAAGGAGTAACTAATGCAGAAATGCTAAGAATGGCTTTATCAGAAAGAACTAATTCGCATGTAGATATCTTTAAATTTTCTAAAGAAGCAAAAGAAATATGTAATAAACTATCTATACCAGAATCATTCTTACATAGAGATATAAATAATGGTATGTCAGGTGGAGAAAGAAAGAAAAATGAATTATTACATATATGGATGCTAAAGCCATCATTCTTAATCCTAGATGAAGTAGATTCAGGTTTAGATGTAGATGCTCTTAAAACAGTAGCAACTTCTATTAAAGAATACCAAGAAGAAACAAAATGTTCTATTCTATTAATTACACATAATCCTAAATTATTAGAAATATTAAAACCAGATTATGTACATGTTCTAAAAGATGAAAAAATAGCTAAAACTGGTGATTATACATTAGCTAAAGAAATAGAAACAAAAGGATTTAAACATTTATTTGATTAATATGAATAACTTAATAGTAAAAGAAAATAATTTAGAAATAAAAGATAATGTAATTAATATAGAACTAAATACTAATACTTTAAACTTAACAATAAAAGGAAAAGTATTAATAAATGAAATAAATAAAATAAATGATGAAGAATTAAATCTAACTATTAATATGACACCTAATTCTTCATTAATATATAATAGATTTATTATAAATAATAAAACAAATAATAAAATAATCTTAAATCAAGATAATAATAGTAATTTAACATTTAATTACTCTATATTAGCAAATAATGAATGTAATATAGAATTAAATAGTTACTTAAATGGTAACAATAATAATACAGATATAAATGTAAAATGTGTTACTGAACAAAAAGGTACTTGCTATATAAAAACAGAAGCAAAAGTAATACCTAATATAAAAGAAAATGATCTATTAGAAAGTATTAAAGTATTAAATCTAAATGGAAGTAATAATACAATAATGCCAAATCTATTAGTATCTTCAAATGAAGTAACAGTAAATCATGCAGCAACAATATCTAATATAAATCCAGACTATTTATTTTATTTAAATAGTAAAGGAATAAGTAATGAAAATGCCATAGAATTAATAAAGAATGGTTATTTAATAAGTAATTTATCAATAACAAAAGAAGAAAAAGAAAAAATAGATAAATTACTAGGAGGTCAAAATGAATAGAGAAGACTTTCCCATTATAAATAAAAATTATATATATTTTGATAATGGAGCAACTACATGGAAACCAAAACAAGTAGTAGATTCTATAACAAAATATTATACAGAATATACAGCTAATGCACATAGAGGAGACTATGATTTCTCTATGCTAGTAGATAATGCATATGAAGGAGCACGTATTAAAGTAATTAAATTTATTAATGCATCATCAGCTAAAGAAGTAGTATTTACTACTGGAACTACAGATTCATTAAATATGATATCAGAAGGCTATTTTAAGAATGAATTAAAAGAAAATGATGAAATAATACTAACATATTCAGAACATGCATCAAATGTCTTACCATGGTTTAAATTAGCTAAAGAATTAAATCTAAAAATAGTATATTTACCATTAGATAATAATAAAGTAACAATAGATAACTTTAAAAAGGTAATAACACCTAAAACAAAAGTAATATCTCTAGCTATGATAACTAATGTATTAGGAGATTTAAGACCTATTAAAGAATTAACTAAAATAGCTCATGAACATAATATAAAAGTAGTAGTAGATGGAGCCCAAAGTGTACCACATATTAAAACAGATGTTCAAGATTTAGATATAGATTTCTTAGCATTCTCTGGACATAAAATGTTAGGACCTACAGGTATAGGTATTCTATATGCTAAAAAAGAACTAATGGAACAAATTAAACCAGTAAGATTAGGTGGCGGAATGAATGAATCATTCGATACAGTAGATAAAGTATATCTAAAAGATTTACCAACTAGATTAGAAGCAGGAACCCCTAATATAGAAGGAGCTATTGGCCTTTCTTCTGCAATAGATTATTTAAATACAATAGGTTTAGATAATATACATAAACATGAAATAGAATTAAAAGATTATTGTATATCTAAATTAAAAGAAATACCTCATATAACTATCTATAATGAAAATACAGATAGTGGTATTATATCATTTAATGTAAATGGTATATTTCCTCAAGATGTAGCAGTATTTCTAAATAAATATCATATCTGTCTAAGAGCAGGTAACCATTGTGCAAAATTATTAAATAATGCAATAGGAGAAAAAAATACCTTAAGATGTTCATTCTATTTATATAATACAAAAGAAGAAATAGATAAAATGATTGAACTATTAAAAGATAAAGATAAAATATTAAAAGAAATGTTTTAGAAAGGAAAATTATTATGGATAAAGAAACCAAAAATGCAATAATTATGGAACATTATCAAAATCCACTAAATAGAGGAATAATAACTGATCCAAAATATCTTACTATCAAAGCAAAAAGTCCTACATGTATAGATGATATAGATCTATATCTAGATATAGAAGATAATATTATTAAAGATATCCATTTTGAAGGTGAAGCATGTGCTATATCAACATCAGCTACATCCATAATGATAAAATTAATATTAAATAAATCTTTAGATGAAGTAGAAACAATAATAGATAATTATAAAAAAATGATTAATCATGAAGAATATGATATAGATCTATTAGGCGAAGCCAATTGTTATGATGAAATATATCTACAACAAAATAGAATAAAATGTGCAACAATACCTTGGCAAGGCCTAGAAAAAGCAATTAATAAATATAAAGAAACTAATAGATGATTATTAGTTTTTTTTATGATATTATTAATACATAATAGGAGTTGATTATATGACTTTTAATTTAATATTATTAATTATTACTATAATAGTATTAATAAAGAATCATGAATTAAGTAATAATGTAAAATCATTAAGAGAACAATTAAATAGAATACCTAATTTTTGTGATAAATGTGGTAAAAGAATAAAAGGAGTATTTACTCCTACATATAATACTCCAAGAAACTATTATCAACCAGTTCAAACACCACAACCAGTTGTTAATCCTCAACCTGTTATTAACCAACAACCAGTATATAATGTTCAACCAGTTCAACCAGTTCAACCAGTCCAACCAAAATATACTGATACAGAAATAAAGAATAGTTTAATCTTAATAGTAGGATCATGCTTATTAGTATTAGCAGCTATATTATTTTTAACAACTACTTGGACTACAACATCTAATTATATAAAAACATTTATCTTAGTAATGATGTTAGTATTATTTATAGGAGCTAGTTATATAGCAGATAAAGTATTAAAAATAAAACAAACAGCTAAAGCCTTCTATTATCTAGCATTAGCATATTTACCAATAGTATTACTATCAATCTATTTATTTGAATTACTAGGAGAATTCTTCTCAGCAAGTGGAGCAGGTAAACATATATATCTAGCATTAAGTTCCTTAATAGTAACAATAGTATATTTTATTTCATCTATAAAACGTTCAGAAAAAGTAACTTGTTTCTTAAGTTTAATATTCTCTATATTAACTTTATTATATATAACACAACAATTTACTACTAATTATTTATATTTAATAACAGTATTAATATCATATTCATTAATATTAAATATTCTATATTCTAAAAATATTTATTATTCTAATCAAAACATTCATTTTATATTTCTAATTATAATGACTATATTATTAACTATATCAAATATATTCCCATCAAAAGAAATAATTCATTATATAAACTTATTATTACAATTCATTAATATTTATTATCTATTAAATATAACTAATAAATTAAATAAAGTATATGAAATAGTATATCCAATATATATACCATTCTTCTTACTAGAAGTATCTTATTATATAGGAGACAAATTCTCATATAATCAAGGATTCTTACTAATATCATTCTTAATTATTTATTGTTATGACTTTATTAAAGATAAAAAAGTATTACTATCAAGTAATATTATAGTTAATATACTATTTATGTTATTAATACAAGAATCATTAGTATTTCATGAAGAATCATTACCATTCTATATATTATTTATGTTTATATCATTTATAAATTATATATATTATTTCTCAACAAAAGAAAAATATTCTTCATATATAGCTAGTGTATCATTACTATTAGGAATAGAAGCTTTATTCTTTAAATATGAAATCTCAGTTGTATATTTAGAAAGTCTATTCTTAACTATATATTTATTATCTAAATATCTAATTAAAAATGAATTATTTAAAAAGACATACACTATACCAACTACAGTATTCTTTATACTAAATACATTACCATTATTTATAGACGATAAATTATTTTTAACTCCAATAGTTCTAGGAATATTCTCATTAATAAATATAATAGAATTCTATATTAATAAAAAAGAATATCATAAAATATTCTCATATATTTATATTAATATTTTTATAATATCTGTCTTACATATATCAGATTATTTAGATTTCTATAAATTTGCTATAACAATATCTATAATTAATATATTAACAATCTTAATAGAGAATACTATACCAGAATTAAAAACAAAAAATAGTACTATATATATAACGTTAAATACAATAGCTTCTTATTTAATATTAAATATTCAAGAAGAAGTAAATATCTATTTATTATCATTACTAATAATAACTAATATAGCATATATTATTGATATTTATTTAAATGATAAAGAAAGAAATCTAACAATAATACCATTTATCTTATCAATACCATATTTATATTTAAGAAATATTACACCAACTGATCTAATAATAACACCATATATATCTATATTAATAATCATATTCTATGACTTCTTAATATATAAAACAAAAGAAAATAGATATATAACATATTTCTTTATATATACAATATTACATATGTTATATAAAGAACAATCTAGTTACTTAAATTTATCTTTATTAGCATCAGGAACTCTAATATCATACTATATTAAAGAAAATAAAGTAAAAGATTATTATAAAGTATTACTATCATTAGAAATATTATATTTTATAAGATTAGTAGTAAAAGATTTATCATTAATAGATATGAGTGTCTTTAGATTTGGACCATATTTTATATGGTGTGCATTCTTAACAAGATATGTCTTAAAGAAATATATACCTGATTATAAAGCATTAGAATATTTAGGATTTATATTACTAAATATAATAACAATAATGAATTATACAAGTGAACAAGATGGAACAATATTTGTAATATTCTTAATTCTTTTAGTATTAGGAGCATATACATTAAAATATGGACCAATATTCTTAGTAAGTTTAATATTTATATTAATAAATATCTTAATTTTAACAAGAGACTTCTGGTTAAATTTACCATGGTGGTTATATGTCTTAATAGCAGGCTTAATCTTAATAGCATTTGCAGTATATAACGAATTAAAAGAAAATAAGCAAGTATTGAAAAATTTAAAAGATAAACTAGATTTATAAAAGATGAGAGATATCTCATCTTTTATGTTATAATAAAAAAGGATAGTGATAATATGGAGAAAAATATAATAAAAGTAATATTTAGTATTATTATAGTATTATTTCTAGTTATGCTATTCTATAAAAATTTTATAACTTATAAAATAGATGGAAATTCTATGAATCCAACACTATATCATAGTGAATTAGTATTAGCACAAAGGAATCCAAAAACTATTAATAGAAAAGATATAATATCTTTTAAAAAAGAAGGCTATGATCTAGCTATTAAAAGAGTAATAGGTATACCGGGAGATACAATAGATATAAAAGAAGATGGAACAATATTAGTTAATAATGAAATAATTGATGAACCATATTTATCTAGTAAGAGTATAGATAAAGTAGAAGTAATATTTCCAATAACATTAGATGAAGATGAATATTTTGTATTAGGAGATAATAGATTAGATTCATTTGATAGTAAAAACTATAAAATAGGTAATGTTAAAAGAGAAGAAATAATAGCAAAAATAATTTTTAAACTAAATACCTTTAAAAAGTTGTAAATAATTGATATAATATAGAAAGAATAGAGGTTTCGCTATGGACAAGAAAGAAATAATCATAAATCATATAAAACAAAGACTAACTTCTCTAAAAGCACTAGGGAAACTTTATTCTAATGAAAAAATAGAAAAATTAGCAGAAAGACTTGCTAGTACTGATAAAACATTAGATGAAATAAAAGTATTAATAGATAATAAGTTTTCTACTGAAGTAAGAAAAATAAATCATAATAATCATTTGTCTACATTAAAAGAATATTATCTATCTAGTATAGAAAAACTAAAAAAAGGAAATAATTGTTATTTATTATCATATGATAAAGGTATTAAAGTACTAGAACAAGCAGAAGTAGATAGTATTAAAAAAATTAATCCTTTCTTAGATGAAGTAACTATTAATAAAAATAAAAAAGGTTATAAAAAAGAAAATAGTATTAATAATGACTATGAATTAATAATGAGTGATATAGCATATTTATTAGATATACCATATGCAAGAACATATAGAGTATTTGATGAACAAATGAATCCACAAGGAATTATTAATGAATCATTTGATACTAAAGATGAAAGATTCTTAAATTTAGAAGAAGCATTACAATTTATTAATGAAGAATCATCTAAATTTACTATAAAATCAGAATTAACAGAATATCATGATAGACATCAAGGATTAGCTAATATACCAGATAAACAAACATATAAAACTAATATAGAATATGTATTTAATCTATTTAAAGCATTACCTGATATAACACAAACTAATCTACAAGAACTTAAAAAAGACTATATTAATATGAAAATATTTGAATTATTAACTAATAGTTTAAATAATACATTAACTAATATAGGAATAATAATAAATAAGAAAGAAAAGAAATATACATATAAAGTATCACCATCATATAATAAATATGTAACTGATTTAAAAACAATTAAAGAAAATGAAACTATATGTAATTTCTTTATAGTAGATAAAAGAACATTATTACAAACAATTAATTCTAATTATTATAAAGAAGCAAAAAGCTTATTAACATTAATTACTGATAATAAAGAAACATTAATAGCATTAATGAATCAGGTATTAAAAGAACATTTAGAATTTGAAGAATATAATAAATACTATAATAAATTAAAAGAGAATCTAGAAATAATTACTGAAGAAACATTAGCTAAGAAACAATCAGCACCAGATAGTGATCTAGATAAGAAAGAATATAAAGCTAATAATACAGCATATAATAATAGAATAGCTCCATTTGTAGATAACTATAATACAGAAGAATATGATTCAGAAAAAGGATCAGTAGCATTAGTCATTATAGTAGCAATAGTATTAATAATAACTGTATTAACAATAGGAGCAGTAATATTAGCAGTAAGTAGAATGGATATGTAGTTTGACAACTACTAAAAAAAGCATTACAATATGAAACATAAATCGATTAAGAAAGACTAGTAGTTTAAATAATCTTTTAAAGAGAGTCTATAAATGGTGGAAATAGATAAAGATTATTAAATGAATCTACTTTCTAGAGTAGTTAATACCTACCGGCTAAAACCGTTATCAAAATTAAGTAAAAAGAAGGATGGTACCGCATTATTTGCTCCTGCAAATAATACGGTACTTTTTTATATTAAGAAGGTGTAATATGGATAAATATATAAAAGTAGGAATAGGAGTAATGATTCTTGATAATAATAAAATATTATTAGGACATAGATGTACTAATGGAAAAGATACTGGAGGTATCTATGAACCTGATTCCTGGTGTTTGCCTGGAGGTAAACAAGAATATGAAGAAACAGTATATGAAACAGCTATAAGAGAAGTAAAAGAAGAAACTAATTTAGATATAAAAAATCCAAGAGTGTATTCAGTCTCGGACGACTTCCAACCAGATAGACATTTTATAACAATAGAAATGTTAACAAGCGAATATAGTGGTGAATTAAAAATAATGGAACCAGATAAACAAGATGAATGGCAATGGTTTGAATTAGATAATTTACCAAATAATATATATACACCATCAAAAAAATTTATAGAAAAATATATAGAGGAGAATAGAAAATGATAGATATTAAATTAATAAGAGAAAATAAAGATTTAGTAAAAGAAAATATTAAAAAGAAATTTCAAGATGAAAAATTACCATTAGTAGATGAAGTATACGAAATGGATATTAAAGCTAGAGAAGCACAAACTAAAGCAGATAACTTAAAAGCAGAAAAGAATAAAAAGAGTGCTGAAATAGGTAAATTAATGAAAGATAAACTTGTAGATGAAGCAAATAAAGTAAAAGAAGAAATAGCTAAAATGGGTAACGAAATTACTGAATGTGAAAATCTACAAGTAGAATTACAACAAAAAATAAGAGAAAAAATGTTAGTAATACCTAATATTATTGATGAAAGTGTACCTATTGGTAAAGATGATACAGAAAATGTAGAAGTAGAAAGATTTGGCGACCCAGTAGTACCTAATTATGAAATACCATATCATGCAGATATTATATTATCAGTAAACGGAATGGATAAAGAAGCAGCTGGAAGAACATCAGGAGAAGGATTCTATTATTTAACTGGAGATATAGCAAGATTACATGAAGCAATGATTGCATATGGTAGAGATTATATGATAGATAAAGGATTCACATATGCAATACCTCCATTTATGATACATGCTGATGTAGTAACAGGAGTTATGTCATTCCCAGAAATGGAAGCTATGATGTATAAAATAGAAGGAGAAGATTTATATTTAATTGGAACTTCAGAACATAGTATGATAGGTAAATTTAAAGATCAAATACTAAAAAAAGAAGATTTACCAGTACATATGACTTCTTATTCACCATGTTTCCGTAAGGAAGGTGGATCACATGGTCTAGAAGAAAGAGGACTATATAGAGTACATCAATTTGAAAAACAAGAAATGATTGTAATTTGTGAACCAGAAGAATCAATGGATTGGTATAATAAAATGTGGAAATTTACTGTAGAAATCTTTAGAAATATGGATATACCAGTAAGGCAATTAGAATGCTGTTCTGGAGATTTAGCAGATTTAAAAGTTAAATCTTGTGATATAGAAGCATGGTCACCAAGACAACAAAAATACTTTGAAGTAGCATCATGTTCTAATTTAGGAGATGCACAAGCAAGAAGATTAGGAATAAGAGCAAAAGGTGAAAAAGGAACATATTATTTACATACATTAAATAATACAGTAGTTGCATCACCAAGAGGACTAATTGCTTTAATAGAAAATAACTACCAAAAAGATGGAAGTATTAAAATACCAAAAGTATTACAACCATATATGGGTGGATTAAAGAAAATAGAACCAAAAAATAAGTAGAACTAACTACTTATTTTTTTATGTAAAAATTATTGTTTAATATTATTTAAAAATATGATACAATTATTTAGTAAAGTAGGAAACTATATACAAAAAAGGGTAGAGAATAAAAAGGGAGTTGATTCTCATGGGTTTATTTAAAAAGAAAGATGCGTCAAAAAGTGCAGCAACAGTAGCTCCTCAAGAGCCAGCTAATGTATCGTATGTAGATGAAAATGGTAATCCTGTAACAGGACCAGTATATATTGACGAAGAGGGTAATCCAGTAGTTTATGTTGACCCATTAACAGAAGAAACAGGTTTAGCACCAAATGTTACTGGACTAACTATGGAAGCACCTAATCAAATGGGACAAGTGCCTCCACAAGCAACAGCAATTGCCAATTCAACTGCTGCCCAAATAGAAACTCCTCAACCAATAGTAGAACAACAAATAGCGTATAATATCAATCCACAAGAAATGTTTGAAGGTGGAGAAACAAAAGAAGATGTTATTGCTAATACAGTTTTAAATAGTGTAACAGGAAATAATAATGTTTTAGAACCAGCTGCACCAATTGCAGCAGAACAACCAGTTGTAAATTCTATACCTGCTGAAATAGTTGAACCAATTCAAGCACCACAACCAGCTCCTCAAACTCTTGAACAACCAGCTGTAGAGCAACCAGTTCCACAAATTCAAGAAGTTCAACCAGCACCAGCAGCTACAGAAACTCCTGTTGAATTAACAATCTCACCACTAACAGTAGATAATAGTTTAACACAAACTCCAGAAGCAGTGGTACAACCTGAAACAACAAATACAATAGTTGAAACAAATCAAATTGTAGAACAACCAGCACCAACTCCAGTAGAACCAATAATTATTACATCTGGTCCTACAGAAAGTGATGGAATACCTACTATTGATTCCGTACAAACAACTAATATTATAGAAATGATTAACGATCCAGCTCCTGCTCCAGTTGAAGAAGCTGCTCCAATCGTTATTCAACCAAATGTAATTGCTGAACCAGTAATTGAAAATGTTCAAGGATTATCAAATCCAGAACCAACTCCTGAAGAACCAACAACGTTGGCTCCAGTTATAAATGTAGAACCACAAGAACCTACTCCAACTGTAGTATCTTCAGAACCAGTTGCTGCTCCAGTAATAGATCCGAATTTAGTTGTAGAAACACCTGCAACACCAGCAGAAGAAAAGCCTGCAGAAGAAAAGAAGACATTTACTAGTGGTTCAATCGGACCAAGTTTATTAGAAACATTAAATGCAATGAGAGCAGCTAAAGCACAAAATCAAGCATCAGCAAATGAAGTAGAAGCTGCAATTGCATCACCAACTGTTGAGATTGTTGCTCCTATGCCAGAAGAACCAATTGAAAATATGACATCTGTTGCAGAAAGCACAATTACAGCAGCACCTGTTATTGCAGCTGCTCCTGTAGAAACCTCAGCACCAGCTGTTGAGAATCCTCAACCAGAGGTAATGGCTCCAGTAATAGATCCAAATTTAGTTGTAGAAACACCTGCAACACCAGCAGAAGAAAAGCCTGCAGAAGAAAAGAAGACATTTACTAGTGGTTCAATCGGACCAAGTTTATTAGAGACATTAAATGCAATGAGAGCTGCAAGAGCAAATGCTGGCCCTGTAACAGAACCAGCACCAACAGAAGCTCCAGTAACGGAAACTCCTGCACCAACAGAAGCACCTGCTCCTGTTGAAGAAGCTCCTGTAGAAACTCCAGCACCAGCTGAAGTAGTACCAACAGAAGTGCCAGTTGCTGCCCCAGTAGAACAACCAGTTATGACACCACTTGCACCAGTTGAAGCACCAGTAGTAGAAACACCAGTGCCAACTGAAGTTGTTCAACCAGAAATGCCAGCACAAACGCCTGTTGTACAAGAACCAGTTGTAGAACCAGTACCAGAAGTACAAACCGTTCCAACTGCAGTTGAACAACCTGTTCAACCTGAAAATCAAATTGTAACTCCAATTGAGTCAGCTATAGAACAAAATGTTATTAGCGCTCCAGCTCAAACAGTAGAAACTTTAGAACAACCTGTAGCAGCAGCTCCAATAGTTGAAGCTCCAATGGTACCTGCAGAACAATTAGTAGAACAACCAATTGTTCAAGAACCAGTTCCTGCTCCAGTTGAAACAGTTCCAGTAGAAACTCCTGCACCAACAGAAGTACCTGCTCCTGTTGAAGTGGCTCCTGTAGAAACTCCAGCACCAGCTGAAGTAGTGCCTACAGAACCAACAGCAGTTGTTCCTGAACAACCAGTAATAGAAACTCCTGTAGCACCTACTGAAGTTCCAGTACAGGAATCAGTTGCAGAATCTACAGCAGAACAACCAATTATTCCATTAACACCAGTAGATTCATTTGCTACACAAAGTTCACAAATTAATCAAGAAGTAGAAAATTTATTTGGTAATACACCAGAACAAGTACAAGAAAGTACAATAGTAGAACAACCAGTTGCTGAACAACCAATTGTTCCACCAGAAGTTGCTCCTATAGAAGAAACAGTAGTTGCTCCTGAGCAACCAGTAGTAGAAACTCCTGAATCAACAGAAGTACCTGCTCCTGTTGAAGTAGCTCCTGCAGAAACTTTAGCACCAGCTGAAGTAGTACCAACAGAAGTACCTGTTTTAGAAGAAACTACACCAGTAGTAGAAGAAGTTCAACCTGCTGATCCTGTGGCAGAAACACCAGTTGAGGAACCTGCGCCAGTTGTTGAAGAATCTACACCTGTTGTAGAAGAACCAAAACAAGAAGAAGTATTTGATGGACCAATTATTGAAGAAACAAAAGAAGAAAATATTTTCACTGAAGATAATGGAATATTTACTCCAACACCAAAAGAAGAACCTCAAGAAGAAGTTAAAGCAGAAGTAAAAGAAGAACCAGTAATTGATGGTCCAATCATTGAAGAAACAAAAGAAGATAATATCTTCACATCAAACGAAGAAGAAATTAAAGAAGAAACTAAAGAAGAAACTCCTGTAGAAGTAGAAGAACCAAAGAAATATCCAAGTGGATCTCTTGGTCCATCACTTAAGGAAACTTTAGAAAAAATGAGAAACGCAAAAGTTGAACCAAAAGAAGACACAGAAGAAGCAAAAGAATATCCAGTAGAAGAAACTAAACAAGAACCAGAAAAGAAATTAACAGGAATAGATTTATTAATGTCATCTAATCCAGTTACATCAACAAGATTCTGTGATAAATGTGGAGCAATGTTAGGTGTTGAAGATCAAACAATTTGTCCAAATTGTGGCGAACCAATCGAATAAAGTTAATACATAAGTATTAACTTTTTTTATTCTTTTTGTTATAATTTCTAAATGGAAGTGATTTTATGCAATTACCAAATATAAAAGATGCAAGAAAAAGAACTAAAGAAGAAGTACAACATATTTATCTAGATCAACATTATGATAAAGATATGTTCAAAAATAAAAAATACTTCTTAAGAACTTATGGTTGCCAAATGAATGTTCATGATGGAGAAGAAATAGCAGCTAGATTAGAATCACTAGGTTTTACTCCAACAGATACAATAGAAGATTCAGATGTAGTAATATTAAATACATGTGCAATAAGAGAAAATGCTCATGATAAATTATATGGTTTTCTAGGTAGATGTAAACATGAAAAAGAAAAAAATAATAAAGATTTAATAATAGGTATCTGTGGATGTATGGCTCAAGAAGAAGGAGTAGTTAATGACTTAATAAAAAATCATCCATATGTAGATATAGTATTTGGTACACATAATATTCATGAATTACAAAACTTATTAATAAATAAACATAGTAAACAAAATATAGAAGTATATTCTTGTGAAGGTAATGTATATGAAAATATACCATATAAAAGAGAATCTAATATAAAAGCATGGGTTAATATTCAATATGGTTGTGATAAATTTTGTACTTATTGTATAGTACCTTATACAAGAGGAAAACAAAGATCTAGAAAGAGTAAAGAAATAATTAAAGAAGTAGAATGCTTAGTAAAAAATGGTTATAAAGAAGTAACTCTATTAGGTCAAAATGTTAATGCCTATGGAAAAGATATAGATGATTTATCATTTGCAGAATTACTAGAAAAAGTAAGTGATACTGGTATTGAAAGAGTAAGATTTGTAACATCTCATCCATGGGATTTTACAGATGATATGATTAATATTATTGCTAAAAGAGATAATATAATGCCATATATTCATCTACCTTTACAATCTGGATCTACTAATATATTAAAACTAATGGGAAGAAGATATACAAAAGAAGAATATCTAGAATTATTTAATAAAATAAAAAATACAATAAAAAATTGTTCAATAACAACAGATATTATAGTAGGTTTCCCTAATGAAACAGAAGAAGATTTTGAAGAAACATTAAATGTAGTTAATGAATGTAAATTTGATTCAGCATTTACTTTTATTTATAGCCCTCGTGAAGGAACACCAGCAGCTAAGATGGAAGATAAAATAGATATGAAAACAAAAGAAGAAAGATTAGCTAAATTAAATGAAATAGTAAATAAATATAGTTTAGAAGCTAATAAGAAATATCTAAATAAAACAGTACCTGTTTTAATAGAAGGAATAAGTGAAAAAGATCCTAATAAACTATTTGGTTATACAGATACAATGAAATTAGTAAATGTAGTAGGTAATAAAGAATTAATAGGTCAAATAGTAAATGTATTAATAACAGATGCAAAAAGCTTTAGTTTAGATGGAGAAGTAAAATAATTGACTTCTCCATCTTTTAATTTATAATAAATAACCAGGTGATAATATGACATTTGAAACATATATGCAAAATTTAAATCCAGAAATAAAAGAATATTTTAAAATAATATCTCCTATCTTTCCAAGATTCTTAATTCCTTATATAGAAACACCAACTATGGAAAGATTAAGTGGAATAAGTTATTTTTGTGGAATGGAACAAGGACCTAAAGAAGTATATAATTTTAAATATTTCTTATCTAGATTAGATCATTCTATTAGTGTAGCTTTAATGACATGGAGTATAACTTTTAATAAAAAAGCCACATTACAAGCATTATTCCATGATGCAAATACACCAGCATTTTCACATGTAATTGATTATATGAATGGCGATGCTGTTACTCAAGAAACAACTGAAATAGGTCTACTAGATTATTTAAAACATGATAAACAATTAGTAGATTTATCTAATAAATTTGGTCCATCTTTAGAAGTAATATCTGATTTTAAATCTAATTCTATTATCGATACAAAAAGACCACGTCTATGTGCAGATAGATTAGATTCATGTTTCTTATCTAATTTAGTATGGTTACAAACAACTAATTTAGAAGAAATAAAAAAATTATATAATGATACAATGATACATACTAATGAAGATGAAAAATTAGAAATAGGATTCTTAGATTTAGCATCAGCAGATAGAGTAGTAGAATTACAAGAAAATATTAATGCAGCAACTCATAAAGAAGAAGAATTTGAAGCTATGAGTTTATTAGGTCAAATAGTAAAAAGATTAATAGATACACATATAATAACTTATAATATATTATTCTATTTAACAGATAATCAATTAATGATGATTATAAAACAAAGAATAAATAAAGATGAATATTTAAGTACTTTATATGAACAATTTATGTCTTTAAAACCAACTGGTAGAAATACAACTAAACCAGTAAAAGATCAAATAATAGATCCATTAGTACTAAATTATAGATATAGAACTTACTAAAACTTCTAGCAATAGAAGTTTTTATATTATATAATTTATAGTAGGTGATAATAATGAAAAAGATTAATAAAAATCAATTATTATTAATAATAGGTTTTGTTATTATTCTTATATCAATAATGTATTATCAAAAAACAGCAACAGCTATTAATAATATAGGAAATACTCAAGCAATTATTAAAGAAATAGATGCTAATAATATAGCTACTATAGAATATGTAGTAAATGAAAAAACATATAATAAACAAATACCTAATCCTAATAATGCCTCATTAAACGAAGAAATAACAATTTACTATAATAAGAGTAATCCAGATATTTTAGCAGATAATAAAACTACTACAATACCTACTATTATTTTAGTTATATCAATAATATTCTTTATCTATACAATAGTATTATTCTTAATAGATTTAAAAAAACAAAAAAGAATAAAATTATTAAAAAGTACTGGTATATATATAGAAGCAAATATAGAAGAAATATTAGTTAATTCTAAAGGTAAACCTAAAAGAGGTAAATATCCATATCATATAAGATGTATATATACTAATCCAAGTGATAAAAATGTCTTTAGATTTGAAACAGATAATTTGTATTTTAATGTTAATGAATATATAAATGAATATAATATAAAAAAGTTTCCTATCTATGTAGATAAGAATAATTATAAAAATTATTATATAGATATATATTATGTAAAGAATAAGGGATTAAAATGAAAAAGAAATATTTAATAGGAATATTAATAATATGTATAATAGCAATAATAATATCATTAGCTATCTTTATACCAAAATATAAAAAATATAAAGAAGAAAAAATATTAGAAGAAAGAATAAAGAATGCTATTATAAAAGTAGAACTAAATGAAGACTTAAATATACCATTTAATACAAAGAAAAAAGCATCAGAATTAATAAAATCTATTAATGGAGAAATAATAAAAGATGTAGATATAAATACATTAAAAGTAGGAAAACAAGAAGTAGAAATAACTTATATTAATGAAGAAGATTTAACATTACCATATAAATTTGATGTTAATATAGTAGATATAAAAGCACCAATTATATGGTTAAGTGGATCATATACAGTAAATGTAGGATATCCATATGATCAAATGATGGAAGCTATTATGTGTGGAGATGATTATGATCCTACTCCTAAATGTGAATTAATAGGTGATTATGATTTAAATAAAGTAGGTAATTATAAATTAAAATTTAGTGCTACAGATAGTAGTGGTAATAATACTACTAAAGATTTTACTTTAATAGTAAGAGAACCTCCTAAAGGAGGTGGAGGAGGTAGTACATATACACCTCCTAAATATACAGAACTAGATTATATAAGAAGTTTATTTCCAGATAAAGAAGTTAAATTAGGAATAGATATATCTGCATGGCAAGGAGATGTAGATTTTCAAGCTATTAAAGATGCAGGAATAGAATTTGTCTTCTTAAGAGTAGGATCTAATAAAGATAATGATACAGTATCTATGCCAGATAATTTCTTAGATAGTAAATTTGAAAGAAATATTAAAGGATTTAATGAAATAGGTATACCAGTAGGAATATATTTCTTTAGTTATGCAGGTAATGAAGAAACTGCTATAAGAGATGCAGAATGGGTATTAGAACAAATAAAAGATTATAAAATAGATTTACCTATAGCATATGACTGGGAAAACTGGGGTAAAGGCTTTAATCAATATCATAAAAGTATGTATGAAATAACACATGTAGGAGAAGTATTCTTAGATAAAATGACAGAAGCAGGTTATAAAGGAATTCTATATGGTAGTATTAATGCTTTAAAAAACTTCTGGCAACCAATAGATTATCCTATATGGGTAGCACATTATACAGATCAAGCAGATTATTCACAATATGATTATTGGCAAATAGCATCTAACGGTAGAGTACCAGGAGTAAAAGGATATTGTGACGTAGATGTTATGTATGTAAAATAAAACAACTAGTAATAGTTGTTTTTTTATAATATAATTTATATAGAGTAGGAGTGTATCTATGAAAAAGATATTAATGTTTATAATTCTCTTATTACCATTCTATGTATATGCAGAAGACTCATGTAATCAAAATGATATTCAAATAGAATCTATCACATTAGATTCTACACAAGGTAATATAGAACAAACTACTGAACCTTCAACAGATAATAATCAAATTAATTTAGGACTAAAAGCTAATGTAATAGATGATAACGCAGTATATAAAGTAGTAATTAAAAATACATCTAATCAAGATTATGTGTTTGATCAAAGTTCTTTATCTACTGATTATTTAAATTATGATATAACTTACGAAGATAATTCAGATATAGTTAAAGCAGGAGAGAGTAAAACTATTTATTTAAAAGTTCATTATGCAACTAAACCTGCTACAGAAAATCTTACTAATGGAACAGTAACTACTCAACCAAAAGTAACATTCAATCTTCAAAAGGAAGAAGAAGTAAAAACTATAATAGAAGAAGTTGTTAATGCAATAACAAACCCTAATACAAATGATAAAGTATTAATCTATTTAGGTGTATTAGTAATATCTCTTATTGTTACAATAGTATTATTAAAAAAATATAAAAAACTAAGAAATACTACTATGTTATTAATATTGTTCTTAACAACAACACAAATTGTAAAAGCAGTATGTACTTGTAATTTAGATATTAATACAGAATTACAAATAGATGCTAAAGAAGCAATGTTTTTAACCGGTAAAGAAGTAAATGCAAAAATGAAAGAACTTGCCGGAGATGATACATCTACCTCAACAAATCCATATAGTATAAGTAATACAACAATCAAATCCATAAAAATGTCAGAAGTAGAACCATCTGATGAAAACAAAACAAGTGAACACATAGTATCAACTCCAGAATCTCCATATCCAATTTATATGTGGTTCGATAATGGAACCATCTATTGGTGGAGTGAAGATAAAACTCCGTCATTGAATTTGTATTCTTCTTATTTATTTAGTTATTTTAATGCTTTAGAAGATATAAGTGGGATATCAACATTTGATTTAACAAATTCTAACAATATAAATTTTTTATTATTAATGTCAAACATTTCTAATTTAGATGCGCTAGTGAATGGAATGTATCGAACATTGAAATAGCTACAGCTTTATTTGCTGCATGCCCATCATTATCGAATATTGATGGATTAAGTAATTGGGATACTGGAAAAATGAAACAAATTGATTCACTTTTTACACAATCTTCTCAAGTATCAGACACAAAACCTCTAAAAAATTGGAATACATCAAACATTACAACTATTAATGGTATATTTAGATATACCGCAATTACCGATTTAGATGGATTATCAAATTGGGATACCTCAAATTTAATAACAATAGCGGGAGCTTTCAGTAATACTAAACTGACAAATATTGAAGGAATTAAAAATTGGGATACTTCTAAAGTAACTACTTTTGCAAGTGCATTTTCATATAATCCAGATTTAACAAGTATTGAGCCAATTTATAATTGGGACACATCAAGTGTTACAAATATATCAAACTTATTAAGTTATGACTCAAGCTTGACTGAGATTGATTTAAGTAAATGGAATACGTCAAATGTAACTAGTATGTCCAGTGTATTTGATGATTGTGTTAAAGTAACAAAAATAGATGTTTCAACATGGGATACATCAAAAGTAACAAATATGTCTTATATGTTTAATCAGTTAAATGGTTTAGAAGAACTTGATTTAAGTAGTTTTGATACAAGAAATGTAACGTCATTTAGAAGAATATTTAACAATTCTAAAAATTTAAAGCATATATATGTAGGAGAAAATTGGGACACTTCTGCTAATACAGGTGAAGAAACTTATGTTTTTCCATCCCCATCTAATTTACCAAACTATGATTCAACAGATTCAACTAGACAATATTTATCTCATGCTCATACAGGTGAGGGCGGTTACTTAGAATTAAAAACTAATAATTAAAATAAAAAAAGCTATTTTTCAATAGCTTTTTTACATTGATCAATTATTTTCTTACAAACAACTTCTTTATCATAATTATGAGCATATTTCTTGATATCTTTAGCATCGTATTTTTTATAGTTCTTTTTTATCTTAATAATAGCATCTTTATATGCATCTACATCATCTATAGGAACTTTAATACCTCTAGATTCATCTACTAATATATTAGGTCCACCACACTCAGTAGTAATAACAGGTTTACCATTAGCAAATGCTTCTACAATTGGAATACCAAAAGTTTCTATTCTTGAAGAAACACATAATACATTAGAATTAGCTAAATAATCAGGAATATCTTCATTAGGTACATAACCTATAAAATGAACATAATCATCCAGTTTTAAATTTTTACTAATATCTTCATAATAAGCTTTATATTCACCTTGACCAACTATATTTAATTGAATATCTTTAATATTCTCTTCATATATAACTCTAGCTAATGCTTCTAATAATATTTCTAATGCTTTAACTTTATAAAAATTACATATACTAAGTAAAGTAAATATATCTTTTTCTTTATCTTTAACATCAAATTTCTTAGTATCAATATAATTTGGCATTATTAAAGTATTATCATTCCATTCACTTAATTTATTAAGTATTTTTTCATTAACAGCCATAGCACATTTAGCATTCTTAACTACTTTCATACTATAATTACTATAAGAAGGATTACTTAATACATCAAAAGAATGTTCATGTAATATATATGGAATATTTTCTTTTTCAGATATATATAAAGCAGCTAAACCAGCGGGTAGAGAAGATTCTACTAAAATACAATCTGGTTTACCAGTATATTTAACCATATCTTTATAAGCTTTATAAGCCATCTTTTGATAATGCTTATAAGAAGCATCTATACTAATACTTTTAACATTTAGAATAGACTTCTCATAGAATTTAAATTTATATTTCTTATCATTATAACCATCTTGTTTTTTATATTTATATAATTTATTAAACTCTCTTAAACCAACTCTATTAATATTTAAAAAAGATACCTCTACATATTCATTTAAAGCTTCAGCTTGTTTAATAAAATAACCACCCCATAAAGGATCAGCTTCATTAGGATACCAACTTGGTATAATAAGTAATTTCATCATAACACCTCATAAATATTATACAATAAAAAACGATATAAAAATATATCGTTTATCTTCTTAATCCATATTTTAATAAAGTTCTATCTATTGCTTCATCAAACTCTTTTTGAATTTCTTCTAATCTATGTTTAGATTTAGCTTCATATCTAATAGTTAAATTAGGACCAGTATTACTAGCTCTAACTAAAGCCCAACCATCATCAAATTGAACTCTAACTCCATCTAAATCTAGATATTTATAATCATGATTCTTAACATAATTTAAAATATCATTAACTATATTAAATTTATCTTTATCTGTAACTTTTATCTTAGTTTCAGGAATACTGTAGTAAGTATTTATTCCATCAATTAATTCACTAAATTTGCAATTACTCTTAGATAGTATTTCTAACATTCTTAAACCATTATATAAACCAGAATCTATACCAGGCCATTTATCATTAAAATATAAGTGACCAGAATATTCTCCACCAAAAGGATATCCTTCTTTATTAACAGCATATCTAGTCCAAGAATTACCTGTTCTATACCAAATAGGTGTACCACCTAATTTAATTATTTCATCTTCTAATGCTTTAGAACATTTAACATCAAATAAATAACTTTTATTAGCTACAGTATCATTAATACTTCTAATATAAGCGACCATAGCTTTATCAATTGGCATCATTTCACCAGCTTCAGTAACAAAACCAACTCTATCACCATCACCATCAAAACCAATACCAATATCTGCTTTAATCTCTAATACTTTATCTTTTAACATTTGATTATTTTCTTCAACAGCAGGATCTGGATGATGATTAGGGAATGTAGCATCACTTTTATCACAAATCATAGTTATTTTTAAATTAGGAAATTGTTTATATATTTCTTCTGCAAATAGAGAAGTAGTACCATTACCACAATCTAAAACAACCTTTAATTTTCTATCTCCCATATCAATAGCATCTTTAATAAAACTTTTATAATACTCTCTAGGATCAAATTCTGATAATTCACCTTTACCACTTAAGAAATTACCTGCTAAAGTATAATCTCTAAAATCATAGATTTGTTCTCCACGAGCATTACCTAAATTATCAAAACTAAATTTAAATCCATTATCATCTTTAGGATTATGACTTGCAGTAACCATAACACCTATTATTACATTAGTTTTTTTACAAGCAAAATAATACATAGGAGTAGTAGTTAAACCAAAATCAATAACATTACATCCAGAATCTAAGATACCTCTAATTAATTCTTTACTTAATGCAGGACTAGATAATCTATTATCTCTTCCAACACCACATATATTTCTTTTAATCTTTTCTTGAATATAAGAACCATAACTTCTACCAATAGTATAAGCAGTTTCTTCATCTATTTGAGTAGGATATTCACCTCTAATATCGTATTCTCTAAAAATAGTTTTATCCACACTATCAACTCCATTCTACTTAATTATAACAAAATAGAAGATATAAATCTATCAATTAAAAAATAATATGTAAAAAAATAATACAAAAATAAAAATATATATGATATAATGATTACATAAAGTAAGATAACCACGTAGAAAGGGAAAGAGAAATGAAAAAAGGAAAAAATAAAATTGTTGTTGCAATAGTAATATTATTAATACTAGGAATATCAGTAGGATATGCTGCATTAGGAGATACTTTTAAAATTAAAGGAACTACTAATATCACAGGTAATACTTGGTCAATTAGTTTCAGAAATATTCAAGAAGATCCTTCTAATAATGTAACAGCATCTACACAACCACATATAGTAACAGGTTCAAGTAGTGATACATATACTCAACAAGTAGAGTATGAAGTAACATTAACTAAACCACAAGATGTTTATATCTTTACTGTAGATTTATATAATGGTGGTTCAGTTGATGCAGAAATATCTAATGTTCAAATATCTGGCTTAACAGCAGATGCAGCTAATTATATTGATTATACTGTAACAGATATTACAGATCCAACTAATCCAAAGAATGCAGAAGCTGGAGACGTAATTGGTAATTCTGGTGGTATAAGAACATATGAAGTTGTAACTGAATACTTAGATGTTGATAACGCAACACTTTCTCAATATGCAGGAAGCAACGTAACATTAACATTAACTTTCCAAGTAGACTTAGTACAACATACATCTTAATATCAAAATAACATATACCTACCACTTAAATGGGGTAGGTATATGTTTTACTTATATATGTGCTATTAATGATAACACATATATAAGTAAGAACAAGGGAGTAAAAAGGTTATGAAGAAGGCTAAAGAAAGGAACATAAAAATCAGCTGCTTACTAAGTATTCTAGCTGCTTATGTTGTAATATATTATACTTTAATACTTAGACATTTCCTTGCTTATAGTGAAGCAATAAATGCCTCTGTTCTTCTATTGATAGCATTTATAAGCTACCAATTTTTTGGGTTTCAAAAAGATAAAACTAATGAATTAAAAAAGAATGTACTGATTATAATAGTAGTCCAAGTAGTAATATACTTTTTATTTATATATTTATTAGGTTTATTTACTGGATTCCTTAAAAATTCCTATTCCTTAAGTTTACAAGGAATATTATCTAATACTGTAGCTCCTATAGTATTAATAATAGCAGGAGAATTATTCCGTTATATAGTAGTAACAAATACTAAAAGTAAAATACTTAAAATATTAATGACTATTATATTAACTATAACAGATTGCATGATAAGAATAAGATTATCATTATTAATTCATGCAGCAACTGGTTTTAAAATAGCAACATCTGTTATAATGCCAGCAATATTTAAACACTTTACAATGACATATTTAACAGAAAAAGTTGGTTATAAACCAGGACTTGTCTACAGATTAGTATTAGATTTATATTTTTATCTATTACCAATCTTCCCAGATTTCAGTGATTATATAAATGCTATGTTAGGTATTTGTTTACCTTTCTTAGTATATATAAGTTCATCAAGATTAATAGAAGAATATGAAAATGGTGTAGAACACATATTCAAGAAAGATGCTTTAGAATGGCAAGATGCACCATTAATAACAGTAGTATTAATTCTAGCAGCATTAATATCTGGATATTTCCCTTTATATTTATTAGGAGTATCAACTGGTTCTATGGAACCAACTATAGATATAGGAGATGCGGTACTATCTAAGAAAGTACATAGCATCGATGAAATAAAAGAAGGGGACGTAATAGTATATAAAGATGATGGATTATTAATAGTCCATAGAATAAATAGAATTGTAGAAGAGGATGGAGAAACTGTAATAAAAACAAAAGGTGATGCCAACAATGTTGAAGATGAAATAGATTTAAGCATTGAAGACATACATGGTAAAGTATTACTAACAATACCTTATATAGCAATACCAAGTATTTATATACATAATTTAATAAATTAGAAAGGATGATAATATGAAAAAAGAACAAACTATGATAATATTAGTTTTAATTACAATATTTGCTGTATTAATAACTTGTATATTATTCTATTTTGATTCTTACAACTATGGAATTATAACAACTATATTATCATTAATATCATTATCATCATTACTAGTTTATATGAAAGATTCTACTTCTAATAATAAATTTTATGAATCAACATTAAATAATAAAATAAAATCGTATTCATCTATTATGGTAGAAGCAGATGAACTACCTTTCATAGAAGATCGAAACATTATAGTAGTATCTAATTTTGAAGGTTTAATAGATGCACAAAGAACTATTAAAAAACCAGTATATTATAAAAAAGAAATAGAAACATGTGTATTTATTTTAATTGATAATAAAGAAGCAATAGTACATATTTATAAGCAAGATCCTACTGCTATATCACCATATGAATTACAATTAAGAAAGATTATTGCAAGAGGAAATAAAGATATAGATCATTCAATACTTGATGATTTAGAAAAAACTACTATAATTAAATTTGATAATATGAAAAAATATAGGGTACAACCTATAAGAGAAAAAGATCCAACAAAAAAGAATAAAAATAATAAAAAGAAAAAGAATAAAAAGGAGAATAAAGTATGAGTCCAGCTGTTATCTTAATAGTAGTATTACTAGTACTAATTTTAATAGCATTATTATATATTATCTTTAATATTAATAAAGCTCCAGAACAAAGCTATCAAAAAGAATTAAAGAAAATAATAGCTACTTATCAAGAAATACTAGTAAAAATAGAAAAAGTACCTAGATTACTAGGAAGAACTTTTATCCAAGTAGATGATATAGAATCATTAATACTTATTGAACAAGAATCAAGAAAACCTTTATATTATATTGAAGGAAATAATTGTACTGATTTCTTTGTAATAACAAAAGAAGAAGTATGTACTTATACTATCAAAAATAATGATAAGATAATATCTCCATTAGAAGCATATATTAAAGAAGCAGAAGAAAATATGCCTAAAACAGAACAAAAGATTTTAGATGATATTGAAAATACAACAATTATTAAAATATCAGATGGATCTGTTTATAAAGTATCTCCTTTAAGAGTAGATAAAGGCCAAAAAAGAAAAGTTAAAATTGAAGAAGATAAATTAAAAGAAGAATTATTAATTGATGATGAAGAGCAAGAGCCAGCTCCATCTATTCAAAAACTAGACTATTCAGATGAAGATGAAATAATAGAAGAAATGGCTAGAGAAAGAGCTCGTGTTAAAAAAGAAAAAGAAGATAGAGCAAAGAAATATCTAGAAAAAAAGAAAAAAGAATCTAGAAAACAAAAGAGCAATTAAAGTTGACATTAATAAAAAATAAGTTGTATAATACGATACATAAAGCAATTGATGAAGACGTCAATATTTAAGTAGTTACAAGAGAGTTAATCAAAAGGTGAGAGATTAATAAATGAAAGAATATTGAGAATCACTTCTAATGTGTTATTCTGAAAATATATTAAGAATAAACGTCACTCGCGTTAAGAGATTAAGTGTATGAATAAGTTCATAAACTAAGGTGGTACCACGCATATATTGCGCCCTTAGATTATGAACTTTTTATTTTGGAGGAATTATGAAAACAACAGAATATGAAGTACGAATATTAGAAATTAATCATCAAGAAATGGTTAAAAAACTAAAGTCATTAGGAGCTAAATTACAATTTGATTCATTACAAGAAAGAATGGTTTATGATTTAAAACCAAAACAAGAAAATAAATGGATTAGATTAAGAACTAATGGAAAGAAAACTACTTTAACTATTAAAGATTTAGAAGCTAAAACAATAGATGGTACTAAAGAATTAGAAATAGAAGTAAGTGATTTTACTACTACTAATGAAATACTAGAAACATTAGGTTTTAAAAATAGAGGATTTCAACAAAATAAAAGAACACAATATATTCTAGATGGTGTAGAAATAGATTTAGATAAATGGCCACTTATACCAGAATATATGGAAATAGAAGGAAAAAGTAAAAAAGAAGTATATGATTGCTTAAAAAAATTGGATATAAAGAAAGATCAAATAGTTACATTAGATGTCTCTAGTATCTATGATTATTATGGATATGATGGCAATAATTTAACTGATTTAAATTTTGAAATGGAGGAGAATAAAAAATGAGAAAATTTGCAGAATTAGATAAACATCAAGTTGCAGAAGTAGAACAAAAACAAATTGATGCCTGGGGTGGTGTAGAAGCAATATATAATGAAACAATAGCTAATAGAGCAAAAGCAAAGAAATTTGTTTTTTATGATGGCCCAGCAACAGCTAATGGTAATCCAGGCTTACATCATATGGTAGCTAAATTCTTAAAAGATACATTTTGTAAATATAAAACAATGCAAGGATATAATGTATTAAGAAAAATTGGTTGGGATACACATGGTTTACCAGTAGAAGTACAAGTTGAAAAACAATTAGGTTTTTCATCAAAAGAAGATATTGAAAAATATGGTATTAAAGAATTTAATGAAAAATGTCGTGAATCAGTATGGGAAAATGAAGTAGCATTTAGAAAACTAACTGAAAAAATGGGACAATTTATTGATTTAAATAATGCCTATGTAACATATCAAAATGATTATATTGAAACAGAATGGTGGATTTTAAAGAAATTCTTTGATGAAGGATTATTCTATGAAGGAGTTAAAATCGTACCATGGTGTCCACGTTGTGGAACAGGATTAGCATCTCATGAAGTAGCACAAGGTTACCAAGAAGATACAGCTAATACTGTAATAGTACCATTTAAATTAAAAGATGAAGATACATATTTCTTAGTATGGACAACAACTCCTTGGACGTTATTATCAAATGTAGGATTATGTGTTAATCCAAAAGAAAAATATGTAAAAGTAGAATCAAAAGGATATAAATTTATCTTAGCAGAAGCATTAGCTAATCAAGTATTAGGTGATGAATATAAAGTTCTAGAAACATATAAAGGAAAAGATTTAGAATATAAAGAATATGAACAATTATTACCATTCTTAAAGACTAATAAAAAAGGATTCTTTGTCGTATGTGATGATTATGTTACTATGACAGATGGAACAGGAATTGTCCATATTGCTCCTGCATTTGGTGAAGATGATAATAGAGTATCTAAAAAATATGATTTACCATTCTTAAATCCAGTAGGTGAAGATGGATGTTATACAGAAGGACCATGGAAAGGAATGTTAATCTTTGATGCTGATTTAGAAGTAGTTAAATGGTTAAAAGAAAATGATAAACTATTTAAATCACAAAAGATGAAACATGATTATCCACATTGTTGGAGATGTAATTCACCATTAGTATATTATTCAAGACCTTCTTATTATTTAGAAGTAACTAAATTACAAGATAAAATTATTAAAGAAAATAAAAAAGTACATTGGTATCCATCATTCGTTGGAGAAAAAAGATTTGGTAACTGGTTAGAAAATATGAATGACTGGGCAATATCTAGAAATAGATATTGGGGAACACCATTACCGTTATGGAAATGTGAATGTGGACATATGGAAATGATTGGTTCTAGAGAAGAATTAGCTAATAAATCTATTGAACATGTAGATAGAGCTGAAATAGAATTACATAGACCATATGTAGATGATATTCATATTACTTGTCCAGAATGTGGTAAAAAGATGAGTAGAGTAGAAGAAGTAATTGATTGTTGGTTTGATAGTGGATCAATGCCATTTGCTCAATATCATTATCCATTTGAAAATAAAGAATTATGGGAATCACAATATCCAGCAGACTTTATTTCAGAAGGAATTGATCAAACTAGAGGTTGGTTCTATGCTCTATTAGTAATAGGTGTTTTTGTAACAGGAAAATCACCATATAAAAATGTTTTAGTAAATGAATTATTATTAGATAAAAATGGACAAAAAATGCATAAATCTAAAGGTAATGCAATTGAACCATTCTCACTTATTGAATCATCTGGATCAGATACAATTAGATTCTATCTACCTTATGTATCACCAGTATGGACACCATTAAAATTTGATGAAGAAGGATTAAAAGAAGTATATTCTAAATTCTTTAATCCGTTAAAAAATACATATAGTTTCTTTGCTTTATATGCAAATACAGATAATATTGATATAGATAACTGTAATGTACCATATTCAAAGAGAGAAGAAATAGATAAATGGTTATTATCTAAATATAATAAATTATTACAATATGTAACTGAGTCTTATGAAGAATATGATTTAAATAAAGTAGTAAAAGCTATTACAGAATTTACATCAGAAGATTTATCTAATTGGTATATTAGAAGAAATAGAAAAAGATTCTGGGCTTCAGAATTAGATAATTCTAAAAAGAGTGTATATATTACTACATATGAAGTATTAGTAGGATTAACACAAATAATAGCACCAATAGTACCATTTATATCAGATGAAATCTATACTAAATTAACTGGAGAAAAATCAGTACATTTAAGTTCTTTCCCTAAAGTTAATAAGAAATTAATAGATGAACATATTGAACAAAGAATGGATTTAGTAAGAAGCTTAATATCTATTGGTAGATATGTAAGAGAAGAAGCTAAGATTAAAGTAAGACAACCATTAAGTGAAGCAATTCTAGATGGTAAAAATAAAGAATTAATATCTGATTTAATTACATTAATAGAAGAAGAATTAAATATTAAAGATATTAAATTCGTAGATGATTTAAATGAATATATGAATATGTCTGTAAAACCTGATTTTAAGACTGTAGGAAAGGTATTTGGTCCTTTAATAAAGGAATTCCAAACTAAGTTAGAAAATCTATCTAATGAAGAAATAAATGCCTTAAATAATGATCAACCTATAACAATGAAATTAGGTAATGAAGAAAAAGAAATAACTAAAGATATGGTAGATATAAGAATCTCTTCTAAAGAAGGATATAATGTAGGTATGGAAAATAATAACTTCATTATTCTAGAAACTAAATTAACAGATGATTTAATCTTAGAAGGTATAGCAAGAGAAATGGTATCTAAAGTACAACAAGAAAGAAAAAATAAAGACTATAATGTTACAGATCGTATTAAATTAAATTATAATGGAGACGAAATGATAGATGAATGTATCTCTAAATTTAAAGATTATATCTCTAGTGAAACATTATCTATAGTAATAACTAAAAAAGACCATCTAACTCAAAAATATGACTTAAATGGACATGATTGTTATTTAGAAATAGAAAGATAATATCTTTCTATTTTTTTTATTAAATGATATACTATACATAGTAGGTGATTATATGAAAAGTAAAATAATATATTTTATCTTTCTATTTCTAATATTTATAACAATCACTGAAGCTAAAATAGACTTAAAAAAACAAAATATATTAGAAACTAATTCATTTAATACGTTAATAGAATCTAATGAAGAAATACTACTATTAAAAGATAATACTATAATAGAAAAATATGATTTAAATAATAATTATATAACTAAAAAAGAATATCAAAGCTTATATAATAGTAATATAACAAAATATAATAATAACTATATCTTAACAGGTATATATAATAATAAAATACAAATATATATAATAGATAATAATCTAAAAACATTAAATCTATATGAAATAAATGAAATAGTAAATAATAATATAAAAATAAATACACATATTTATGATAATGAAATATATCTATTAATAACTAATAATAATATATCTATTAATAATAAAGTATATAAAATAAATAATAATACCATAGAAGAACATAATATTAATGAATATACAGAAGAACAATTAATTAATATATTTAAAGAAACATATTATTTACTAAAAGATACATTAGAAATGCATCAAGATACATATAATAAAGCAATAATATATAATAATAAAATATATTATCAAAATAATAATAAAATAAAAATAAAAGATTTAACTAATAATATAGAAACAACTAAAGAAATAGCTTATAATATAAATGATATAACTATAATAGAAGAAGAAATATTATTATTAAGTGATAATAATATAATAAAATATGATTTAGAAATGAATTATATAAATGAATTAAATATTAATAAAGAAACATATAATATAAAAAACTTTATTAAAACAAGTAATAAATTATATATAGTATATCAAAATGAATTATTATCTATCTTAGACCAATATGAATTTAATTATAATATAGAAAATAATTATCAACCATATGGAACTATAGACGTAATAGAAAGTGCTATACCAGGTGATATAGTAGATATTAATATAACAACTAATTCAGGCTACGCAATATCAACAATTGATATAGTAGATGAAAAAGGTACTAAAATAGAAATAGATAATAATAAATTTACTATGCCAGAAGGTAATGTAAATATAAATGTTATATATACAGAAACAGTTACTAATCCAGAAACATTTGATAAAATATATATAGTATTAATATTAACAATAGTAAGTTTAATGCTAACAATAATTGTTGTTAGAAAAATATTGTGGATAAAAATAGGTTAGGTGATATTATGAATAATTTTGAATTGCCAAAAGTAAATGAAGAAGAACAACCAATAGAACAAAATAATCAAAATGTAGAACAATTAAATATTAATAATAATGAAATGAACAATAATCAAAATGTTTCTATAGAAAATAATTCTAATGATGAAAACGCAGGAAATTTGATTATTTATGCTATCATTAATATCTTTATAATATTTGGTTTTAATTATGCAACTATTAAAGTAAATACTAAAATAATAATCGCTATACCTATATGTATAATAGTACTAACATTCTTAACAGCATTAAAACATAAACATAAAAATGATTATCCTACAGGAGTATTATTAGGTGGTATAGCAAGTGGAATAATAACATTCTTATTATCTTTTAAACTAGATCAAGATTTATTTACTCATTTTGCTATAGTAACATCAGCAATTGGTGTAATAGGATATACTGTATCAGCAACATTAAATAGTTTATTAACTAAGAAAAATAAAACAGGAGTTCAAATATTGGGCCCATTATTATATTTTATATTACTATTTGGTGGAGGATATTATGCATATAAAAAATATCCAAATACAATAAATAATTATTTATTTTATAATAAAGTAGAAATAGTAGCATCTACAGAAGAAGAATTTATTACAGAAACATTAAAAATGAGATACGGCTTAAATTTTATATGTGGAGCAGATTTAAAACCATATTTATCTGAATTACCAAGAGTAGAAGATACTAATATTACAGAAATACAAAATAAAATTACAAAAGAAAGAAGATTAATGACAGTAAGATATTGTACAGATGAAAATAGAAATCTATTCCAAGTAATGAGCGTAGAATATAATAAAACAAATAATCAATATGTAATAAGAGATACATATTTAAATACACTAAAAATAGATGGATTTAAAGAAAATCTTGTAGAAAAATTAAAATTAGAACTAAAAGTATCAAATGTAAAAATATATATATATTCAAAAGATAATTGTTTATTCTATGGAGATTGTGTAACAGATGATTATTTTGAAAATATGGAAAAAGAAACTAATATAGACAATCAATATAAAAAGAGTAGAGAATTAGAATTAAAAAGTGTTTTAGGAAAAGAACCATTAGATTTCATTAATAAAGAAGGATTTAAATACCAAATCCAAATCTATAATGATTTCAGTAATACACCAAAAGAACAACTAGTAGTAATAGCAGATAATATATTAAGAGTATTGAATGATAATGGATATAAAAATACTTCAGGATATAATATAGAAATATATAACGTTGATCTAGAAGGATTACAAACAAAATTATTAACAGCGTCTGGAGAAGCTGGAGAAAGTTTTGCAAATCCTACTTATAAAGAATAAAGGAACTAATAGTTCCTTTTTTAATGCATAAAAAAAACTCAGCAAGCTGAGTAATTTTTAAATGGTGCCCAAGGCCGGACTTGAACCGGCACGAGGGTTGAATCTCGCAGGATTTTAAGTCCTGTGCGTCTACCTATTCCGCCACTTGGGCAACACCAATGTCTTTTCCATAAGACTTCTTCATTATAGAATATTTTTCCTTGTTTTGCAAGTTAAAATGAGTAAAAATGCCAAAAAAAGATAATAAATGATAAATATTTACTAAAATTACGAAAAAATGGCATTTATAGTTGACATATTTTTTTATAATATGCTATAATCTTCTTGTCGCTGGAAAAGTATTCCGGTATGGAGGGATACCCAAGTCTGGTTGAAGGGACCGGTCTTGAAAACCGGGAGGTCGAGCAATCGGCGCAGGGGTTCGAATCCCTTTCCCTCCGCCATTATATATCGCGGGATGGAGCAGTCTGGTAGCTCGCCGGGCTCATAACCCGGAGGTCGTTGGTTCAAATCCATCTCCCGCAACCATTTATGGTCCGTTAGTCTAGAGGCCTATGACGTCTGCCTGTCACGCAGAAGATCACGAGTTCGAATCTCGTACGGACCGCCATTTATGGCTCCATAGCTCAGTCGGTAGAGCAGAGGACTGAAAATCCTTGTGTCGCTGGTTCAATTCCCGCTGGAGCCACCA
>JAFXZC010000013.1 GCA_017541445.1 Bacilli bacterium
AATGACTCATATTCAGAAAGTTATAGAATAACTGTAACACCTGAAAAGTAAGAATAGAATTGGGAGGAAAAAATGGAAAATAACGAAAAGAAAAAATCAAATGTTGGATTAATAATTGTAATAATTATCATAATCCTATTATTATTATTTGCAGTATGGTTCTTCTTATTAAGAGATAAAGGAACTACAAATAATAACAATGCAAACAACAATAACACTTCAGAAAAAACAGATAAGAAAGATGAAAAAACAGATAATAAGACTGGATATGAATATGACTACAGAGATGGAGTATTAACTCAAATAGTTGATGAAGAAGGAAATCCAAAACAAACTGATTTTGTTATTGATGGAATAATCCTTGTAGGTAACAGACATGGTTATGCTGGTTTAGAAGCTGAATCAGAAGAAATTATTGCAAAATTAGCTTCACAAGGATATAAAAAAGAAGGAATTAATTCATCATTCTATTTAAATGAATGGATTGAATTCTATATTGATACTAAATATAGTGGATCTGCTAATGATGTTAAGATTTTAATTACACCACATAAGACAGTAGAAGAATTAGAGAAAATGTCTTTAACTAAATTGGAAGAATTAGCAAATGATAATGGTGGATATGTAATTGATTATAAAACTCCAGAAGCAGACAACTATAAATATGTTGGTAATGGATATGTTAATATGGATTATCCAGAAGGTAAATATGATATTCTAATTACTTACAAAGGTAAGTTAGCATATTTCATTAATATAAATGAAACAAAAGAACCAACTGAATAATATTAGGCTCGAAAGAGTCTTTTGTTTTGTTCGCAACATTTTGATATTCCGTTCTGTTCGCAATAGGTTGCTAATGCGAAGACCTTAACAGACTGAACAAGTCTGTTTTTATGTGCTACATTTAAGTAGAAATGATTTATGTGATATAATTAACTTGGTGGAAGTATGAAGAAGTATTTAATAGACAATCCAACACTAAAACAAGAGTGGGACTATGAAAAAAATAAAAATTTAGATATTAACACTATAACAAGTGGCATGGAATCAGAAGTATGGTGGAAATGTTCAGTTTGTGGTAATAATTGGAAGTCAAAAATATATAGTAGATTTAATGGTCATGGTTGTCCTAAGTGTGGACAAATTAAAAGAGCAAATAATAGAATTAAGGAAAATATTAATAAAGTTGGTTCATTAGCTAGTGCTTATCCAAATTTGTTAGAAGAATGGGATTATGAAAAAAACAATGAGTTAAATTTAAATCCTGAAAAATGCACCTCAACATCAAAACAAAAAGTATGGTGGAAATGCAAGAACAATCATAAATGGCTTACATCAATATATAGAAGAACTATTAGAAAAAGCAATTGCCCTTATTGCACAAATCAAAGAATACTAAAAGGTTATAATGATTTGGCTACGATGAATAAAATACTTTTAAGCGAATGGAATTATGACAAGAATATTAAAAATCCCTATGAAATAGGAATAAATAACACTTCAAAAATTTGGTGGAAATGTTCTAAATGCAATTATGAATGACAGGCAACACCAGCAAGTAGAAACGCTGGAAATGGGTGCCCTGTGTGTGCAAATAAAGTTATTATCAAGGGCTACAATGATTATAAGACTATTAATAACAATGTAATGGAATTTTGGGATTATGATAAAAATAAAATAGATCCAGAAACAATTTCTCCTGGTTATAACAAGAAAATATACTGGAAATGCCCTAAATGTAATCATAAATGGTTAGGAGTGACACCTAGAGCAACCAGAGAAGATACAATTTGTCCAAACTGCTATTCTGAATTTAGGATATCATACTCTGAAAAAGCAGTTACATACTACATAAAAAGAATTGATCAAACAATTCTAGAAAACTATAAACCGCCTTTTTTGAATGGAAAAGAATTTGATATTTATATACCAAGTAAAAGAATAGCTATTGAATATGATGGTACATATTACCATAAAGACTCAAAAAGAGATATTGCTAAAGATAATATTTGTGATAAGAACGATATAAAAATATATAGAATTAGAGAATTTGGATGCCCAACATTAAAGTCAAGTAGCATATGTATTAATAGAATTGATGATAAAAATGAATCACTAAATTTAGCAATTAAAGAATTAATAAAGATAATATATAATAAAGAATTGGAAGTAGATGTCGATAAAGATAATTCACATATTAATGAATTAATAATTTTTAATAATAAAAAATCATCACTTTTAGATGTTCATCCCGAGTTAGTCAAAGAATGGGATTATGACAAGAACAATCCATTAAAACCAGAATATGTAAAAAGCTCATCTAGCAAAAAAGTATGGTGGAAATGTTCTAGATGTGGTAATAATTGGAATGCAGCCATTTATAGTAGAAGCGTTGGAAATGGTTGCCCATATTGTAGTAATAGGATTATTAAGGAAGGTTTTAATGATTTAAAAACGATTTGTCCAACACTTTCAAAAGAATGGAATTATGATAAAAATGAATCGTTGGTTCCAGAGAATATTGGTGCAGGCACAGCAAAAAAAGTATGGTGGAAGTGTTCTAAATGTGACTTTGAATGGAAAGCTGCAGTCAATTCAAGAGTTAGAGGAAATGGCTGTCCTAATTGTGCTAGAATAAAATCATCGAATTCAAAAAAGTATTGCAAAAATAACATTAATAATCTATAATGAAACTACAAAGAAGAACTTACCGTAAGCTAATGAAGCACACGCTCCATTTAAAAAGTTAATTAGTCGAAAGACTAATTTTTTTGTGCTTGAATATCTCGTAAAATAGTAATATTACGAACAAAATAATTCGAAAATTTGTGTTATAATAATCATTGGAGTTGATAAAATGGAAAAAGTATTTAAAAAACATGAAACATTAATTACAATAGCATTAATTATTATCTATGTAGTAGCAAACTCATATACAATGCAAAACTTTGGTTATACAAGCGTTCAATCAGCAATTATTAATACCATTTTATCGGCAGTAATACTAACTCTAATTTTTTTAATTAAAAGAGTAAAATTCTATGGACTTACAAAGCCTGAAAAATCTAAACAATTCTTATATTTTATCCCGTTAATAATTATTTCATTATTTAATTTAAGACGTGGTATACATATTAATAATACAACTAGTGAAATTATATTTCATATAATAACGATGTTGAATGTTGGATTCTTGGAAGAAATTATCATGAGAGGATTCTTGTTCAAAATGATGGAAAAGGATAATGTAAAAAGAGCTATTATTGTGAGTTCTATTACATTTGGAATGGGACACATTGTTAATTTATTAAATGGAGCAGATTTCGTTCCAACCTTATTACAAGTATGTTATGCAATAGCAATTGGATATATGCTAGTTATGGTATTCTATAAAAGTAAATCATTAATTCCATGCATTATATTCCATGGAGTATTTAATTCACTAAGTATTTTTTCTACGGGTGAAAGTAGTATAATTAGCAGTATTATCTTAATAGCTATGTGTTTAGGATATACTTTATATATTAACAAAAAAGTTAAAGCATAAGATATCGTAAGATTAAGATATACAGAACGGATGAGAATTCGTTCTTTTATGTTATAATTTAAATGGTGATAAATATGAGTAAAAAATTCCCATATGGCTATGATGTTAATAAGTATATAGATAAAGCAATAGAAGAAATGAAATATACATATCCATGGGTAAATAAAGAACAATTTGATAAAAGATATGAATATCTCATAGAAAAAATAGATAATAGATATCAATATGTATATCTATATCATTGGCAAGATTCCACTATAGATAAAAATATATTAGATGTAGATGGAAAAGGATTTATAGAACAAATAATATGGCATCAAGAAGATAATATTCAAAGATATAATGAAGTAAAAGATGTATTTGTAGTACCAGGACAATCTGGCAAATCAGTACATGATTGGCATTTAGAAAATTATGAATTTAGAAAGCATAAATTAGGCGGCTATTCAGTATTTTGTCAAGCAGGTGATAGAGTAACAGGTGGTTCAAGAACTTTCTTTATTCCTCCAAGTTATTTTGAAGGTACTTATGAAGAATTCCTAGATAAATATATAGAACTAGTCCCACCATCATTTGGCTTTACAAAAGAAGAATTATCTAAAATACCAGAATTAAAAAAATTCTTAGGTTACTAAAAAAAGATACGATTTATCGTATCTTTTTATTTATTAAAATCAATTTTTTCTATTTTCTTTCCATTATCATCTCTGATTATCATATATAATATATTATTATCATAATCAATAAAATATCTATCTACATCATCATAATTTTCAATTTTCTCACTTGATTTATAATAAATTATAGCATTACTATCAATATCATCATCCACATAATTATCATAGAATACAAATATTTTATCATTATTATAATAAATGTCATTTGAATCAAATCCATCTACACGTTTCTCATATATTTTTTTAAATGTTAAATTTTCTTTGTCAAATATATACAAATATTCTCTGTCTTCTGCATAACCATCATTTAAATCATTTGATCTTACTATTCTATAATCTCTTTTCTCTATTTCATTTGTAACAATTGACTTATTATTTATATCATATTTAATAATAGTTCCATCACAATATATATAGAAATAATTATCATCAGCATATATCAATGATAATTTACTCGAACCATAATCATATATAGAATCTATTAATTCATTATTAATATATAATTTAATATAGAATCCAACACCATTTTTTTCATAAACACTTTCAATACCATATAACTTATCATTATTTAAATTATAATATCTATATTCAGGATAAGTGGAGCCCATAATACGATATTCAATAATTGGTTTTTTTTCATCTAAATCAACGACATAATAATCATACGCATAGTTAGGAACATATTCGTCAACAATTATTTTATTTCCATCATAAATGTTTTTCTTGAAAGAATATTTTTTATCAAATTCACTAAATTCACCAGTATTCAAATTTAATATTTTTGTATTATCATCAGCATTACCTGTATTAAAAATGAATTCATCTTTATAAACTAAGCCATCATAATAAAAACCATTTTTATTATCAAATTTAACAATTAACTTTTTATTATTGCCATCCAAATCCATTGAATATATAGCTATCTTACTTTTCCATAACTTTTTTTTATAATATATTTTATCATTATATATTGCTAATATAGAATGATTATTAATAACTTTATCAAGTGTATCTCTTTCATCAATTACATTGTGTTTAAAAAATAAACAACTCAATATTAAAATTACAATACATATAATACTTATTATTGTTACTCTTATAGATTTATTTTCTATTAAACCAATTTTAGAAAATAATTTTAAAAATAAATAAGAAAGAATAGGAATAATAGTTAAATAAACTCCAAGTAATACACATACAAATATAAACGCCAAAGCAATAATTAATACTCCAGAACCTGTAGATATAAATAAATCAAACCCAGATAGGAACATAAAAATAAAAAATATAGTAATTAAAACACCAGCAATACTAACTAAAATAGATGTTATTTTTATCGGTTTCATTACTTTTTCACTTTCAGTTTGTTGTATTTGTTTATTATCGTTATTATTCATAGCAACACCTCTTTACTATAAAATTATATCAAATAATAAATATATATGAATATAAAAAAATATATTATAATTAAAATAGAAAATAAAATAATGATATAATTATCATGAGGTGTACTATGGAACAAAAATTATTATACGATACACATGAAAGACCACCATTTGCTAAGATGTTAATACTAGCATTTCAACATATATTAGCTATGTTTGGAGCTACTATATTAGTACCAATATTAGTAAATGAATCAGCAGGAACAGAAGTAATTCCTATCTCAACCGCTTTATTAACAAGTGGAATAGGAACATTATTATATTTATTATGTACTAAAGGTAAATCTCCTGTTTATTTAGGTAGTTCATTTGCCTTTATTACTCCTATAGTCTTAGCATATACTAAAGGTGGAATATCTGGATTTACAACAGGAATAATAACAGTAGGTATAATTTATATTATTATATCTTTGATAATAAAAATAATAGGTAATGAATGGATAGAAAAATTATTACCACCAGTAGTAATAGGACCTATGATAATGATTATTGGATTATCATTAGCACCTAATGCTATTAAACAAATAGGTCTATCTGGTGAATCATTCATATGGAAAAACTTTATAGTAGCATTGGTATCATTTATAGTAACGATATCTGTAGCAATATATTCTAAAGGTTTTCTAAAAGTAGTACCATTTTTAATAGGTATAGCAACTGGATATATATTATCATTATGTTTAGGATTAGTAGATTTTAGTTCATTAAGTGATGCATCAATATTATCTATACCAAGAATATTATTACCATTTAAAGATTATACATTTAGTTTAGTAGGAATGATAACGATAGCACCATTAGCACTAGTAACTATTACAGAACATATTGGTGATCATATGGCATTATCAACTATAATAGGTAAAAATTTAATAGAAGAACCTGGTTTAGATAAAACATTACTTGGAGATGGAGTAGCAACAACAGTTGCCGGAATTATTGGTGGACCAGCAAATACTACATATGGAGAAAATACATCTGTAGTAGGAATGAGTAGAGTAGCCTCTATTTGGGTAATAGCATTAGCAGCAATAATCTCTATAATAATGTCATTCTTTGGCCAAATATCATCTTTCTTATCAACAATACCATCTCCAGTACTAGGTGGAGTATCAATGATATTATATGGTTTTATATCTGTAAATGGATTAAAAGTATTAATTAAAAATAAAATAGATTATGAAAATTTAAAAAATGTAGTAATAACATCTACAATGTTAATATTAGGTTTAGGAGGAGCAATAATAACCATTTCAGGCGGAGATTTATCAATATCACTAACAGGAATGAGTTTAGCTGCTATTGTAGGAATTATACTTAATTTAATATTACAACCAAATAAAAGAGAAAAATAAATTCTCTTTTTTATATAATAAATATTTAAAAGAAAGTATACATAATAATTGGTAATTAAACGAGCAATGCTCGTTTTTTTATTTTAAAAACCATACTAAAACTTGCAATATTTTTAAATAGAATATATAATAAAAAACACTTATAAAAAGGGAGAGTTTAAAATGGAAAATAAACAAGAATTAAATTTTGGAGAAAGAGCAGCTCAATTTGTTAAAAAAACAACAGCTACAATTATGGTAGCAGTAACAATAATGACTGCTGTACCAGGAGTTGTTAATGCAGAAGAAGCAAAAACATATAAACCTGGAACATTTATAGAAGAATTAATGCCATATGAAGAAAGTCAATATGGTAGATATGTAGTTAAAGCAGGAGATAATGCATCAAAAATTAGTGAAAAAATATGTAAATATTTTGGCCAACCAATAGAAGCTAAATTTTGGCCTGTTATTGCATATTTAAATGCATATCCAAGAATAATTAGACCTGGAGATATTATTATATTCCCTGGTACATATGAAGATATGGTATCAATGTTAGATGCTTTAGATCAATCAGGATGGACAGCTGCATATAAAAGAGTATATAAAGTATATCAACATAAAACTAAATTAACAGTAAAACAATTAATTCAAAAAATTTACTTATATGATATTCGTGTAGATGATGATATAGCAGAAAAATATCTAAAAACATTAGGACTAGATAAAAAATACGATATTGATAGTGTTATTACAGATAATGATATGCTATTTGAATTTGTAGATTGGATTCCAACACTTGAAGAAATAGGTGTTGAACTACCTACACCAATGATAGTTCATTCAAACTAGTTTAAAACTAGTTTTTTTTATGTTAAAAAATAATTATAAATGGTATAATTTTAATAAGGAGAGTGAATTTATGAGAAAAGAAAAAGTAGTAGATAGTATATGTCCCAATTGTGGATCTAAACTTGATTACAATGCCAAATTAAAATTATGGAAATGTAAATACTGTGATGGAGAATTTACTCTAGAAGAACTAAAAGAAAAGAATAATGCTGCTTCTGATGTTAATAATGAAAAACCAGTAGAAGAGGTAGAAACAGAAGTAGAAGAAACAGAAGAAAAAAAGAAAACTAAAAAAGAAGAAGAACCAGAACAAGATTACGTAAATTATACATGTCAAAACTGTGGTGCTCAAATAGTAGCTGATGAACAAACAGCAGCTACATTCTGTGTATATTGTGGTAATACTGCAATACTAAAAAATAAATTATCAGATAAATTCCATCCTAATTGGATTATTCCATTTAAGAAAGAAGAATCTCTTGCTAAAGAAGCATTTAAGGATTTATCAAAAGGAAGACCTCTATGTCCAACTGAATTCACTGATGTAAAGAATATAGAAAAAATAAAAGGTGTATATATACCATTCTGGTTATTTGACTATGAAGCAAAAGGTGTATTGGTATGTAAAGGAACTAAAGTAAGAACCTGGACTACAGGAAGTACACAATATACTGAAACAAAATACTATGATTTAGTAAGAGCAGGTTCTATGACTTTTTCAAGAGTACCAAAAGATGGATCTACTAGATTTGATGATAATATAATGGATTCAATAGAACCATTTAATTATGAAGAATTAGAAGAATACAATCATGCATATTTATCTGGTTTCTTAGCAGAAAAATATGATGTAGAAGCAGATGTAGCATCAAAAGATGCTAAAGAAAGAGCTAAAAATTCTGCAACAGATGTAATGTATAATGATTCTAATGGTGTATGTACATCAAAAAGAATAGAACAAAATAGTATTGAAGCAACCGAAACAAAAAGAGAATATGTATTATTACCAGTGTATATGGTAAATGTAAAATATAAAGGAAAGATGTACCCATTTGCTATGAATGGCCAAACAGGAGAATTTATTGGTGATATACCAGTAGATAATAAAAAAGCATGGACGCAAGGCTTAGCAACCTTTGCAATAACATTTGCAATAATAATAGTTATTTCATTAATATTCTTCTTTATAGGAGGTGTTAAATAATGAAAAAGATACTTTTAACAATAATATTCTTCTTTATATTAATAACACCTATAAAAGCAAATGAATTTGAAACATATGAAAGAACAGAATCAAATAATTATGGAGTTAATAAAAAATGGAAAATAACAGATTCTAATAAAGATAATGTATTAAGAACTCCATATGTAGATTCATCAGTAAAAGTATATGATTTCCAAGAATCATTAACAGAAGAAGAAGTAGAACAATTACAAGAAAGAATAGAAGAATTTACAGATAAAACTGGATTTGATTTAGCAATAGTTATAACAAGTTTCCCATTTAACTGTTATGGAAATGATTGTGGTACTACTAATGAAGATTATGCTGCAGATTTTTATGATTATAATGACTTTGGTCTAGAACAAGATGATGAATATTATAACGGAGTTATTATAGTAAGAAATGAATTCTTAGTAGATGGATTAGGCTACATGCAAATATTATATTTTGGTGAAGCCCAATTATACTATACAGAATCACCACATGATGCAATATATCATTCTGGTGCTCCATACATGACTAAAAAAGAATATAGTACTGGATTTAATAATATGATAGATAAATTAGAATATTATTATAAACAAGGAAAAGATAAAAACTTAGCACTAGATCCTAATGGTCATGTATATGATACTAGAAAACAAAAACTAGATAAAAATGGTAATATTGTAAATAAATGGAACCCACCATTAGGATTAGCATTTATAATAGCAGCAATAGTAACACCAATAAGAGTAGCTATTCTAAAAGGTAAAAATAAGATGGTTCATAAAGCATTTACAGCTCAATCATTCTTAAATCAAAATAGTATTAACTATACAAAAAGAGACAATATATTAACAAATACAATAGTAACTCACCATCATATTGACACCTCATCAGGTGGTGGTGGAGGCGGCGGAGGCGGCTTCCACTCAAGTGGTTCATCAGGTGGCGGACACTCTGGTGGCGGAGGAAGATGCTAAAATAAAAAGACTCATAAGAGTCTTTTTTTATTTATAATAAAACATTTCTAATATCGTTCCAATTATCTACTCTAATAGCATCATCAGCCATAACATTTCTATTATGCCATCTATTAAATAATATTTGAACATCACAATTATTTAAATTATCTAACTTATCATCTATTTTAACATCAGCTCTTAATAAATCCTTATTAGAAGTAAATATAAATTTAGAAGGATCTATAAAAGGTAACATCTTTCTTAAATAATAATATTTATTCATTAAATTATAACCACTAATATCAATATTCTCATCCCATAAATAAGCAGTTACTATATAAACATCATATACTTGATATAGATCATGTAATACATCATAACAACCTTCTAATAATGGAGCATCTTCATAGAAATCTTTATCTTTAACCCATTCCCAGAATTCTTTATTCTTACTTCTAAGTAGATTTAAAACATTAACACCTTTCATATCTTCTAAAATATAATTAGTACCAAGAAATTCATCTACATAATCTAAAAATCTACCGTCAGTAATAACATTATCCATATCTATCATAATAGTTTTAGCTTCCATAAAAAAACTCCTATCTTATATAAGTATTATAACAATAAAAATAAAAATATGATAGAATTAATATAGAATAGGAGCTTACATATGTTAACAAAAATATTATTAATAATAGCAATTCTTTTATTAGCATTCCTAATTGGTTTAATACTATATATAGTAATAAAATTTAAACTATTTATAAAAAGAAACTATGGTACAAGTAATATATCTAAATTCTATGAAGAATATCATCAAGATACAGTAAATACTCCTAAATCTATATCTAGTATGGAACCAGTATCCATTAAAGATATTAATAAAGATTTCCCTAATTTAAATATAAATGAACTAAAATCTAATGCAGAAAAAGCAATATTAAATATCTTAATGTCTATAGAAAATAAAAGTACTAATTATATAAGTGGATATCATCCTAAAATATTAGCATATGTAAATTCAAAAATATCAGATCTAGGTAATAAAAAAATATCATATGATGAAATAAAATTTCATAGAACAGCAGTAAATAAATATATAAATAAAAATAATATATATACAATAGTATTTGTAACAACATTTGAATATACAATAAAAGAAAAAAAGAATGAATATAAAATACAAAGTAGAATAAAAACAGAATATACATATAACAAAGATAGAACAAATAAAGAATTATATAGATTAGGATTAAATTGCCCTAATTGTGGAGCTACTATAACAGATGAATTACATCATAAATGTGATTATTGCGGAGCAACAGCACTAGATATAGAAGTATCACCATGGCAATTAAATAACATTAGAGAGGATTAACTATATGAAAATATTACAAATAATCAATTTAATACCAATAATCTTCTTAATAATAAGTTATATATTATGGAATACATATGGAAGAGATACAAAAATAAAATCAAAATATGTATCAAAATTACCACCAATACCATTACCATTAATATCATTAATACATAATGGATCAATAAGAAGAGAAGATATAATACTATTAATATTAGATCTATCTAATAAAGGCTATATAAAAATAGAAGAAGAGAGTAATAATAACTTTAAATTAACTAAAATAAAAGATCATGAAGAACGAAAATCAAAAGAAGCTAAATTCTTAAAAGAATTATTTAGTAAAAATAATACTATCTCATTAGATGACTATATAAATATGGTATCTAAAAAAGAAGATATAATAACAAAAGAACAAATAAAAACTATAGAATCAGATTCTTTAGTAAGAAGATTTAAATATATGTATAAAAACTCAATAGAACTATTTAATCAAGAAAAAAATAAATATTATGAAATAGAATCAGATAATAAAAAAATATACTTAGTATTTATGTTATCAATAATATTATTTAGTATAACTATATATCCTTTCTATGTTAATAAATTACTAAAATATTTACCATTTGCATTACTATTTAGTATAGGAACATTAGCGTTAGTAATTAACTTTGTTAATAAACTAGACTTAGAATATATTAGTAAAAAACAAATACTATTCTGTACTTTTATTTTAATAGTATTATGGTTAACTTTCTTATTACCAATATTCTCTATAACAGCAGAATACTTAATATCATACTTTATTGCAACATTATCTATTATAGTAATATTAGTATTATATAGATATATGCCAAAAAGAACTATATTAGGAACAAGATTAAGAAATGAAATAGAAGGATATAAAACATATTTAAAAGATGATAATTATATAAAAGAAGAACTAAAACATAATAAATACTTCTTATATGAATTATTACCATATAGTTATATATTTGGTATAAATGACGAATTAATAAAATTAATAAAAGAAAATAATTGTCCTAAACCAAAAAATTACTATACTGGAAATGATTACACCCCAACAAAATACTATAATAGTATAAATAGATTTATAAATACATTAAATAATGTAAATAGATAATACTAATAAATATACAAATACATTAAAAATAATGTATAATTATATTAGAGTAAAGGAGGCATAAAATGAATATAGCTATTCCAAAACCAGTCAACGAAGTAATGACATTTTTAAATGAAAAAAATTATGAAGCATATTTGATTGGAAGTACTATAAGAAATATGGTTATGAATGAAAAACCAAAAAAGTACTTAATAGCAACCAATGCCTCAATAGAACAAGCACAAAAAATATTATCAGCATACTCAACATATACAGGTGGAGAAAACAATAAAGTATTAACTGTATTAAATAATAGATTCCCAATGGAAATAACACAATATAGAACTAAATCATTAGAAGATGATTTAGCAGAATGTGATTTCACAATGAATGCATTAGCATATTCAGATGAAGATGGATTAATAGATTATAATACAGGAATAATAGATATAAATAATAGAATAATAAGATTAAATGGAGATAATGAAGAATTATTAAAAAAAGATCCATTAAGAATCTTAAGAGCAATAAGATTATCAGCAGAATATACTATGAAAATAGATATTACTACACAACAATATATGTTTGATAATCGAGAACTATTAAAAACAGTTGCTCCAGAAAGAATTAGAGAAGAATTAAATAGAATACTAATGACAGATAAATGTGCATTCTATTTGAAAAAGTATTTAGATATCTTTGTAATAATAATACCAGAATTAGCTCTAATGGAAGGATTTAATCAAAATACACCACAACATATATATGATGCATTAGAGCATACATTTGTAACAGTAAATGCTCTTAAAAAAGATCCAGATAGTAAAGCAAATCTAGAATTAACATTAGCAGCATTATTACATGATATAGCTAAACCATATACATATAGTAGAGATGAACAAGGATATGGTCATTTTAAAGGACACGCTGAAAAAGGTTCTACTATTACTAGAGAAATAATGAATAGATTAAAATATAGTAAGAAACAAATACAAAAAGTTACTAAATTAATCGAATATCATGATAGTCCTATACCAGAAGATATAGGAGAATTAAGATTATTTATAAATAAGATAGGTACAGAAAATATTCAAGATTTATATAAGCTAAGAAGAGCAAATATCTACGCAAAAAATCCAGCTTATATAGGAGATATATCTAAATTAAATGAATCATTCTTAAGAATAAAAGAACAATCTAAAAAAACTAATTTAGTAAAAAAACAAGATCTAAAAATAGATCCTAAAGAATTACTAGAATTAGGAATACCTCAAGAAAAAATAGGTATTATAATAGATGAATTACATGATTTAGTATTAAGAGGAGTTCTAAAAAATAATCATGATAAATTATTATCATATGTAGTAAAAAAATTAAAAGAAGAAACACCTCAATTAAAAGTAGCATAATAAAAGGATAACTTAGTTATCCTTTTTTTCTTCCTCATCTTTTTTAGAATCTTTATTACCATAATCATCTACATAAGTACCATCTTTATAAACAGTAACATGTATTCTAGGAAATCCCTTTTCTAATAAAATAAAAGTAATTTCTTTATCTTTATCAACATCATCAGTACATTTTTTAAACCATAAAGTACTACAATCAACATTCTCTTCATATACAAATTCAGTAGTTTTATATGCATACATTTTATAACTATCTAAATTATATTCTTCAACTAAATAATCTTTAGCTTTACCAGCTTTAATATCATTAATACCTATATATATACCAAATAGTATTAAAGCAACAAAAGCTATAGCAACAATCCATTTTAAAGACCATACTAAAAAGTTCCAAATTCTTTTAAAAAATTGCTTTATATAAAACCACATAAACATCACCTTATAAGTAAATTATAGCACGAAACAAATAAATAGTGATATAATAAATACAAGGAGGTTTAAGATGGTAAGAAAAATGATTTCTGAACTAGTAGGAACAATGTTACTAGTACTATTTGGTTGCGGAACAGCAATAGCAGTAAATGCCTATGTTAATAGTATATTTAATACATCATTTACATTTACTATATTAATAATTGCTTTAGCATTTGGTTTAATACTAATGGCTTTAATTAATACTATTGGAAGAGTATCAGGATGTCATGTAAATCCTGCAGTAACAATAGCAATGCTAATAGATAGAAGAATAGACTTATTTGATTCAATTATCTATATATGTTCTCAAATAGTTGGTGGTTTATGCGGAGCATATATACTAAAATTAATATTCACTACAGAATCTAGTTTTGGAGCTAATGGTTTCGATAAACTAAGTTTATTACCTATAACTACAACTCAATGGGTTGCTTTAATAGTTGAAGCAATATTAACTTTCGTATTTGTTTTAGTAGTATTATCTGCATCCGATGAAAAGAGTAAAACAGAAAATCCTAGTTTAGTAATAGGATTAACATTAACTCTAGTTCATTTATTTGGTATTCCATTTACTGGAACAAGTGTTAATCCAGCAAGAAGTATTGGACCAGCATTAGTTACAGGTGGAGATGCATTATCTCAATTATGGGTATTTATAGTAGCTCCATTAGTAGGTGGAATAATAGCAGCACTATTCTATAAATTTGTAATAAACTATCAACCAAAAGAATTAGAAGTATATGAAGAAGATATAGATAGTGAAAAAGATGAAGAAGAAGTAGAAGAAGAAGCACCAAAGAAAAAAGTTGTAAGAAAAACAACTACAACTAAAAAAAGAACTAAAAAAGTTGAATAATATTCAACTTTTTTTGTTATAATAATCTTAGGTGATGAATTATGGCAGACACATATGTCGAAAAAAAAGGATTTTTTACAAACATGAAAAACTCAATAACAGGAGTATTTGCAGGAATAATATTAATTATTATAGGAATAGGAGTATTAATCTATAACGAAAGACAAAATACAATTAATATTAAAGATGTTAAAGAACTAAGAGATAATTATACAGAAATAAAAAGTGATGAAGTAGATAAAAATGATAATGATAAATTAGTAGTAACATCTAATGTATTAACATTTAATGAAGAAGAATTAAAAGATACATTATTTAATATCTCACAAAAAACTCCTAAATTAACAAGAACTGTTGAAGTATATCAATGGAAAGAAGAAAAAGAAGAAAGTGATGATTCAACAACATATAAGTATGAAAAAGTATGGTCAAATGAAATGATTGATTCAGAAGACTTTAATCATAAAGATGGACATACTAATCCAAAAGAAAAAGCTTATACAGATGAACAATATGTATCTAAAGAATTAAAAGTAGGAGCATATGATTTAGCTAGTTGCTTTAGAAATTCAATATCAGCAAATACAGATATAAATGATTATACAAATGCTAATATACCAGAAGGATATAAAGTATATAATAAATATTTAACAAATAGTGAAGATCCTGAAAAACCTGAAATAGGTGATGTAAGAATAAGTTTTGAATATGCAACATATGGAACAGTAACAGTATTAGGAAAAACAAATAATGGAACTATTGAAGAATATACAACAAAGAAAAATACTAAAATATATTATTTAGTAGAAGATAAACATGATGGAGAATATGTTATTAATGAAATAGAAAAAAATAATAATATATGGAAATGGATACTAAGAGCAATAGGAACTTTATTAGTAATATGTGGTTTCACATCATTCTTTGGACCTATATCAACATTAACATCATACGTACCATTCTTTGGAAAGATAGTAAAAGGTGTTACTGGCTTATTAGGATTCTTAATAGGATTAGCAGTATCATTACTAGTAATAGCTATTTCATGGATAGCATTTAGACCAGTATTAGGTATCTGCTTATTAGTAGCAGTAGTATTATTAATAATAATAGCAAAGAAACTAGTATCTAAAAAACAACAATAAAAGGATTTTAAAAAAATCCTTTTTTTATTATAATAAAAAAAGGTGATATCTATGTTTAAAATAGGTAATATAGAAATAAAAAATCAAATAGTACTAGCTCCTATGGCAGGTATATCAAATACATCATATAGAAAAATAATTAAATCTATGGGAGCAGGATTAATATATGCAGAAATGGTATCAGATAAAGCAATAACATATGGAAATGAAAAAACATATGAATTATTAAAAATGACTGATTATGAAAGACCAATTGCTCAACAAATATTTGGTAGTGATAAAGAATCATTTATAATAGCAGCTAAAAAAGTAGAAGAACTAATGCATCCAGATATTATAGATATTAATATGGGCTGTCCTGTACCTAAAGTAGCATTACGTGCCCAAGCAGGTAGTGCACTATTAAAAGATCCTAATAAAGTATATGAAATAGTATCATCAGTAGTAAAAGCAGTTAAAGTACCAGTAACAGTTAAAATAAGATCAGGATGGGATGAAAACCATATTAATGCAGTAGAAATAGCAAAGAAATGTGAAGAAGCAGGTGCTTCTGCCATTACTATACATGCTAGAACTAGATCACAAGGATATAGTGGTAAAGCAGATTGGAATATTATTAAAAAAGTAAAAGAAGCAGTTAAAATACCAGTAATAGGTAATGGAGATGTAACTACTTGTTATTTAGCAAAACAAATGTTAGAAGAAACTAAATGTGATGCTGTAATGATAGGAAGAGGAGTACTAGGTAATCCTTGGTTAATAAAAGAATGTATAGAATATTTAGAAACAGGTAAAGAACCAATACCAGTAACTATAGAAGAAAAAATAAATATGATGAAAAAACATTATGAATTACTAAAAGAAGATAAAAATGAAAAAGTAGCATTACTAGAAATAAGAAGTCATATTATATGGTATTTAAAAGGTTTACCAGATAATAAAATAATGAAAGATAAAATATGTCATTGTAAAACATCAAAAGAAATATTTGATTGTATAGATGAATACTATAACATAATAAAAGGACGTAATTAAACGTCCTTTTTATAATATAAACTATATAAATAATTTAATAGAATAGGGAATAATAATGCTAAAAATCTAACTGTCTGCATCATATTAAATTCCATACTAGTAATAACTTTAATAAAATCACCATATATAAATTCAAATATAAATACTAATAATACTTTAATAAAACTAATTATATTAAATACTTTAAATTTTTTAAAAGTAACTAAAAGAAAACTAATAGTAAATAATACTAAACATATACCAGAAGCTATTAAAATATATATATAAGTATCTACCATTAAAGAATGATGTTTCATATCATATAAAGAATACCTAATAATAGAATTCTCTAAATGTTCTTTTTGAATAGCTAAATCTTTATATTCATTACTATCTTCATCTTTAACATCCATTTGACCTTCTAATGCCCAAATATCACCTTGATAACCTTTAAAAGCAGATTTAAAATACACATCATCTTTATATTTATCAATAATATCATCAGTACTCTTACTATTTAATATTACTTCTACAGAAGGAGCAACTGCATTTTCAGTATTAATAACTTCAAAACAACTCCATAAAACAACACCTATAGCAAATAATAACCATATCATAACTCTAATTTCTTTATCATTACTTATTTCTCTAACACTAAGAAAATCTTTCTTATTCTTTTTAATATTCTTCTTCATATCATCACCAAAATAATTATAACATAAAAAAAGAATTATCTTTGTAATTTCAAATATAATTCTTCTTCATAATCTAATAAACTACTACATAAAGTAATACCAAAACTACTTAATATACTTAAAATATTATTATCATTACCATTTAATACAATAGCTTTTAATATATTTAAAGCTCTTTCTTTATCTTGTTTATATATATTATATAATTCAATAGCTATTAAATAACTTATTTGATAATAATAATCATTAATTAAATAAGTATCATTTAATCTACTAATATCATCTCTATTAAACCCATAATGATTAATTTTTCTTCTTAAATTACTACTATTTAAATCTTTATGTTTATTACCTAAATGTAATAATTGATTCTTAAAATAAATATATCTAGTATCTAATTTAATAATAGAATGAATAGCCATTCTTCTTAAATAAGGATCCATATCAAAATCAAATAACTTACCAACAAACTCTGTAGAAATCATTTCCATAAACATACTAGAACATTCTCTAATAATTTTATTATTATAAAAACCATGATTATTAAAACAATCTATAACATGCTCTAATTCATGTATTAATATAGTAACTTTAGTTAAATTATCATAATCAGGAACTACTACAAATGCATCTTCAGTACTTCTCATAAAACACATTTCACCATCAGTATTCCTATTAGGTTCAATAAATTCTAAATGATCATGAATATCTTCTTCAACAAATTCTTCTAATGGTTTACTAAAGAAAGAACCTTGTTTACTAAAGAAATCTCTAGCTATATCAATAGCATCTTTATCTCTTAATACTAAATCTTTATAAGTAGGGCAAACACTTCTTTCAAATACTAAATTAGATCTCATTAATTTTCTAACATATGGATAAAAAACTCTATAATCATAGTATTGTTTCATATTTTCTCTATAATAAGACATAGTCTTTCTACCATCACTTTTATCATCATTAAAATCATGATTTAATCTATAAATAAAACATTCTAAATTATCACAATCTTCTTCAAATAATTCATTATCAAAAGCTAACATCATATCTCTTAATTTAACAAGAAAATCTCTATCTATTTTATAACTTCTATCTTCCATAATGTATTTGCTTTCTATTAATACTATCTAAATAAGCACCCATACTCTCTAAAGGAGTAATACCTAAATCTATAATAAAATTATAATATTGGTTAGGTTTTAAACCATTAACTTTCATTATTCTAACTAATTTATTTAAAGCTTCTTCATGATTAGTTTTATATAACATATATAATTCAACAGCTATTAAATAAGAAAATACATAATGTAAATTATCACTAATAACATTTTCAGCAGCAAAATCTATTAAAACATTATCATTAAATTCTCTATGAAGATATGCAATTATTTCTTCATCATTATCAAATTTCTTTCTATTACGAATTAAATCAAATCTGATAGTATCAACACCAGCAGCAGTAACAGCATCTCTAAACATATGAACATATGATTTATTAAGTTCTCTAACGTTAAATCCCATACTAGTAAGATAATCACCAGCTACTAATTCAAAGAATATAGGAGCAACTTCTTGTAAAGGATACTTATTATTATCAAACATTTGATATCTATAAAAAGAATGATTCAAAACATGACCATATTCATGAATAAGATTAATATAATCAACTATATTCTTATTTAAATTAACTGACACTAAAGTCATATCAGTACCATATAAAGGAAATGTTTGACCTTCATAAAAATCATCAGGTCTAGTTCTTTCAAATCTAACTCTTAAATTACCGTTTCTTTCATTATTTAATAATCTACTACCAAAATTACCTTTAATTCTACTAAAGAAATCTCTAGTAACAGTAATAACTTTATTCTTAGAAGTATCTACTTCTTGAAAAGGAGTAGGTTCTAAAGGCATATCGTAATAAAACCCAGTATAGAAATTTGTAATATCTCCTAAAAAATCACTAAAACGTCTATAGATATCTTTATCATCATATAAACTTTGTAATAAACAAAAATAATATTCTTCTGTATCTGTATTACTAGGAGTAATATATTCCATAGCACTTTCAATACTAGCTATCATTTGACTTATTTGATATCTTTCATGATCATTTCTAGAAATATTATATCTATTAATTAAACTATTTTTCTTTTCTAATAAGAATTTACAATCCCAAGCTCTCATAATTTAACTCCTTTTCTTTCTAGTAATAAACTAAACTCATCTTTAAATATTCCTAATTCTTCAACCATACCATCTGTAAAAGGTACTAAAGACATATATTGAGCATTAATATCCATATTATTATTAACTAATAATAATTGTTTAAATAATCTTAAAGCTTCTTTTTTATCTCTTTTATAAATATGTAATAATTCTAAAGAAGTAGCTAAACTAGTAATATATATACCAACACTACCTATCTTAACATCTAAAGCAGTTTTAACATCATTTCTAGATATATCAAATTCATGCCTTAAATCACCATAAAAATTTTTATTCATACGATAACCATTTTCAACCCATGCAGAACTAATAGGATCATGATGCATTAAAGAAGCTAATTCATCTAAAGTAGCAGCTAAAGAGCAAAAGAATTGATATAAATATTCATCTTTATCTTTACCTTGAAATCCTTCATAAAAAGCAACTAATTCAGGAAATATACTTGCAACTTCTTTGAAATAATTAGGATTATCATTATAACAAATACGAGGATTCATTAAAAATTCTATTACATGACCACATTCATGAATAGTATCACAATATTTTTTTACACCATAATTATTAACAATATTTACATAAAAGTCTTTAGGACCATCTATAAGAAAACATTCACTAGTATATTCACCATTAGGTGATGTAACAAAATCAAAAGAAGAATGTCTACGTTTATAAATGTGTTTAAAAACATCATATAAATCAGGATCTAATCTCTTATAAAAATCTCCAACCATACTTAAAGTTCTCTCATTACCAATATAAGAACCAGTATCCAAAGTAAAAGAAGGTTCTATTAGTTTTCTTTTATTAATTGCTTTTGTAGCATTAAAAGTAAAATCATCAACAATATCAACTCTATCATAAACTTGTTCTACTAATGCATAAAAACATCTTTCAGTAAATACAGTATTAGTTAATTCTTGAATTTTTTCATTTAAAGAAGGTTCTCTAGTAGGGAGAGCCTCATTAACAAATCTATGAACTATTTCTAAAGTTTCACCATATACTCTAGTATAATAAAATTTTTCTTCCAAAGAAGAGGATTTATCAACAATTCTTTTAAGTCTTTCTAAAGATTTTCTTAAACTATCTACAGACCAACCATAACCCATAATAAAACCCCCTTAATTAATATTAGTAATATATACTAACATATTACAAAAAAATGTCAAATATTAAAAATCAATTGACTACAATATTAAAAGAGTATATAATTACAATAGTAGGAGGTATATGATAGATAGGCAATCTTGAAATGGATTAACATTTCTATATACACTATTGAAGAAATAGGTATATATATTAATCTGTATAACATGTATATGGTTATGAAACATATATTTGTATATTAATACTGAGTATTAAGACCAAGCAGATTAAATTCCAATCGTGGATACGCGATTGATGAACGTATAGTTATGAATGTACGTTGTCCTTTCTATTATGGATCACTAATAGGTATCTCATCACCTATTAGTTCATCGCTACCAAATACCAAATATATATTATTAGTGGTTAGCATTTCTCCACAACCTCGAAAGAGTGGTAATATATACGTGAAATGATGAGTTAGCTTTCATACTAGCTTCTGTTAGTAATAACGGCAAGTATGTTATGCATCTTTATCCCTATATATGATTACATAATATAAACTAATTCCGCTTTTCACGATTAATTTGAAAAGCATTAAGGAATAAAATATGGAATCTAATTATAGAGAACACGTTTTAAAATTTTTAAAAAGAGTCTTAAACTTGTCTTGCAAGGGAACCAAGCAATCCAAAAGTTGAATGGAGAACATAAACTGATTAGCTGTCAGTCGTTCAAAATAAAATACTATATCGTAAGAGCTCATATAAATATAATTTAGCGATGAAGTGGAGAACTCAACTTAAAAAAGTTAAACGCCAGGTGTATGACGAATGAAACATATAAAATTATATTGTTATTTAAGCTATTAATAATATAATTTATTTATGAAGATTATCAAAATAATCAGTCATAAAATCGTTTGGCTAGAGAAAATTTAAAAACAATAAATGCAATTTTATAAGGAACGATTAATGTTCCTTTTTTGTTGTCAAAAAATATGAAAAAATACTTGTAAAAAAACTATAATGTAATATAATTATAATATGTGTTATAAGAAACTAAATGGTATCATTTATTTCTTTTTATTTGCCTTAAAATCTTTAAAAACAAAATTTTGTAAAATTTTTAAATTTTCAAAAAGTTAAAAAATGTAAAACGAACACTATTTTTTAAAAAACTTAATTATTTGGCATATATACGCCAAATAATGATATTTTTAATAAAAATATAAAAAGCAAAATTTGCCTTAAAAACTTAAAAAAATAAAAATTTTAAATTTTACAAAAATCACATTTTTTACATTTTTCAAAAAAATAATATTTACTTTTATATAATAGTAGAATACAATTAAATTAGGAAAAGGTAGAAGGAGAGTTTTTATATTATGGCAAACACTAAAGAAGAATCTTTTGCACACTTATTAGTAGTCAAAAGAGATGGCAAGAAAGTAGAATTTAAGCCAAAAAAAATCGCAATAGCAATTAAAAAAGGTTTCGATGATGTTATCGAATCATCAAGAATTGATGATGTAGAGACCGATGACAAATACACAGAAGCCGATATGCAAAAAGTATTTCATGATGTACTTGAAAAAATAGAAAAAGAATACAAAGATAAAGACAAAATAAAGATTGAAGCAATTCAAGACTTAATAGAAGAATCTTTACAAAGAAATAAATATGATGATGTATACAAAGCATTCTCAGAATATAGAGAAAAAAGAGCACAATCAAGAGAAGCATTCTATGAAGATAAAAGAGCACATAAGTTCTTAAAAACATTAGAAGGCTTAGCACTTAAAAGTGCAGCAGAAGATGATGCTAAAAGAGAAAATGGTAATATTGACGGAAACTCAGCAATGGGAACAATGTTACAATTTGGATCTAATGTATCAAAAGAATTTGCTAAAGCATATTTGATGAAAAAGAAATTTGCTGATGCACATGATGAAGGCGATATACATATTCATGATATGGATTTCTTAGCAATGGGAACAACTACTTGTTTACAAATAGATTTAAATAAACTATTTAAAGGTGGATTCTCAACAGGACATGGATATCTAAGAGAACCAAATGATATTATGAGTTATTCAGCATTAGCTGCAATAGCAATTCAATCAAATCAAAATGATCAACATGGTGGACAATCAATACCATTATTTGATTATTATTTAGCACCAGGAGTAGTTAAAACATTCAAAAAACAAATAAGAATGACTATTCAAGATTTATTAGATTATTCAGATTTTGCATCATTAATAGCAGAAAAAAGATTAGAAGATCTTATTAATAAGATAACTACTATTACAATTACACCTGAATATTTTGAAGAAGTATATAAAGATAATGAATCATTAAAAAGATTATTTACAATGGCTACAGAAAAAGCTGTTAAGAAAACAGATAAGATTACTTATCAAGCAATGGAAGCATTTATTCATAATTTAAATACAATGCATTCAAGAGCTGGAGCACAAGTACCATTCTCAAGTGTAAACTTCGGAACTGATGTATCAGCAGAAGGAAGAATGATTGTTAAGAATTATCTACTTGCAGTAGAAGCAGGATTAGGACATAGTGAAACACCTATTTTCCCAATATCAATATTTAAGGTAAAAGAAGGAGTTAACTATAATCCAGAAGATCCTAACTATGATTTATTTAAATTATCATGTAAGGTATCTGCTAAGAGATTATTCCCTAACTTTGAATTCTTAGATGCACCATATAACTTAAAATATTATGTACCAGGAAGACCTGAGACAGAAGTAGCTACAATGGGATGTAGAACAAGAGTTATAGGAAACGTAGCAGATCCAGATAGAGAAGTATCTCCAGGAAGAGGTAACTTATCATTCACAACTATCAATTTAGTAAGATTAGGAATTAAACATGGAATTGTTGGTGCTATGGCACATAAGAAAGCAGATATGGATGGTTTCTATGAAGAACTAGATAATTTATTAGAATTATGTAGAGATCAATTACTAGAAAGATATGAAATACAATGTAATAAAAGAGTATATAACTTCCCATTCTTAATGGGACAAGGAAACTGGTTAGATTCAGATAAATTAAAACCAAATGATAAATTAAAGAAGGTTTTAAAACATGGAACATTATCAATCGGATTCATTGGCCTAGCAGAATGTTTAAAAGCATTAATTGGTGAACATCATGGAGAATCAGCAAAAGCTCAAAAATTAGGATTAGAAATAATCGGACATATGAGACAAAAATGTGATGAATTCTCACAAGAATATAAACTAAACTTCACTTGTTTAGCAACACCAGCTGAAGGCTTAAGCGGAAGATTTACAAAAATAGATCAAGCAATATACGGTAAGATTGAAGGAGTAACAGATAGAGAATACTATACTAATTCATTCCATATACCAGTATATTACAATATATCAATAGCTAAGAAGATTAAACTAGAAGGACCATATCATGCATTAACAAATGCTGGTCATATTAGTTATATTGAATTAGATGGAGATGTAACAGAAAACATCGATGCATTTGAATCAGTAGTAAGAATGATGCATGATGCAGGTGTTGGATACGGAGCAATCAACCATCCAGTAGATAGAGACCCTGTTTGTGGATATGTTGGTGTAATCAAAGACGTATGTCCTGGATGTGGAAGAAGAGAAGGCGATCCTATTCCAGTAGAAGTATTAAAAAATTTAGAATTAAATAAATAAGATAAGAAAGAGGTAAAAGGTTATGAAAAAAGAAAATATTGAAAAAACTCCAGAGGTAAAGGTTGAAAGTAAAAAAACAGTAGGAGAGGGCGTAGGATTCGAAAGAATTAGAAGAATCACTGGCTATCTAGTTGGTACTGTTGAAAGATTCAACGATGGCAAAAGAGCAGAAGAAAGAGACAGAGTTAAACATACATTTGAAAAGTAATCTAACGATTACTTTTTTTTATTGATAAATATGCTATAATAAATATATAGTAAGAAGGGATAAAAATATGCAAGGATTAGTTAATTTTATCTTAAATAATATGCCATTAATAATATTTTGTACTATTGGCTATGTAATATATAAAACATATAAAGAATTAAAAGAATATGTCTCTAAAATTAATTATAATTTTGATAAAACCTTAAAAAAATATCTAGATGAAAAAATAAAAACAGCAAGAGAAGAAACAGAAACTATTTTAAATGAATATAATAGAGAAGACGAAGTAGCAACAGAAATATCTAGATTATTAGCAATTATAGAAAAATGTGAAAAAGGAACAATTAATGAAAAAGTACAAGCATCTAATGCTGTTAATAAATTTAAATTAACTAAAAAAGTAGTAGAAAAATATCCTAATCTAGAAAAATTAAATAATATGAAAACCTTCACAGATGCAGAAATAGAATCTAAAGATAACGGATTAGCTTTAGCAAGACAAGAATATAATACATTAGCATTTAGATATAATGAAAAATCTAGTGGTATAGTAGCTCAATTCTTATGTAAATTAGCTAAATTCCCAATAAGTTATACTATATTTGATGCACTAGAATCACAAAAATATGAACAAAATTTTGAAGTATTCCAAGAAGAAGAACCAACTGATATCGGATCATTAAGTGAATTAAATTTAGGAGAAGAAACAAAAGTAGATTTAAATGAAATTAAAAATAATGCAAAAAGAGAAGATTTAAGAATTGATCATGCATCAGATATCTTAAAACCATCTTATACTGTAGAAAAATTAGAAGAAGAAGATTTTATTACAGAAGATACAAGATAAAAGGAACTATTTAGATAGTTCCTTTAATTTGTCATATTGTTTATACATATATTGAACACCGTTCTCCAAAAAGAAATAATGTTTAATATAAAATACTAAGAAAGTTAAAAGTATTAAAGCAATAATACCAAAATATATCCATAAACAAGTAATAAATAAGAATATTAAAGCAACAATACCATAAAATAAAGTAACTAATAAATGAATAAGTCTTTCATGTTGAAAAAACCCTATTTTAATTAAATGTTCTTTTATAAAATTATCTATATCTTTAAACTCTTTCTTATTAATATAATCATCTACATATTTAATATAATCTTTCATATATATTTTCATACAATTCACCAATACTATTATAATTCTTTTTATGCTATAATAAAAGTAGGTGATTATATGAGTATAAAAAAGAGGTATAATGTCTTAATATATTTGACTTTGTCCCTTGCACTAATATGTATAGCAGTAGGACTAATTAATAATGGAGGAAATAACACAGCTAATGCCATAAAAGAACAAACACCAATGAAAGTAAGTACTGATCCATTACAAAAAACAAATAAAAAATTATTAATAAAAGATTATATGGATAAAATTCTAAAAGAAGAAGTTGATAATAAAATATTAACTAAAGAAATGATAGAAACATGGTATAAATATGACATTAATAATATAGAATATTATAAAAGTAAAACAATAACTAATGATACATCGTTATATTTATATAAAGTAGAATTTAAAATATATAATCAAGGAGCAACTATACCAATAGAAAATGGTATAAAAGAAGGAACAGAATATATAACAACAAACTTAATAGTAGATATAATATTTGATAATGAAACAGGTAGCTATGTAGTAGATAATATAGAACTACCATAATAAAGAAAAGAAGGGAAAATAAATATGACTAAATACAAAATTAATCCAGGATTAGCCTGTGTAATGCTAGTAGCATCTTTTATAGCAGGAGGAGCTACATTATTAACAATAACTGCTTTATTATTTCTATTCTGTGAAATAGATGAAAGAATAGAACAAACTGCAACAAGAATAATAACATTCTTTATAGGAATATCTATAGTAACAATGGGATGGAATTTAATAGTAGAAGGATCAGGAGTAGTAGTTGATTTAATAGCAAAATTATTTGATACAATAAATAATTTCTTAGATTATTCTGATATGATTAATTATCAAAAATTCTTAACTCCAATACAAGCTATTATAAACGCAGCAGACGGTGTTGTAAGTTTATTAATATTATTAGCTAAAATAACTTATATTATTGCTATATTGACAAATAAACCATCTAAACCAAACTTTGTAAGTAAAAAGATTGATGAATTTGTATATCAAGCATTAACTTATCTAAATAATGTTAACGTTGGCCAAATGAATCCACAATCTGCACCAGCAGCTGCAGGACCAGCTCCAGCAGGAGTTGCTCCAGCACCAGCACCTGCACCTGTACCACAACCAATGCAACAAGCTGCACCAGTGCAACCAACACCTGTACAAGCACCACCACAACCAGAACAAACACCAGTACAACCACAACAACCAAATATGTAAAATAAAGGTGTATTTACAAAAATACACCTTTTAAAATGCTCTAAAACCAAAAAAATACGACTAATAATAAGTTTTCTAGTTGACAAAATCACTCAAAATGCTATAATTAAAGAGCAATGCCTGATTAGCTCAGTCGGTAGAGCGCACGGCTGTTAACCGTTAGGTCGTAGGTTCGAGCCCTACATCAGGCGCCATTAAGAATATAAATCCACAAAAGTGGATTTTTTCTTTTGCTTAAAAAAACTAAAATGATATAATAAAACCAAGAAAGAAAAGATATCTAATGAATATAAAAGAACTAAAAAAAGAAGCAAAAAGAAATATAAAAAATAATTACTTTAAAAGCTTATTAGTAGTAGTATTTACAACATTTGTTATTTCTGGAGGAATAAACTTATCTTCAAGAAATATCTTAAATAAAACAGATATAACTTCATCAGAACAAATAGAAGTAGTAAATACATATAATCGAAAAAGTAATAGTGAAGTATTAGATGAAATATTAGAAAAAACAGAACAAGAAAAAGAAACAGAATCTAAAATATCTAATAAATACTATAAAGGATTAACATCTACTATAGTAAATGAAACAGCTAAATCAAGATCTATTACATTCGGTATCTTAAATAGTATTAATAACTTCTTAGGAGGTAATATATCAATAGCATATATAATAATTATATCTAATATAATATTATTCCTATTAAGAGGTTTCTTTCTATCAGCATTAGAAGTAGGAAGAAATAGATATTTCTTAGAACAAAGAAGATATCTTAACACTAATATAGATAGTGCATTATATCCTTATAAAAAGAAAAGACCAATACATATATCTGCAATATTAATGTTAAAAGATTTAAAATTATTCTTATGGTCATTAACAATAATAGGTGGAGTAATAAAAACATATGAATATGCAATGATACCATTCCTATTAGCAGAAAATCCTAATATGAAAAGTAAAGAACTATTTAAAACAAGTAAAGAATTAATGAAAGGTAATAAATTTAAATTATTTAAAATAGATTTATCTCTATTACTATATGAATTATTAGGAGTATTTACATTTAGTTTATTAAATATCTTCTTTACTAATATCTATAAAGAAACCATATATGCAGAATTCTATGTAACATTAAGAAATAATAAATACAAAGAATTAACATATAAAGATTTACTAAATGATAAATTATTATATATAGATGAAAAAGTAGATAAAGAATATCCACAAGAAAAGAAAGAAAAGAAATCATTATTTAATTTAGATTATAATCAAAAATATACAATAATATCATATATCTTATTCTTCTTTACATTTAGCTTTGTAGGATGGATATATGAAGTAATGATACATATAGTAAGAGATGGAGAATTTGTAAATAGAGGAACTATGTATGGCCCATGGTTACCAATATATGGATTCGGAGGAATAGCAATTCTATTTTTCTTAAAAAGATTTAGACATAACCATTTTCATTTATTCTTAGCATCATTTATATTATGTGGAGTATTAGAATATATAGGAGCTTACTTATTAGAAACTACTAAACATTTAAAATATTGGGACTATACAGGCTACTTCCTTAATATACATGGAAGAATATGTTTAGAAGGATTAATAATATTTGGTTTAGGAGGCTGTGGTTTTACTTATATAGCAGGCCCACTATTAGAAAATATATATAAGAAATATAGTCAACATATAAAAAAGATAATAGTAACAATATTATTATTAATCTTCTCTATAGATTTAATAATATCATCATTTATAAAACCAAATACAGGAGAAGGAATAACTACACCTGCTACAAAAGGACCAATCCAATATGTTAATAACTATATATTTATAAACAGGTAAATATAAAATTATGATATAATCTAGTTGGTGAAGAAATATGGCTACAAATGTAAAAAATATAAATGAAGTAGAATTTGAAATAAAATGGAAAGATAAACCAGCTGGCTTATTTCAAAGATTCTTAACAAAATTACATTTAAATTTTACAGAGTATCAAATAACAAAAGATGAATTAATAATAAAAAGAGGACTTATATTTCAAAGAGTTAATAGTATAGAATTATATTTATTAAAAGATCCTGATATGACAGTATCTTTATATCAAAGATTACTAGGAATAGGAACTATTACAGTAGTAGTAGATAGTCATTCAACATCTAATAGAGCAGGAGAAAGACTATTTGTAAGAAATATAAGAAATGCAGATAAAGTAAGAAAATTATTAAGAGATTCCATAGAAGATGACGTTATGGAAAGAGGCATAACATACATAGATAGGGTGTGATAATATGGAAGGAATAAAATATTCAGTAGGTGGCAATAAACAAGTACCATCAATAGATGAAGCGTTAAAACCAATAGTACCTGATTCATATTTAGATATACCATATGAAGAAGAACAAGAAGAGGAAGAAAGACCTCAAATTTATAAAGAACATAGTACAGATACAAAGATACCTGAACCAATAGAACAACCAACATATGAAAATGTAGAAGCACTTAATAGTGAAGATACACAATTTGGCGTATATGATGGAACAGTAAGTATCTTAGATAGATATGGACAAAATTTAACAGATAGAGAATATATTACTGATCCAGCTATTGGAAGAGATGACGAAATAAAACAAGTTATTATGACATTATTAACACCAGAAAAGAGTGCCTTATTAGTAGGTAAAGCCGGTGTAGGTAAAACATCTATTGTAGAAGGTATTGCATACCGTATAATAACAAAACAAGTTCCAAATGCTTTATTAGGCTATAAAATCTATAAACTAAATGTAACATCTCTATTAGGTAAAACAGAATCTAATGGTCAAATAGAATCAAGAGTAGATCTATTAGTAAAAGAATTAGCAAAAAGACCAAAAACTATTTTATTCTTAGATGAAACACACGTATTAGTAAATAAAAATGGAGCAGAGCAAGGAATTGACTTTGCCAATATGTTTAAAGCAGGATTAGACCGTGGAGAAATAAAAATGATAGGTGCTACAACAGATGAAGAATATGAACAATATATCTTAAAAGATAGAGCCTTCTTAAGAAGATTCCAAAAGATAGATGTAGCAGAAGCAGATCAAGAAACATGTGTAAAAATTCTAATGGGAACATATCCAAAAATAGAAAAGAAAACTGGAGTTCATTTTGAATATACAGACTTTGTAATAGAAAGAATAATGCGTTTCATAGTAGATATGACAGATGAATATAAAAGAGTATATGAAATATCATCCAGATATCCAGATATCTGTTTAACAATAGTATCTAACGCCTTTACATATGCTTTATTTGATAATGAAAATGTATGTAAAATAAAACATATCTATAAAGCAGTAGTTAATGCAAGAAATGTATATGAAGATGCTAAAAAGAAATCAATAGAAAAATTCAAAAAAGATTTTGCAGACTTAATAGCAGAAGAAAATGTAAATTTAGATGAAATCAATTAAAAAAGAACTATTTATTATCTAGTTCTTTTTTCTTTTTCTTCCATTCTCTTTTTTTCTTCTTTAAATCTTTATCTTTAGGAAATAACTTAATAGCTTCATCTAATCTTTCTAAAGCTTTATCTATATAACCACATTCATATTCACAATCAGCTAAATACTTATAAATAGTACCATCCCAAGGAGCAGCTTCATTAGTATATTTATCATTCCTCTTATCTATAAACAAAGCCTGATTTAATAATCTTCTAGCATTAGTATAATCTTTTAAATGATAATAATATCTACCTAAATAAAATCTAGGTTCTCTAACCGTAGGAGTTTCATTAATAGCCATATTATAAAATAGAATAGCTTCTTGAACATAACCTTTACCTCTATAACTATCAGCAATATATCTCATAGCAAAAGCTCTCTCTTGATCCCATTTCTCATTAGGTAAATTTAATAACTTATGTAATATAGCAATACAATCATCATATCTACCTTTAACTAAATATTCTCTACCTAATAAATAATGAGCTCTAGGATCATTAGGTAATTCTTTAACTTGTACTTCTAATAAATCTAAATAAAAATCTCTATTCTTCTTAACATCATGAAAATGATCTAAAACAACACCAGGAGCTTCTATTTCTTTTTGAACAACAGAACATCTTAAATATTCATGAATAGGTCTTTCCCAATGAAAATTCTCTCTAGAATGTATTTTACCTAACCAGAATGTAGTACCAGGTCTACCATCCTCAGTAAGACTCCAATTATATGTATATTTTAATCTATTAACATTAGGTTCACTAACCCAAGCTTTCTCAATCTTTTCTCTCCAACCAGGACGAAATCTCTCATCTATATCTGTACATACACAAATATCTACATCCTTAGGAACTAAATCTAAAGAATCATTTCTTGCAACATCAAATCTAAATTCATCATATTTCTTTTCAGAAACATGTACTTTTTTATATTTCTTAAATAACTTAATAGTATTATCAGTAGAACCAGTATCTAAAACATAGATATCATCTGCTTCTTTCATAGATTCATACCATAAATCTACATTCTTTTCTTCATTCTTACATATAGCATAAACAACAACCTTTATAAAAACCACCCTCAAACTAATTTACTTCTAAATAATAAAGTATAACTAATTAAAACAATATGCCCAAAAGCCCAACCACCAATAATATCAGTAGCAAAATGAGCACCTAAATATATCCTACTAATAGCAATAACAAAAGCTAATATAAATAATAATCCACAATATAATACTTTCTTATGTTTATTAATATTCTTATGCCAAATACTATAAATAAGTATTCCATATAATACACAACCTATCATAGTATGTCCACTAGGATAACTAAATGATTTCTCAGTAACTAAATTAATTAAAGTAGGTCTAGGTCTTGCAATAATTAATTTAACACTTTCATCTAATATATATGCTATTAATACAGCTAACATTTCAAAAAATGTTTTCTTTCTATTTCTACTTATAATAAAAATAAATAATACTATAGAAATAACTCCTATAGTACTACCTAAAGAAGTAATACATTTAAATATAGTAGTAATAGCATCATTATGAAAATAATAAACCATATCATAAACATATTTATCAAAACCATCAGTCTTCTTTAAACATACTAAAGTAGTATTAATAATAAAAATAATAACCCATATTACTAATACAATATATGATCTATATCTTTTAATATAATCATTCATCTACATCACCAAAATAAATAATTAAAAGTTTTTTATATCTATCAAGTAAACTTTGATCAGCACCTTTTTCTTTTGCAATATAATAAGATTCTCTATATAACCACATATTCTCATCTTTACTACCACCAGAAGACTTCCATACTTTATCTCCTACATCTAAGAATAATTCGTAATCAGCCACTAAATTCTGAATCTTATCAGCAATCATTATATTAATAACATTTAAATCATAATTCTTTTTAATTCTATTTAAAAAATCTCTTTTTCTATCTAACCATTTAGGAATAGACATATTCTCAGATAAATCATAAACTATATCAGCAACTAAAGTACCAAACATTTCTTCAATATCTTCATAACCATAAGTAGAATCATTAATAATATCATGTAGAATAGCAGCGACAATAACATCTTCTGAATAAGTAATATTTCTAATCATCATTCCAACAATCATAGAATGAAAAGAAATATCTATATTTTCATTTTTTCTCTTTTGACCTTTATAAGCTTTTACCATAAAATGAATAGCTTCTTCAACTTTTGTATACATCGAAACCACCTACTATTAATATTTTAAAATATATTTTTAATTTAATCAAATAAAAAAGGGGATTAATCCCCATTCTGTAATACTTTTTCTAAATAAATCTTCTTTTTAAAAGTACCTCTTTTTAAAGCTTTCTTCTTTCTCTTAATTTCTATATCTTTATAAGAAGAACCTCTTTCTTTTAAAATAGCTCTAATTACTTCTAATATATCAACCATTTCTTCAATATTATTATCTTTTAAATATTCATTAACTTCTTCTAATAACTTCTTATCTAATTCTTTTAAATAACCCTCTTTACTTAATACTTTAGTAACAGGCAATTCATTATCTTTTAAAATAATATCAGGAATATTATCTCTAACTAACTTATTATATACTTTCATAATACCATCCCTCTAACTAAATTATACCATATTATTTATATTTACTCTTATTATTTAACTCTTGATAATATAAAACAATATCTCTATCATAATATCTAATTTGACCACTAGGTAACATTAACATTCTTTCTATACCTAAATTATCTACAAAACTAATATTATGACTAACTACTAACATAGTACCTTTATAATCTCTAAAAGTATTAGCTATTATTTCTTGTGTCTCAGGATCCAAATGATTAGTAGGTTCATCTAATATTAAAGTATTAGCTCCACTAATAGCTATTTTAGCTAAAGCAACACGACTTCTTTCTCCAGGAGATAAAACACTTACTTTCTTAAATACACTATCTCCAGAGAATAAAAAGTTACCTAAAAAAGATCTTAAATCTCTATCACTAAGATTAAATTCACTAAAATTACCCATAATAGTTTTATCATTATCTAGTAATTCATGTTCTTGAGCATAATAACCTATATCACATTTATCATTTATTACTATAGAACCACTAAGTGGTTCTAATATACCAACTAATAACTTTAAAAGAGTAGACTTACCAATACCATTTTCTCCAACTATTAAAAACTTTTCTCCTCTAGTTAAATCAAAAGTTAAATTATTAATTAATATCTTATCTTTATTATACCCAAAACATAATTCTTCACACTTAATAGGAGTAAAACCAGATTCTCTCTTAATATTTAATTTAACTCTAGATACTTTTTCTTTCTTTTCTAAAACAATTTTATGTTCTTCTAATCTTTCTAACTTCTTAATTCTATCTTTAGCAATATTAGCTTTCTTTTCATTACCACCTATATATTTAGCAATAATTCTTTTTAATTTATCTTCTTCTTTAACTTGTTTATCATACAATCTCTCTTGAGTCTTTAATCTCTCATTTCTTATCTTAATATATTTCTCATAATTACCAGGATATAACTCCATACTATGATTACTTTTATCTACATATAATGTCTGAGTAGTAACACTAGTTAAAAACTCTATATCATGACTAATAACTAAAATAGTACCATTATAATTTCTTAAATAATTAATAATATAATCTTTACTATCATTATCTAAATGATTAGTAGGTTCATCTAATAATAATATTTCTGGATTAGAGTAGAGTAATCTAGCAAAAGCAATCTTACTTTTTTGCCCACCAGATAAATTACATAATTTCATATCTAATAAATCACTATCTATATTCATACCATTTATTATTCTAAGTAATATAGACTCACAACTATATACTTCATAATATTCTAACTTTTGTTGAATCTTACCAATTTCTTTCATTAAATATTTAATCTTTTTTTCATCAGTCTCTATACTAACATCACTATATGCTTTAGCTAAATCATCTTCTAATTTCTTAATAGGTCTACCATCTAATAAATAATCAAATACACTTATATCCATATTAGGTATTTCATCACTAATTACTTGAGGTAAAAAACCAATTCTAGTACCAGGTTTTATAATTATTTTACCTTTATCAGGTTCTAATTTACCCATTATTAATTTAAAGAAAGTACTCTTACCAGCACCATTCATACCAATAATACCAACTTTTTCTTTATCATTAATTTGTAAGTTAACATCTTCAAATATCTCTTGTAAACCAAAAGACATATATAAATCTTTAATAATCATAGATATCACCTCACAACATAGATTATAACAAAAAAAAATAAACTATATAAATAGTTTATTTTAATATTTCCTACTTAGAAAGTTTGCAACTTCCGCCTTCTTCTTCAGCAGACTTTTTAAGTTCTTCTAAAGTATCAGCATCTAATTTGTCAATAGTACCATCTTCAACTAACTCTTCACCATATTTTTCACCGTTGTAAACAATTTTAGCAACATAATTGTCACCAGAAGCTTTTAATGAACAACTTTCAACGCTATCTTCTTGATCAGAACACATCATTTTTTCAAGTTCTTCATCACTATCAGCAAAACCTTCATATAAACTCTTTGGTAAAGAGACTTCCATAGTTACCTTAGTTAATTTGTAAGTCTTCTTATCTTGTTCAACAGTAATTTCCATTTTTTCGTCATCTTCTTGTTGAGTACAAGTTAAAGTAGCTACATTAGAATCTTTTTTAGAATCTTTCTTATCGCTATCTTCAGAATCCTTTCCGCATCCAGTAACTAATAAACCAGCTGCTAATAGAAGTAATAAGTTTTTCTTCTTCATCATTTTTCCTCCAATCAATACAAATATTTTATCATATTATTTACAATATTAAAACTATTTTTGTAAATAATATGCATTTAGCACATTATACATTAATTCAGTAACAGTCATAGGACCAACCCCACCAGGAACTGGTGTTATATATTTACATTTATCTTTTACATCATCAAAGTAAACATCACCATATAATTTACCATCACATCTATTAATACCAACATCTATTATAGTAGAACCCTTTTTTATCATATCTCTATTAATAAACCATTTCTTACCAATAGCAACAACTAATATATCAGCTTTCTTAGTAATTTTTTCTAAATCCTTAGTTCTAGAATGACATATAGTAACAGTAGCATTTCTATTTAACAACATATTTGCAATAGGTTTACCTACTAAAATACTTCTACCTACAACAACAGCATTAGCTCCCTCAATAGGTATTTTATAATAATCTAATAAATCAATAATTCCTTTAGGAGTACAAGGTACTAAACCTTTCTCATTATTAACTAATTTACCAGCATTAATATATGTTAAACCATCCACATCTTTTAAATGAGATATTCTATTTTGAATTCTATTCTCATCCAAATGTTTAGGCAAAGGCATTTGTACTAAAATACCATGTATACTTTTATCATTATTTAATTTATCTATCTCATCAAGAATAACTTCTTCTTTAACATCACTATCATATTTCTTATGAATAAACTTATAACCAAGTTCAGTAGCTAGTTTTTCTTTTTGTCTAATATAAACAATACTAGCTTCATCATCACCAACTTGAATAACAGCTAACCCTAATTGAGTATCTAAATCCTTTATAATATTTTTTAATTCCTCAATCTTTTTATTCTTTACTTCTTTCCCATCAATTAACATGTTATCACCATAAAAATTATATCATAAAAAAAAGGATTTATTTTACAAATCCTTCCTTTTTTAAATAAGTATTTAATGTAGTAGCATCAACATATCCACCAATGAAATTAACAATCTTATTATTCTTAACAAACATAGTCATTGGAGTACCAATTCCTTCAGCAATTTGAGCTGAATAAGCACTATTACCAATAAATGTAGTTAATGCTTCATATTCTTCGTCATCAGCAACAGTAGGTGGAGATACAGTGAAATCTACCATACTACCAAAATCTAAGTAATATACATCAAATTTATTCTCTTCAGAAGCTAAACCAAGAACAGGTGCATATAAACCACACCAATAGCAACCTTGTCTACCTAAGAATACAATAATTTCTTTGTTTTTAGATTCACTCGCAATATCTTTCATCTTAATAGTTTTAAATGCAGCAGTAGAGTAGGTATTATCACCACTTGACTCGTTTTCTGTTTCAGAACTATTATCATCCTTCTTAGTAGTATCTTTACTATCACCCTTATTAATATTAATACATATACCCATAGTAATAATTACTAATATTATACAAATAACTAACATTACAGTATTAGCTTTTGTTAATTTTTCAACCCTAATTAATCTCTCATCACCAGATACTTCTTCTAATTCAGTTTCTAATAAAGCTAATTCATCATCTTCATCATCATCTAAATTAAAATCGTCATCTTCTAATACTTCTTCATCTAAATCTTCATCAAGTACTAAATCTTTTTCTTTTTCAACTTTTTTTACACTCTTTTTAGCTTTAGATGTAGAACTTTTCTTTTTGACATTTGCCATTCTAATCACTCCCTATCTAATATTTTACTCATTATAGTAAAAAAAAACAAGAAAAATAAAAATATCGTTTCCAAAAAAGATATTTTTTAATATAATTATAATAGGTGAGTAGAATGAGTGGAATATTACTATTTATATCCGTATTACCATCAGTAGTATTAGGATATTACGTTTATAAAAAAGATAAAGTTGAGCCAGAACCAGGAGGATTACTAGCTAAAATATTTATATTTGGTTGTTTATCAATTATTCCAGCTGTAATATTAGAACTAATATTAGCAGGAGTCTTAGAACCAATTGGTATATCTGATGATTCAAATCTATTAGGTCTATTTCTTTACTATTTAATAGGAGTAGGATTAGTAGAAGAAGGATGCAAATGGTTAATAATGAGGCTCACAACATGGAATAATAAAGAATTTGATCATATATTTGATGCTTTAGTATATGCTGTATTTGCAAGTTTAGGATTTGCTACATTAGAAAATATTCTATATGTATTTCAAAATGGATTATATACAGGAATCTTAAGAGCAGTATTATCTGTACCAGGTCATGCATTCTTCGGTGTCTATATGGGATACTATTATGGAATAGCTAAACAATGTCATTTAAATGGTCAAAATTCATTAAGTAGTACTAACTTGTTAAAAAGTATAGGAATACCAACATTAATTCATGGCTTATTTGATTTCTTATTATCAACAGAATATGAAGAAGTAATAATTGTATATTTTGCATTAGTAATATTCTTATATATAACAGCATTTATTAAAATAAATAGATTCTCAAAAATACAAAGTAATTTACAAAATCCATTTGGTATTCAACCAAGTAAAAATGTAGTACCAGGTGTACAATACGTTCAAATGCAAGTTGGTCAACCAATAGCACAACCACAAGTAATTCAACAACAACCAATGATGCCTCCAACTACACAACAACCAATTCAAATTGCAACTGTACCAGCCCAATCTAATGCTCAAGCGGCTCAAACAGTACAACAACCAGCTACAGCTTCAGTACCAACTCCACAACCAATGCCTCAACCAGCAAGTGCTGCTGTACCAACACCACAACCAATGCCACAACCAGCTGCAACACCTGCACCACAACCAGTGCAACAAGAAAAGAAATTCTGTCCAAATTGTGGAACACCAACAGGAACCGGACCATTCTGTCCTAATTGTGGATTTAAGATAAAATAAAGATAGAAATATCTTTTTTTTAATGTTATACTTTTAGAGTACCAAAGGAGAAAAGAAAATGATTTTAAACATTATATTATTAGTAATAGGTTTCGTAATCCTAATAAAAGGAGCAGATTACTTTGTAGATGGAGCATCAAGCATAGCAGGTAATTTTAAAGTATCAAAAATGTTAATTGGTTTAACAATAGTAGCATTCGGAACAAGTGCTCCAGAATTAGCAGTAAGTATAAAATCTATGATATCCCATAACGGAGATATAGTATTAGGAAACGTAATAGGTAGTAATATATTAAATATATTATTAATCTTAGGAGCAAGTTCTCTAGTACATGAATTATATATAAAAAATAATACAGTACAAAAAGAATTACCAATAACATTATTAATATCAACATTATTTGTTGTATTAATATCAGATTCAATATTTGATAAAAATCTAACAAATGGATTTACAAGAGGAGATGGAATAGCAGTATTATTATTCTTCACAGTATTCATATATTACTTAATTAGTATGGCTAGAAATAAAATAGATGATGATCAAGAAGAAAAATATATGAAAATGTCTAAAGCAATTCTATTTACTATTGGAGGATTAATAGCAATAGTATTAGGATCTAATTTAGTAGTAGAAAATGCTAAATCATTAGCATCTACATTAGGTGTATCAGAAAAGATGATAGCCTTAACAGTAATTGCATTAGGAACATCTCTACCAGAATTAGTAACATCATTAACAGCAACAAAAAAAGGTGAATATGATATAGCAATAGGAAATGTAGTAGGAAGTAATATATTTAATGTAGGTATGGTATTAGGAATACCAACAGCTATGTTTGGAACAATACCAAATATAACAATTAATTATATAGACTTATCAGTCTTCTTAATAAGTGCAATATTATTATTTATATTTGCTTTAAGAAAAAGAAAGATATCTACTATAGAAGGAATAATATTCTTATTTGTATTTATCTTCTATTATTCATATGTAATATATACAGGAATTTAAACTACTAAAATATAGTAGTTTTTTTGTGATATAATAAAAATGTTAATCTTAGTTGACAAATTTCCAACGCAACTATATAGAACGCAACCAATATTTTTTATAAAATTAATCTCAGAAAGAAGGAATAAATATGACAATCGGAGAAAGATTGTATAAATTAAGAAAAGAAAAAAACATATCACAAGAAGAACTAGCAAATGAATTAAATGTATCTAGACAAACAATATCTAAATGGGAGACAGGAGAATCAACTCCAGACTTTGATAAAATAATTCCACTATGTGAATATTTTAATATTACATCAGATGAATTATTATCAGGAAAAGAAAATATAATAGAATCTAATAAAGAAGAAAACAAAAAGAAATTTGCTCGAAACATAGCAATAGCAGTAGGTCTATATATTTTATCTATTGCCCAAATAATATTTACAGGAGAAATGTTAAAAAAAGAAGCTTTATCTGTAATAATATTTTTCATCATAGTAGCATTAGCAACATGTTTAATAATATATACATCTATAGTACATACTGAAAAAGAAGAAGAAAAAGAAGAAGAGAATAAAAACTTAAAATTAGTAAAAGATATTATCTGTATAATAGGAGTAATAATATACTTTATAGTAAGTTTTCTAACTATGGCATGGCATATTACATGGGTAATATTTATTATAGTAGGTCTATGTAATACAATAGCTACATTAGTATTTAATCTATTAGAAAAGAAAGAAGATAATAAAAATGAATAAAGGATTAGCAATAACTTTAATTATATTATTATCATCTATAGTAATAGCATTAACAGTAGGTATAGTAATAGTAATAAAAAAAGGAATAACTTTCTCAAATTTTAACTTTAATACAACAAGTACTAATTTAATAGAAGAAAAAGAAATAAATAATATAAAAGATCTAAATATAGAATTTAACACATTAGATATAGAAATAAAAACTACTGAAGAAGAAACAATAACTATTAAACTATATTCAGATGATGAAAAAGAACATAAAATAGAAGAAACAGAAAATATAATAAATATAGTTCATAAAGAACAAGAACATAGAATAAACTTCTTTAATAAATCACCTAAACTAGTAATATATTTACCATCTTCTTATGATAAAGAAATAAATATAGAAGGAGAAGTAGGAGATATCCATATAGATAAACTACCTAATACTAATATTAAAACTAATATAGATGTAGGAGATATTAAAGCAGAATCTCTTAATAAAGCTAATATAAAATTAAAAACAGGTGATATAAAAATAAATAAACTAAATGATTTAATAGCAGAACTACAAACAGGAGATATTAAATTAAATGAAATAAATAACTATTTAGATATAAATCTAAAAATAGGTGATGTTAAAATAGAAGAAGCTAACCTAAATGAAAATTCTAAAATAGAAGTAAAAACAGGAGACGTTAAAATACAAAAAACTAATGAAATATATGTAGAAGCATCTACAAGAATAGGAGATACTAAAGTACAAAATAAAAATAGAAAAGCAGAAATAGAATTAACTATAAAAGTAGATGTAGGAGATATAAAATCTAATAACTAAGAAGTAGTTTAAACTACTTCTTTCTTTTGCTATAATATAATATATAATTAAATTTAAAAAAATGATACAATAGAATAGGTGATAATATGAATAAAAAAATAATAAAAGATTTTCTAATAATAACATTTATCCTACAAATAATATTTTGGGGAGGAGCTTCTATAATATGTAAATTTACCTCTCTAACAATAAATCATATATTAATAAAAGTATTATATTATATAGGACTATATTCACCTACAATAGCATCATTTATATCATTAAAAAGAAATAAAGCAATAGAAAATATCTTAGATTTTATAGAACCAATATTTAGATTTAAACAAAAAATAAAAGTATTTATTATTATAATATTATTCTTAGCATCATATTTCTATATAGGATGTATGTTAAATACATATGAAAAAGGTTTACCATATTATTCAATATTTCTAAATACATTAATCTTCTTTATAAGAGGAGGAAATGAAGAATTAGGATGGAGAATGTTATTACAACCAGAACTAGAAAAGAAATTAAAATTCTTTCCAGCAGCTATCATAACAGGAATAATAACATGGTTATGGAATACACCATTATTCTTCATTACCGGAATAGAAACAATGAATTATTTATACTTTGGTATTACATGTTTAATGATATCAATTAGTACTGGAATAATAAAAAGAAATTCAAAAGGAATATTTACATGTATGATATATCATGCATTAATCCTATCAATATCAACAATATATGTATTTATAAGTACATTATTAACAACAACAGTTACATTATTAGCATTTATATTATTATCAATATCATTCCTATATGCATTTAAAAAAGAAAAAGACTCATAAGAGTCTTTTTTATTTAATACTTAATTTCATTGGATTACCATCTACCATAACGTAATAAGTATTATAATCTGTCTTAAATAAAGGATATTTATTATTTAAATCAAAGTAACCAATATTACTAATACTAGGTAATGCAATAGCTTCAAAAGAATCATCTAATTTTTCAAATAAATCTTTATCATCTATAACATCATTATCTAAATATTTACTTAAATAAACAATACCATTCTTATTATTAGTAGCTAATACCATAATAGTATAACCACCATCATTATTTTCAAATATAGCAAACTTTTCAACATCATCTATATCAAAAGTATAACTATCATTATCATTATTAACTATAAATTCATTATCTTTAATACTAAAAGTAAGTTTATATTCATCAATTAATACTTGATCAATACAATCAACACTATCTACCATACAATCTACATAAGAAGTAATACTAGACTTAATTTCATAATCTTTATAATTTAATAAAACCATTTCTGTCTTATCTGTTTCATATACTTCATAATTCATACAAGAATCACTTTCACCAACAAATATGAATATAATACCTATAACAAAGAAGAATAAACACATAATACCACTATATATAGCAATAATAATAGTAAGTACTAAATGTAATGTTTTATCATTATTAATTTGTTTATCATCTAAAACAATTTTATGTTCTTCATCTAAACTTTCATTAACATGTGTTTTAGAAAATTCTTTAATAGTAACTAATATACTAGGTAAATCTAATAAAAATGCAACTACTAAACCTAAAATTGCCATAGAAATACCTTCTAAAGCAACAGTATTAACACATGAAGTAGTAACATTCATATTACCTAAAGAAAGAGCTAAATCCCAAAAACCATGTAATATAACAGTAACCCAAATATTCTTAGTTCTAAAATATACAATACCAAAATAGAAACCAATAATCATTGCAGAAGTCATTTGTACCAAAGTAGTACCTAATGGTTGACCCCCAAAATAATTAATAATATGTATTGCACCAAACAAAATACCAGATATTAATATAGAAAAGAATACACCCTTACGAGTATTACCAAATCTTTCTATAAACTCATTTTGTAACCAACCTCTACATAAAAATTCTTCAAATATACCAACAAAAGTAAACAAGAATATAGAAGCAATTACTTCATCAAAATTAAAATATTTAAAACCACCAGCATATCCAAAATAGAATATACCAATGCATGTAGTTAATAATAACAAAGGCCATATTATTACTAAAGTTTTCTTTAAACTCATATGTTTCTCATGTAATATATACTTATTATTAAATAATAATAAAACAGGTATTAAACACATAAACCATATAACTTCATAGAATATACTCTGACCACTATCAGTAGTTCTACTTAAATTACCCAAATAAGGAGTAATACCATACCATCCTTCAATAATAACACCATGAAACCCATTAGTTAGCAAAATAAATAAGAAGAAACTAATAACCATAAATATAGTAAATAAAAATTTATTAGATTCAATCTTATTCCATATTTTTTTCATCTCACACATCCTTTACTATAAACAATTATAGCAAAAATTAATAAAAAATAAATGCTTAATATATGATATAATTAACTTGTTAGAGAGTGATATTATGAAAGACTTTAAAAAAATATATGAACATTCAAATAATATGGTCAACTTTATAAAAGATCAAATAGAATATATCTGTACTAAAATACCAACAAGATCTCCAGGAACCAAAGGAGAAGAAGATACAGCTTTCTATTTAGAAAGATATTTAAAAGATGAATGTGATATAACAGATACACAAATAGAACATTATAATTTTCAACCATCAGCTTTTTATGGTTGGTTATATATATCTAATCCACTAATAATATTATCTATTATATTATCATTTATAATACCAATAGTATCTTTATTACTATTAATAATAGCATTCATAGTATCATATTTTGAATTCTATAGATATAAACAATTTGTAGATCCATTATTTAAAACAAAAACAGGAACAAATCTTACTGCAATTAAAAAGAATCCTAAAGCTAAACAAAGAATATTCTTTACAGGACATATGGATGCAGCGTGGGAATTTACATATAATTATTACTTTGGTTTAAAAGGAGTAATTACATCTATGGGAGTTCCTTTACTAGGCCTAATATATTTCTTTATAGCATATATCTTAGTAATAATTAATCCAGACTTAACAATATTATTACAAATAGGATTATTATTTATACCTTTCTATATAGGATTATTATTCTTTTGGAATCCATTTAAAATAGTACCAGGAGCTAATGATAACTTAACAGGATGCTTAATAAGTGTATCTATCTTAAAAGCTTTAAAAGAACATAATATAGATTTAGAAAATACAGAAGTAGGTATTATATTAACAGGTAGTGAAGAAGCAGGAATAAGAGGAGCTAAAGCTTGGTCAGAAAAACATAAAAATGATTATAAAGATATACCAACATATATCTTAGCAATAGATACTATTTACGATCCAGAATTACTATCAGTAACAATAAAAGACTTAAATGGAACAGTACATAATGATAAAGAACTAGCTACAATGGTAACAACAGCAGCAAAAGAATTAAATATAAACTGTGAAGAAAAAGTATTAGGATTACCAGCTGGTTCAACAGATGCATCAGCCTTTACACAAGGAGGATTTAAATCTATATGCTTAGTAGGAATGGATTATAATATAAAAAGATTCTATCATACAAGAATAGATACTTATGATAATCTAAATGATGAAGCAATAGATAGAGCATATAGAATATGTATTAAAATAATAGAAAACTTAGAAAATAAAAACAGTTAATAAACTGTTTTTATATGCTATAATACAAACGAGGTGCAATATGAAAAAGAAAAATATAATATTAAGTATATTATTAATAATAATAAGTATAATATATACATTATCAGTAAAATATATAGATGTAGATACAATAGGACCTAATAATTCTAAAGTAGGACTATCTACTATAAATAACTATTTTCATAAATTAATAGGATATCATGAAACATTATATAAAATAACATCTATATTAGGAATATTCCTATTTATAATAGTAGGTATATATGCCTTAATAGGAATTATAGAATTAATAAAAAGAAAATCTCTATTAAAAGTAGATAAAGAAATAATAGTATTAGGAGCATTCTATATAGTAGTAGCATTAGTATTCATCTTCTTTGAAAAAGTAATAATAAATTATAGACCAGTTATTATAGAAGGAGAATTAGAAGCATCATATCCATCTACACATACATTATTAACTTTATGTATATGTATAAGTTCTATTATTATAAATAAATTAAAATATAATAACTTTAAATATAGAAAATATACTAATATATTAACAATAATATTAATGTTATCTATTCTAATAGGAAGAATATTATCAGGAGTACATTGGATAAGTGATATATTCGGAGGAATAACAATATCATTAACATTATTAACTATCTATAAAACAATATTATTAACAATACAAAAAAAGAACTAAGCAGTTCTTTTTTTATTTACAATTTTTTTAGTATCTTTAACTATTTCTTTCTTATTATTTTTCTTTAATTTACTTTGAACATCATCTTTAATAGCTTCATATATACATGCAAATATAGGAACAGCAAATATCATACCCCATACTCCAAATAAACCACCAAATAATATAATAGAGAATAGTACCCAAAAACTCTTCATACCAATCTTATCACCTATTAATTTAGGACCTAATATATTACCATCAAATTGTTGTATTAAAAGTATTAAAATAATAAATTCAAATGCTTTAGTAGGATTTATCATTAATAATAATATTGTACATGGAACAGCACCAATAAAAGGACCAAAGAATGGAATAATATTAGTAATACCAATAACAAATGCAATTAATAAATAATAAGGGAATTTAAATATAACTAAAAATACAAAAGTAATAATACCTATTATTAAAGAATCTAATAATTTAGCAACCATAAATCCGCCAAATACTTTATATAAATCTTTAGCTATTTTAATAATTTTATTGTATATTTTTTTAGGACAATATACTTTTAACATATTATTTATACCTTTACCATATACTTCTTTATCATATATTAAATATACAGAAATAATAATACTAATAATAAAATTAATAAACCATTTAATAACACCACTAATACCAGCAGCTAAATTATTAATAATAATATCTATATTAGGAACAACTATCTTTCTAATAATACTATTAATATCAGAAACATATTCTTCTATAAAAGTAGGAGTAATATTATATCTCTCACATAAATCAAATAACCATTTAGAGAATCTATCTAAATAAGAAGGAAAATTATTAATCATAATAGTAATACTATTTAATAAATTAGGTACTAAAAATCTTAAAAATAAAACAATTAATAATATAAAAGTAACATAAGTACATATAATACCTAATATTCTACCTAATCTATTTTTCTTTTTAATTTTATTATTTCTATTAAATAATATCTCTAATTTAGAAATAATAGGATTAAAGAAAAAAGCAAATATAATACCAACAATAACAGGCATTAAAATAGTTATTATTTTAGAAATAAATTTAATAACAACATTAATATTAGATATTAAAAAATAAATTAATATACTAGAAACAATAGCTAAAAAAACAGCAATAAATATTTTATAATATTCATTATTATTTTTCTTATTACTAAATATATTCATAACATACCCCCTTAGTTAATTAACTATTATAACATAATGTATAAATATATATAAAATATTATAATTTATCTGGAATTAACTTATCTAAATAATCCATTAATTGTTCTTTAGAATAAGTATCTTTATTACTAATCCAATCTATACCAATAGATACAATAGCACCTAAATAGAATTTAGAAATAATTTCTATTGGAATATCAGATTCAATAAAATCATTCTCTCTAAGTCTATTAATAATATCTCTATTACCAACATCAATAAATAAATCTATTAAAGTACCATTCTTATCATTAGCTAGAATAGAAGCATAAGTATCTCTATTTTCATCAATATGAATAATAAATATTTTTATTAATTTCATATAATATTTTTTAGAAATAACTTTTTCTTCATTCCTTTCAAATTCTTTTTCTAAATTATTCTTTAAATCATCAATTATAGCAATTAATAAATCTAATTTATCATCATAATGAGCATAAAAAGTAGATCTATTTACTAAAGCTTCATTACAAATATCAGATACTTTAATCTTTTCAAAAGATTCTTTTTTCATTAAATTAATTAATGCTTCAAATAATATTTTTTTAGTTTTAATTACACGTAAATCATTCTTATTTTCCATAAAATCCCTTTTTCTAATAAAATGTATTTTACTACTTATCCAACAAAAATACAAATAACAAACAAAAAATATAATAAATATACATATATATTACTATTTTTAGATAAATAAGCAACACTATTTGATAATTGTTGTTTACTTTATATATAATAAGTAATAAAATCTCCTAACGGAGTGATGAGATATGCGTAAGATAACTGACATGATAGTAAAGGGAAGATATTTCTTTTTATCTATATTTATAATAGGAGCAATTCTAAGTTTATATTTATCAACTAAAGTAAATATAAATGATGACATAATGAAATATTTACCAAAGAATTCAGAAACTAAAATAGGTAAAGACATTATGGATAAAGAATTTTCTAAACAAGATACTTCTACTTTAAATGTAATGTTTAAAAATTTAACAGAAAAAGAAAAAGAAGAAACATTAAATAAATTAGAAAAAGTAGATGGAGTAAGTTCTATCACATATGAAAATAATTCTAATTATAATAAAGATAACTATACATTATATATTGTAAATGTTAATGATTATGCAGATTCAAAAACATCTACCAAAGTATATGAATATATAAAAGATAACTTTAAAACATCAGGTATGAGTGGAACAATATATGATGAAAATAAACCTATATTAAAACTATGGGTAGTAATATTAGCAATAGCTTGTTCTATGATAATATTAACAATACTAAGTGATTCATATTTAGAACCATGGTTATATTTAATATCAATAGGAATAGCAGTATTTATTAATAAAGGAACAAATATAATGTTTGAAAGTGTATCTTCTATTACAAATTCAATAGTAGCAATATTACAATTAGCATTATCTATGGATTATTCAATAATGTTATCAAATAGATATAAACAAGAAAAACAACATTATAAAAATAAAATAGATGCTATGAAAGAAGCATTATATCATTCATTTTCAGCAATATCTAGTAGTTCATTGACAACTATAGTAGGATTACTAGCATTAGTATTTATGAGTTTTACAATAGGAAAAGACTTGGGCTATGTACTAGCTAAAGGAGTATTATTAAGCTTATTAAGTATCTTCTTCTGCTTACCAGCATTACTATTAATATTTGATAATCTAATAGAAAAAACACATAAAAAAACACCTAAGTTTAATTTAAATAAATTAGGTAGTATTGTCTATAAAATAAGATATATACAAGCAATAGCAATTATTATATTATTCTTATCTGCATATTTATTAAAAGGAAATATAAATATACTATATACAGGATCAGAACAAGATAAAGTAGGTAAAATATTCCCAGCTACTAATCAAATAGCAATAGTATATGCAAATGAGTATGAAGATTTAATTAGTTCAATATGTAAAGATTTAGAAACTGATAAAGAAATAGATCAAGTCTTATGTTATTCCAATACAATAAATGAAAAATTAGCATATGATGAATTAAATAATAAATTTAAAGAATTAGGTCAAAATACAGAAATAGATGAATATTTATTAAAAATAATCTACTATAATTATTATAATAAAGATAATAATACTAAAATGACTATAAATGAATTTATATCATTTATAAAGTCAGATATATATCAAAATAATAATTTTAATAATAAAATAGATAATCAAACTAAAAACAATATAGAATTATTAACTAAATTTACTACAAAAGAAGAAATAAATAAAAAAAGAACAATTAAAGAATTATCTAATATATTAGGAATAAATGAAAATGATGCTACTAAAATATTAATATATTACAATTCTAAAAATACTAATATAGAATTAACTATTAAAGACTTTATAAATTTCATACTTAATGATGTATCAAAAGATAAAGAATATGCATCATATATTAGTCCAAATAGCTTAATAAAATTACAACAATTACAAAAATTTACCAATACAAATATTATTAATAAAAAAATGAATTCTGAAGAATTATCTAATATATTTGGTATAGATAAAAATCTAATAGAACAATTATTATTGTTTTATAGAACAACGACTAATAGTAAAACAACATTAACACTAAATGAATTTGCAACATTTACTTTAAATATTTCAAATAATGAACAATATAAAAATCTATTTGATGAAAATATAATTAATTCATTAAAATTATTACAAACTATTAGTAATGAATCAATTACTAATCAAGAATTAGATATACCAACTATGCTTAATTATTTAAATAAATTGGGTATTAATATAGATCAAGACACATTAACATCCTTATATATTTACTATACAGGATATAATACTAATACAACATTAACACTAAATGAATTTGCTAATTTATCTATTAATTTATCAAACAATGAACAATATAAAGAATTCTTTAATGAAGAAAGTATTAATTTATTACAAAATATTATAAACTTAAATAAATATTATAATACTCCATTACCAAATACTAATCTTTATGAAATGTTTAAAATAGATTCAGAAAATACTACAAAATTCAATTATATTATAACAGGTGACCCTAATGGTACATATACAATGGCACCATTAGAATTCGTAACAACAATACTAAATAATGAAACAATAGTATCTAATTTAAATGAAAATAATATTAGTTTATTAAAACAATCACAATATATAATGACAAATACAAATACGAAGTACAATAATAATGATTTAAGCACAATATTAAAACAAGATACTAATACTATAAAATTTATATATGGAATATATGATTATCAAAATAATCAATTAAAAAATATATCTATAAAAAATATAATTAACTTTATTTATAATAATCAAAATAATAATTTATTATCAAATTATATAAATAATAATATAGATAAATTAAAACAAGCATATTTAATAATTAATAATCAACAAACAAAATATAATTATGAAAATATTAGTACAATAACAAATACCAATATAGAAACTAATAGAATGATATACGGACTATATGATTATAATAAAGAAGAAACAAAACTTACTCCAATAGAATTAACTAATCATATATTAAACAATATAAATAATGAATTATTAAAAGATAAAATTAATAAAACACAAATAACAGAATTAAATATAATAAAAGAAGTAATGAATAGTACAATAAATAATAAAAAATATAATTCATTAAATTTAAGTAAATTATTAAATATAGATCAAGAAAAAATAAAACTAATATATAGTTTATATAATATAAAATATATAAATAAAAATGAAAAAATATCATTATATAATTATGTAAATTTTATAACAAATAATATAATGAATAATAAAGAATATTCAAATAAATTTGATAATACAAAGAGACAAAAACTTAATACAATAAAACAAATAATGAATAATTCATTAAATAATATACCATATACATCAAATGAAACATATCTAACATTAAGTACATTAAGTGATGATATGGAACAAACATTAATTGAATTAACATATATGTATTATGGTAGCAAAAAAGAATATAATGAATCATGGAAAATGACTATAGAAGAATTAGTTAATTACTTAAATAATAATATATTAACAGATAATAGATTTGATAACTTTATCGATAATAATAAAAAAGAAATGATTATATCAGCACAAGATACAATTAATAAATCAAAAAAATTATTAGTATCACCTAAATATTCTAGAATAGTATTAAATACTAAATATCCATTTGAAGAACAAGAAACATATGATTTTATAAAACAACTAGATAATCAAATAGGTGATAAAAAAGATATATATATAGTAGGTAATTCTCCTATGGCTGTAGAAATGAGTAAATCATTTAATAGTGAAATAAATAGAATTACAATTATAACAATGCTATTTATATTTATAGTAGTAGCATTTACTTTTAAAGATTTAATAATACCTATAGTATTAGTATTAATAATTCAAACAGCAGTATATTCTACAATGAGTGTAATATCACTTACTGGAGGAACAGTATACTTTATTGCTTTATTAATAGTACAAGCAATATTAATGGGAGCAACAATAGATTATGCGATAGTATATACGGAATATTATCGAGAATCTAGATTAAAATTAGGAATAAAAGATTCAATAATTAACGCATATAATGGATCAATTAATACAATAATTAGTTCATCAACAATATTAATAATAGTAACATTAATAGTAGCAGGATTTTCTTCAGCAATAGCAGCTAAAATATGTGAAACAATTTCACAAGGAACCCTTGCATCAACTTTATTAATATTATTGGTATTACCAGGAATATTAGCTGCAATGGATAAATTTATTTGTAGAAAAAACTATTATAAAGAAAAAAAACAAAACTCGAAGTAATTCGAGTTTTTATATTCAAATAAATTTAATTAAAATACTAAGAACTCAGTTTTTAATCTTAAAGATTCTCCTTTAACCATAATATTTAAGAAAAGTAATGATTTATAAAAAAACACTATGTTATAATTAAATTGCGAATATATATTATTTCTTAATCTAAATAACATTATAGTAAAGAAAGAGGGAATGAAAATGAATAATAGTTATGAAGATTACCTAACAGTTACAAATGATGGACTTGATATTGATGCAAATAATATTGAGGCAAATTGTATTACTTCACACAATAATACATTTGCTATGGATAGCTCAGGAAATTTAACATGTAATAGTATTACAACATCAACACCAATAAGTACTTTAACATTTAATGATGTATATCCAGTTGGATCAATATATCTAAGCGTAAATGATGTTAATCCAGGAACATTATTTACAGGCACTTGGGAAAAAATCACAGATAAATTTTTAATCGGTGCAGGAACTAGTTATTCTTTAGGACAAACAGGTGGAGCAGCGAATCACACCCATACAACTCCAGACCATTCACATGGAGCAGGAAATCTATATGCAGCAATTAATTTTGATGCAAGTTATATGATAAACCATTATGAAACAAATTTGGGTTCATGGGCACCTAATGCAAGAAAATCAGTCAGTGGTTCAAGTCTAAATTTTTATAATACACAAAGTGAAGGAACTAATGTATATGGAGCAACAGCAACTGGCGGGGCAAGTAACACGGGAAGTTCTTCAAACATACCTCCATATATTGCAGTAAATATATGGAAAAGAATTAGTTAGGAGTCTTATCTATGAGAATAGAATTAAAAAATCATAGAACTTCTAATAGTAAACAATACTTAAATGATAACAAAACTATTTCTGTCGAACTTTTCAAAGAAAATATTCATTATTTAAATAACAATCAATACGAAGAAATAGATAATTCATTAGTTGATAAAGCAAATCAGTTAGAAAATAAATCTAATTCATTTAAAGTTATTATTGATAAAAAAACAAAAATTATAAATATAAGTAAAGATAATAGTTATATAAATATCTATCCAAAAACAGATAATGATATCAAGATAGAATATGAAGAATCAAAAGAAAAACGCCTAGTAGAAAAGTTTTCGTTTAAAAATGTATATACTAATTGCGATATTAATTATGAAATTCATCCAAATCAATTAAAAGAATTATTAATAATTAATAAAAAAATAGAACAAGAAGAACTTCGTTATATTATAAATACTAATTTAGATATAGAGTTGACTAAGAACAATACAATTGAATTTAAAAAGAATAAAAAAGTAGCATTTGAGATGGAAAAACCATATATGATTGACGCAAATAATATAGTCAATGAAAGTATTATATATTCAATTGATAAAAATGATAAAGAATATGAATTAATTATATCTTTGGATAGTAAATGGCTTAACAAAAAAGATAGAAAGTATCCAGTAATAATAGATCCAACAATAACAGATAGAGAAAGTACTACAAATGTAATAGATACTTTCATATTTAATGGAGATACAAATACAACAACATATAATCTAAACTATTTAAAAGTAGGATACGAAAATAACATACCATATAGAACTCTATTAAAATTTGATTTACCAACAATACCATCTAGTTATAAATTAGTAAATGCTTTTTTAAGTTTATATGCAATAGCAGATGCATATGCACCATTAATTCCTAGTGAACAAAAAATGTCAATTCATAGAATTACAGAATCGTGGACCGAATCAGGTGCGAAATGGTCTAATATGAATGATAAATATAGTACAGAAATAGAAGATTATAACAACTATATTAGAAATAATACAACATACTCATATGATTATGTAGAAAACATATGGGATATAACAAGGATAGTAAAAGATTGGTATAATGATAAATACGCTAATTATGGAATACTTTTAAAACAACAAAAAGAAGAACTTGTAACAGGTGAAACACCAGCATTTTATGTTTCTAAAGATGCAAATATTACAGCGCTAAAACCTGTTATTGAATTGGTATATAAAAATTATAATGGATTAGAAAATTATCTTTCTTATACAACACAAAACCATCATTTTGGGACATCTAGTATTTCAAATTATACAGGTAATTTAACAACTATTTTTGAAGTTGCAAACACTATTGGAGGAGAATTACCAGCATCACTATCACTTGTTTATAATACATATGACATAATGCTTAATAACAATTATGGATATGGATTAGGCATAAAGCCAAATCTTCTTCAAACAATAAAAACAACAACTTTAGAAAATACACCGCTTGAATATCTAGATGAAGATGGAACGAAGCATTATTTTTATTTAAACAATGACGATAATAAATATCATGATGAAGATGGTTTAGACTTAACAATAGAACTATCTAATAATAACTATATATTAGAAGATAAAAATGGAAATAAATCAATATTTGTAAATCATAGCAACACATATTATTTAGAGGAAATAAAAAACACAAATAATAAATCAATAATGATAACATATGATTCAAATAATAGAATAACAAAAGTAACTGACTCTACTTTAAATGAAATAAATATAACATACAATACAAGTACAATAGAATTTGCTATCCCATATAAAACAACTACAATAACACTTACAAACAATTTAATAACAAGTATATCATGTCTTGGATTTACAGAAACCATTTCTTATACAAATGATAATTTATTAGAATATATAACTAATCCTGATGGAACATATTTAAAATATGAATATATCAACAATTTAATTAATAAAGTATCTAAAATAACAGAATATTCAAGAAACAATACTGAAGGTAATTATTTATTATTTACATATAATCAAACAGATACAAAGGTGGAAGATAGAAAAGGTTTTGTTAATACATATTTATTTAATGATAATGGAAATGTAATAGGAATTACCAATCTCGATAATACAAATAATTTATCTAATGCTTATGGAAAATCATATTCATTTGGATCTTTAAATAATAATGTTAATAAATTAATTAATGATAAATCTTTAGTTAAATATGTTAATAATTATATAAATGATTCATCATTTGAATTAGAACAAGACACCTTCACTTATTCTTCAGCAGTCACAAAATCTTATGTTAGTGACGCCAGAAGTGGTGCCAAAGCAATAAAATTTACAATAAATTCATCACTTGGTACACCAACTATTAATAATACATTTAATAATATTACATTAGATAATAATTATTTTACATATAGTACATATATTAAAGGTAACGGAAGTATTAACTTAAAATTAACTGACGGTTCAACATCAATTAATAAAACATTTAACTTGACAAGTGAATATCAAAGAATTAGTCTAACAAAAAAATTTAATAACCCAAATGTTACATCGTTAACAATAAAACTTTCTAATATTACATCTACCGAAATAATAATAGATGATATGCAATTAGAAAAAAGTGACGTAGCTAATTATTATAATTTAATAGATAATAGCAATTTTAATAATGGTACAACAGATTGGTCAATTACGAATGTTAATACTACAACATCTATTGAATCTGTTGATTCAAATACAAATGCTTTAAAAATACATAGTAATCCATATGGTGGTTGTGATGTTATTAAAGAATTCAATATAAGTGGACATGCAGGAGATACATTCAATTTATCTTTTTGGTACAAAAATAATGGAATCCCAGCAACAGGATTTCAAATGTCAATGGCTCCTTCAATGTATGCAGTATTATTTTTCTATTATGGGGATACTGAACAAGGAACAGGAATACCTGCGAAAAAATTAAACATTGGCAACGACAATTGGCAATTCTTTTCAGAAAATTTTTCGCCAACAGAGGATTATTATAAATTAGAATTAAGAATAGTAAGTGATGAAAACGCCAATGATAGTTGGTTTACTAATTTCTCACTATTTAAAGATTTAGAAAGTTATTCATTTACATATGATGAAAAAGGAAATTTAGTTTCTGCAGTAGATTTAAATAAAGAGCAAAATACAATGGATTATGATAAGAATAATCAATTATTAAACAATTTAACACCATTAGGAGCTAATTATACTTATGAGTATGATAATAATGTTAAAAATAAATTAGTTAGATCTATATCGCCAACAGGAATAACTAATGAAATAAATTATGATTCAAATGGTAATCCTATTAAAATTAGAATAAATAATAGAAAGATTTTAGATACTATAACATCAGGTAATTCATACTATATTAGATCTAAAGGAACTAATAGATATATTGATATTAATCCTGATAAATCATTAAAAACAGTACCCGATGAATGTTCTCACGATAAATTTAATATTATATTATTACCTAATAACCAATTAAAGATGCAAAATACATTACTAAATAGTTATTATATAAAAGAGATTAATAATTCGTTACAAATAAATTATGGTGATAATAATAATACTTTTGAATTAATAGAAAATAATAATAAATCATATTCATTTAGATCAACTGTTTCAAATAAAGTAATAACAATAAACAGCAATACATTTACTTTATCTTTAGATACATATGAAGAAGATAATGAATATCAGGAATTTTATTTGGAAGATCCAACAAAAAAATTATTTATAGATAGTTATGCTACTTATACTAGCGATGGAAGATTTATAAATACTATAACAAATGAATTAGGGTATACAATAACTTATATTATTAATACAACTAATGGTTTAATTAGTTCAATAACCGATCCAAATAATACTATGACAAGTTATACTTATGATAATAAATTAAGAGTTACTAATATTAGTAAGGATAATCATAGTGTATCTTATACTTATGATAATAATAACAATTTATCGAATATAGTTCATGGTACTAAGAATTATCAGTTTGTATATGATGATTTTAATAATCCATTACAAGTAAAAATTAATAATACAACTTTAGTAAGTAATACTTATGAACAATATAATGGTAATATAACTAAAACAACATATGGAAATAATAATGAGGTTAGCTATACATATGATGAACATGATAGAATAAAAACAATTGTGAAATCAAATGATACATATAAAAATTATTATGATAATTTAGGTAGAATATCTAAAATATCATCTACAAATAATAAATATGAATTTGAATATGATTTTGCTAAAAGAATAAGTAAATATAATCATAATAATTATAATTCTACATATGAGTATAATAAAGAAAACAATATAATAGAAAAAGTAGAAAAATATAATAATATATCACATGAATATGATTATATTTATAATTCAGAATCAGCTATTACTAATATTTATTTAGATAGTACGAATATAGAATATACATATGATTATTTAGGAAGACTTACAAATACTAAAATGAATAATACTTATAATATGTCTTATGATTATATAACTACTGGTAGAAGAACAAGTACTATTATTAATAAGGTAAATGATAATAATGATATCTATACTTATGAATATGATTCATTAGGTAGTATAACTAAAAAATATTTAAATAATAATATTACTAATGAATATACATATGATATATATAATCAATTAATGGAAGAAAAAGATCATATTAATGATTTAAAAAATACTTATACATATGATAATTATGGAAATATATTAACTATCAGTAAATATAATTTAACTAATAATACTTTAATTAGTAATGATACTTATACATATAATAATAGTAATTGGAGTGATTTATTAACTAATTATAATAATACTTCTATTACTTATGATAATATAGGTAATCCATTAACTATAGGTAATAAAACATTAACATGGATGAATGGTAGAGAACTTGCTACTTATAGTGATGGAACTAATAATATATCATTTAAGTATAATGAGAGAGGTATTAGAACTTCTAAGATAGTAAATAATATAGAAACTAAATATTATTTAGAAGGTAAAAATATAATATTTGAAGATAGAAATGGAACAGTATTATATTATATTCGAAATGGAGAAGAATTATTAGGATTTATATATAATAACAATACATATTATTATCATAAAAATATATTTGGAGATATTATAGGTATATTTGATAATAACTATAATGAAATAGTTAAATATACATATGATAGTTGGGGCAATATATTAAATATTATTGATACAAGTAATATTAATTTATCTACTATTAATCCATATAGATATAGATCATATTATTATGATAATGAAACAAATCTATATTATTTAAATTCTAGATATTATAATCCATTATGGAAAAGATTTATAAATGTTGACAATCGTTTATCACCAACCGGTCAATTAGTAGAGCATAATTTATTTCTTTATTCAAATAACAACCCTATAAAATATATCGATAGTAAAGGAGAATCTATTTTATTCTTTTTAGTGGTTGGAGGCATTGGATTTGGATTAGGATACTATGCAGTGAAAAATACATATAATAAATCACAGGAAGCCCAAAAAGAAATTAACAAAGTTCAGGAAATTAATTCCAAAAAAATTAAAAATATGTGCTTAACACCAAATATTCAATTTAGTGAAGCATTAAAAAATAATTCACAAGCAGTTAAAGAAAAGATAGGCGATTTGGAGCTGCCAAACAAACTTCTAGAATTTAGAACGCTAGTTGGAGATAATGGAATATATAATTTAAAAAACAAGGAAGAATGGAAAGGCAAGACAATATATTATGATAATATGTGGATGACAGCAGAAGATGCAGGGAATTACCATTATGGGTATATAGGCCGCGCAGCAAATATTCCAAGTAGTTTGCTGTTTATGGGAGCTGGAGCAAACCAATTAAAAAACCACAAGTTTGAGACTATAGGTAATTGTATTTCTGCAAGTTTATGTGATGATTCAAGAGATAGTTATTTTATTAGAATGGGTATAGATGCATATGATAAAAATAATAAATAATAAACGAAATATAATTATAGTAGTTATTTTTTTAATGCTAATCATATCCTTAACTATTTATAAAACAATAAAAAAGCAAATAAGAATAAATAATATGAAAGATGTAAATTATTATATTAAAGATTTTGAAACTAGTAGCCAAGAATATGACAAATTTTACATTTTTTTGAAAGAGTATAAAGTAGAAATGATAAAATCAAATAAACATATACAATGCTCCAAGAATGATTATAAAACTAAATATAAAAATATATATATTTGTTCAGGGGAAAAAATAGATATTGTTAATAATAAAGAATCCTTAGATTTCTACATAAAAATGGATGCAGAAATATTATACAAGCATTTTGACAATATAGATAATTATAGGATATGGTTAGAGTCTTCTGCTGGATATCCCAAAAATTTTCTGGATATATATCCAGAGGATTATAATTACGAGACAGGAACAAAAATAACGGAAGAAACAAGTTATGGCCGTTGCGAAATAACATCTACTAAACTCAACAGTAATTGGTATTATAATGAAGAAAACTTTATACATTATGAATAAAGCGATAGTCGGGTTTGTTTATCAATAAAACATTAATCAAAAAAATATTAATCTCTAGCATTAATATCTATCTTTAAAACAGCAATATTAACAGCAAAAGAAAAGAACTAATTACTTAGTTCTTTTTTCTTGATATTTATTTTCTTAGATTTATTTTTCTTCTTTAATCTACTATTAACATTACTACTAATAGCTTCATATATACAAGCAAATATAGGTACAGCAAGAATCATACCAGGAACTCCAAATAAACCACCAAATAATATAATAGAGAATAGTACCCAGAAACTCTTCATACCAATCTAATCACCTATTAATTTAGGGCCTAATATATTACCATCAAATTGTTGTATTAAGAATATAATAATAACAAATTCTAAAGCTTTAGCAGGATTAATCATTAATAATAATATAGTACATGGAATAGCACCAATAAAAGAACCAAAGAAAGGAATAATATTAGTAATACCAATAACGAATGCAATTAATAAATAATATGGAAATTTAAAGATAGCTAATATAACAAATGTTAATAAACCAATTAATAAAGAATCTATTAATTTAGCAACCATAAATCCACCTAACTCTATATATCTCTTTAGCTATTTTAATTATCTTATTATATAATTTCTTAGAACAATAAGCTTTTAATAAATTATCTATTCCTATAGCATAATTTTCTTTATCATATATTAAATAAACAGAAATAATAATACTAATTAAGAAATTAATAATAAAAGAAATAACTCCACTAATACCAGCAGCTAAATTATTAATAATAATATCTATATTAGGAACAATTATCTTCTTAATAATACTATTAATATCAGAAACATATTCATCTAAAAAAGTAGGAGTAATATTATATTTCTAATACAAAAAAGATAGTTGTAGCTCTCGATAATTAATTAGTGAGGAGAGTTAAAATGACAAAAACAAAAAATATAATTGATGATGGATTTAATCCAGAATTAGTTGAAACAGCAATATTTGATGGTGAATTAGAAATCCATGTTATAGAAGACACTAATCCACCATTACCTACAAAAGTAATTCCATTTACAAAAAGAAATAAAAGCATAAATCACGATGAGTATATTATTTTCTATGAGAAAGATGTAGAATTTGGTGATGTATTAGTAAATCCGGATAAGTATGTAGAAGAGTTTAAAAGATTTAAAGGAGTTATTTCTTTGGATAATTCAGTTTATATAGATAGTCCTCTAACAGTACAAATAGGAAATATCTATAAGAGTAGGGCTATTGGACATTACTTCCAAACAAAAGGAATTAATGTAATTCCAAATTGTAGGTGGGGTGATGAAAGAAGTTACACTACATGCGTATTCCCAGAAAAGTTTGCTTTTTTGGGAATACCAAAACATAGTATTGTAGCAATAGGAACGTATGGATGTAATCAAGGGAAAGAAGAAAAACATTATTTGCGTGAAGGAATACGAGCAATGCTAGATGAAATAGAACCTAGATGTGTAATTGTTTATGGTTCTATGTCATATAAAGTATTCGATGAATTTAAAAATAGGACAACATTTATCCAATTTGACGATTGGACTACGACGAGAAAGAGAGGTGTTCAAAATGGGAACAACTAAATCAGGAAGGTATTTAAATACAAAAGGAAGCGCTAAATCAGTAAGTGATTATGCACTTGTTCATTCTAGTGAAGGTACATTTACTATACCATCAAAGAAAAATGATGAACTAAGACTAAAAAGCGGTGGCCATGGTGAAAAAGCAATACAACTTTTGAATAAGTACAAAATAGAGTATAATATAATCAAGACATATCCAAATAGAGTTAGAGTTGGAAATGTTCCAAATCACAAAGAACAATCAAAACGTCAGAAAACAAACCAAGTTTGGTTTCCAAAAACATGGTCGAATAAAGATATAAAAAGAGCTGGAGAGCACGTATCTAGTTTAAAAGCAAATAGAAAAGTAAAAAATGGAACAATCATATATGGAAACTATAAAGGCGTAAGAGTCGGAGTTATCAAGACCAATGGAATAATTGGAACGATATTCCCAGACTCAAATCAATCAAAAGTTATAAGGAGGAAAAAATGAACTTTAAAGAAAGATTTAAAAATGTAATACAAGAATTAGAAGATATAAATGTAAATGACGATTATAGACATGAGGAATTATGGAATAAAGAACTTGAAATAGTTACTGAAAACATAAATGATACTATAAAATATCTTCAAACAGAATGTACAGCACATGAGTTTACATGGTTGAGCGAAATTTTTAGAGAAATCGTTGAAAGATGTCCCTCTAAAGAATTCGTCAACGAACTATATAAATTATCAGAGAAATATCCTGATGAGACAAAAGAGTACAATATAATGAGTTTCATTGATGAAGCAGCAGGATATTTGGAAGAAGAATAAAAAAGAATAGTGAAATGAAGTGAACCCCAAATAGTTCACACAAAAAAAAGAACAGGTTAGAATTACTTTCTAATCTGTTTTGATTTTAATCTAGATGTGTTGTAAAATAAAATCCAATCTTCTACAAGTTTTTGGTATTCTTGTAAAGATGTGAT
>JAFXZC010000016.1 GCA_017541445.1 Bacilli bacterium
AATGAAATAGAAGATCCAAGACATAATAATACTGCTAATATTCCTGAACAAGCTCTTTGGGAAATATATATAGAACCATTTTATAAATCAGTTAAAAAAGGAAATGTAGCATCAGTTATGGAATCTTATAATGCAGTTAATAATGAATTTATGACAAGAAATAGAAGATTATTACAAGAAATATTAAAAGATAAAATTGGATTTGCAGGGTTTGTGATGTCTGATTGGTGGGCAATTAATACAGATTCTTATGAAAACTTTGGTAATGGATGTGATATGAATATGCCAGGTGGACCAGGATGGACTGAAATCGCTACTGGTAAAGATGGAAGTTGGTGGTCTAAAATACCTGATTGGATTGAAAATGGATATATTACTCAAGATAGAGTTGATGATGCAGCTAGAAGAATTATTGCAGCAATGTATAAAGTAAATCTAATTGATGATGCTAAAACATTAACTGATGCTGATTATTATCCAAATCGTGTTAATCTTGATGCGGTAACAATATCTGAAGATACAAAAGGATTAAATAGAGAAGTAGGTCAAGAAAGTATTGTATTATTAAAAAATGAAGATAATATTTTACCACTTACTAATTTAGATTCATATGCTTCTTATAAAGTATTTGGAAATAGTGCTGCAGAATCTGAATGTTTAACTAAATATGATTGTACATGTAAAGGAGATGAATCATCTTATGAAAGAGGTGAAGAAACAAGATATTTTTCAGGTTATGTTGGTTTAGGTTGGGGATCAGGAACAACACATTTTGAATATCAAGTAACACCATTAGCAGCTATATCAGAAAGATTAACAGGTAAAACATTTTCTAGTTCAACAGATTTAGAAGGAGATTATACTAATTTTAAAGAAAAACTTCCAACAGCCGCAGGTGATTGTGCAGATTTAAATATAGTATTTATTGCTGCAGATTCAGGTGAAGAATATATAAAAGTAGAAGGTTTATTAGGTGATAGAACATCTTTAGATGCATGGCATGGTGGAAATGATTTAGTAGATAAAGTTTCAAGTGTTTGTTCTGGCAAAGATATTGTTTTAGTAATATTAGGACCAACAACAGTAACAATTAAATCAGAATGGAAAGCTACAAGTTCCAATATTAAAGCAATACTTTTTGGAGGAATGTTAGGTGCAGAAGGAGGTAATGCTATTGCTGATGTATTATTTGGTGATGTTAATCCATCAGGACATTTAACTTTTGTTTGGGCTCCAGTAGAGAGTTATCCAAATGTTACAAAAACCCCATCAACATCAGGTGTTGATTACATTCAATATGATTATAATTATGTAGAAGGATTATTTGTTGGACAAAGATATGTTGATAAATATAATAAAGAATTTGATTATCCATTTGGTTTTGGATTAAGTTATACATCTTTTACATTTGCTAATTTATTATTAATTATGGGTCCAACCGGATTAACTGTTAGATTTAATGTAACAAATACTGGATCATATGATGGTAAAGTAGTTCCAATGGTATTCTTAAAAATACCTATTGATAATTATCCTGAAAAAGTTTTAAGAGGTTTTGATAAAAAATTAATCAAACAAGGTGAAACAGAAAGTTTTGAAATCTTTATTGATAATCATGATTTATCATATTATGATGTTAATGTTCAAGATTTTGTTAAACCAAAAAGTGGAAAATACACAGTTTATGTTGGAGAACATGCCAAAGATGATAAATTAGTAGGCACTGTAGATGTAAATTGGAATGAATATTATGAGAAAGCAGATAAATTTTTAAAAGATTTTTCTTTAGAAGAAAAGATGTTATTATTATATAGTACTGAAAATATGATTGGAAAATGTGTTGGTTCTATTGATGCAAATAAAGATAAAAAATTCCCAGGTCTTTGTTTACAAGAT
>JAFXZC010000003.1 GCA_017541445.1 Bacilli bacterium
AATAATCTTGTGTTGTTGTTGTCGTCGCATCTTGTGTAAAAATCATTACTACTAATATAAATATTCCTAATAATATTAACCAGTAGCCCCAATATGACTCTTTCATATATTTCTCACTCCCTCCTACTTAAACGCTAATCTTATTCCGCCAGGTGTTATATAGTCAACCCATAAACAGTCTGAGTTTGGTCCGTTTTTAACTAAATATTTAACTGCAGATTCTAGTTCTGATTCAGATCCAGAAATATAACATATTTTATCTCTTCCAATAAATGAAGAACTTGAATATGCAGGTGTTTGATAACTACTTAAAGTATCTTTCAAATATGCACTCTTATAATGGAAGAATCTTAAATGTTCAGAAGCTTCACTCGTTGATACTAACCAATCAGTACCAACCTTTTTAAATCCAGTTCCTTTTCCAGTACCTTCAGCAGCAGTAAATTTACCACTCGTTGTATCAGGAACATAAGAATTTGACTTATTATAATTTCTAATACTTGCCAAAGTGGAAGGATTTAATATATAAGAATACTCAGGTGTTTCATCATATAACTCATCACCTTTTTCTTCAATACCCTTTAATAAGTAATCACCTTGATTTGTACCTTCGCCACCTTCATACAACTTACCACCCAAATAGAATGGTGTTCTAGCCTGCCAGTTGGCACCTAAAACTCTTTGAGTAGCAGAAGCTACATTTGATAATGAAACTGTATTAGTATATGCACTAATTTGAGCTTCATTAACAACTGTATTTGTAGAATTTCCAGGTTTAGCACCAGTTTCAATAATATAATCCGGAGGATCTTGACCTTCTCGACCTGTTATTACATAAGCATATGTAACAATTTCTTCTCCACAACATCTACAAATACTTTCATATACTTCATATAGACAATCATGATAGTTTTCTTCAATTAATACTTTCTTAGATTCATTCTTAACAGTATATGAAGCTTTATCAAATTCATGACCCATTATTCTACCTAATGAACCATCATTATACATACCAATATTATAGAACTTATATTCATATTTATATAGATTTCTCTTTGTATCCATACTTATAGGGAATACATTATGACCACCATATAAACTCCAATCAGAAGAAGGATCTGGTATTCTGCCACTTGGTTTATCAATTAATTCAGAGTGAACTTTTTCATCAGTTAAAGTATTAATATACCAATCACCAAAGTTTCTAAAATAACTAGAATTACTTAATGAATGTTTAATAAAGTTCGCTTCATAATAATTAAATTTACCTTTATCACATTTATTGGCAGCAGAATCACTCTTTCTATAGCCACCATCATCAGTACAAATTGAGAAAACATCAACTCCTAATGATTCTGTTAAATCTTTATCTCCAAATGTTGATGCAGCACCCTCTTCAGATAACAATCTATAACTTAAACCTGTTGGTTCAGGATCATATATTGTTTCATCAGGTTCAGCATCATCATCAACTTTATATTTATCAGTTGTATAGAAATTTCTAGCTATATACAATGGACGACCTAAATCATCTTTTGCATCAGGAATTTGAGTTCTAACATTATTTGCAGGGAAATAATCTTGACCAAGTGCCTTAGTGTTAACTTGTTTATAATATGTCATATAGTTTTCTTTATACTCAATAAGTTTTTCCATATATTCATCTTCATCATATGTATATTGAATAAATGGGTCAAATGATGATTCAATCTCTCTTGTTTGACTACTATATGATGTAATACCACTTACAGTTGTATAACCAAGTCCATCACCAAACGCTGGTAATACATTACTTCCAGTAGCTACGAAATCACCTTTAGTAACATTTAAAACGAAGTTTTGACATACAACGAAATCATCAACTAACGCATCAATTGCACGCTGCTTTTGAGCAACTATTGATCTGTAAAGATCTACCTGTGATTTTGCTTCTTGCAACATATCATTCTTTAACTTGTTACAATCAGATTCTTTTCCATTTTTTTGACATGTACCGCCACCAGACCAGTGACTTCCTGCTGAAGTATTAGAAGTTGTTTTAGACCAATTACTATCATCAGCAATATTACAACCTTGTGATGCCTTCTCACTACAACTACGATCTGTATTCATCATTCGAGAACCATCTTTTTTATAAATCTTATATTCGAAATCTTTAAGTTGTATCTTATATTCTTTACAATCACAAGTAGCATCATAATGTGTTCCTTCATTACATGTTTTACTAGGATTTTCTTCAGTTGGACAAGGATGATAACAATTTGGATGTGATTTATTATAATAGCATCCTGTACTTGAATGATTACATTCAAAACCATTATCTTCAATTTGTTGATATTTAGCACGATAATAATTTTCCTTATTCCATGCTTCTCTCATTTCATTTGCTAATGTTTCAATCTTCTTAGCATATGACTTATAATCAATCTTTGTGGTAACACAAGTTCTTGTCGTACCAATAAATAAATCTTTATTAATCATAAAATATGAACCAGCTTCAACTGCTTTATCACCAGTATAGTTACCAAATGCAGATGAACCAAAATTCCAATCTTCTTTACAACTTACACGACAGAATTGATTACTTTCTTTAATATAATCATCTATTGCATACTTATTTCCTACTAAATCCTTTTTAGTTTCAGTAGCTTGTCTCTTTTCACTTTCACTACAATTACTCTTTGACGGAGTACACTTTTTCGAAATCGCAACTATACACTTGTACTTTTTAGTACCTTCTTTTGTCTCAGCTTCCCTGACAGAGTAAATATCAACATCTATCTTACCAGGATCTTTATATTCACATTCATTTAAATAATTTTCTGAGAAGCAATCTTCTCCACTACACAAGTATTCATAAGCAAAAGATCCGGAATCAAGATCATCACAACAATTTAGGAATAACCACCAATCTAGATTAACTTGTGCACAACTTGCAGCATCTGTACAATTACCATTTAAAGCATTTGCAAAGAAAGTACAATCACCATCTTCCAAAGTAACATACAAATACGCTGAAGCTTCAGCTGGATGGAATACTATAAATCTTTGATATGAACTAGAACTACTACCTGCAGGATATAGCAAGAACGCAGATCCATTAGAACCAGAATCTCCACCTAATTCAATAATAAATTTAGTATAATTTAAATCAACATTAGGAGCAATTGTATCACTTTGAATTGTTATTCTTAACTCAACCTTATAATGTAAATTATTTCCTTGAGGAGTTGCTTCTAATACTTTACAAGTATAAGGAGATAAACAGTCAGCTTTTAAACCAGTAACAGCTGTTCCATCACCAGAAATAATATCGCCCTCTTGAATATAAACGAAAGTATGTCCTTCCCAATGAGATTCATGAGTTGTATTTTCAGCACTAAGTTCATTATTTTCTCCTGTACCACTAGATGGTGTAGTACCAGCATAATTCAATGCTTCCTTATATAAACTTTGAGCACCAGCAATTATAGATGCACCACTAGATGCTATTTTAAAACCAGAAGGACTTGATGGGAATGTACCATCATCACCAACTTGATTTGCAAAAGCAACATAAGAATCAGCATGCTTTGCATATTTACCACCAGTTTTACCGTAACCATACTTATAAGTTAATACACGGGCAGCAAAATTTACTTCATAATATTGACCTGGATTATCATGAATTACACCAGCTAGATAATAAATACCAGCATCCCAACCACCTTTTGAAGGATCAATTTGAGGATAATTCATTTTTTCGGCTGGATAATATAACTTACCAGAATTATTAGGACCATTTAAACCTGGGTCAACACATATTGCCGGATATTGCTTACCATCACAACCATTTTTTGCACTATATTCAAGTAAATAGTTTGTATCTCCAGCATATTTATACATTTCTACTTTATGACTTTTACCTAACCATTTAACGATATATCCATCTTGGCAAGCAGTAGCTTTACCACTAACCATACCACCAATTGCAGCAGCACCAGTCGTAACAGGAGTTGGATCAGAAGAAGGAATCGTATCGTCTACCTCATCTTCTGAATCATAAAAATAAGAATCACTATCACTTACAAAAACATTTATCAAAGCGGTTACTTTTTTACCACTTTTATTAGTATATTCTAATCTAACAACTACATAATCACTACCTGTAGATGTATCACCAGCAGTAACATAAAAATATTTACCATCAGTTGTTGTTGCAGTAACTTTAGAAGAATCAGCACTATTAAAATTAACCGATTTACTAGTATTAATATTTAAACCAAAGTAGGTATTTACTTCTATATTATCATGTTTATTTAAATTCAATGAATATTGAACAGTATCTGCCCCTTCTTCAGCACTTTGTGTAAAAATAGCTTGTAATTCAGTCTTACCTGTTGACGTAACCGTTTGACCAGCTTTATAAGTAGTTGAACTTGTTGCAGAAGTCCATCCTACAAATTCATAACCATCAGGTGGTTCAACGTCAGGTAATGATAACGAATTAGTAACAAATAGATAAGCTCCATAAAAAGGAGTACCTGTATTATTTTTAATAGTTCCACCATTTGGATTTAATACAAAATGAGGATCAACTTTATAGCATGCCACATTATATCTTTTTGCTACTGATGCACTTGCATTTGCGCCAGTACATTTATCATCTGCAGTTGGGAAACCAGTATCTGATTGTAGCCAACCAGCAAATTTTTTGTAACTTTCATTTGGATTATTTGAACAAGTAGGAAGTGATAAATTATCTTCGTATTGTCTATAATAAGTTTGTCCATTATAAACAGTCCAAGAACTTGTATTACAACCACTAGGTAACACAGCATAAACTGAATTAGTAGCAATTGAGAAAGAATAATAAATTTGAAATGTTACATCAGGATGTGCAGCAGTCCTATACGTAATTGTACCATTTACCTGAGCCGTTTTAGAAAAATCAGAAGCAGTAGCAACACATTTACTACCAGCACAATCAAGTGAAACAGCAGTGCCATTTTTTGTTGTTTCTAAAAATTCAGTTGCATTTAAAGCAGTTTTTACATCAAATGTTGGTTCATCAGGAGTAAAGGCATGAACAAGATTTTGTCTTGTTATTCCTGCAAGTTTAACAGATCCATTAAAATGGAATGTAATACCATTTCTCGCTTTACCTTCACAATGATAATACTCTTTAGATTGTTCAACAGAAACGTTTACAGACATTCCAGATCTAAAAGAAGCAGACAAAGTACTAGTAGATGAATTGTAATCAAGTCTAACATTCATTGTACTAGAACAAGATAAACTAGAAATGTCTTTTTTACTATCTGCATATAAAACAGCAGTTGAACCAATTGGAACATTTTTATCTCCCAAATTACAATCTTCACCATGTAAGACATCACAAGTAACAGCACTAACTAATTTAGTACAAGAAAATAATATAAATAAACTAAAAATTAAATATTTACCTTTTTTCATTTTGCACCTTTCTTTCTTCTATATAGAATGAACAGCGTTATACCAACACCTATGGTCAATAAAACAATCACAAACCCAATTTTCTTTTTTGAAGTATCTGATATTATTTTGCTTATCTTTGGTGTATTATTTGCTTGTTCCTCTTCACGTAAACCTTTTTCAGCAAGCTGTTCTTTATATCTATTTACTGCAGCCGGAACATCAATATCACTTGCAATTGGAGTAGTAATCAAAGGCTGGCATAAATAGAACTCCGGTACATCTTGACATATTTCAAAATCAGAATATGGATTAATTGCAGGAAGCGTATATCTTATAGTTCTTAACACCGTCTTCTTGCAACTAGTTAAACCATATATTTTTATAGTATAATTTACTATTTGATATGAAGCTCCTCTTTTAACAGTAATAACGCCATCTTTTGCATTAACATAAGTAAAATAATCAACACCATTACTAACAGTTACTCTTTTTCCAGTCGTTTCATTATCAATAGTTAATAATAAATTAGGACCAATATTGTATATTTTTAAATTAATATATCTTTTTTCATCATATCCTTCTTTTTCAGTATAAGGATCATACCCTTCATATTCTTTTTGAATAGAATCTTCATAAGTAACAGATATATTTTTTGCCTCACTCTGTAATTCAGCTTGAGTACCATAATCACATTCTTTTTTTACGTTAGGTAAATCTCCATCAGCCATGGAAACACCTACACAAGTGAACATAATAAATAAAGAAAATATTAGTCTTTTAATAACCTTTTCCATAGTACACCCACTTTACTATCTACTTATAATTTTATCATTATAATGTCAAAATAACAATAGAAAACACAAAAAAGGAATTAGAAAAATCTAATTCCTATCCAGCAGCGTAATAATCGCATTCTTTATATACATATGAACTTGATCCTCTATGTAATGCATCTGTATATTCTACTATTATATCTATACTATTTACTACATCGAAATCCGTTTGTTCATGTGCTATTAAATAGTTTCCTGTA
>JAFXZC010000023.1 GCA_017541445.1 Bacilli bacterium
ACTTATTTGTTGAGCTTTGTCTTCAAATAAAAGTTGATTTTTTTCTAATCCTGAGGTTTTTTCTACAGTAGTGGTAGTTGTAGTTGTCTTTTGTTCTTTTAAGGTTTTTATTTCTTGTTCATATTGAGCTTTTAAATTTTCTAATTCTTGTAATCTTCTTTTTAAATTTTCTTTTTCTTCATTTTGAGCATTAGATTCCATAGTTGCTCTATTTAATTCTTCGACTTTGGCTCTTAATACACTAAGTTCATCCATTTGTTGTCTCATTAAATTCATTTGACCAACTTGAGCCTTTAAATTATTAAGTTCACCTAATTTACTTTCTAATCCACTTAATTCGGCAACTTTAGCTCTTAAAGCATGAAGCTCAGCTAATTGGCCTTTTAATGATTCCATTTCTGCGGCTTTACTTCTCAAAGGCTCTAATTGGGATACTTGACTTCTTAATAAATTAACTTGGGCAGCTTCTCTTCTAAGATTATTCAATTCAGATAATTGTTGTTTTATTGCGGCATTTTCTGCTCTTAAGGCTGATAATTCATTTGATTGTTTTTCTTTCTCGAGTAATTCTAATTGATTCTTGTAGGAAGTGACTTGACTCATTAAAGTAGTTAATTTAGATTGGATTAATTGATTCTCACTTTTTAATGTATTAGTATCTCCTTCGAGTTTACCTAATCTCTCATCTTGAACATTTTGATCAAGACCTTTGAGTTCAGTAGTACTAGCGAATTGTTCAGTATCATAGGTATAATTTTCCATATTGAAATCAACAGGAGTTTCTTCTGTTTTTATTTCAGTAGTTGTAACTGGGGCAGGTGTAGGAATTTCATCAGCAGGGGTAATATATGGTGGCATATAAGAAGATCTAGTATCCTTGGTGTTAGTTTCAGTATATTGGGTATTTATTTCAGGAGTTGTTGATGTTTGAATTTGAGTAGTAGTAGTCTCTTGATAATTATAATTTTGGGTATAATTTCCCAAATTGAAATCAATAGGAGTTTCTTCTGTTTTTATTTCAGTAGTCATTACTGGAGCAGATACAGGAACTTCATTAGCAGTGGTAATATATTGAGTATTTATTTCAGGAGTTGTTGAAGTTTGAATTTGAGTAGTAGTGGTCTCTTGATAATTATAATTTTGTGTATAATTTCCCAAATTGACATCAATAGGAGTTTCTTCTGTTTTTATTTCAGTAGTCATAACAGGAGCAGATGCAGGAATTTCATCAGCTGGGGTAATATATGGTGGTATATAAGAAGATCTAGTATCCTTGGCTTGTGTTTGTGTACTACCACTAATTATTTTACCGGTTTGAGATAATCTTAATTTTTTTTCTTCTTCAATAGATTTAATGATTGCATCGGTATTATCATTCACTGTCTGATTAACGATTTTAGATGGATCAATTCCAATTTCTTGAATAAAGTTAGTTTCTGTAGTAGCAGTAGCACCATATTGTTGTGAATATTGTGCTTGTGATTCAGTACTTTGTTGTATATATTGAGTTTGAGTACTTTGTCCAATAATATTTGCAGTAGAAACATTATTTAAACTAGTACTGAAAGAAGTAGAAGTATTTATTGTTGCAGTGGCTTGTTCTCCTCCTGTTAAAGGAATTTCTACACGGTGTTTGATATTGTCTTGTACTACGAAAAATACAATTCTGACATCTGAACCTTGTTCTATGACTTTAACTTTGTGTACTTTTAAGGCTTTATCTATCCATTGAATTACATCTGAAGGAGTTTGGACTGATTCAAATATGGCTCCGATTCTTCTCAAAGTTTCAATACTAAAATTCTTTCTTAAAGCTGAAGCTGGGTTGGAGGTATTTTTAAGAGTAAGAATTACTTCATCCCCTTGTACTGATGTGGAGAAAACATATGATCCATTTTTTTGAACTAATTGATATTTATTTTCTTTGGATTCCATTTTTAATATGAAATATTTAATTTATTTTTTATTTTATTATTTTTGATATAATTAAAAAAATAATTTTATTTTATTTTATTTATATCTAATTAATCAAATTAAATTTAATAAAATATGGGGATTGGGGATTGGGGATTGGGGAT
>JAFXZC010000014.1 GCA_017541445.1 Bacilli bacterium
AGCTGCTTTGAGAGTTACTGATGGTGCCTTAGTTGTTGTAGATTACGTTGAAGGTGTTTGTGTTCAAACTGAAACAGTTTTAAGACAAGCATTACAAGAACTTATTAAACCCGTTCTTATGATCAATAAAGTTGATAGAGCATTTTTTGAATTAAAACACGACTCAGAAACAATATATCAAAATTTCTCAAGAGTCATAGAAAATGCCAATGTTATCATTTCAACCTACCAAAAACAAGATTTAATGGGAGACTTACAAGTCTATCCAGATCATGGAACAGTTGCCTTTGGAAGTGCTTTACATGGTTGGGGATTTACTTTAACGACTTTTGCTAACATATATGCCTCTAAATTTAAAACTGATAAAAAAAGATTGACTGGAAAATTATGGGGCGATAATTATTTCAATGCCAAAACAAAAAAATGGCAAACTGAAAATGAAGATGATGATGGAAATGAATTAAAAAGAGCTTTTTGTAACTTTATTTTAGATCCGTTATTAAAACTTAGTAACAGTATTGCAACTGGAAAAAAAGAGGTATATCAACCTTTATTAGAAAAATTAAATATCGTTCTTAAAGGAGAAGAATTAGATTTACAAGGAAAACATTTAATTAGAAAAGTTATGCAAAAATGGATTAATGCTTCAGAAGCTTTATTAGAAATGATTATTTTACATTTACCTTCTCCAAAAACAAGTCAAAAATATAGAACATTATATTTATATGAAGGACCAATGGATGATGAATGTGCTAAAGCAATGATGGATTGTGACCCAAATGGACCAGTTATGATGTTTATTAGTAAAATGGTTCCAACAAACGATGGAGGTAGATTTTATGCTTTCGGAAGAGTTTTCTCAGGAAAAGTTAAACAAGGAGAAAAAGTAAGAATTATGGGTCCAAATTATAAACATGGTAAACAAGAAGACTTATATGAAAAAACTGTTCAAAGAGTCGTTCTTATGATGGGTAAAAAAGCCGAAGACGTTGTTGATGTTCCATGTGGTAACACATGCAGTTTAGTTGGAGTAGATCAATGTTTAGTAAAACAAGGAACTATTTCAACAAGTAGTCAAGCTTGTACAATCAGAACAATGAAATACTCTGTAAGTCCCGTTGTTAGAGTCGCAGTCAATGCAAAAAATCCTGCTGATTTACCTAAATTAGTTGAAGGTCTTATTAAAATGTCAAAAGCTGATCCTTTAGTTCAAGTCATTAATACAGAAACCGAACATATTATTGCAGGATGTGGTGAACTTCATTTAGAAATTTGTTTAAAAGATTTAATGGAAGATTATGCTAAAGTAGAAATCACTCAAAGCGACCCTGTTGTTCCTTATAAAGAAACAGTTACTATTAAATCAACTCAAGTTTGCTTAGCTAAATCTCCAAACAAACATAATAGATTATTCGTTATGGCCGAACCTTTAAAAGAAGAATTAGTTCAAGAAATTGAAGCAGGAACAATAAGAGCTAATGACGATATTAAAAAAACATCCAGAACTTTAATTGATAAATATGAATGGGATCAACATGATGCTAAAAAATTATGGGTATTCGGTCCAGAAGCAAGTGGTCCAAACTTTTTGGTTGACCAAACCAAAGCAGTTCAATACCTTAACGAAATTAGAGATTCTATGGAAGGTGCTTTCCAAAATGTTACTAAAGAAGGTGTCTTAGCTGAAGAATCATTAAGAGGAGTTAGATTTAATATAATGGATGTCGAACTTCATAATGACGCAATTCATAGAGGGGGTGGTCAAATTATTCCAACCGCAAGAAGAGTATATTATGCCTCAGAAATAACAGCTCAACCAAGATATCAAGAACCAGTATATCTATGCGATATATCAACTCCATCAGATGTTATGAATGGTGTCTATCAATGTTTTTCACAAAGAAGAGGTGTTGTTTTCAATGAAGAAACTGTTCAAGGAACTCCTTTATTAGTTGTTAAAGCATATTTACCTGTATCTGAATCATTTGGATTTACTGCTCATTTAAGATCTTTAACTTCTGGTCAAGCTTTCCCTCAATGTGTTTTCAGTCATTGGGATATTATTAATCAAGATCCATTTGATGTAAAAAGCAAAGCATATCAAATTACAATGGATATTAGAAAGAGAAAAGGTTTAAAACAAGAATTGCCTGTTTTAGCTGATTATATTGATAAAATTTAAATAATAATAAATATTAATATGTGATAATAATAATGTAATATTATCATA
>JAFXZC010000024.1 GCA_017541445.1 Bacilli bacterium
ATCCCCAATCCCCAATCCCCAATCCCCTAGATTAAATTATAGTAAATAAAAATAAAAAATAATAATTAAAAAATTAAATAATTTTTAAATTATTTTTTTAACTTAATTCATATTAAATTTAATTAATAAAATATTGTTTTTAATCTTAAATAACCTCGAATTAATTTATTAACTTATAAATATTTTTTTAAGCATAATACTAATAATTATTTATTTTTTTTCTTCTTCTCCTCCTTCTTCTTCAATGTTAAGATCCAATTTAGCACCTGTTATTTTTTCATAAATATCAATGACATTATCAGTATCATTTTCAAAGTGAGATTGAGGATCAAATGAAGTAGTAATATAAACATTGTCTTTAAAGCTAGTATCAATAGGTTGATAAATTTCACTAACTTTATCAAACTTTTCAAGTACAGGTCCAATCAAATTCATAGCTACTTCAATTTCTGCTGCTGGATTATCAGTTTCAACATTGGTAGAAATAATAGCTAAATAATATCCTTTTTTGCATACAGAGTGTGTTGAATTTAATGTAGCAATGAAAATATCATTTTTTCTGTTAATTTGTTTTTGAGGAAGAATAATTTGGCAAGAATCAACATCTTTAGTATTAGGTATAGGATGGTTCAAAATGCAAATTCTTCTAATAACTTTTCCAATTGATTTAACTTTTCCTAATTTTTGGACATAAGAAGGTTCAGTTATTAATATTTTACCATAAGCTTCTTCACCTTGGGATTTAATACCTCTGAATTTACCGTTTTCATCATATAAAATTTCTTCGACATCTCTATTAAGCATATAAGTACCACCATATAAAGCACAAAGTCTTGAGAAACCTTCAGCAAGTCCGCTGAGACCCCATACTGGATAAATGAAAGGAGAATCACCATATCTTCCGAATGAGTTGAAATACAATTGCATTTTTTCAACAGTAGTAATTGCTTTCTCTTCAAGGAAATTATCATTGGTATATAAAGCAACAGCATGGCCAATGAAATCGACAGTATTAGGCTCTAATCCGAATTTTTTAATATAATCTTTAAATGGTATATTTGGACCTAAACCATCTTGAGTCTTTGGATTATTTACTTCATAATCTTGAATAAATGCAAAGAATTTTTTGCATCTATTTTTTTCAAAAAGACTCATAAGATCAGATTTAAGAGCTTCAGCAGCAGTGCATGGTACTTTATGAATGACACCTTTAGCTTTAGAGAACACACCACCTGTATGAAATTGATAAACAAATGTTCCATCTACAGCTTTCCATTCAAGATATTGAGATACATTTGTTTTTAAAAGTAATTTAACTAAGGAACCATTAGCCATAATATATTTTGGAATTAAATCCACATTCCAATCTCTATTTTCACCATATTCTTTTTTTGGAGTTTCATTTGGACGGAAATGCTTCCATAAATTAGTAAGATTTAATGAAGCAGAATCAGAACCATAATATCCGTTTCTATCTAGTTGAAGAATTTTGGCTCCTTCTTTTTGAGCTTCGCCTTCTGTTTTTTTAGGGAATTTGGCTAACAAACCTGCTAACATACATTCTTTCAAGCCTGTACCTAAGACAATGACGTCGTAGTTGGTATTCATTTTTTATGTATAAATAATTAATAAAAATTTATCTAATTTTATTTAATTTTATCTTTGGAATATAGATATATTATCTTAAAAAATTTTTATATTTAAAAATGAATACCAATTATGACGTAATTGTCTTAGGTACTGGTCTCAAAGAATGTATGCTTGCTGGTTTATTGGCTAAATTTCCAAAAAAAACAGAAGGTGAAGAACAAAAAGAAGGAGCAAAAATTCTTCAACTCGACAGAAATGGATATTATGGTTCTGATTCTGCTTCATTGAATCTTACTAATTTATGGAAACATTTCCGCCCAGGAGTTGAAGTTCCTAAACAATATGGAGAAAACAGAGATTGGAATGTAGATTTAATTCCAAAATATATTATGGCAAA
>JAFXZC010000025.1 GCA_017541445.1 Bacilli bacterium
GATTTAGTTAAATTTCGATATGAAGCTAATGAAAAATATCGAAATAATACAATAGATTTAATAAAAGAAGAAAGAAATAATATGATAGAAGCTGAAAATAATAAAAATGGAAAAGAAGGAGACGCAGAAGAAAATAAAAATAAAAGTAAAAAAGATGATGATGATAAAATAAAAAAATTAAAAGAACAAGAAAAGAAAAATATAGAAAAAATAAAAAGAAGACAAAAACAAGAAGTTCAAAATATAATAGAAACTCAAATACAAAAAGAAATAAATGCACAAATAGCAGCAGATAAAGAAAAAAAACAAAAAGAAAGAGAAGAAGAAGCTGAGAAAGCTTTAAAAAAGAAAAGAGAACAACAAGCTAAATTATTAGCTGAAAAAAATAAAAAAAGAGAAGAAGATTTACAAAATAAATTACTAGAACAAGAACAAAAAAATAAAGAAAAAGAAGAGAAAGAAAAACAAAAATTAGAAGAAATGCTTAAACAAGAAAAAAAAAGATTAAAAGAAAATAAAAAAAGAGCCGAAGAAGAAAATAAAAAGATGATTGAACGTAGACAAAAATTAGAAGAGATAGAAAAAGCTAAAGAAGAAGATATTAAAAAAAAACAAGAAGAACAAGAAAAACATGAAGAAGAAATGAATAAAGAAAGAGAAAAATTAAGAAATGAACAAATAAAAGAAAATCAAAAGAAAAAAGAAGAACAAGAAAAAAAAATGGAAAAAATTAGAAAAAAAAATGCTAAACAACTTAAAGATCTTAGAAATAAAATAGAAGAAAAAGAAAAAAATTCAGAAGAAAAATTAGAGAAATTCTATGAAACAAGAGAAAAAGAAATTGCTAAACAAAAAAAAGAAAATGAAAAAAAGCAAAAAGAAAGAGAAAAAAAATTAAGAAAAGCTGAAAAAGAAGAAGAAGAAAGAAGAAAAAATTATTTCGATAAACAATTAAAATTAGAAGAAGCTATAATGGCTAAAACAGCAACTAAAGAAGATATATGTAAACAAAATTTAAAAAAAATAGATGAAGAATATTTAAAAACGGAAAAAAATAGAATTACTTTAGAAAAAGAAGAAAACAAAAGAAAAGAAGAATTACTTCAAAAAATGGATGAGATAGATAAAAGAGTAGAAAAACAAAATAAAAAGAGAGATAAAGAAAATCAAAAAAAAATAGAAGAAAAGAGAGTTAAATTATTAGAGAAACAAAAAAATATTGAAAGAATAAATAGACAAAAAGATTACAAAATACTTCAAAGACAACAAGAAATGGAAGAAAAAGAAAAAAGACTAGAAGAATATCAAAGACAAAAAGAAAAAGCTGCTTTAACTAAAAGTAAATTACAAGCAAAAATAAACAGAGAGAAAAATGAATTATTATCTAAATTTGATAGTTTGATGGCACAAAATAAACCTATAGATGAAAAAGTAGTAAAAGATTTATTCCCTGATGATGAAGAATTAATAAATCATATAAAAGAGAAAAGACAGCAATTAGAAGATTTAAAAAAAGAAATGGGAGAAGCAAATGATAAAAAGAATAAAATATCAGAAAAAGAATTTGAAGAAAAAAAAGCAGAATTACAACAAAAATATGAAAAAGCTCTTCAAGATGAAAAAATAAAAGAAGAAAAAAGACAAGAAGCTTATAATAATGCAAAAACAGAAGAAGAAAAAGTAGAAATAGAAAAAAAAAATAATAAAGCCAGAGCAAATGCAACTAAAAAGTTAGATGAAATGAAAAAAAAAATGGATAAAAAAATAGAAAAACTTGAAAAATTAGTTCAAAAAAATGATGAAGAAAATAAAGAAAATTAATCTTAAAATATTTAATTTTATTATTTATTTCTAAACTATGTTTATATACAATAAATTAATAATAATGTTATTTTAAAAAATAATTTTAATTTTTTTATTAAAATATTAAAATTAATATTAATTTAATAAAATTTAAATAAATTAAATTACAATATTAATTAATTATTTTTAATTTTAATATTTATTTTTTTTTTGATAAGATTCAATAATATTATTATAATTAAATGATTGCAATAATTAAATTTAAATTAAAAATTTATTAATTTATTATCCAAATTTTTTAATATAAAAGCCTTCATAAAAAA
>JAFXZC010000017.1 GCA_017541445.1 Bacilli bacterium
AAAAAAAATATTTTAAAATTAAGAATTCAAACAAAATTTTCTTTAATATTAAGCAAATTTTTATTTAATAAAATTATCCTTTATATAATTTAAATTTATATAAAACTTATATATAACTCGATATCAAACGCGCTTATTGTTTCACATAAAGCTTTGGATAGTCACCCATGTTGATATTAATATTTCTTCCACTAACAGTAACACAATCTCCATCGTAAAGTACGTTGCACAATTTATCACCGTCTTTGAAATCATGATAAGTAATTGTATATTGAGAAGATTGAACATTAGTGAAGCAAGCTAATACATTTCCTCTAGTAAAAGCATAGAAATTATCATTAGCATATCTTTGTGTTATAGCATAATTCCAAATTTGGACTTTTTTTCTCAAAGCATTGGCCTTTCCTAGAAGTTGATATAATGTGGATTTGGTATTATAATTATCCCATAAAGGTTCTCTGTTATTTGGATCAGCACCACCAGCATAATATTGTTCTCCAGCGTAATAGAATACTGGAATACCTTCCCATACAAGAGAGAAAATAACAGCATTGGTGAATTTAGCTCTATCACCACAATCATGAAGCCATCTTGGATTATCGTGATTTTCTACAAAAGTAGCCATATATTCTGGAGCTGGGAATACTGATCTAGTATTAAAGAGATAACCTTCTAAATTTCTGAATGAACCGCAGAAAGATGATTTAATTGTATAATATAATGGATAGTTGAAGACAGAATCTAAATGGTTTTGATAATCAGCAACATATCCTGCATTTCCATCGAAAGCTTCACCAATTTGGAATACACCAGCAGAAGCTCTGAATTTATCCCAGAACCATTTAGGTACTTCCATAATTGTATCTATTCTGATACCATCCAAATTATATTTTTGGACCAAGTCATGGATCCATTCTAATAATTTCTGAGTGACCCAATCATTCTCTTGCTTTAAATCTGGTAAACCACATAAACGACAATTTTCGACTTCCCATTGATTGCGCCAGTTATTAATTTCACACCAATCATGATAATGTTCAGCTCTATTAAATGGGTTGATTCTTCCGAAATCAGTTCCAACTGGACCAGCATGGTTAGCAACAACATCTACCATAACCCAGATATCTTTGGAATGGCAAGTTTTGACTAATTCTTTGAAGTCGTCTTCAGATCCGAAGTGGTAGTTTAAGTTGTATAAATTAGTGAAATGGTATCCGTGATATGATCCTTCAGTATTTTCAATGATTGGAGATATCCAGATGGCATCAAATCCCATACCTTTAATATAGTCTAATTTGTTGATAAGACCTCTGTAGTTACCACCACAATATTGGCTGTAATTGCAGTAACCAGTATCAGAGGAACGAGCGAAACGATCTGTTAAAAGTTGGTAAATTGATCTTGATTTCCATTCTTCCTTGGATTTGCAATAGATAGCGGAGAGTAAAAGAAGAGCAATGAGTCCTGCTAACTTCATCGGAATTAATTAAATTAAATTAATTTTTCTCAGATTTATTGCTTAATTTTTATTAATTTTTTTTGTTATTGATTTAATTATTTAATAATTTTTGGTAA
>JAFXZC010000004.1 GCA_017541445.1 Bacilli bacterium
ACCTAATCTATTCTTCCTTCTTATTATTAAAAATAAACCTATACTAATTACAAATATAATACATACTATTGCAAGTATATTTTTAACTGATAAAGTTTTAGGATTATCTACTGTTGCAGGTACACTAGTAGGAGTCGGATCTACTGCATCATGAGTAACATCATCAATACCTAATGCATCAGCATTTCTTCCTATTTCATTAGATACCTCTAACTTATAAGTTTTATCATCTCTAATACTACCACTAGCTAGTAATGCCTCATCTACTTGATTGACATATTCAACTACTAATTGAAAAGTTTTAGTACTATTATTTTTAACTACATAATCTAAATCAGGTGATATTAACATATAATCTATATAATTACTTTTATCTAACCTATTATAAACTTCAATATCTTCACCAGATTCATTTTTAATAACCATATCAAATGTTATTTTATCTCCAACATCAGATACTTCATAATTAAAATTAACATTTTTACCATTTATAACTGCAGTAGCATTTTCACTACCATTCCCTTCATGAGAACTCATACCAAATGATTCAATAGTTATTTTAGATTCATCATATTCAGCATATACTATAAAAGGAATTAATAATATTAACATAAATAATATCTTTTTCATATCATCACCTATTATCATTATAACATATAAAAAGAACAACAATAGTTGTTTTTTTTATTTTTCTAAATCGCTTGTCTTAATAGTTATAACAGGACGAACCATAGTTTCAAAATCACAATATTCACCACTAGCATAATAACAAAAACTTGTATCAACTTTTTTCATACCACCAGATATCAAATAATCTTTTTTAGCATGCGCTGAATAAGGAGTTTCTAACCAATAAGTATCAGTTATATAATTACTCTTATATAAATAATAATCTAAATTATCTAATAAGAATAAACAACTACTTAAATCACTAATATCACAAATATCATTTACTTCTTGATAAGTTAAAAGTCTAGCAGCTCTATTAGTATAAGTAAAACTTTCAATTGTATTAGCACCATTATTAGTAGTATTACCACCTAATTCATTAACTATGTTTCTTGTACCTGGAGGAATTAATCCAGGATTAGACCACTCTTTATTAGTAGGTAAATATTGATAAGCTAATTGTGGACCATGCCAATTATCACTATCATCAGCATAATAAGACTTACTACCCGTATTTTTACTATATATCAATACTGAATTATTTCCTTCACTCTTTATATAATAAAATCTTTCATTATGAGCATCATATACTCCATCATTATTAACATCACAATCGTAAGCATCTCCTACTTTAGGATTACCATTAACTAAAGTTCCAAAAGTAACTTCGCTTCCATTACCAATACAAGCATAAGTATCAGTTCTTAAACATAGTCCCTTATGCAATTCTTTTGCTTTTCTACATAAAGGATATGTATCATTATCTTCATAAGATACTACACTCTTACCTATTTTAATAACAGGTCTTACTCCATACACATAAGCGGTACTATATAAACTCTTTTCAAATACTCCCTCATTACTAATAGTCCATATCTCTGTTCCACTTCCAGCATTACCTAACCAAAATGAAGTCTTTGTTAAATATTCAGGAGCATTATTACAATTACCTTCAGTTTCACTACAACCTAATTTAATAGCTTCTTTATAATCTAACAATCTAATTTCTTTAACATTAACACCTAAATCTTTTAAATAATTCTCATATATTTTAAAGTATTGAAATGCATTATTTTTATAATTATAAATATTAGGATAAGTAGGATCTACATATAAACTACTATCAGTTGTACTCTTCCAATAAGTGGAAGAAGCAGCAGATACTACTCCATGGTAAACATTTTCACCAGTAACACCAACAGCAAGACTACTTTGCCTATAATAATTTTCATCTGTACGTTCACTCACATTACCATTGGCTCCTGAACTAACTCTATATTTTCCAACAGCTAAATTATATTTAGCAAATAATATTAAATCATCATCTTCTCTACCTATTACATAGAACTCTTCATTACCTATCTTAACTATTTCATTATTTTTAATAGTATCTCTATTACTATTATTAGAATAAGTAACAATAGGTTCTTTAATATTAACATTTGTTTTTACTTTAATACCAACACTCTTATAAGCATATACTATTATAGGAGTAATAATACCTATTAAACCAACTATAACAAATAATTTACCTATTCTATTCTTTCTTCTTAATATTAAAAATAAACCTATACTAATAATAAATATAATACATACTATAGCAAGTATATTCTTAACAGCTTTAGTATTAGGATTATCTACTGTTGCAGGTACTACAGCATTATTAGTATTACCACCATCTAAAATACCAAGAAAATTACTATCATCTTGACCAAGTTCATTACTAATTTCAAATACATAATTATGATTACTACTAATAGGACCATTTACTAAATTACTAACATTAACTTGATTAACATATTCAACACTTAATTGAAAAGTCTTACTACTATTATTTTTAACTACATAATCTAAATCAGGTGCCATTAATACATAATTAATATTATCTCCTTTATCTAATCTATGATATAGTTCTACATCTTCACCAGATTCATTCTTAACAACTAAATTATATACTAACCTATCTCCTACATCTCCAACATAACAAGAAAGATTAATACCATTACCATCTACAGAAACCCCATTATTTCTAGCAAATCCTTCTATATATGCTAAATCAATTGATTCAACAGTAACTTTACTTTCATCATATTCAGCATATACTATAAAAGGAATTAAAAGTATTAAAATAAACAATATCTTCTTCATATTATCACCTATTATCATTATAACATATAAAAAAGAACAACAATATGAAGTGAACCCCATTTTGGACACTTTAAAAAAAGAATAGTTTAATGTAAAATAACATCTCAAGAAAGTGAGGTGTTATTTTTATGGGAAAACATTATGATAAAAATTTTAAAGAGATGGTTGTTAATGAATATAAAAAAG